>NZ_JBIXGO010000001.1:0-74175 GCF_046161205.1 Sphingobacterium sp. BS-2
CGCCATACATCCCCAGCGGGGGATGAATTATTTTAGCATGGATGGTAAACAATATAGGGGTAATGCAAAAACGATGTTCGATTAATCGAACATCGTTTTTGCGCGACTTCCAGGCTAACGTGCTATGTCTGCTAAAATAATGGAACCCCAAATGGGGTTCTATATTTAAAAAACAAAAGAACTAATTGATTTTCATTGCCAACATGCTGTCATCACCTTCCGATAAATTTAGCTCAAATTTTTCCTGCGTCAGGATGACCCCATGGTTATAAACTTAGTTTGAAGAACTTGCAATAATTATTTTTCTAGAAAACATTTTTGAAAACCAAACGTTTTGATTATAAAATTTAATCACAGAATAATTAAAATTTCTTTTCGATTTAAATATTATGTCAAATCCATCTGTTCAAAGAAGCCCAATCGGCAGCTACAAATCTGTAGAAATAGAATTAGTAACTTGGGATGCCTCCATGGCTGAGGTAGCTTTAAGCTGTGCCTGTTTATTTACTCATGAGATAAACCAAAAGGAACCCATAGGCGGTCTTTTGCATCTAAATGCTGCAATGGACGGATTGCTTTTTTCATTAAGGGATCAGAAATCTTTTTCTGGAAATTACTTGGATACATTATTGATTGACCAAAATCTAGGGAAGATCAAAGCTGAAAGATTGCTCATTATTGGTTTGGGGAGACCAGAGGATTGGTCTGGACAAACCAGTGCCGATGCGGTGAGTGTAGCGGCTAAGCTAGCCTATCAGCTTCACCTAGAAAGTGTAGCTATTGCTCCGAGTGTTTTGGATACAGGGATTGAGCCGAATGCTGATTTTTCCTTGCAGATGCTTGCCGCTCTCAAAGAACGAATCGATAAACAGGAAGAGTACCATCAGCTTGGTTTTGTGAAAGCTCCATCGATCAAGAAATGGGTGTTTGATGCTGGGTATACAGATTTTGATGCAAAGGCAGACAAATTCAGGGAGAACTTTCAAAAGTTAATGAACCACTATCAATAGATCAAACATGTCCAAGAAAATAATTAAAGCCGAAGAATTACATATCACAGATGCAGAAGGTAAATCTCGATTGATCATTTCAATTGAAAAGGGCTTTCCTTCCATTAAACTTCAAAATCCGAATCCTGAATTCCCATCTGCGGTGTTGGAGCTGGACAGCAAAGGGACCCATATCAAATTCACCCATCCAAAAGGAAACAGCAGTTATTCCTTCCTTAACAATGAAGGAAGCTCTGGTTTGGTCATGATCAATGAAAAAGGGGAGAGGAGCTATGAAAAAATTGTTGATGATAAAGGTTAGGATATGAATTTAAGAGATTTTTGGTTTAGCTTCTGGAAGTCGCAAGCCGACGCATTATGTCTTTTTAACTAAAAGCAGGGGTTTTATATTACCAGTTTTCGGGTATTGGATTAGGTTTCTTTAGGGGGTAATTTTGATTTATTCAATCAAAACTTTCTTTACCAGAAGATTTAATAATTCAATATGAAAAGAGATAATAAATTAAAATCAATTTTTGCCATTTGCTTTTTGCTTGTGGGCATGAGCTTTTTGTTTGCTAGCTGTTCAAAGGATGAAAACAATCCTGAGCCAGATTCAGGAAGCATTGATGAGGTGGTAGGAACCTTCAAAGGAACCATTGATATTGTCGGTGGAGAGAAAAAATTTAATGAATTGGTAGAAATTACCAAGGTAAGCAACAATAAGGTGAAGATTACTGCAAAAAACACAGGGCTGAATCTTCCAGTGAAGGAGGTACAAGTGTACAATAATTCCGGAAGAGGGGTGCTGACTGAAGCGTCTGAACCACAAGGGGTTTTGGTGTATACCACATCCAACAAGGCACTGTCTTTTGTGACCAAGGTAACAGCTGAAGGGGAGGAGATGTACAGTTTTGAAGGAACAAAACAGTAAAGGACTTTAGCTCTTAATTTTTCCCTATTAAGACAAAAAATGCGAAGTTTCACTTCGCATTTTTTCAAATAATAGATATGGATATATAAAAAACTGCACTATAATTCATGGATTTTCTTCATGACTCTTTCTGTAAAAGGATTGCAATAGCAGAGATTAAATTCAAATAGTTCTTCTGGAGAATAAGTTTTTTCGATTTCAGTTCTCAACATCGCTTTTGCACGATTTAAACGCACCTTTACATTTGCTTCGCTGATGTCAAGCAGGGAAGAGGTTTCAGCAACATTCAAACCATTGATTTCTCGCAAGGAGAAAACCATCCTATAGTCTTCAGGAATTCTCAAGAGCGAAGCTTCGATAATTTTCCCCAATTCGTGGCTGAAGATCTCTTTTTGCACATCGTTGTTTGAGTTGTTGAACATAGGCATTACATTTTCGTTGATAATCTCATTGACAGTTTCTTTTTTGAAACTGAACTTCATTTTCTTCCTATAGCAGTTGTTGAGCATGATCCTGATGATCCAGGTCTTGAAACTTGAGCCATGCTTAAATTGGGTCAAGCATTTAAACGCATCAATGTAGGTGTCCTGCATCAGGTCTTGGGTATCTTCATGGTTGTAGTTGTACGATCGTCCGATTTTATAGAGGTAGGAATTAAACCGCCTTACGATAATTTCATAAAGCGGTTTCTCACCATTCAAAATCCGATCGATGATTTCAACCTCTGTTAATTGCTCAAATTGTTCTTTTATCATTGTCCGACAATTTTTGCTAATCTAGCCATTGATAATGCAGCAATCGCCATCACCAAATCCCGCACTGCTACATCCACATAATTAAATCCGACTAATAAGGAAAGGGCGATTAGTGTTAGCCATGCTGCTACGATATAACCCCCAATTTCCGGTTTCTTGAATACGATTAAACCTGCTACTATTTCAATTATCCCTACAACCATCATAAAAACCCCTGCCGAAACTGGGAGAAGATCAGCAATCGATGGATTGACATACTGTTCCCAATTTGTAAGTAAGTTAGTGAATTTGTCAGCACCTGCCACAATGGGAACAACGACAAAGACATATTTCAATAAATTGAATGTTGAATTCAGTGACTGATTTTTGATTGTATTTTCCATGTTTTTACCTTTTTAATTCGTTTGTATTTATTTAGGGTAAATGACATTTGGAAAGGTTACAAGGAATTTGAAAAAAATTAAAAACCCCTTCAGTGGGACTTAAATCTGTCTTCTATGCTAAGTTTAATTTTATATATCCGTAGAATTGTTTGATGATATTCAGCTTCCTGCCTTGGGAATATCGACATAAGCGTTGTAAAGAATTTAATAGCCTCTAGAAGCATAACATCAATAAATTGTTCAGCTTTCATATAGATCGATTTAGATCCAATAACCAACTGAACTCTGTCCTTAATAATTTTTATGGAAACCGGCAGTGGCTGGCTTGGAAATGAAAAACTACATTCATCTTGTTTTATCAATTGCTCAAAGGAATTGATAAAGTAATGCCATAGATCTTCAATATCGTCCCAAAAGGTGAAATCCATAATCGTATCTCCGTTAAATTTCATAAGCAGTACACCTTCAATATAATCGCGGTCCATTTTTTCTGGATCTAATAGGGCGTTATCATTCAGCGATATAAATTGGCTGGTATCAATATGGTTGATATCGCGAATCTTATATTTCTTGTCCTTTATGATGTAGGTGCTGAGTTCTAGGCTTTCCATTATTCTCCTTGGTATTCTTTTTTCAATAAAGAATATAAAGTAAGGTCCAAATATTTTTGGTTTACAAATTCTGCTTCACGCAATACTCCTTCTTTCTGAAAGTTTAGCTTTTGAGGGATGGCTTGACTTTTAAGGTTTTCGACCGCGGCTTTGATTTCAATTCTATTTAAATTTAGATCTTCAAAAGCATAGGCAATCAATCTTTTGCAGGATTTGATTACAATCCCTTTTCCATTTTGATCTTTATCGATCCAATAACCAATGGCAGCAACCTTATTCGGATGGTTGATATGATGTAAACCAATTCGACCAACTGCCTCACTTTGATAAAGAATGGTAAAACTATGTTCATAATCTTCCTCGTTTTTATTTATGGCATTGAGGATATAGGCTTTAAAATCTTCCTCCTTGACCATAACTTCCACCCATGGGAGAAACTCTGATAGAAAGGATCTATTGGATTGAATAATCTGAAACAACTCTGAAACATAAGCAAGGGAAGTTCTTTCCAGTGCAATATTTTCATCGACAATTAATTTCATTTTGGTATCTGTTTAACTGGTTCCTTTGTCCTCAAACTCGTGCTGGTTTAATCGTTATGTTTTTAATCCTTGTTTGAGAGCGGATTCAAAGTTAGATTTTATTTTATTCAATATCAACGAAATATATCGAGGGTTAATACTTGTCATAGGACAAGTGTTTCTTTTTCAAGATGGACTAACTTTGATAGACACTAATAAATTAATTATCATGGACACAGCAAAATCAGCACAATTGAATATCATTATTCCTGCTTATAGAATGCATACGCAGACCTTTATCAATGTTCTGGACGGTATTTCAGAAGAAGACGCACTGAAGAGAATTGAAAATAGGACTAACCACTTAGTTTGGATGGCTGGAAATTATGTGAATGTTCGCTATAGTATGGGCAATATTTTAGGTATAAAAGAAGAAGATCCGTATCAAGATTTATTTTATATGGGGAAGACATTGGATGAAAAGAAGGAATATCCAACCTTAAAGCAGTTGCTTGATAATTTCCACAAGATTTCCCCTCAAGTTTACCAAGCCCTGTTGAATGCCGATGATGCAACCTTGGCAGAGGTATTTGAAATGGGTATGCAGGTGCCCTTTATCAAAGAGGATAAATTAAACTTTATAGGCATGTGCATAGGTCGAGAAGACTATTTGTGCGGACAGATGGCTTTGATGCGTAGAATTTTGGATTATCCCGGAATGAAATATGATGTTGATAATAGTATTGCATATTAATTAGAACTAACCTAATTCTGGTAAATCAATTGGCAATATTCTTCAATAGTTAATAAAAGGTTAATGTTTTGGAAATATGCTCTTTAGGAGTTATTTTTAGTTAACTAATTATTATACCATGAAGAATATTGCCATTTTCTTTTTTGTCCTATTTGCCCAGTTGGCTTTTGCGCAAAAATTTCCTGTCCATTATAAGATTGTACAGACGAATGTCAATGATGATAGTTCTACGCAAATGACATTGTACGTTTCTGTTCATGAATCAAGAAATGCGAATAAACAAAAACAATTGGAATTGAGTTTGGATGGAATAGAGGAAATTGATCTAAAGGATCAATCGGTAAATTTCTCCACTTTTAAAACCGACAAACTAAGGGATGAGTTGGACATTTCATCCAATTATAGAAACTTCATAATATCCTATATAAACTACCCATTAAATACCCAGGATAATATTCTTGTCCAAGATACTGCGGCATTCAATCAAAAGTTGAGGAAAATTATAGATGAATTTAATTTAGTCTTGACGAAAGATGAAGTTTTTTTAATCAATAATGAATATAATAACCTTTTTCACAATGTCTACTTCAATGACTTTGCTAATGTAAAACCGGAACAATTAAAGCAGTCTGAATTTCAATTGGGAAACCAAATTTATAAAATAAAGGAAAGAAATAGGAGGTCTTGGTTAGTTGAAAGAACAAATAGCAAAGACAGTCTGATTACTTCTGAAATCAGATTTGATCCTAAATCAAAATTTATAATAGCAAAAACATTAAAAATTGAAGGGTCATCTACTTCTGAGGGGAAAACTTTTAACAGTAGGCAAATAACTGAAGTTACTAGAGATGAAGGGGCGAAAGTAGAAAAGCTTGATCTCCAATTTAGTAATATGCTTCTGAAAGGTAGTTATAGAAGTAGGTATTTCAAAAACAATCAGGATGTTGATAGTGTAAAGTTTGCACAATACATCAGTGATTACGGAAAGGAATTTGGTTCTGATCCTAATTATTTAAAAATAATATTGCCTACCTACCAGACTATGGAGGATTACGATAGTTATAATCAATTGCTTTTGCAAGTTCCTTCAAAAATCCTAGCCAATACTTATCACCTCTCTAATAAGGTTGGGATTGACGAATTGGACATGGAAGATTTCCTGGAAACAACGACTTTGCTTTCAGACGATAGGCTTTATGATTTTTTACAATCGGGCTTATCACAAGGAATCAAATCAAACACGCAAAATGAAATGGACCGCATGGATGCCATTTTTACGAAATTAACTGATCGAGAAAAACGCTTCATTGGCCCTATGAAAGTCTGGGCAACTTATAAGGAATCATCAGATAATCAAGCGATCCAAAAGGGTATCGATGAATTGTTCGCAATGGATGATGCTGAATGGAAGGATGGGAATGCTGGGCGATATATTATTTTGTTGACTCAAAAACAATTTACCAATGGCAGAACTGATCTTGAGGATTACAAGAAACTCGAAAAAAGGTTGGCTTTTCTTGCTGAAGATAAAGCTAAAGATAAAGGACTTATCAATAAGGCTCATCTAGCTTTTGTTAATTTTTCGATGTTTGAAGCGTTAAAGAATAAGGATCCAGAATTGGGATGGAAGTACTTGAAAAATGCGTATGATTTATCGCCAAAAGGGAATGTTGATTATGAGTATCAAAGCTACTACGACAACTTTTTTACGGGCTCTAAGAAAGACTATTCCGAGGATTATCTTGCCGAATTAGGTAAGCGTTCTGGAAAGGATACTGTTCTAAAAGAGTATATTTCTGAATTTACCAAAGCTCCGGCAAAGAGTTTCGCCATGTTGAAGCAATTTTATCATGAGAACTATGATAAAGCTGGATTTTCAAGTTTCTTGAAAGCTGATGTTTTCCCAAAACTTGAAAATGCACCGGCATTTTTGCTGAAAGATTTGGCGGGAAAGGAAGTTGCACCTTCTCATTTTGCCGGCAAATGGACCTTTATCGACTTCTGGGGAACCTGGTGTGGTCCATGTGTTGCTGAGCTTCCAGAATTTAATTCGCTCTATGAAAAGAAATATGCCTTAATGGAGGATAAATTAAAGATCTTGACGATCTCTTGTTATGATCGGGAGGCTGATCTTAAAAACTTTATCAGTAAGAATAAATACAGCTTTCCTGTATTGATATCAGATGGAAAAGTTCAGAGTGATTACAAGATTGAAGGCTATCCAACAAAGGTGCTGATCAGTCCTGAAGGAAAAATGATTCTAATTGCGTTTGATCAAGATTGGAAAAGTTTAGTGGAGGAATTTGTAAGCCTATAAAAAGGATATTGTTTTAAAAATTTAAGCGATAGTGAGATCACGGAAATTTAGAAAAAGAACAAAGTTAATCCATACGCCTACATTTTTACCCTTGTAAGTTGCAGGAATCCAGGATTCATTTTCTTTAAAAAACTTAACAAGTCGTGAACCTGTTTCATAGCCGAGGTCTTGAACTAAGATGTAGTCCAAGACCTTTCCATTTTTATCTACATAAAATCTAACTTCTACAAAGCCTTTAACTTTTTGAAATATGGCTTCCTCTGGGAAGATGTAGGTTTTACCTAATCTTTTGGTGAATTCTTCAATACCAATTGTTGGAATGGCATTCTCGTCAACTGGCTGAAACCAATTGGCTAATTTTGGGTCCTCTATATATTGCCTAATCGTCAAGCTTTCCTTCCCCAACCTAATTGATCTTTCAATCCAAGACTGTCCGAATAAAGGAGTGACAGTGCATAGGGACAAAAAAAGGAGAGCAATGGATTTATTTATATGGTTCATATTTGGTTAGATGTTGCAATCTTTTTGATTGGTTCAATACGTTAAGTTATCGAATTTCATTTATAGTTTTATGGAAAATCTCTCAATAAGTAATCCTAATAAAAAGGATTATCAAAAGAACGATAGTCCAAAATATTAACACTAACTATTATGAAGCTGACTTTTTTTCTTTGGATTCTTATGTTTTTTAATATCTGCAATGCTCAGGGGCAAGGATTTTCGCAAGAAAAGTTTTTAGATTCATTGGGTCTTGAATTCAACTTACCAAAATATGTGATTTTAAATGGTTCTACCGATTGCTATAACGAAAATACTATTCTCAAAAAAGTTCTGACTTGTCAAATCAACAGATTTGAAATCGCTCATCAGGAATGCCGTATTTATATGGAGGTAGTAACTTATTTGTCTTACCATAATGGTAACAGTGACAGCTATTATGATCAGGGTTCCATATTAGACCCAGACCCATTAATCAATAAAGTGAAAACAGATTTAAAAATTGCTTATCCCGATTATGACTCGACTACTTACAAGAAGTCAGTTAGGATTTATGAAAAGACTGAGGCAGAAAGGCTTTTTAATACAGATTTTGCATTGAAATATGTTATCAAACTTCCAAAACCCTATGTTTTAGACAATAAATATTCGTATATCAGGGTTTTTATGATGCAGAAAAAAGGTTTCCCGATGCAGATAAGCACTATTCTATACAGTAGAAAGTCAAAACGATTTATAGAAAAGAAGAGAAAGGAAATATATCGATCATTTAGGTATAAAAATGAAAATCTGCTATCAGATGTATCCACTTAGTTCATTCTAGGAAAGGGTTCTTTAATGATCATTCTGTTGTTACTTCGGTATATATAGTTTTAGTTTTATTAATCCCTTCCGTCAAGATACCGTTAGCATATTTTATTGTACAGCAATCATCAGTGAAACTTAAATTAGGGATAGCAAAATCCAATTGATACAGCTTTGATTTTTTCAATATGCCGTATTTATAAGATCTTTTGGCCGCTTTTTCCTTAATGCTTTTTTGTGTTGGATTTGACTCCTTCCATTTAATCATGCCGATGATGGGATAATCCACAATTACCAAGAGTTTTGTGCTGTCAGGAGCCAAGAAGGTCTTTTTACCGATAAACAAATTCCGGTGGTAAACCTCAATTGAATCGAAGTTTTGTGAATACTTGGGATCTTTAATGGATTTAGAAAGGGAGGCAATATAATTTTCTACAGGACCACCTAATATTAAACGCTGCGGAACTTTATTATTAACAGGTTGTTTCTGTACTACTGCCGTATCCGAGTTTTTTATTTCCTTTTCTTGTTTAACATTTCCAGTACATGAAATTGTAAGCAATAAAAATAACATCTGTAATTTTTTCATAAAGGAGTATTAGTGTCCAATTTCTAATTGATTTCAATATTATGATGCTTCTTTTTGTGTTTTTGCACAAAGGAAATATGCGACCAAAATCTTTAAACTTTTCCAGATTATAAAGGTTTATTCTTATGTTTCTGGTTATTAGTGTGTTTGTTCAAAAATATTTAATAAATTTATGCTAACCATGCTATTAACCTTGGTGAAAACCAGATTACCAATCCTTCATTAAACCCGACACGATGAAAGTATTCCCATTCCTACATAAAATATGCATTATCCTCGCCGTCTTAATAAGCCCTTTATTTAGCCTTGGACAAGTAAAATCTGCCGATTTAGAATTTCTGAGGATCGCTGAATTGGAGTATTCCAATGACTCACTTTTTCTATGGCAGCAGATCCGCCCTAATCTAGGTAGGATGGATAGTACAAGTGGAACTTACCATAAATTGGCTTTATCTAATAAAGAAAAAACAAAGTTTCTCAAGTTTATCGATAAGACCAAGCTCCTCAATATACAGTCAAACAATAAGGAGAAAACTGGCTATTTCCCTTTTGAAATCACCTATCAAACTGCTGGTCAAAAGCACAAGATTTCAAGTTACGAACCTGGAATGTCTGAGGCAGAATTAGAAAGTTTCCATAAATACCTTGAAGGGATTGAAACCGTAGTAGATAAGAGGCAAGCTAAAGAGAGTTTTCTGATGACTTTATCAGACGGTGAATATCAATTGAAAACGAGCCGTCGATACCAATTGAAGATTGGACCTAGCGGTTGGGATGCTTGGGAAAAAAAGCAGGACCAAATTAACAGAATAGATGTTCCCTTGTTAATCGTGAATGGAAAAGAAGAAGACTATACCCGCTTTGAAAAAAGCAATCCAAAAAGGATTAAATCTTTCGAGATCCTCAATCAAAATAAGGCAGACTCTCTTTATGGTGAAAGAGCGAAAAATGGAGTAGCAATCATTACTACGAAATAAATAGGTTTTTAATTCATATTTATCAGCTCAAGGGCTTTATCTAAAACTTCATCTTTACCTTCTTTGATTCCCTTAATGGTAGGTTTTACGATTATATCTGGAATGATGCCCACCCTTTGGGTTTCAGTTCCATCAGGGTAATAAACCCCAATACCAGAAATCGAGGTCCTCAATCCACCAGGCAATAAGATTACCGAAACATTTCCATCAGCTCCAGCTGTGGTACTCCCCACAATCTTTGAATTGCTCACCGCTCTGAAGGCCATTGCCGTAAATTCTGCTTGGCTTTGGGATTTTTCATTGACCAAAATGATCAATTTCCCTTTATAATATAACGGATCGTGGTTGATGGTCACAGGATTGGTGAATGTAAATTCTCCAGGGTTTTTCAGGTTTGGGTAGGTGAATTTTGTAAATGCTGTAGGTTTTGACAGAAAAAATGGTCCCAATGCATATGGGGCAAAATTGGATGGATAGTTCCTGATATCAATGATAATACCCTTTGTATCCTTAAAAGTTTTTTTGATCATATGGAAGTCTTCATTTTTGATGTTTGCTAAGGTGATATAACCAATATTTCCATCTAAGGTCTTATATGCTTTTTCATCCTGATTGACCCTGTACATGCCATACATCTTTAGTTTTGCTCTTTCAAATAAAGGGAGTTCATGCTGTAGGCCTTTACCATCTGACACATACTTTATATGCAAAGAACTGTTTGTTGATCTTAGCAGATCTGCAGAAATATCTCTTAGCATAACGGAATGGTTGGACGACGGATAATACCTTGCTAAACTGTCCACTATAGAATCGATTTCACGACCGTTGATATGGGTTATGATATCGCCTACCTTTAACTTAGCTTGATCTGCGTATTCAGGATTATAATAATCTGTAACAACATATTTGTCTTCGATGAATTCCGCTTTGAAAGGAGCAAAGTTCTTGCCTCGTAATTCCTGTATCTTATCTCCACCTCCCCATAGATTGGCATGTGTATCCTTGACGTCAGCAATGATTTGCAAGGCCATCAGCTCATATTCCAACTCATTTTTAGCATTTAGGAATCCTGGAATATTTTCCTTCAATACCGTGTTCCATTCTTTTTCAGTCAGATGTTTGTTGGGATTAAAGTAGTTCATCATGTTCCAATACTTGTATAGAGCCAATAATCTAAAGCCAGCATCAGGATAGGGCATATTGCTGTATGGTTTTTCGTTGGTGAAATCAGGGTTGTTAACGAATTGATGGAGTTTAATATAATAGTTTTCACCTTGATTCCGGTTGTTATAGATCTCCTTCAACAATTCTTTTATATCATTTGATAGGTTTGATTTGTCAATCCAAGATAGGTCAGGCTTTAAAACAGCATTTTCTGGACTAGGTTTACAGGTCGTGCAAGCTGCTATTTTCCCATATTTTTCAATCCATGATGTAATAACCTTATCGCGTTCCTGGTTATTTTTCGCATTTACATATGGAGGTAAAATCCTGAACAATTCATAATCCCAATTATACTTTCCTTTTGCAACTTCTGGGTGATGGTATTTCATGAATCCCCAAATTCTACCAAGCAATTCCAGGTTGTTGATGGATTCATAGGTCAAAGTTGGAAAGGTAATATTTGAGCCCTTGTCAAACTCATTATCCTTATCAGCAGGTAGTAATTCACGGTTGAAGATTTCGATTTCATCTTTCCCAATTATTTTTCCATCAATTGAAACCTGTAAATTATCTAACCACATTTTTCCTTTCCCAGTAAGTAAGCCACCTATTAGGATTCTTTCCGTTTTCGCAGGATTTAGTTTTAAAGTTATTTCATATTCTTGCCAATCTGAATTGCCTTTTACCCCTCGTTTGTCCATGTTGTCAAAAGCAAGTTGAGGATCTATTCGCATCCAAAGGCCAGCGTATCCATCCGTAACGCCTTCGGTTTTGATACTGCCGGTCAGGCGAATGGTTTTGCCCTGATAGTTATTGGGAAGTGTAAAAGCCAGAGCTTTATACACATGTTTGCCTTCAGTGCTCTCGATTACGGTAGCATATTTTCCGTTTTTAGCCTGATTGGAATCGATATAGATTTTGTAATCACCTTCTCCGAAATCTAACCAATCGGTGGGATATCCATTATTGAATTTTTCAAAGTCAAGGTTTAAATGCTGATCATTTGATCTGTTTAGATTTTGAGAACATCCATAGATTGGAATTAATAGGATAATTAGGAAATTTAAGAGGTGTTTTTTCATAATCGGCTTCAATAATAGATTGGTCAATAGTTAGTAAATTAATCTATGTGCTAATAAATTAAAAATAACTAAATAATATATGAAGTAATAATATCCGAGATAACTATTCCCTTATTAATATAGAAATAATTTTCAACAACCATAATAAGCTCCTATAGATGTTGTTTGATGTGGATTCTTTTGATAATTACCTAAATTTCTAATTATAAATCGCTAAATTAAGGTAATTAAGCTTTTGAAAACTACTAACTTTTTTATCTATGCGTCCTTTGTTCCTTGCATTTATTCTTTGTTTATTTTTCCTACCAACAATTCAAGCCATTGCCCAAAAAAAGGACCAAGTCGGATTCAGCAGCATTCAATTTCAATTAAAGGGGAATTATCCGAAAGATTTCGACCTACAATCCTTTGGTAAAGGAGATGCCCTCACGGGGGAGAGGCTCTTGAAGCTTGAAAAGCTCAATGATTCAACATATTTTGCCAAATTCTTCAACCCTTACTTGACTAGTTATTACTTCATCTTAAACAATAAATATTATTCATCCTTTATTGAACCCAATAGAAACGATACTATAGAATTTGTCTTTGATAAGGATGATAATTTTGTCATTAATTATTCAGGAGATTATAAAAACATATTTCAGAATTCTGATCAGTACGCGGATTTACTCAAGAACTATTTTTTTAACCAAAATAACATCGATACCTGGACCCGCAAATCCTTTGATGTAAAAAACGTGGATGAATTAAGGGATTATTTGAATGAAAGAACCGAAAATAAGCAGGCCCATTTAAATTCCTCTACAGAAAACACCAATATTCGGGAAATAGGATATGGGATAATTGAAATTACCGATATTTTATTTGCATTTGGTTTAAAAAAGGAAATGCTATCAGATACTAATCCGGAGAAGAGATATGAATTTTATCAAGCTGTTCTTCAAGATAAAGCAGCCTTATTGGACATGGACCTTCCAATGTCAAATCTCGTTTATCGAGAGATACTTCGAGATTCAGCCCTTAATCTCCCTGATTTGTTGAAAATAGGTCCAACTAAATATCAGGATTACCTCAAACGTATATTAAAAAACAGCTTGGGTGCAGATGAAAAGGAATTCTATCAACATCTGATTGCAATGGCCTATTTAGAAAAGATGGCTTCAGGTAATAGTTTAACAGCTACACAGCAATTTGATGTCCTAAATTATTTCAATAATAATATTTACAAGACCAGCCTGCTCCGCCAAAATGAACTCAATTTATCTCAAGCTGTTGCTGCGAATATTCACTACTTGCCATTTCCAGCTGAAAAAGAAGATGTATTCCAGGATATCAAAGCTAAATATAAGGGAAAGGTAGTTTTAGTTGATTTTTGGGCTACTTGGTGTGGGCCATGCATATCAGCTTTTGAAACCTTAAAACCTCTTAAGGAAAAATATAAAAACAATAAAGATGTTGTTTTCTTGTATCTCACCGATGAAACGTCTGACCTTAATCTATGGCATAACTTTACCGAAAAATTGACTGGTGAACATTTCTATATTACAAAAGCCCAGCAAAAATTTATTAACGATAGAAATAACACCGAAGCAATTCCGCATTATATGTTGATCGATAGGAACGGTGAAATAAAGCATTCTGAAACAACTCATCAAGACCTGTACAAGACCATTGATAGTTGGATAGAATCAGCCCTATAATAGTTCTGATCCTTAGCGATCAATAAATAAGTCTTAAAAGACATTGCTAATTAAGTTTCTAGGGGTTAATTCTAAGGAGTACCTGATCCACGCGCTCCGATAAGCTACCTTGGACTACTATGACTTCGGTTCCAAAATCATCAATCCAATCAAGCAGCAGATCATCGACCTGACGCCTAAGTTTTGGAAAGGTTACTTGATATTCTGCTATCCGATCTGGATCTTCTATTGGAACAAATACCAATAAGTCGATTTCCGAAATGATCGTTTGTGCCGATTTATAATAAGATTGGATGTCACCATTGGGATCTAGCACATTGAGGTATGCCATGATATCCAGCGCGCAACGGTCAAAGATCACATTGTCTGCAGGCTGTAATATCAATTTTGATGAGAAATTAAATTGCTCTACAAAATCCTCTGCATTTGGGGTTCCGGAAAACTCAAATCCTGCCGCCTCCAATTGATAATAAGGCTCTATTTCCAAACTATAATCTGGAAGATGCTCCAAAAGCTCCTCCGCTAAGTGGTTTTGCCAACTTGGTGGCTTCCAATTATCGCTATTTTCATGGCCAGGGTAAAGGATTTTTCGAGTGTAAATAGGAATTTATCTGTAATAAATATACTTTAAAGATAATCTTTATAGGTCGCTTAGCAATGCCACAAGGTTTGTAAAGAAGTGTAATCCCGCTACTCCTATAATAGCATTTAATATCCCTTGAGGCCTTAATTTTAAATAATATAACGCGTAAATAATTCCACTGATAGTTGTAGCTATCATATAAAAAATGTGGTAATGGTGTGATAGACCAAAAAGGATTGCGGAAAAAGAGATAATTAGGCCAGGAGGGATCTTTATCTTTCTTAATATTTCGATGACAAGAAACTGATTGATCAAAGTTTCAAATATTGGAGCAAATATTAATAACAGAGATATTCTAAATAATATTCCATAATTGTCTGCTGGATTATGGAGTGATGAAGGATCGATTAGATAAGCAATTCCACTTGTTATGGCTCCAACCATGAGTTTTAAAATTAAAAACCAGAAGAAGTATTTTAAGTTTTGCTGACTTGGGATTGGTTTTAAATTGAACATTGATGTCTATTGCTGTATAAGTAACAATAATAAACAAAAGTGTTTTTAAAAGAGCTATAAAGAAATAAATTTTATTCACTTGGAGTAGGAGAGGTAGAGCTGAGAGTCTCGGAAAAATCTATCGCTATTTTAAATTTTTCCCTCATCCGGACCGAAAGACCAAATAATTTGGTCAGCCATTTACTAGGATCAATCAGTCAATGGTTTTTTTATTTTCCAACGACTTGTTAGAAAAAAGCCTGTAATAAATAATAAAAAAGGAATTGACATGCCAATTAAGAAATCTTGAATTAGATATCTATATCCTATCCATACAAATGATGCAATGGTTAAAATTGTCAGAACTAGCAGAAAACGTTGTCTTGAAAAAAGCTCATGGTATCTGAACAAGAGATATAAAATAGAAAGTGCCATGAATATCAAGCAAATTCCAAACATAGCATGAAACCCAATCCACAGATTCCAAATTGTTCCAGTAGGATCCATTTGAATACTAGTGTTCTTCATTCCATCTATCAATGAAGGTTGGTTAGGCGATAAATCTTCGCTAAAGAAAATTCCGTATACATGCATGACACCAGAAATCAATAATATGCCCGAGCCGATTGACCAAAGGATTCTGAATAATTTAATTTTTAAAGCATTTGTCATAATCTATTCAATTCCTGAGCTAATAACCACTCTATTCCACAAATTTATCATCCCAATAGCCATTACAAGTTGTGCAATTTGCTTGTTGTCAAAATATTTCCTTCCTTTTTGAAAAAGTTCTTCATCAAATTCATGCTGACTGACTAGAGTAAAATGATCTGTGAATTCCAGAATGGTTTTTTCTAATTCATCAAAGATGACGCTATGTTTCCAATCTTTGAGCGTGTTTAATTTTTCAGAACTCACCCCTTTTTCCAAAGCTTCTTTGCTATGCATGTTAAGGCAATATGCACATTTATTAAGCAGAGAAGCCCTAACTTTTATTAAGTATCGGTATGGAATAAGCCATTCTATCTTATCCATGAAAGATTCTAATTTCAGCAATTCGCTGAACCCCTCAGAATCTGTGTCAGGTAAGTTATATCTCTGTTTCATTTTTTAGTCTTTTAAGTGAATTGTAATAGTGATTGTCTGTAATAATTTTTAATCACAATGCATCTGATTGAACCGTAGCTCAAACGCTCACATTTGTTTTCCAAAATTACTGATGTATTTATCTTAGAAATTGTAATTATCGGACAAACAAAAACAATGAAATCTCTATAGTAATTATTAATACAAATGTCCGATTTTTACAATTTAGTTAAAAGTTAGTGTGCTAATTTTCAATAGTTAACACAGTTCTACGGGAACTTGTAAAATGCTATTGAGAACTCAATAATAAAATAAAATTCTCGTTAATTACTTATATGTTCAACATTGTTAAAGGACGGTTTAATAATTGAAAATTTTCTCCGATAGAGGTGTAAATTAATGATCTGGAGAACTAATATTTAAATACCTGTGATTATCGATATGCAAATAAGGGGGTTATTTAATCCTATACAACCGACTGTTAAAATATCAGCAAATCAAGTTGCCTATATGGAATATCTTCCCGATTATAGGTTGCAACCATTTATTTACTGTTATTGGCAACTTAAAACCTGCCAGCCACTTGCAGAGCCCTTTACGTATCGGGTGGTAACCGATAGTTGTATCGATGTCATTTTTGACCTAAATAATCCAAAAGAAAATTATGTCATGGGCTTTTTCAAAAAGTATTCTGAATTCCCCTTGAGTACTTCCTTTAGTTATATTGGTATTCGTTTCTTACCTACAATGTTCCCACAGTTTTTCAAAATTAATGCTCTGGAACTTAGTCATCAGATAGAACATTTGAAATCTGTTGTACCTCACTTATCAGATTTTATTTCAACCCGTTTTGATGAATCTCAATCTTCAGATGTGATCAGAGGCTTATTAGACAATTACTTGCTTTCACTTTATGCTAAAGCTCAGTTTAATACTGATAATAGACTTTATGCTGGTATAGAAATGATCTTGAAAAACTGCGGTTCAGTCAATTTGCAAAAAGACTTGGATACTGGAATCAGTCCGAGACAACTGCGAAGGCTGTTTGAATTTTATATCGGTGATACCGCCAAAACTTTTAGTAAGGTAGTCCGCTTCCAAAAATTTCTAAATACAAATCCATCTAAGCAGAACTTAAGACAAAATAAATTGTTTTTTGACGCGGGTTATTATGATCAATCCCATTTCATTAAAGAATTCAAGGATTTTTATGGCATCACACCTGTAAAGGCTTTTGAAAATTATAACAATTCCCATCTTATTTAATACATATTACAAGGACAATATTTTTAGAACCCTAAAGGTTATTTTAAACATTAATCTCTTTTTAGAAGCATTAAAAACCTAAAGGAAGGTATTTTAAAGCTTATCTCTTTTTCCCAGCTATTTCCAGTAGTATTTCACTGGTAGATCCCTGAGCTGTGTTTTTGTCCTTTTTTTACAATACATTTTTCTGTAAGAGCTGGAATTTTACCCAATATGAAAAGGTAAATATGGAACTAATCAATTTATATGAATAAAGAAATTAAATATTTACAGAGCGTAAACATTTACGCATCAAAAGAAACAGTTTGGAATAAACTTTTATCAAAAGAATTCTATGAATTGTCCTGGGACGCTACTTTAACCAGCACTTGGCAGCCAGGTTCCCCTATTCAATTCAAAGGTGTTTGGGAAGGGATTGAATACACAGACAAAGGTCTGGTCCAAGAGATTGAGGAAAATAAGTTTTTGCAGTTTACCTATTGGAGTTCTTTTTGGAAAGTAGAGGATCTCCCCGAGGAATATTGCAACATATCTTTCTGGATCATGGAAATAGATTTGTATAGTTGCTGTCTTACATTAACACAAGTCGGTTTTAGGGATAAAGTGCACTTCGAAGAAACCGTTGAGCTGTGGAAACACAGCAATAAAATCCTTAAACACCTATCGGAAAAACAGGAATTGCTGACGTTGAACGATAAGATTTTTGAAGAAATTGAATCTGTTATTGCTAAAATCCCCAGTGTCAATTACAATATTGAATCAACTATTTCATGGACAGCTGCTCAGATTGTTGAGCATATCTTAATGGCCAATTCTGGGTTAAAGGGATTTTTAACTGAAGCCCTTTTCTCTTCTGAAGTACCTTATGACCTAAATGTACAGCGAATTCGAGACTTAATGCTCGACATGGGCGTCAAATACCAATCGCCCGAATTCTTGATTCCAGCAGTAAATCAATACGATGCAATAGAGCACTGCGCAAAATTACTGAATTTAAAAGGAGAGATTAATGAATCTATATCGACCATGGACTTCGAGGAAAGATGTGGAAATACTGAAATGATTCCTTTCGGGTACATGAGTGTTTTTGAATGGTTGAATTTCTGTTTATTTCATATTCAAAGGCATTTGCTTCAACTTAAACAATTAAAAGGCAGCTGATAGTGCCGAAATAATTAGAACCTAGATATAGTCCGTTTTATACTATGGGAAAATTAGTAATTGAAACAACTTTATTCCAACTAAATAAATCATTTCCATGAAACATATCGCATTAATAATGTTAGCATTTTGCTTTACATTAAGCCTATTTTCTCAAACATCTCACAAAAGAAAAAACGAAATCAAAATGAAATTAAACGCAGGTATTATTACAGAAAAACTAAAGGAGACTAAGGAGTTTTATATGCAGAAGTTAGGCTTCGGTCTAACGTTTGAAAATGAATTTTATATTTTATTGCATACCCCCAATAAAGAAGCAGAAATAAGTTTCTTATTGCCAAATCATCCTAGTCAGAAACCCCTTTTCCACCAACCTTTTCAAGGAAAGGGTATGTACTTAACTATTGAAGTTGAAGATGTTGATAAGGTTTATCAAGAATTGAAGAATAAAGGAGTCAAAATTGAAATTGAAATCAGAGATGAGCCCTGGGGTGACAGACACTTTGCCATTCAAGATCCGAATGGTATCAGCATTGATTTCGTGAAATATTCCGAACCTCAATAATGAGTTAACATGGATTCCGACCCTGAAAGACAGCAGAGATTATGAAGTTATGTAATTGGTTACTGCCTTATACCCCAAGAAATGTTACCAGTAAATATATTAATAAAACAAGGTATGAAATTTAACAATGCAATAATAAGTTTAATGTTTACTATGACTTTTCTAATAAGTTGTAGTAAAGATATTTCCGTCGACAAAGTACAGATTGATGGTTCCTTTAAAGGCTTTGAAGGTGAATTAGACGGCGATATTTTTAATCTCCCTTTTGAAGGATTTAGCATTGAGATAAAGATTAAACGTATCAATGAAGAAGATGCCATGGTGGAGGTAAACCCTTTCGGAAATGGAAAACCCATAGATTTTCCAGATCAGATATGTTCAATCAAGACCGACTCTGATGGATTTGTTAATCTGGTATCTTTAAAAGATGGATCTATGTATGTAATATTTTATGACAAAGAAACAATTGATTGTTATCCTGTCAATGGAACTCGGATTTCAGGATCTAGAAATGGAAAGAAACCAAGTTGGTGGGATGATTAATTTTTTCAGTATAGGTTTTGACCTCAAAATTGTACCTCGTAAAAATCCAAAATTTATTAATGGTTTTAAGAATTGAAATGAAATGGATTCAAGATTGGTAATAGCAAACATAATTGTTTTGATAGCTTTGGTTTTCCATTTTTATTGGGGAGATAAGGATGTTCAATCAATTTCTCCAAAGGCCTCCGAAGCTAAAAAAGTAGAAAATTGGATAATGGCAAGAGGTGCTTTCCATGTTGTCTCTATGGACCTATTTATAATCGCCACAGTCCTTTCTTTATTGAATTTTACTGACCTGCTAACTCCATATCGTACTATGCTGCTAACAATTATGAGCATTTACTTTATGTTAAATGCTCTGGTTTTCTTTATAGTTGTCGCTATATCCAGTCCACTTCACAAAAAGTTTCTGAAGCTTTTCCAATGGTCAATTTTTATAATTATAAGTGGATTGATTTATTGGAGTATCTAAAACTACCAATTTTTACTCCTACAATCAGGCTTTTTTCCGTTATATATGTACTGATATCGAAAACTATTGTGTACATGTTTAGATAACCAAAATCTGAACATATCCTCTTGTACAAAGAAAATCTCCCCATCGTTAGCAATTGCTTTACTGACATTGCACACAAAGGGGTATTGTTCATTTTCAGAAAAATATTTCACCCACTATGTGGGTTGCCTTCTTAAACAAACATCATCCTTCCGTAGGAAGTTCTTTAGCCTCCGGCTCATTTCCAGTGGCGGAAAAATGGATAGAATGCCGTTGCCCTGTGCGTTGGGATTGGCCTTGGAATGCTTTCAGAAGATCATCCCATTAAAAGGGATGATCTTCTGAAAGATATTCCCGACAACAAGGCATTCTATCCATGTGCGGGAGCCCGTGCGAAAAGCCACCTTAAATGAGCCAAAGCGTTTACGGATTCGAGTTGTTTTTGGTATCCGTGAGCTCCTTCGTCGGTTTGGTTACTTTTGCGCTTCAAAAGTAACGAAGAATCTAAATTTATTTTTTTCTTAACTTAATGACATTGCCTGATGGGGGTCTACCAATAAAATTTATACAGCCAATTTGTTCTTCTTAGACTATTTAACCTAAATACTGTTCTTTCAATTATACTAAAGTGCTGACAATCAAAACGACACTGATCAGCATTAGCCCCCAATAAACATATTTAAAGAAAGCCCCATCTTTTAATTTATGGTTTAGGTACCTTCCTAAAAATATAGCCGGAATGGTTGTGATCAGCGAATAGAGAAAATAAATATTAACCTCTGCAGTAATCAATCCCTTGGAATAATAACCCACAACACTTAACAGACTGACCGGTAAAAAGTAGGCCTGTAATGTAGCCCTAAAATGTTTTGCGGTCCATTGTCTCAAATTTCCGTAAACAACAAGTGGTGGACCATTTAAGCCATAGGCTCCACCAAATACGCCTGATAAAAAACCGCATACGAAGAGCCAAAACTTATTGTCCACTTCCAAGGCCTTATTTTTTGTAAAATAGAGTGAATAAAGAGAATACAATATAATGAATATGCCAAGACCTGTTTTTACAATGGTTTCATTTGCATAGGTCAGAATCAGGATACCCAAAGGCAGGCCAAGAACGGCATATATAATCAACCATTTGGCACTGTGAAAATGGATCTTTTTATGGTCTTGAATCACTACTACGAGGGCAATGACGATAGACAGCATAACTGCTAAGGGAACTGCTACATCTACGGGCAAGAATAAAAGGAAAAAAGGAACTGCGATTAGCGCTTCGCCAAAACCTAAAGTCGACCGTACCAATGAAGCGAAAAAACTAATAATAAGGATAAATATTATTGTCAAAACAGGATATTGTTAGTGCTGTTGTGGAAACTCTAATTTACAAAAATAATGTCGGATTGGCTATTGAAATACGCCTTAATTTGGAGATAATCCTAGCAAATCATCTTAATGTTGAATAACAATTTAGGGGCTAATTTAAAGATAAGGACGAGTGGATGATAAAAGAATTTATTTGACCAAAGTAGGCTAGCAAACCGATCAATGGAATGGGTCAGAGTAGTTTTGATAAGAGGAACATTTCTTTATGTAAGTTTGAAATCGAGTCTGTAAATAGTAGTTAAATCGGAACTTCCATCGCTGTCCTCACATAATAGGAAAGAAATCATATCGGACTGCAATTCATAATATGTAATCCCTTCGAATTTTTGATCATTCGATATTTTTTGACAGTGATCAATTCTCATATTTATTAAATCGAATTTTCCGAATACTGTTCCTCCGATTTCTCCGTCTTCATAAGTAGATAATCCTTCTTCTGCAGTTGCGATGAAATAAAGTGAATCATCTACAACTGAAGCACCTGAAAAACCAAATAGCAGCCCATCGATCTGGGGGAGGTCGATGTCAAAACAAGTTATCACGAAGTCATTGATTAAATCATCTCCATGGACTTTGAAAATTACATTCCGTCCAGCTGGACCATTTCCACGATTCAGGAACAGCCAACTGTTTCCATGCATTGCTGCCCCTTCGATATTAAAGTCAGAAGAGGATATGTTAGCTGATTTTTTCATGGCGCTGTACAGGTTTCCCATGTCTAGCTCAGTGCTACTCCAATCATTTCTGGAAATAGAAAATCCTCTTTCACGAGCAGCAGTTGAACCGGATCCGAAAGTATATATCCTGTCATCCGTTAGGAGCATTGCTTCCAGATCAAGTTTTAGAGGTTTTGCGATCCTTTCCATCTGGGGGCTTTGTAAAAGGACGTGCCTATTGAGCTGATTTTCAGTTATTCGGTAATCATAAAGATAATTGCTGTTGTCTGATACGATATAAATTTGATTCTCCCAAAATTCTATTCCAGAGGCTGAACTGATTCCAGGGATATTTAAAAAATCATTTAAATAAAACTCTTGCATAATCTTAATCTATAAAATTTTCGAGAGATCGCTTGTCTAATATATCCTATTTTCATGAAAGAGCAATATATTTCATATCAATTCTTAATTGAATGTTTAATGGGAGGAGGGAGACCAGGCAAGGCAGGACCAATTTAATATTTTTGAAATAACCCGTCAGCAATTATTGAAGGGATTAAACATGTGAATATTTAAGAAAAAACAAATATCTATACCGTAGGAAATTCAGAAATCTACGTTAACCTTCTTTCGATTCTGAACGATTAGTGAAGAATCTGTACGGTTCTCCTCCAACAGGTCCTGTCATTCTTTATCGAAGATAGAGAACCTGTTCGCTAATGCAATCTATGGTGATTTGATTTTGTTTTTCTCCGAGATGCTTCTGATGAACCTATCAATGACAAGTTTGTTAGAACTGTGTTTTTAGCTATTTAGGCTCATATATATTTACCAGAAGATATTTCTAGCCGCCATACATCCCCAGCGGGGATGAATTATTTTAGCATGGATGGTAAACAATAATGGGTTAATGCAAAAACGATGTTCGATTAATCGAACATCGTTTTTGCGCGACCTCCAAGCTAACGTGCCATGCCAGCTAAAATAATGGAACCCCAAAAGGGGTTGTATCTCTAAAATTAAAAAAACATTATTGCCTTCCACTATGCTGTCATTACCTTCCGATAAATTTAGCCCAAATTTTTTCTACTCAGCATGACACAAAAAACCTAAACTTAATGACATTGCCCGAGCAGGCACAAAACTCGAACTCTTATACTTGAAGATCAGAAACGATTGAATCAACTGTAAGACCATCTGCATTTCAAATACTATGCAAAATGGTACATTTACTAATGCAACCTCGTCCCTTACTGTTTTATGGTTTTAGATTTATTATTATTGTGGCAAGTTTGATGAAAATTAAACTCAATTCCATGAAAAGACTCATTTTTACACTTCTTAGCTTCATCATCACGTTATCGACAGTGTATGCGCAAAAAGACATCAATCATTATGTCACTTATGGCGCAGGGGGAAGATTAACTATGCATGTGGATAGCGGAGCGAACAATGTGTATGCAGGAAATATATTTCCCAATCAACCTAATACCTCTTTTAATTATTTGCAGGATGTCAACCAAGTAAGTGTACAAATGTATTTTCAAAAGAAAGATAAACCGGAGAACTTTCGGTACACTATTTTGCTTGATGATAAACCGATGGTGCTAAACAAGCCGATCAATAAAGAGGACCTGAAAGATGTAATCCGAAAAGATCTGGATTGGAATAACGAACTGCTCGATTCGACAGCATTGGGTATCTTCAGCATAAAAGGTAAAACCCTGACCATACTAAGCTATGACATCGATAGGCCGCAAGATGTTTACAAAAATGTGTTTTTCGGGAAGCCTATTCCGAGACCAAAAATTGAAATCTTAGCAAAGCGCTTCGCAACTGAAAATGGCGTGGATTACGATCGTAAAATACGACCAGAACAAAGAGTAGATCTTACTTTTGCTGAAAAAGATGATGAACTGACGATTGTAAAAGATAGGACCTCTATTGACTATATCTACTCCACATCCATTAAAGACAAGAAAACAGAAAAGATAATCTTTGAATCCAATTCATGGCTATATGGAGGCTACCTTAATGAGGAAGAAAATGCGTATTTGCCGTATGTAAAGATCGATAGGAGCATTTTCAAAAAATCGGGCGGATATGAGATTATTATAGAGCCATTGATTAAATGGGATATGCACGGTGATGGTATTTCAGATAGTACTATTTCAGCCCAGGAAATAGAAAAATATACAGCCAGATATACGCTCGATATCACTTTATATGAAGAAAGTTATTCCAAAAAAGAAGTCTTTATATATACGCTAATCGGAACACTTTTTATAGGCTCAATCTTTTATATTATCCTTTACTTTATCAGACAAAGGAACAACAAAAGACTAGCTGAACAAGAGCATCAAAAAAACACTGCAAAGCTTCAGCTTAGCTCAATTCGCTCCCAGTTAAACCCTCATTTTTTATTTAATTCACTCACAGGAATCCAAAATCTGATGAATAAGAGCGAGATCGAAAATGCGAATAGATACCTTTCTAAATTTGCTCGATTAACTCGCAATGTCCTTGACGATAAAGAACTGATCAGTTTGTCACAAGAAAAAAACTTATTGGACGATTACCTTCAAATGGAGCAATTGCGGTTTGGCTTTCATTTCGAAATCAATCATGCCCAAGACTTGGATATGGATAACATTGAGATACCAAGTATGTTGATGCAGCCATTTGTAGAAAATGCAGTGAAACACGGAGTAGCTCAAAGACTGAGTGCCGGAAAAATCACGATTGAATTTTTCAAGCAAGCAAAGGATTTGATCATGACTATCGAGGATAATGGAAGTGGGTTTGATGCGAATATAAAGTACCCTGGTTTAGGTCTTCAATTAAGTAATAGTCGAATTGCACTCTTGAATAGTATTTATAAAGAAAATCGCTTTATTTTAGCAATTCAATCAACTTCAAGTGGTACTCAAGTAGACCTAACATTAACAGATTGGCTATAATATGATACGAGCAATTTTAATAGATGACGAAATTTTCAACTTAGAAAACCTACGGACTTTACTGGAAAAGCACTGTCCCCAGGTGACAATAATCGCAACCGCACAAAATGTAGATGATGCGCTGGATGCTGTTGTAAAACATTCGCCCAATTTATTGTTTCTGGATATTCAAATGGGCAATAAAACAGGTTTTGATGTATTAAAACAACTGCCAACTCGTAATTTTGAAGTTATCTTTGTTACCGCATTCGACCAATATGGAATTCAAGCAGTAAAGTTCGCCGCCTTGGACTACCTACTGAAACCTATCGATATTGAAGAGCTCATTCTTGCGGTAAATAAAGCCGAAAATAAGCTGTCAACACAAGTACAAACTTCGCAGCTCGATTTTTTATTGCAACAACTCAAAAAGTCAGAAACAAAAGTGAGCAAGATTGCCTTGCAGATGCAAGGCGAAATAAGGTATGTAAATTTATCAGAAATCATACGTTGTGAAGCAGACAATACATACACACACTTCTTCCTATCAAACGATGAAAAAATATTGGTTTCTAAATCCCTCAAAGAATATGCAGATTTACTGCGCCCGAACGGCTTCTTAAGATGTCATCAAAGCCACTTGGTAAATCCAGATTATGTGAAAAGCTTGCTAAAAGAAGACGGAGGTGTACTACTCTTACTATCTGGTGAAAAAATACCTATTTCAAAGCCTAATAAGGACGCTGTTAAGCAAGCCTTACAGCAGCAAGCTAATTAATAGATGTTAAATAGGAACTACGCTGTTTTTTAATTAATGTATTCTAGAAGGTACTATACTCGGAACATTTTTTTATTCCATTTTCTATCCTACGGCTCTTGATCTGGTGCTTGGTTAGGTAATACTGGTATTCCTCCGCGCCATAATGTACAGTTTTATAGGAATGATAGATTAATGGTTCGTGTGCTTTATTTAAAATTAATATGAGTATTGCCTTTTGTTTAAAAGCATTAAGGTATTTGATATAGACGATTAAATCATAATAAAATACTTTTAGGCAGGGTTTTGTTTTTTGGAAAGAAAGAACATAATAATAAATATTACGCCAATGATTGCTAAAATTGCTCTAAGAGTTAATTGTTCTTTGGGCACAAATACGGCTGTGGATATAATAATTAATGTTCCAAGTGTTAAAAATAAGTTTTTCTTTTTCATGTTAATTGCTTTTAATAAAAATAGAATAATTTGTTCAATAACCTATGAGTCTATGAGAAAATTGAATATTTATTTTGGTTTAATCCCTAGATACCCCCCCGTTCCAAACAATATTACTCCTGCAACAATTCGAATCCCAAGTTCGCACGAGGCCTTGAAGAATCACTTGAACTGATCCCGCTGGGAGTGGTTGGCCTACTTTTGATGCTGAATAATCAGCGAAGAATCTGTATGTCAATTAAAAAAATGACGGTCATTCTCCATCGAGGATAGAGGACCTATTCGTTGATACAATCTTTGATATTTTTGATTTTGATTTTGTGTCTCTCCGAGATGCTTCGGATGAACCTACCAAAGACAAGTTTAATTGAAATGTGTTTCTAGGTATTTAGATCTATATTTCCTCTCTAGAAGAATATTTTTTATCTGCCATACATCCCCAGCGGGGATGAATTATTTTAGCATGGATGGTAAACAATAAAGGGTTAATGCAAAAACGATGTTCGATTAATCGAACATCGTTTTTGCGCGACTTCCAGGCTAACGTGCCATGTCTGCTAAAATAATGGAACCCCAAAAGGGGGTCTATATTTAAAAAAATAAAAGAGCTAATTGATTTTCATTGCCAATTACTGTCATCACCTTCTGATAAATTTAGCCCAAATTTTTACTTCTCAGCATGACAAAAAAAATAATATTTGGATAACCGGAGAGGGCAGGATGCCCTGGGAATCTATTGAATTGATCCCGCTGAGAGTGGTTCAGGCCCACAATCCACAAACACTTACCCTGAAACTTCTCTGGATTGAACCAAAATTGCTGCCTGCGGTGCATGTTAACCTGTTTTTTAATTAATCTATTCTAGAAGGTACAAAACTCGGAACATTTTGTTATTCGTGATTACTTAAATCACTTCCCCTTTCAATCCACCTATATTTATTGCTGTATTTTTGATCGTCCCTATTGATATAATATTTAACTTTTGGTCGCTTCTGAACTAAATAATACTGCACTAACTCTGCATCTTGAGAATTTGAATAAAACACGAGTTCACTTTCCTTCGTCCATGTCCCATAAAAAACGTAATCCGATTGCGGATCTGCAATAAAGTAGTTTCCATATTTTGGGATTTCTTTCCCCGGTTGAATTACAGAAATGTGAATGAAATTTAAGTTATTTATGTCTTTCGAATAGCGGTATACGACGAGTTCATATCTTCCATTTGGAGAGACTTCTCGGTGGACAATTTGTTGCTGTGACCCTTGATCAATGTAATCCAAAGCTGAAACATGAACTTTAATTTTATTGATTTCAAGATCTTTAGGTTCGAATTTTACACCTTCTCTTAGGGATGGTAGAATGTCGTACATGGCTGAAATGTTTTGATTATCAATCCATTTCACTTGAGTGTAGTTGTTTGGAATATTAAATTCTCTAAGATTTTTGGTTGTATCAGGTATTTTCAAAATTGAAGTTCCTGATTGACCAACGCCGAATGCTCCTAAGTCTATACTGTAATTTATTAATACCATAGAACTATCTGGAGATAGCTCTCGGTAGTTTTCAATAAAATCCTTATCAGTAATCAAGACCTCCTCTTTTCTAGTGTAAAGATTGCATGATGTTAAAACACCTAATACTAATATGTAAATTCCTTTTCTCAAGAAAATTGTTCTAAACGTAAGGGTAACACTTGAATATACACAATAGATGATTAGATTCATCATAGACAGTTTTGCTGTAAAACCGGAATCAAATTTAAGTAACCACCCATAAAGTTATGGCTTCAAAAGGTCTACTTTAAATTTAGTTAGAGTCTTTTCATTATTTTTTTCTTGTTAATCTTTATATAGAACAAGTCTTATCTGTCGGTAGCCATTAATATTCCTTTTAAACATAAATAAATATGCATTGAGTCCATCCGCTCTTTTAAATTTTAAATCATCTCTATAAGTCTCGCCAAAGTCTGAAATGTTTTCAATATTTTCAACGATAGGATTCCCGAATTCACGGCAAAGTAAATTAGCTAAGGAATCAAATTTTAATTGAAATAACTCAAATTTTTTCTCATAATTTCCTTCTTCAGATAGCTCATCTTTCTTACTTTGTACATTGTCCCATTGATAAAGAATTACTTTTACCAAGCTGTCCTTTTCCGAATAGAAATATTGAGTTTCAAGGTTGAAAATTGGCTTTTCATAAATTTTATAAATTTTAGGAATCTCCCATTTAATCAACGATATTTAGAACATTATGATTAAAAAGAGCTTATTAATATGTCAACTAGTAATAACATCTATCATATTATTTGGACTGGTTCACTATAATGGATAGCAGCCTGGAAAGCAAACAGTTCATTTCTCAATGACAAAGGATGAGCTAATGAACAATGTTCAATACATCACGTTGTAAAAAGTATCTTCGATTCTCTCTTTTTTGAAAAGATTGAGGTGAAAAAATAATATCTCCTGATATAATGTTTGCATAAGCAAGATGCAATTTTTTAAATTAGGTCTTATCATTCAAATGGAGGAAGAAAGGTTAAAGTTTAAAAACTTCAATAGCATACATATAATTTTCACATGTTTATCATAATATGTATTTTAAAGCTCATAATTAACTGAGCCAACTTTATGCCCTTGAACAAGCCTATTAGACATCATAACCACATATTGGAAACAGAATCCAATAAATTTTATAATAAATATTTGCCAAATGAATGGTTTGTAGACAAGCCAGAGCATGATTATGGTATAGATTACATAACTCACATATCAATCAATGGACAAGTCACAGGTCTAAATTTTTCTGTTCAACTAAAAAGTAAAGAAAGAGAAACTAATCAACAGCATATCTCTATATCTATTAAACAATCAACCTTAGGATTGTTTAATACCAAACTTGAACCCGTATTATTAGTTGCTTATGTCCAAGAAGATCAAGAAGCATATTGGTATTGGTATAATGATTTAGATCTTGACTTAACCAAAATAAAGAAAACAGTCAGAATTAATATTCCAAGATCCAATAAAATAAGTCAGATAGATTGGAATTTCATTGCAAAATATGTTCAAGATATTTTTAGTATAAAAACATTTATTGACAGTATAAGAACATTAGAATATAGAGAATTGTCAGATACGGAGGTATTGGCATGGCGAAACTATTATGCAGGAAAATATGAAGATGCTGCATTTTATTTCAAAAGCTTGTTAAAACAGAAACAAAAAAATAAAATATCAGTTCTTGAGGGTTTGGCACATAGTCAATATATGTCCTTTAATTATAAGGAGGCATTACAAACGATTAATAAATGTATTGAAATTGATGGTAGAGATAACCAGTATTTAACTAAAGGATGTATACTTGCAGAAGACGGAGCTGCAACAGGAAACAAAGCCAAGCTGATTGAAGGAAAAAATATATTTTATCAGTATCTTTTAGAAGGAACCGACAATGAAAACGGTCATTATAATTTCGCTAACACATTAAAGAGTTTGGGTGATTTGGAAGAAGCTGCGAAACAATATAAACTATGTTTGCAAATAAATCCAAATAATGCTTTAGCATGGAAAAACTTGGGTTCAATATACTATGAATTACATGACCATGAAGAAGAAATTCATTGTTATGATAAAGCCTTAAAGATTAACCCGAAACTTCCACAAGCATTATTTAGTAAGGGTGTAACACTTTCCTATATTTTTAATAAATATGATGAGGGACTATCTCTTATGCTTAAGTCAAGTGAGCAAGAAGAAGAAATGATGAATGGATTTCCGATTGGATATTTTTGGATTGCATATACTTATGAGAAACTGGCTAAGATTGATAAATCATTGTATAATATCAATAAAGGTTTAAGTATTGATCCGGAAAACCAATTTATGTTAGATTTTAAAACAGATTTATTGATTTCTAACCATCAAATTAATGAAAGTTTAAAGAATACCGCAATTGACTTTTTTGAATATAGACTTGAATTGGATAATCATTTTAAAAGTCTTTTTTATTTAATTAAGATTAAGGGAATTAACAACAAAAATTATATTCTGGAATTAATTAAAAAATACACCTCAATAGTTAAATTGACTGATTTAAAAATACTTACAAAATGTAAATTGGAATTACATGACTTATTAAGTTTCTTATTGCATTATGATAAATATTTGTTTCTGAGAAAAACGCATTCCTTAGATAGGTATCAGAACCATATTATATCAGAGCATTACTCAATATCATCAGAGTTTTACGAGGTGATAGATTTAATTTTTGCAAAAAGCTTTAGTGAAGCAATTGAGGAATATTATATCACTGGAAATATAAAGCTAATTGGAGAGACAATACTTAACACTTTTTACTTATTACCCAAAGCAATCTGCGAATTGATTCCTGACGAAGAGTACACTCAGGAAGAAGCTATAGCGATAATGGCTCATACATATTTAGAATACCCCAAAATAGCTGTTCGTGAATTTGGTGTTCAAATCGGTTTAATATCCGGAAAATTTGGATTTGAAATAGCAGATCCGGCTGATATATTGTCTGATTCTTGGTACGATGAGTTTAGAGAAAATACTTTAACCTTTATAAACCGAAGACTCAAACTTTTAAAAGAGGAATAAGAGTTGATTAAAGATAACATTGAATGATACGTGTATATTTTGATTGGAATGTCATTAGTAGTTTAAAAAAATCCGAATTTAAAGAGCTAAATGACTTTATTACTGAGCATAAGGAGAAATTATTATTCCCTTATTCTCCAGGTCATTTTAAAGATTTGATGAAGAGCCACTCTTCCGATAATGTTCATTTCAATACAGATTTGGAAAAGCTAAATTATCTTTCTGGCAAACATTTGATCCGATGGGGGAAAGATGGTATAGAACCTCTTTTTGGAACACCTCAAGAATATTTTGAGGATGAGAAACAACAAAAGGAAATAGATTTTGTGGATGATTTGGATTTTGAAAAAATGTTTTCTGAACTGGATGAAAGTGGAAGAGATTTAGGATTAGAGAGTATGGGAACATTGATAAAAACACTTTTGCAGCTTCAACCTTCAGGCATTCCTATTACAGAAGAAAGTAAAGAAATGCTATCCAAAATGTTCCCTAATATTAACAATAACTCAAGTATGTGGGATTTTATGAAGGATTTTGGATCTTTCACAAAAAATCTGCTTCAAGATGGGGGGTATTATAAAGACTTTAGAAAAAATCTTGGAGAAAAAGGGTTTAAACTGGAAGGTAATGCGGGCAACTGGAATGAAGAAGATGTTATTAAAAACATTGACAATTTTCTTCTTTCTCTGAATACTAATATGACATTTTTGGAGTATGTAGAAACGGCTTTAAATAATAAAAAAGAGCCATATACATATTATGAGTTTTACACAACAGCATACCTGATGCTTGATATGATGGGCTATAAATCAGACAAGTTACCAAAACCTACTGATAACATGCAGAATATACAAACGGATGGTGAACATTCATTTTATGGTGCTCATTGTGATTATTTTGTTGCTATTGATAAAAATCTTAGAGTTAAAAGTAAGGTGCTTTTTAATGAATTTAATATTCAGACAAGAATTTTGACTCCAGAAGAGTTTTTAAATGAGGTAAAGCAAGTAATTCATAAAAGAGATGGTGAAGAATATTTTCTGGATGAAATTTTCAGTTTTTATAAAAGTGAAAACATTGTTGAATCTTACTCAATATCAGAAGAAAATGAAGTTCTCACTCAAGTTTTAAAATTACCTGTCTTTTATTTTGATTTTTTCAATTATGCAACATACCAGTTTTATGAAAAAGAGAATTGTATAATCATATCATTTAAAAAGGCTTTTAAAAATTTTTCTCGCTTTATTTATTATACCGAAGCCGAACGAGTTATTGATACGTTATGCAATTTCTTTGGCTATGAAGATAAAATAGAATTAGAACAAAGGAAAAAAGAATTTGTGTATGGAGAAAAGCCTATTGAATTTTTATGGCAGTATGATGGAGGTATCATTAAAATTGTGAAAGATGAAGACACAAAAATACCAATATTAATTTATGCGATTAAAGTTAATAATAAATAAACCACACAGTCTTTTGACCTATCCCTAATTTATCGGTTAAGTGTCCTCTTTTAATATATTCGTTTAAAGCGTTTGAATAATCTTTAGTAAGTCCTACACGAAGTCCTGTGAATTTACTCTTGGCTTCAATCATTACTTCAGCTTTTCCATTAAATCTGACACATGAACCCTTTGACTCCAACTTGTTGTTCTTATAGCCTGTCGGAGCAATGTTAAGCTTATCTAAGTACATATGGAGTTAATTGTCAACCTGATCGAACTCTAGCTGTAAGTATTCCAAAAGCCCTGCGGTGCATATCCGCCATGCCCTCAGCCCAATCCGGAACATGCAACAATTCGAATCCCGAGCGGGCACAATGCCTTAGGGATTCATTTGGTCTGATCCCGCTGGGAGTGGTTCAGCCCCACAAACCCCAAACACTTACCCTGAACCTTCTCCGGATCGAACCAAAATTGATGCCTGCGGTGCATGTCCGCCAAGCCCTCAGCCCAATCCGGAACATGCAATTATTCGAATCCCTAGCGGGCACAATGCCTTGGAGATTCTCTTGAACTGATCCCGCTGGGAGTGGTTCAGCCCCACAAACCCCAAACACATTCCCTGAACCTTCTCCGGATCGAACCAAAATTGATCCCTGCGGTGCATGTCCGCCATACCCTGAGCCCAATCCGGAACATGTAATCATTCGAATCCCGCTGGGATTTGTTCAGCCCCGCAAACCCCAAACACATTCCCTGAACCTTCTCCGGATCGAACCAAAATTGATGCCTGCGGTGCATGTCCGCCATACCCACAGCCCAATCCGGAACATGCAACAATTCGAATCCCGAGCGGGCACAAAAAAAGCCTCAATCTGTGATTGAAGCTTTTTTTGTGATCCCGCTGGGATTCGAACCCAGGACCCATACATTAAAAGTGTATTGCTCTACCAGCTGAGCTACGGAATCGTTGTTCTTTTATCGAGAACCCTTCGTTGTTTGAAGTGATGCAAAGGTAGAAAAATCCTTAATATGTGCCAAATCTTTTGAACTTAAATTTGTCCATAATCAAATAAGTCGCTGTTTTTCAGTTTGAAAAAATGAATTAAAATATTGGCCTAGACATATACTGAAGTGGTTTCTGTCCAAATTTTCCCTAAAAACTTGCAGAAACAACCATTTTATGGACCTTTAGCAGCCAGCATTTTTCCTATAATCATTAAAAAATTGAAATAAGAGGGAGCTGGAATAATTAGGAGGTTTCATTCGGGAATCGTTTTACCCATGTTCGGGCCATATTGCGAAAATTCCGAATATGCCTCGAATAAGATCAAAGCAATGTCCAAAAGAAATCAAAAAGGATTGTTTAAATTTTGAATTAAGCTAGGAGAGGAGTTTTGTAGACCAAGAATATTGATTAGATGATGCTTATGTGCTAAAGATAGAATTCCTTATGGGAAATCCCTTAGCCTAAAAAGTTAAATAACCTTTGAAAACAGAAGTTGCCCTAAATATACCTTGCCCGGATCATTCTAGGGACTGAGTTGATGTCATGGAGAATATCAACTTTGGCAAAACCTTTCTTGATCAGGAGCTCTTTGGTTTCTTCCGAAAGGTACTGGTTGATTTCGAAATAAAGGGTCCCTTCCTTTTTGAGGTGTTTTAGCGCGAATGAAGCGATGTAATCGTAAAACAACAATGGAGCCGAGTCTTCCACAAATAAAGCGGTATGGGGCTCGAAATGCAGTACATTGCGGTGCATGTCCCTTTTCTCATCATGGGTGATGTATGGCGGGTTGCTGACAATGATGTCAAATTGCTCCTGATCAAAGACCAGGTTCCATTCCAAGATGTCCAAGCAACGGAAATCGACAGGGCATCCGTTTTGTTGAGCGTTCTCTTTGGCAATAGCAATAGCCTCTGGGGAAATGTCCACTGCGCACACATGGGATTCGGCAAAGCCTTTTTTCAGGCTGATCGCAATACAGCCTGTCCCGGTGCCTATATCGATTATTTCAAGTTCGGATTTGCCCTTGTTTTCGGAGATAATCAGCTGTACCAGTTCTTCTGTTTCAGGTCTTGGGATTAAGGTGTCCTCCGACACGATAAACTCCATTCCATAAAATGGTGCCTTTCCAATGATCTGTTGAATGGGTCTGCCGGTCTGAAGCTGTTGCAGGAGCGAATTGAATTTGGCTTCCTGTTCCTCCGAAAGATTTTCCTGGAGCTTCATGCTAAGTTGGACCCTGGAATAACTCAACAAATGCTCAGCAGCAATCTGAAATAGGCTCATTGCCTCATCTTGATCATAAATCGACGATAAATGCGACACAAATTTTTGCCTTAAGCTGCCTAAAGAATCCATAGAACAAAGGTAGGAAAAAAACTTCTGGCGAGCTGTCAAAAGCAGCTCGCCAGAAGTTTTTTAGACATCAGACATTAGACACAAGACAACAGACCCTGCAGCAAGAATTTCATGAATACCCCTGCATAATACAAGCATGAACGTGTTTTTGAAAGAGATGATTAAAATAACTTGGAATTCCAAACTGTAATGTTGCGGGCGTATGCCATACGCCCCTACAAACCTGTGTGATATGCAAGCGAATTATTAGTTCAATTTCATGTACAGTCCGGAAGTTGTTTTCTCAATTCTCCTATCTCCATACTCAAATCTATTTCACTAACTTTGAAACATGCATAATCAATACATGAAGCGATGTTTGGAATTGGCTGTCTTAGGGGCAGGCAAGACCAGTCCGAATCCGATGGTGGGGGCAGTGATTGTCCAAAATGGAGAAATTATTGGAGAGGGTTATACATCGCCTTATGGGGGTCCACATGCAGAGGTGAATGCGGTCCGATCAGTGATCGATCAGGTTGGGGAAGTGAAGGCCAGGGAACTGTTTTCAGAGAGTACGATCTATGTGAGTTTGGAACCCTGTGCGCATTTTGGGAAGACTCCACCTTGTGCAGACATGATCGTGGACATGGGCTTCAAGGAAGCTGTGATTGCCTGTTTGGATCCTTTCGCAAAGGTCAATGGTTTGGGTTTAAAGAAGTTGCAGGATGCGGGGATTCGCACTGAAGTAGGTGTTCTGGAGGATGAAGCTAAGTGGGTGAACCACAGGTTCTTTACGAAGCTGAAAGAGTTTAGGCCTTATGTGATCTTGAAGTGGGCAGAAACGGCCGATGGATATTTCGCACCGGTATCGGGGCAGCGCTGGATCAGCAATCAGGCGAGTAAACAATTGGTGCATAAATGGCGTTCGGAGGAAGATGCAATCCTGGTTGGAAAAAGGACTGCAGAACTCGATAATCCCAGTCTCACCGTTAGGGAATGGCAAGGTCGGAATCCGAAGCGCATTTTGATTGACAAGAACCTGGAACTGGCAGAAAGCCTTTCGATTTTTGATGGAGCAGCGGAAACCATTATTTTCAATGCGAAAAAAACCGATTGGCAGGGGAACCGAAAATATATAGAACTGGAGAACTTTGATCTCTACCTTCCGCAGCAGATCCTATATCAATTATACTTGATGGATGTACAATCCATCATTGTTGAAGGAGGAAGGAAGACGCTTGACCTGTTTATCCAGGCAGGACTTTGGGATGAAGCCCGCGTATTTGTAGGTGCTGAATCATGGGCAGAGGGTATTGAAGCCCCCAAATTAAATGGGGACTTAAAAGAAGAGATACAAGTAGGTTCTGATCAATTGAAAATTTACCTTCCTAACTAAATCGAATCATGTTTTTTTGAGGTCGTTATAATCTCTTAGTGGATAGTGCGTGTAACTTCATTTCGCATAAACTTGTTTTTAAAATTAAAATACGTAATTGAAAGTTAAATATATTATATTTAGCTATGCGTATATCAGAGCATATCCTTCACTTTATTTGGCGATATCGGCTTTTCAATCCCTTTGACCTACATGGCAGCAATGGAGAAAGGATTGAGGTAGTGCAGCCTGGAAACTACAATACCGATGCTGGACCAGATTTTCTCCTTGGGCATTTGCGGATAAATAATCAGGAATGGCATGGACATATTGAAATCCATGTGGACCCCCATGATTGGAACCAGCATGGGCATCAGAAGAACAAGGCTTATAATGCGGTGGTTCTGCATGTGGTCTGGGAAGGTCGTTTGGATTGTTTTTTAGAAGATGGTACCATGATTCCCTGTTTGGAATTGAAGCCTTTAGTGGATGAGACCTTGTTACAGAAGATAGAGCAATTATTGCAGAACAACCATTGGTTGCCTTGCAGTTATGGAATGGGGAAGGTGCCGGACTACCAAAAAATACAAGTCTTGAACCGAATGGGGATTGAACGATTGGAACATCGCTATAAGATCGTGGTCCTGATGCTCAATAGCTATAGGGGGGATTGGGAAAGAGTCTGTTTGGGTATGTTAGCCGGTGCATTCGGCATGAAGGTCAATAAACAATCCTTTCAGGACCTGAGCCAGATCCTTTCCTTGAAGTTGATCCAAAAAATGAAGAATAATCCTGAAAACATTCATGCCTTATTCTTTGGGCAGGCGGGTTTCCTGAAATGTTATAAAGGGGATGATCCCTATGTAATGAAGCTACAGGCAAATTATGATTATTTAAAGAAAAGCCAGCAGCTGATCGAGATTTCCGCTTTTCAATGGAAGTTTATGCGCATGCGGCCCTATAATTTCCCTACGATAAAATTGGCACAGCTCGCCTCCATGTATTGCCTCTTTGCTTCTTGGTTCTCGCTGATCGTGGAAGCGAATAGTCTGGAAGAATTAAAGACCTATTGCCAGCAATTGGAAATTCCGGAGTTCTGGAATACCCATTTCCATCTGGAGAAAGAGTCCGTTAGGCATAACACCCGGATCACCGAACAGTTTTTCCATCTCTTGGCGATAAACAGCTTTGTGCCCATATTATTTTCCTATGGGAAGTTCATCGGAAATCAGGTCTATATGGACCGCGCCTTACAATGGTTGGAGCAGCTGAAACCGGAGGTCAATTCGGTTTGCCGCCGCTATATGGGCTTTGGAATGGATCTGTTCAACGCATTGGAAACCCAGGCCGTGTTACATTTAAGGTCGGCCTATTGCAATTCCAAACGTTGTCTGGAATGTGGGATTGGGGTGTCGATTATCAGAAGGGATTAAGCCTTCAGGATTTCCGCGATTTCTGGGAACCCTTTCTCGGCAGCCATATCCGAGGCCGTCTGGCCAAAATCGTTGCGAATGGCAATGTTGGCACCATGCTCCAAAAGAACGATAATCATATCGATGTTACCTTGTTGGGCAGCTAAGTGCAAAGGGCTGATCCTTGAAGATTGCAGCACATTGACCTCAGCTCCGGCTTCGATAAGCATTTTGGCGATCGTGTTCTGTCCGTTACTCAATGCCGAGTGGATAGGGAAGACCTGATATCCATTTTGGGAAGAAGAATTAGGGTTTGCACCGTTTCTCAGCAGGATGCGGACGATATCTTCTTTTCCGAAGTGGGAGGCGATACCAAGGGGGTAAAAGCCATGTGAGGAAAGTTCGTTGATGACATCGGGTTTTTGGTCGACCATGAACTGTACCTGCTCGGTCAATCCTGCGGCACAGGCTTCGTGGATGGTGATGCTCTTGATATATTTTAAGATAACCTGAACGATTTGGCTTTTCTGGTAATAACAGGCCAATAGCAATGCTGAGATGTCATGGCTTGTATTCTCCTTGACAAGGTCAGGGTTTTGGCTCAGTAATAAATCTAAATCTTGGTAGTTTCCGGTCTCAATATATTCTTCCAGTACTGTCAAACTCATAGTCCTTATTTTGCGTTACGAAATAAACAAAAAAAAGTTAAAATAAAGTTATTGGGCCCCTAAAATTCGCTGATTCGCTATAAAATTTTTTAGGTTAATAAATGTAATCTATACAATTTTTTTTGTTTGGGTACGAACACTATTTAATTTTTGTAGCTGTTTGTCTACAAAATAGGAAATCTACCACCTTGTTTTATAACTTTTCTGTTGATTTTTTTACTTTTGTAATGCCCTCCCCAAGGGCATGTTTTTCATAGGTAGATGTAGGGTCGAATTAATCTAATTCGACCCTTTTTTTCTTTAGGGGTCAAATTTAGTTTCCAATTAGGTATTTTTTGACTTATTTGTATTTGTTGAAACAGCTAAATTTTAATTTAAAAAGGGGGTTTGCAGGTACTATGGCGGAAGTTTTATAGATTTGTAACATGAGCAGAAGAAAAATTGTTGTAGCTATAACCGGGGCCTCCGGATCTATTTATGCGAAAGTGCTGTTAGACAAGCTGCAGCAGCTTTCCGAGCAAATTGAAGCTGTCGGGATCGTGATGTCGGACAATGCCAAGGACGTTTGGAAGTTTGAACTTGACAACGATAGTTACAAAGACTATGATTTTCCGACCTACCAGAAGGGCGATTTCATGGCGCCATTTGCATCGGGTTCTGCAAAGTACGATTGCATGTTTGTAGTACCTTGTTCGATGGGAACTATGGCTAGGATCGCACATGGGATTTCTTCCGACCTGACCACTAGGGCAGCCGACGTGATCCTGAAGGAAAGAAGAAAGCTGATTCTCCTCACCCGTGAAACCCCTTTGAGTAGCATCCACATCCAGAATATGGCATTGATTACGCAAGCAGGTGGAATTATCTGTCCGGCTTCGCCTTCTTTTTACAGCCGTCCGCAAAATTTTGAAGAGTTGGCAGCCACCGTTGTCGATCGAGCCTTGGATATCGCAGGTTTTGACCTTAGCGGGTTAAATACCTTTCGCTGGGGTAAATAAATTCCATTTTTCATTTTTGGATAATTGGGCTGGATTTTTTTGGGAAAAGAGGTCGACAAGGATTCCTAAAAGTTTTTGTAACAGTATTCATTGAATTTTGTACTTTTGTTTTTTGATGAAACAGCTGTTAATATCTTCGAATAAGGAGTTTTTATACTTGAAGAAGGTCTTTGAAAATGCTCATTGGAAAAGAACCTTTGGAAGGCTAGCTGGTTTTCTCAACTTAAACAACAGCATTCAGCACAATTTTTTGATTTTCAATTCAATTCATGGCTACAATATTAATTAATTCTGCGACTTTGGTTTCGGCAGGACATCCGCTGCATTTGTCTACTGTAGACGTACTGGTGAAAAACGGCAAGATCGAACAGATTGCCAAGAACATCAAGTCGGAAGACAAAAAGCTTCAGGTGATCGATGGGAAGGATTCATTCCTTTCGGTTGGATTTTTTGACCTCAACGTTAATTTCGGGGAACCGGGTTACGAAACGAAAGAGGATATCCAGACGGGTACTGCGGCTTCGGCAGCAGGTGGTTTTACGGCAGTTGCCGTTCAGCCGAACACCAATCCACCCATCCATAGCCGTTCAGAAGTAGCATTGATCGTGAATTCTGCAAAAGGAAACCTAGTGGATGTTTTTCCGGTAGGGACCGTGAGCAAGAAGCGTGAAGGCAATGAATTGGCGGAGCTTTATGACATGAAAGTAACTGGTGCCGTAGCTTACAGCGACGGTACGCACAGTATACAACAGGCAGGATTAATGTCACGTGCCTTACTGTATGCAAAAGGCTTTGGCGGTTTGATCATGGCATTTCCGGAAGATGATTCTATCGCAGCAGACAATAAGATGAACGAAGGGGAGGTAAGTACCTACCTAGGGATGAAAGGGATCCCTAATCTTGCAGAGTCGGTCATGATCTCCCGGGATCTGTTCCTTGCCGAGTATAATGAGGCTCCAATCCATTTCAGTACCATTTCTACTGAAGAAGCAGTTGATTTGATCAAAAAGGCTAAGGCTAAGGGGATTAAGGTGACTTGTGATGTCGCTGCCCATAACTTGGTCTTTACCGATGAAGATGTAAAAGGATTTGATAGCAATTATAAAGTCAGTCCTCCATTGCGTACCAAGAAAGATGTGAAAGCATTGATCAAGGGATTGAAGGATGGGGTGGTCGATGCTGTGGTTTCTCAGCATACACCGCAAGAGATCGAGTTTAAGCAAGTGGAATTCCAGATTGCGAAAAACGGAATCATTGCAGCACAGACAGTATTGCCTTTATTGGTAAAAGCTGGATTGAGTCCAGAACAGATCGTGGAGAAACTGGCCGTTAACCCAAGAAAGATCTTGGGACAGGAAGTTCCTGTGATCGAAGAAGGAGCGGAGGCAAATTTGGTCTTGTTTAGTCCATCGAAAAAATGGATATTTGATAGTAAAGCCAATAAATCTAAATCGGCAAACAGTCCTTTATTTGGGCAGGAGCTAACCGGACAAGTATTAGCAGTAATTAACAATAATAAGTTGCACATCAATTAAATAAGATATGGATACTAAAGTAAAGAATGCCCTAGAGGCAGCAGTCAATAATTACGCTAAAGTAGAACAGATTGATGGACAGGCTATCCTTCCAGGATTAGCTTCAGCATTTGAATTAGACGCAGCGTTTATGGAAAAAGTTGAAGCCATGGATGCCGTGTTTGATGATAACCAACGCTTTGAAGAATTGCGTGAATATAGCTTTGACCTATTGATGATCAACTTCTTCGCCGAGGATGTTCAGAAATTGGAAGAGGATTATCTGGATTCAGAAGAATGGGAAGCGATCGAGGAGGAAACACTTGACCGTGGCTCAGAGCTTTTGAATATTCTATTATACCTGAAAGAATGTGAAGATGACGAAGTAGAACCTTCTTTGGATGATTTCTTGAAAGAGTTCCTATTGGTGGAAGAAGATGAATTCCAGGATGAATATAGGATTTACGAAAAGGTAATTGCTAATCAGATCTTGATCGAAAGTGATTATAGCGAGATTGCGAAAGTTGCTGCTGGACTTTCAGAGGATGATGAACTGGTTGATTTATTCTATCCATTGATCTCATTCTTTAATGAACAAAAACCAAACGCAGGGCAGGTAGAAGATTATGCTCAGGCTGCACCGAACAAAGCTTTGGACCTAGCTCTATTGCAATTAATCATAAACTACAACTCATAAATTATGGATTCAATCAACGCTACAAATGATGTAAAGAAAAAAGCCATTATCAATGGCGTGATCTTAGGGTTTATTTCCCTTGTTCTTTCCATTATTTCCCTTTATTTTTCAAAAACAGCTTCATCGATCGTCACTTCATCGGTGGTCAATATTTTCGTTAGTTATGTGGTTTTCTTAGCCATTGCCGTGTTTTTTATCTTGCAATTGAGAAAAGCAAACGGCGGCTATTGGGATTTCACCACTGCATTGAAGAATATATTCATTATGTTGGCCATTACGGCTGCAATTGGCCTTATCGGCATCAATATTTTCAATTTGGTCTATCCAACCCTTCAGGTTGAAGCGATTGAGAATACTCAAAACTTGACTATCGAGATGATGGAGGCTAATAACTTGCCAGATGAGCAGATCGATGCTACCTTGGAATTGTTAGATCAACAAAAAGAAGCCCTAGGCTCTTTGTCGATCGGACAGGTTTTGAAAGGTTTGGCTGTGTCCCTACTTTTATACTTTGTATTGGCTTTGATTTTTGCGGCAATCTTCAAAAAAGAAAAGCCAATGTTCAAGCCTGTAAGCAGTTCGGATGAAGCACATCCTTGGCAAAATACAGATAACAACGATAATAACGCTTAACAAACGCTAACGTTTATATGATAAAGGTATCATCCAAAAATGATACCTTTGTTCTTTATTCATTATGGACATTTCAGTAGTAATACCTTTATACAACGAGGAAGAATCACTTCCTGAATTGACGGCTTGGATTAAGCGGGTCATGGATGCCAATAATTTTACTTACGAAATCGTTATGGTTGACGATGGGAGTAAGGACAGTTCTTGGAAAGTGATCAAGGGCTTGAAGAAAGAGAATGAGAATGTTATAGGTATCCGTTTTAGACGGAACTATGGGAAATCTGCAGCGCTGAACGTTGGTTTTGCGGCTGCTGAAGGCGATGTCGTGATCACCATGGATGCTGACCTTCAAGATAGTCCTGATGAGATTCCTGAGCTTTATGATCGGATCAAGAACCAAGGTGCAGACCTGGTTTCGGGATGGAAGAAAAAGCGCTATGATCCATTGACCAAAACCCTTCCTACCAAATTGTTCAATTCCGCCACCCGTAGCATGTCAGGCATTGATAACCTGCATGACTTCAACTGTGGCCTGAAAGCCTACAAGAAGGATGTGGTGAAGAGTATTGAGGTCTATGGTGAGATGCACCGCTATATCCCTGTGTTGGCTAAATGGGCGGGTTTCAGCAATATCCAGGAGCAGGTCGTTCAACACTATCCACGTAAGTATGGTACCACAAAATTTGGTCCGGGACGTTTTGTAAAAGGTTTCCTGGATTTGATGTCCATCTTCTTTGTGGGTAAGTTTGCCAAAAGGCCGATGCACTTTTTCGGGCCCTTAGGTGTGATCAGTTTCTTGCTTGGGTTCTTTATTACCATCTGGTTGATCTGCGAAAAACTGATGAGCATCGCCAATGGCACCGTTTATAGAAATGTGACCGACCAGCCTTTGTTCTTTTTGGCATTGGTTGCCATCATCATTGGATCACAATTATTCCTGACAGGATTTGTTGCCGAGCTGGTATCGCGCAATGGTTCCGATCGGAATAAATATCATGTAGACGAAGTCATCTAATATGTTTTTTTCCATCATCGTTCCTCTCTATAACAGGCCAGTTGAGATCAAGGAAATGCTCAGTTCTTTGTTGGACCAGACCTACAAGGAATTCGAGGTCATCATAGTGGAGGATGGGTCGAAAAATAAAGCAGAACATATTGTAGATAAGTTCAAAGACAAGCTGGATATACAGTATTTCTTTAAGGAAAATGAAGGTCAAGGCTTTGCCAGGAACTATGGTTTTGAAAGAGCAAAGGGTGATTTCTTTATTGTTTTTGATTCTGATATCATTGTTCCTGAGGATTACCTACTGAAGGTAATCGAGGGAATTGAAAAAGATAAATTGGACGCCTTTGGTGGGCCAGATGCAGCACACTCTTCCTTTACCGCCATACAGAAAGCAATCAGCTATTCGATGACCAGTCCGTTTACAACGGGCGGTATTCGAGGCAATAAAAACCATGTCGGTCAGTTTCATCCTAGGAGCTTTAACTTGGGGGTCAGCCGTGAAGTATGGGAGAAAACGGGCGGGTTTAAATTGTCCCGTCGTTCAGAAGATATTGAATTCAGTATCCGGATGATCAATGCTGGATTTAAGGTTGGCTTGATCCCTGATGCATTTGTATACCATAAACGAAGAACGAGCTTTGCCCAGTTCTATAAACAGACTTATAATTTTGGGAAGGGAAGGATCGATATCTACTGTCTTTACCCGAAAGAATTAAAGCCTGTGCATGCCTTGCCTGCCGTATTTGTGTTGGGTTTGGCGTTCTTGCTCATGATCGATGTCATCAATCTGTTGACCATGGACGAGATCTATTTTTTGCATATTTTGGGCCTGATCGGTAATTCATTCCTTGCGATCTATACCATTTTACTGTTTCTGCATGCCTTGGTCAGTACCAAGAGCCTAAAGGTTGCCTTCTTATCGGTAATTGCAGCATATACGCAGTTGATCGCGTATGGATCTGGCTTTTTGAGCCAATATGCCCATAAATTTATTACGAATAAAAAGGCTGCAAAGAATTGATAAATTCCTGAGGCTTTGTTAAATTGTGAGGAGGAGATAATATGATTTCATTAACTCAAGGAAGTTTAGATAAATTAGAGACACTGTTCAGTGATCTTGGCTATAAATTGCGCTATGAGAAAGGTTCATTTAGGACGGGAGCATGTGTTCTACAGAACGCTAGAGTAGTCGTAGTGAACAAATTCTCTACGGTTGATATGAAAGTGGTTTCTTTATTGCAAATCTTGGAAACCATGGAAGTGGATGAGAGTTTGATCCAAGAAAAGTTAAAGGCTTTTTACCAGCAAATAAAAAAGACAAAAATTACGGTTTGAGAGTAACATTTTTAGGTACAGGAACCTCGCAGGGAGTTCCGGTTATTGCATGTCCATGTGAAGTCTGCCATTCGGAGGATAAGCGAGATAATCGCTTGCGTTCTTCGATTTTGATAGAATACAATGGCTATAACGTCATTGTAGATACAGGACCTGACTTTAGGTACCAGATGTTGCGCCAAGAGGTCAAACGCCTGGATGCGGTATTGATGACCCATTCCCATAAGGACCATATTGCTGGTCTAGATGATGTTCGTGCTTTCAACTACCAACAACAGCAATCTATCCCTATCTATTCCAATAAGGCTACGCATGATGCGCTGAGGAAAGAATTCTATTATGCCTTCAGTGATTATAAATACCCTGGTGTGCCACAACTGGAGCTCGAGGAGATCTTTGCTGGACAGGCTTTTGAGCTATACGGGAAATCAATCTTGCCGATTGAGGTGATGCACTATAAAATGCCAGTTTTGGGATTCAGGATCGATAATTTTGCCTATATCACCGATGCCAAGACTTTATCTGAAGAAACCTTTAAGTTATTGGAAGGTGTGGAGGTATTGGTGTTGAATGCCCTACAGCGAGAACCCCATATTTCGCATTTGACTTTGGAGGAAGCTATTGAAGTTTCCAATCGAATTAATCCCAAAAAAACCTACCTTACCCATATTTCACATCGCTTCGGCAAACATGTGGAGATCGAAGCCATGTTACCGGATGGAATTTATGTGTCTTACGATCAGTTAGTTATTGATTTGTTATAAAAAAAATTGTCTGTTTAAAACAATTTGTTTGAATGGCTTGTTTATCCTAATGAAAATTGAATCATTGAATAAACTATTTTACAAAACACAAATTTTAACTACTATGGGAAATATTTTGTATTTAATCGCAGTTATTCTTGTCATCATTTGGGCAATTAGCTTCTTTGGAGGTTATGCTACTGGTGGTATTATTCACATCCTATTGGTAATCGCCATTATTGTGATATTATTGAGAATAATCAGAGGTAACGCTTAATTTTATTAAATAATTGTTGAGCAATGGCTATGTCTTCTTCAAAGGTAATCTTCAGGTTCTGTTGATCACCTGGGAGTAGGTATAAGTTGTTGCTCAACTTTTCTACCACGGATGCATCATCCGTAAAATAGTTTTCTTCAGGCTGCTCGTAGGCTTCAATCAATAGATTGCTCATAAAGAGCTGCGGAGTCTGCACCAACCAGACCATTTGCCTATCCACGGCATGGTTTTGATCCTGATTGCCCATCCTGACCGAATTTGTGCTCTGTACCGCAGGGATCACCGCCGGTTTATCCACATTGCAAGTCGAATAAAGCTCATCAATCAATTTACTGCTCACCATAGGCCTAGCACCATCATGTACGGCGATCTTGCTCTCTTGGCTGAGCTTAGGGCTTCCTTTAATAAATTCAATTCCATTCTTTACGCTCTGGAACCTGCTGTTTCCACCTTTTGTCACTTGGTGCGGGATATGGAAATCAAATTCTTTGCAGAGTTCATCCCAAAGTGCAAACATTTGTTCGGAAAGGACGAGGACAATTTGCGGATTGGACTGTGAAGCCGCAAATTTCTCTAGGGTATGCATCAGGATGGGTTTTTCATCCAATTGCAGAAATTGCTTAGGGAGGTTTCCTCCGAGCCTAGAGCCTGTTCCGGCAGCAACGATGATGACAAAATGGGTAGACATAGCTTCAATATAGCGTTTAATAGAACAAAGTAAATAAAAAGGAATAAAAAACGCAGGTCATTGACCTGCGTTTTTCTTATTTAAGGAGTGATTTATTAAATAATCAACATAGCGTCTCCATAGCTATAGAAACGGTATTTCTCTTTAACTGCTACCTCATAAGCATTCATGACGTTTTCATACCCAGCAAATGCTGCAATCATTACCAAAAGGGTTGATTGCGGAGTATGGAAGTTGGTGATCATCGAGTTAGCAATGCTGAAATCATAAGGAGGATAGATGAACTTGGAAGTCCAGTCATTTGCTGCTTTCAAATGTTTGTCGGCGGAAACTGAGGATTCGATAGCACGCATAGAAGTAGTTCCTACAGCACAGATCTTGCGCTTGTTATCGATACCTGTATTGACGATGCGAGCAGCTTCTTCAGAAATGATGAACTGTTCAGAATCCATTTTATGTTTTGTTAAATCTTCTACTTCAACAGTACGGAAGGTACCTAGACCCACGTGAAGCGTAACTTCGGCGAAATCTACACCTTTCAGTTCTAGGCGTTTCATCAATTCGCGTGAGAAGTGCAATCCTGCAGTAGGAGCTGCAACAGCACCTTCATTTTTTGCGTAAATGGTTTGGTAACGGAATTTATCTTCAGGAGTTGCTTTTCTTTTGATGTATTTAGGAAGTGGAGTTTCCCCTAAGATTTCGATGTTCTTACGGAACTCTTCATCAGTGCCATCAAATAAGAAACGGATAGTACGACCACGTGAGGTGGTGTTGTCCACTACTTCAGCGACCAATAGATCATCATCACCGAAATAAAGTTTGTTACCAACACGGATTTTACGAGCAGGATCAACCAAAACATCCCAAAGGCGCAATTCTTTGTTAAGCTCTCTCAACAAGAATACTTCGATCGTCGCTCCAGTTTTCTCTTTATTGCCATACATACGAGCAGGGAAAACCTTTGTGTTGTTCAAGATCATGACATCTTTATCATCAAAATAATCCAGAACATCTTTGAAGATCTTGTGTTCGATTTTTCCACTATCGCGGTGTAAAACCATTAAACGAGATTCATCTCTTTGTTCTGAAGGTTCAGATGCTAGCAATGACTCTGGAAGATTAAAGTTGAATTGAGATAATTTCATGTTATTCTACTGATGTATTATGCCCTCTAGCCTTACTGGGGCTAGATTTTAAAAAGGCTTACAAAATTACGAAATTAAAAGCTAATTATTCCCTTTTTCTTGTATTACAACAATTTAATGATAATATCCGGTAAAATCATGTAGCTATGACTGTACATTTTAGGACATGTTCAAGCGAATTTATTTAATAACATTGATTTCTATAAAATATATTGTAATTTAAAACTGACATTTACACTGTCTATTACCTATTTAGATTAATTTTTTATGACAGATACAACAAAGAAGGGCGATTTTGCAAATGATTTAATACCTAACCCTGACACACTAGATGATGGAATCCATCACGTAAATAATCCAGTTCTCGACCTTCCTAATATTGAAAAGCTTTATCTAACAACAGTTAAAGGCTATACACAAGACCGAAATGCATTTTATTTTTCGGACGGTCGCTCGAAAGTGGAAGTAAAAGTTTTTTCCGAGGATATCATCCGCGTACGGTTGGCCCCAGAGGGTTCATTTTTGGTGGATTTTTCCTATGCCATCAGTTTCAAAGAGGATAACTATGTGAGTTATGAACTTTTGGAAGATGACGAATATTACAAAGTAAAAACTAATTCAACAATATGCTTGATCCGTAAATCGGATTTTACCATTTCTTTTGCCGATACCAATGAGAAGGTATTGAACAAAGACCATTCGCCAATGCACTGGGAAGAGAATGTGGATTTTGGTGGCTATTATGTCTATTGTTCTAAGGAAGCAGCTGCTGATGAAGCTTTTTTTGGATTGGGCGATAAAGCGACCAACCTGAACTTGAGAGGTAAAAGGGTGCGGAACTGGAATTCCGATACCTATTCCTATGCATTCAACCAAGATCCGCTCTATAAAACTATCCCATTTTATATGGGAGTGACGGAAGGTAAGGCTTATGGGATCTTCTTTGATAATACCTTCAAGACTTATTTTGACTTTGCAGCAGAACATCAGGATCAAACCAGTTTCTGGTCTGAAGGTGGTGAATTGCTATACTATTATATCCAAGGACCGAAAATGATGGATGTGGTAAAACGCTATCATAAATTGACGGGTACCCATTATATGCCGCCGATGTGGGGCTTAGGTTACCATCAGTGTAGATGGAGTTACTATCCGGAGAATAAGGTTCGTGAGGTTGCCTACGAGTTCAGAAAAAGGGAGATTCCATGTGATGCGATCTATTTAGATATCGATTATATGGATGGCTACCGTTGTTTTACTTGGAACAAGCGCTATTTCCCAGATCCGAAGAAGATGATTTCTGATCTGAATGCGAATGGCTTTAAAACTGTGGTGATGATTGATCCAGGGATCAAGGTGGATGATAGCTATTGGGTTTTCAAGCAAGGCCAAGAGAACAATTATTTCTGCCGTAGGGGGGATGATTACTTTATGGAAGGTTTTGTATGGCCGGGAAGATGTCAATTCCCAGATTTTACAAATCCTGAGGTGAGGTCTTGGTGGGGTACTCTGTACAAAGGTCTGGTAGAAGATGGCGTTGCAGGATTTTGGAATGACATGAATGAGCCAGCCGTATTTGGAAGAGGAACTTTCCCGAACGATGTAAGGCATCAATTTGAAGGCCATCGTGGTTCGCACCGTAAAGCACATAATGTTTATGGTATGCAAATGGTGCGTGCGACCTATGATGGTTTAAAGAAGTTATATAAGAACAAACGTCCGTTTACCATTACCCGTGCAGCCTATGCCGGAACACAGCGCTATTCATCAGTGTGGACAGGTGATAATATCGCAACGTGGGAACATTTGCGAATAGGAACCTTGCAGTTACAGCGTTTATCGGTATCGGGACTTTCATTCTGTGGAACTGATATTGGAGGCTTCACTGGTGAACCTGATGGAGAATTGTACACCCGTTGGATGCAATTTGGGGTATTCTCGCCCTTTATGCGTGTCCACTCAGCAGGTGATACCCGCGATCGTGAGCCTTGGAGCTTCGGTCCAGAATGGGAGGCCATCTGTAAAAAGTTTATTGAATTGAGATACAAGTTGTTACCGTATATCTATTCAACATTTTGGTTGCAACATAAATATGGCGAACCTATCTTAAGACCTGTAGCCTTAATGGAACAGGAAAAAGCGAAGAACATGGTTCGTGAGGAAGAATTTGGTTTTGGAAATCAATTGTTGGTTTCGCCAGTTCTTCATCCAGGTCAGCAGAATAAGATCGTATACTTGCCTGAGGGAACTTGGTACTACTATTTTGATAACAGTTTTTATGAAGGAGGTCAGGAATACACCATAGATACACCATTGGATGAGATGCCATTCTTTGTTCGCGGTGGGTCGATTATCCCTGAATACCCAGTTATGCAGTTTACTGGAGAGCGTAGGGTTGAGTCATTACGATTGAACCTGTACTATTCGGAAGGTGAACATGCATCCTACCTATATTCCGATCATGGAGAAACCTTTGCCTATGAACAAGGTGTTTATGTGGAGAAGAATTTTATTGCAAGCTGTGATTCCAAGCAGGTCAGTTTAATACAAGGAGAGGAAGGACTGTATACTCCATATTACAGTGATTTCCACTTGTACCTGATCGGTTTGCCGTTTGAGCCAAAACAAATTACAGTTGATGGAATGAAGGCTGCTTTGCAAAAAGATGAGCAGGGGAATAGTTTTATTAAATTAGAGAGAGATTTTAAAAAAGTAAATATTCAATAACTAGCTAAAAACCACTATACTATGCCTCAACCAGTTGAAGTACACTCCTTATTGTCCGAATTTGATGTTTTTTTATTCAAATCTGGACGGCATTATAAGCTTTATGAGAAATTTGGTTCTCATGAGATTCTAATTAACGGGGTCAAAGGAGTATATTTTGCGGTGTGGGCACCAAACGCCCAAACAGTTTCTGTAGTCGGGAATTTTAATGGATGGAATCCACATTCGCATCAATTACATGTACGATGGGACAGTTCTGGGATTTGGGAAGGTTTTATTCCTGGATTGGAAAATGGGGAAGTTTATAAATATCATATCCATTCCAATACAGGTGAACATCTAGAGAAATCAGATCCGTTTGCCCTACATGCCGAGATTCCACCCAAGACAGCTTCTATTGTTGCGACGACCTGGTATGATTGGAGCGATTCGGAATGGATGTTCAATAGAAGGGAACATAATGCACTGGACAGACCGATGTCGGTCTATGAAATGCACCTAGGATCCTGGTTACGCGATCCGAAGGATCCCGACCGTTTCTTGAGCTATACGGAAATTGCAGAACAACTGATCCCTTATATCCAGGAAACCGGATTTACCCATGTGGAGTTTATGCCGATCATGGAGCATCCATATTATCCCTCTTGGGGCTATCAAATTACGGGTTATTATGCGGCGAGCTCCCGATTTGGAGGACCGCAGGATTTGATGAAATTGATCGAGCTGTTGCATGAAAGCCATATTGGCGTTATTTTGGATTGGGTACCATCCCATTTTCCGGGGGATGCGCATGGGCTTTATAATTTTGATGGAACCCATCTCTATGAACATGCAGATCCACGAAAGGGATTCCACCCTGATTGGCAATCCTATATTTTCAATTATGGCAGGAATGAGGTGAAATCATTTTTGATCAGTAATGCCTTTTTCTGGTTGGACCGCTATCATGTTGATGGACTGCGTGTCGATGCGGTTGCCTCCATACTTTATTTGGACTATTCCAGGAAAGCTGGCGAATGGGAGCCGAATGAACTGGGCGGGAATGAGAACTTGGAAGCCGTTGCTTTCTTGAAAGAATTCAATGAAGCGATCTCTAAATACTATCCTAATGTGCAGACCATTGCCGAGGAGTCTACTTCTTGGACAGGGGTAAGCCGCGCTACATTTAATGGTGGTCTGGGTTTTGGGATGAAATGGATGATGGGCTGGATGCACGATACTTTAGCTTATTTTAAAGAAGATCCTATCAATCGCTCATACCATCATGATAAGCTGACATTTGCTACCGTATACGGATTTACGGAGAACTTTATGCTGCCTTTATCCCATGATGAGGTGGTGTATGGCAAACAGTCCTTGGTCTATAAGATGCCGGGGGATGAATGGCAGAAGTTTGCAAACCTTAGGGCCTTATACCTATATATGTTTACATTCATCGGAACGAAATTGCTCTTTATGGGTGGTGAGTTTGGACAAACTGCAGAGTGGAATGTCAATCAATCTTTGGATTGGCACCTGATGCAATATAAGCCGCATTCCAGCTTGAAGGATTTCGTAGCGAAATTAAATGAGATCTATAAAAAGTATCCGGCACTCTATGAGAAAGCCTTCAGTCCTGAAGGTTTCTTCTGGATAGAATTAGGCGAACGGGACCAAAGTGTCTTTGCTTATTGCAGGCGTGGCCATGATATGGTGAACGACTTAGTAGTGGTCCTCAACCTAACACCGGTTGTCAGGAGGAAATTCAAGTTGGGGGTTCCACATCCGGGTAAATGGGAGTTGGTTTTGAATTCAGATGATCAGGCCTTTAATGGTAGTGGAGTATCGGTTAAAAAAGAATTGATTACAGAAAATGAACCCTGGATGGGACAGGAGCAGGCCATTGTGGTGGATCTGCCACCATTGAGTGGTTTGGTATTTAAAAGAAAATTCGGCAAATGAAAGTCATACATTTAAGTGTAGAATGTTTTCCTGTAGCCAAAGTCGGAGGACTGGCTGATGTGGTTGGTGCCTTGCCTAAATACCAAAGGGAATTAGGTATAGATGCATCAGTGATCATGCCTTATTTCAACAGGAAGTTTGTTCAAGATCATGAATTTGATGTGGTCGCAAAAGGAGAGTTCCAACAAGGTTCAAGCTTATTGGCCTATGAAATATTGAAGGAGAAAACGGATGAACTGGGTTTTCCCTTGTATTTGCTGAAGATCCCTAATCTACTGGATCGGGAAGAGATCTATTGCTATCAAGATGAAGCAGATCAATGGATCGCATTCCAGCATGCTGTCCTCCATTACCTGAAAAATAATGATATCCAACCGGATGTCTTGCATTGCCATGACCATCATGTTGGATTGGTTCCATTCTTAACGAAATGGAGCAATGAATTCAATATTTTCAAAAATGTGAAGACCGTAGTTACGGTCCATAATGGACAATATCAAGGTTGGATGTCCTGGAGCAAAGGGATTATCCTTCCATCATTCGATACTTGGAAGTGGGGGCTGTTGGATTGGGATGGCCTGATCAACCCACTGGCCACAGCCATCAAATGCTGCGATGCCTATACCACCGTTTCAGAAGGCTACCTAAAAGAGCTATTTGTTGAAGCCAATGGATTGCAGCATCTGTTTTCAGATGAACGCTCCAAGGCTGTAGGGATTGTAAATGGAATTGATACTTCCTATTGGGATCCTGAAATTGATGCTTTAATTGATCATCAATATTCGATGCTGACCGTGAATCAGGGAAAAGCAGAAAACAAAATGGCCTTTTGCAAGGAGTTTGGATTAGATCCGAGCAAGCCTTTGTTGAGCTATATCGGCCGATTTGCGACCGAAAAAGGAGCAGATATTTTGCCTGAATTAATTCAGAATCTTTTGAAGAAAAACTCAGGTAAATTAAGTATATTTATACTAGGCTCTGGTGATTCGGGCATTCAACAATCAATAGAGGCTATCACGCCTAACTATAAGAGTGATTTAGCAGTATTCTTTGGCTATAATGAGCAATTAGCTCACCGAGTTTATGCGGCTTCAGACCTATTGATTATGCCTTCGCGTGTAGAGCCCTGTGGATTGAACCAACTGTATGCATTGAAATATGGGACTATTCCTGTCGTACGCAAGATAGGGGGTCTAAGAGATACTGTAAAGGATGTTGAAGAGGGGGGCTATGGCTTTCTCTTCAATGATGTGGAAGCTGAAGAAGCTGCTGAGACCGTGAAAAGAGCAATCAAATATTTGAGTTATGCTGATAACTTGACCAAAACAAGGGACGCTGCGATGGTATTGGATTATTCTTGGAACAAATCGGCAAAAAAATATATAGAGTTATATAACCAATTACTTAAATGATATGTCGCATAAAGTTGTTTCTATAGTACTAGGTGGGGGTCGAGGAACCCGCTTATTTCCGTTGACAGACCAACGTTCGAAACCAGCAGTTCCTATTGCAGGAAAATACAGATTGGTTGATATCCCAATTTCAAATTGTCTTAATTCTGGCTACAATAAGATTTATGTACTGACGCAATACAACTCGGCTTCATTGAACAAGCATATCAAGAACTCCTACAACTTCAGTATTTTCAGTAAGGGTTTTGTGGATATTTTGGCTGCGGAACAGACTAATGAAGGTGATCGCTGGTTTGAAGGTACTGCGGATGCGGTAAGAAGGACCCAAAAGAATTTGGTGAATGTGGACTATGACTACGTGTTGATCCTGTCTGGGGACCAACTCTATCAAATGGACTATTCAGCGATGGTCGATTTCCATGTCAAAAATGGCGGTGAAATTACCATTGGAACCATTCCAGTAACCGCTAAAGAAGCACCTGGCTTCGGAATCCTGAAATCGGATGAGAATAATAAAGTCATTTCCTTTATTGAAAAACCTACAAAAGATCTATTGGACGATTGGACTTCTGAAGTACCGGAAGACCTAGAGAAACAAGGTAGAAACTATCTGGCCTCCATGGGGATCTATGTGTTTTCCAAAGGCGTAATGTCAAGGATGCTGGAAGAAAACAATGGGATGGACTTTGGAAAGGAGATTATTCCAGATGCTATCGAAACTTCCAATGTATTGAGCTATCCTTTTGATAGTTATTGGACTGATATCGGTACAATTCCATCTTTCTTTGAAGCCAATATCGGGCTGACCGATGATATTCCGGAATTCAACCTTTTTGGCGAAACGGTCTATACCCGTGCGCGTATGTTGCCTCCGTCCAAAGTTTCTGGAACGACGCTGAACAATGCCATTATTGCGGATGGTTGTATTATCTTAGCGGAAAAGATTCAACGTTCTGTTATTGGGATCCGCTCTAGGATAGGGGAAGGTACTGTGATAAAGATGACCTATATGATGGGTTCTGATTATTATGAGGAATTAAATGAGGTCGTTCAACTGACTTCTTCCCAAACTCCACCTCCAATCGGAGTCGGTGAGCGCTGTTATATCGAGAATGCCATCCTAGATAAAAATTGTAGGATTGGAAATGATGTTCGCATTAAAGGCGGGAAACAATTGAAAGACGGAGATTATCCAGAATATACAATCTGTGAGGGTATCATTGTGATCAAGAAAAACGCAGTGATCCAACACGGAAGGACCATAGGGTTCTAGATAAAGAGTATTAAAAAAGGGAAAGGCTATCCATTTGGATAGCCTTTCCCTTTTTAATGTTTTTATTATTGGCCTTTTAAAACCAATTCATAGATAAAGTAGATGATAGCCAAAACAATGATTGCAATAATAATTGTTCTCTTAAGGTTATTCGCCGCAGGCTGATCATCCTTCTCTTTAACGACCGTTTCAGGGACCTTATTTGGGTCTACATCTTCGGCATTATTGATTTTGTTTCCATGCTCATCTTCTTTTTCTTCCATCTTGATTCTCTATTAGTTTACTAATCATAAACAAATAAGAGAGCAAATGGTTTGAAAAGGCTTTCTAATCAACAGATTCGCGTATTAAGCCGTAATCTAAGGCCATTTTTATTGCTGAACTCAAGTTGCTGGTCTTGAATTTTTCAATCAAGTTCTTGCGATGGCTCTCGACGGTATGCGGACTGATAAATAGCTTTTCGGCAATTTGTGATGTGGTTAGACCCTGTGCAGCCTCAGCCAATATTTCCTTCTCTCTACGGGTTAGTTTAGGCACGCTTTTCAACTCCGTGCTATTTTTCTTGTCGATGATCAGTTTAGTCTGTTTGCACAGGAATTTCTTTCCAAAAAGGATTTCTTGGATACCTAACTTGATCTCATCTATGGAAGCATTCTTTTGGATATAGCCATGCGCCCCTTCTTGAAAAGCACTGTTGATCACCGCAAATTCATTATGGACACTGAGCATAATGATCTTCAGGTCCTTGTGTTTTTTTAACAAGGGTTTGATCAATTCCAATCCATTGGCATCCGAAAGGTTGATATCCAAAAGTAGGACATCTATCGTAGTTTCTTCCAATGCTTTGATCAGGATTTGGGCATTAGGGTAGCAACCAATGATATTTAAATCTGGTTCTTGGGCTAGGATATTTTTCAAGCCTTCCGATAGTAGAGGATGGTCGTCAGTGATTGCGATATTTATCATATTTGTTTGGTTTTTGGGATATTGATTTCAAAGCTGCTACCTTGTCCAATATCAGATTGTACATTTAATGTACCCTTTAGGAATTCTACTCTTGATCGAATATTCTGCAAACCTGCAGATTTGTTGCTGTGATTGCTGCTGTCAAATCCTTTTCCGTCATCTTCCACCGTGATATGGTATTCGGAGTCTTCTTCCACTAGTTGTATAATGATTTGGGAAGGTTCGGCATGTTTTATGGCGTTATTGACCAGCTCTTGAATAATCCTATAGATCACCAATTGTTGGTCGGAGTTCATGCTGTTATTGAAATGCAGGAACTGCACATCGATCTCTAGATTGTCATGGCACATTCTGGAGGCATAGTCATTCAAGGCCTCCTGCAGACCGAACTTCTGTAGAAGATCGGGCGTTAGGTTGTGGGCAACGCGACGGAGCTCATCCACTGCCATATCCAGTTGGGTGATTCCCTTTTGCATCTTTTCTTGGATCTCAACGGAGGTTTGGTCGTTCAGATGGGATAACTGTAGTTTGGTGCCGGAAAGCAGCCCTCCCAAGCCATCATGCAGGTCTCGGGCAATCCTAGCACGTTCCTGTTCCTGTCCATCAAGTAGGGCGGTAAGCATGGAGATCTTGGCATTTTGCCTTTCTTGTTCGATAGCTAGGTTATGGAAATTTTCCCTTTGTTTCATGTGCTTCAGACGCTGCGTATAGGCATAGAATAAAACAGCCAATAGGGTGAGTGCAGCTATCATCAATGCGATATAATAGGTGTTGATCTTATCTTTTAAGCTGATTTCCTGTTGGTAGTTGCTGATTTCCTGTGCTCTATTTTTAGCTTCCAACTTAGACATCTGGATTTCCTGAAATTGTTTCTCTGCAGTCAATTTAGACACTTCCAATTCTTTGGATTGGTTGTCTTGGATCAGGCGCATATTTTCCAATTCCTGCTTCTGCTGGATTCCCAACGCGGCCATCAGTTGGATCTGTTGTTCTTTCTTTTCAGCCTCAACCTGCAAAAGGGCTAGTTCTTGGTCCTGTTTTCCTTTTTCGTATTGGGCTTCAAGGCGCTTGCCTATTCCCAGCTTTTCCTGGTCATAGACATTGGTAAAGAGGGTCGTGTATTCTTTATAGTAATTAATGGCTTCTTGGTAATTTCCCTCTTGCTCACTGATATGGGAAAGGGTATTATAGATGCTCATGAGAATCTGTTGGTCCTGAACCTGGGATTTATTGATTTCAACCAAGGAGGAAAGCAAATGTTCTTTGGCTTTTTTGGTGTCTCCTTTTAGTAATTCCAATTCAGATAAAATCCCATAAGCTGAAGCGACCAAGTTATACTGCTTGGATTCTAAGCCCTTCGTTTTCGCCAGTTCAGCATATTGCGTGGCTTTATCTCGGTATTCTTCAGGATAGAACTTGAAATAAAGATGCGATAGGTTATTGGCTACAAAAGCTAAGTTTGATGGGATCGGAATCTCATTTTGCTTTTCCAAATAGGTGTTTAATGCCTTGAGGTAATATTGTTCTGCTGAATTTCTATACGTTAGATTCGCTTGGTCTTCCAAATATTTCTGTTCATACATATAGCCCAAGGACATGTAAGAATCAAAGATGGTCAGGGGGTCTTTCTGTTTCAGTGCAATATTTAGGGCTAATTTGCTGTATTTTTCCTGCAGGTCAAATTCATTCCAGTTCGCATAGATGGAAGTCAGTTCTTTATAGACATTCGCTTTTCGATTGAATAGGGTGGATGATTGCTTGGCTTGATCGTAATAACTTAAGGCAATAAGGAATTGTTTGACAGCCTCTACCTCTTGTTGCTGTCGCGCCAATATCCATCCATAGCCATAGTAGACATATCCTTTGGTTTCAATGTCCTTGCTGCAGTCTGCCAAGGACTTGGCCTTCAAGATGCTCTGTCGAGAATTGCTGGTTTCTTCAATGATCAATTGATTGATGGCGAGAATGGTATACAGATATGCAGAATATCGGCCATCACTTAATTTGCTGGCTATGGCGATGTCCTTTTTGAGTAATTTAAAGGCTTCAGCCTCTTGTTGGTTGAAAAAGAGGGCTTGTGCTAATTTCCCTGTACTGAAGAATTTATTTGGATCATCAGGTTTAAACTGATCGTACTCCTGTTGCAATTTGTTCAGGATATCCTGAGCATTTGCCGAATGGGGAAGGAGGGCAAGAATGCTATATAGAAAAATATAAAATATAGATAATAAGATTTTTCTGAAGTTAATGTTCATTCTCGCTTTATTGTGTGTATTAACAAAAGTACATAAACAGAGCCTAATAATAGGGCTCTGTTTATGCTTTCATTTGATTATTCTATCGTTACTTTTTCACCTTTGCTATTGATAAAGTAAGCATCTCCATCATCTGAATCCATAACTGAGGCTATTCCATCTTCGAAAGTAGTTCCGCTACTATACTTAATAGGGATGATTAATTTTCCTTGATTATTAATATATCCGAATTTACCTGCCTTTTGAACAAGATGCAATGGGTCTTTTTCAGAAAGGGAGATTAATTCGTAGCCAGGAGAGATTATCTTGTTCTGTTTAATATTGTACAAGACATATTGTTCTTTTACATTAGACACAAAAACCTCTGCATTGAATTCCAAGATGAGTTGATGGGAGATAGGTACCACCACCTTACCCGATCTATCCAAGATTCCAGTATGTTCGCCTACAGTAGCCGTTAAATACCCATGGCTCATATGGCTCACCATGTCGTATTGAGCTTTAATGATAGGTTGGTCATTGGCTCCTAGGATACCGAATTTATCGTTTTCTGCATAGATATATTGTTGGTATTCTGGGTCATAAGCTAGGAAATCATATTTGAAAGGGATCTTGATATTACCGTCCTTGTCCATTGCACCATATTTACTATCTGCATTGATGACCGTGCTTATCCCTCCATTGAAATAGTCAAAATATCCGTAAATAGCTTCGGTGATCGGATTATCATTTTCATCCTTTAAGCCCATTAAGTTGCCGGCTTCATCGTGGTACAAAAAGCGGTCTTCGTCGACTTGAGGGTCATCGGAAATTGTACTGTCTTCCTCCAAGTATTCACCCTCGTCATTATCAACAACGAGTTCAGAATAGTAACTAGGGATTTCAAATTCGCTATTGCTTAGGCTTTCTTGAGTAAGTTTATATGCAATTAATCCAGTTTCTCCGATTTTTAGCTCCATTACCGCTCCAGGTATTTCTTTTAGGAAGGCAAAATTATCCCAATAGAGTTTTGGGAGTTTTTCGGAATACCAGACTTCTATCTTGCTAAGCTCTTCGCCCTGAAGGTAAAATTCACCTGTAACAATGGCCAACTTACATGGAATTCCTGCTATGGTTTTGGTTTTTCCTGGGACGAATTCAATTTTTTCCTCTGATTCCACATCTTGCTTTCCACCTTCCTTATCATTACCCTCATAGTAAATGTAATACTGTTCAGATTCAGGAAACAACAAGAAAGAGCGATCTGTCTTTTTGTTGATAATCTGCAATCTACTAGGTTGTTCATTGACAGATACTTTAATAAAAGTGTCATTGAACCAAGCCCTAAAGTAATAGTTATCTGGATTGATATCCTGATTATTTAGCTTCCCAGCGGTAGTAGTTCGATAGTCGATTCTGTGAAGCTTTTGGTTTTGTGCTAGCAATGTTAGATGGCAAAAGCCAATAAATAAAAACGAGAATAATAGTTTTTTCATTAATGATGATGTTATTCCACAAAAATGGGGAGAATGTGGCATAAAAACCATCCCTGATAACCGCTAATTTTGTTGTTAATCGTGATGCTGTTAAATGAAAAAGCCGCATTCCATGAAATGCGGCTCTGTTTTATTTGATATCCTCTTGCGGTGGATTATTGAGTCTTGAATTTTTATATCCATAAAAGAAATAGACCACTAAACCTATGGCTAGCCAAATCAAAAAGATAACCCAATTACTTGTTCCCAATTCAGTCATTAAATAAAGATTGATCAGTATGCCGATTACTGGAAGCAATGAAAAGTTATATTTATATGCCATGATGGCAAGGATAATCCATACTGTCCAGAAGATTAAAATCAATACTTTATGTTCGAGGATATATAGGAAATCCAGGTGCTGCCATTCTTGGATAGCTTCTTGATTGAATCTCCAGATCAATGCCCAAGCTATGATGAATCCTAAACCGATCAGGTATTTTCCATTGATATAAGGAACCCTAAACTTGGATTGCTTGGATAGGCCTGAATGATCCATGTAAAGGACCCCTGCACAGACCAAGATAAAGGCAAAAAAGGTACCTACAGATGTTAGATCAACAAAGAAATCCATCTTGAAGAACATGGAAGGAAGAGCTACCACAAAACCCGTAACGATGGTCGCAAAGGAAGGGGTCTTGTATTTGGGATGGATTGTAGCAAACTTTTTCCAGAGCAGACCATCACGGCTCATCGTCATCCAGATCCGGGGTTGAGCCAATTGATACACCAACAAAGCGCTGGTGATAGCAATAACGGAGGTAACAGAAATAATTCCGGCTAAATAATCTACGCCGATATATTTGAATACAAATGCCAATGGATCCTTGACGTTCAATTCGGTATAATTAACCATTCCTGTCAATACCAAAGTTATCCCGACATATAATACCGTACAGATCAATAAGGTGATGATCATGGCTTTAGGAAGGTCCCGTTGCGGATTTTTACACTCTTCAGCGGTGGTGGAAATGGAATCAAATCCAATAAAGGCAAAGAAAACGGCCGCTACGGAGCCCAAGACTCCTTGGATGCCATTAGGAGCAAAGGGAACCCAGTTTTCTGGATTGACAAAGAAGGCTCCACCGACAATGATTGCCAATATCACACCTATCTTGACCATTACCATGATATTGCTGGCCCTTCTGGACTCCTTAATCCCTCTATATACCAACCAAGTGATCAAGGTAATAATAACTCCAGAAGGAAGGTCAAATATAATAGGTACATCGCCAATTCTAGGTGCAGATTCATAGGCCTTCAATCCAAGCTTATCCGCAACAGTCAGAGCCTCCGGACCTAATTCTACGAGTTTCTGATGGGCTTCTAAGGCGTACTGTGGCGCCATAGATAGCCATGCTGGGATTTGGATGCCAAAGCCTTCCAGCATAGTCACAAAGTATTGCGACCAAGAAATGGATACCACAATATTGGAAACGGCATACTCTAGGACCAATGCCCAGCCGATGATCCATGCAAAGAGTTCCCCAAATGCCACATAGGCATAGGTATAGGCACTTCCGGAAACAGGGATGGTACTTGCAAATTGCGCATAGGAAAGCGCAGTAAAGACGCAGGCAAAAGCAACAAAAACAAAAAGAAGAGAAATGGCAGGGCCTCCCTCGTAACTAGCCAAACCGATGGTGCTGAATATTCCGGCACCTACAATGGCAGCAATTCCCAAAGAAACTAAGTCTCGAACCCCAAGGACCTTGTTCATACTTTCGGACTGACCTTTCTCCTTGATGATCAGTTCTAGACTCTTCCTTTTGAAAAGCTTATTTCTCATTAGCGATTAATTATTTGGTGAAGTCAACAAAAGTAGATATAAAAATGAAACCCTAGAATGATATTTATAAGAAAATCATACTAGGGTTTCTGAAAATTTATTGAATAAAATATTTTATTTATGTTGTGGCCGAATAAGAATCTAGCATATCTTGGGTCGCGACAAAGAAAAGTGTGCCGGTTTCGGCGGTGCTAAAATCCAATATCCGGTCATAGTTTCCAATGGGGTCTCCTAAGAACATATTCTCTAACATCCTTTGAGTAGTAGAGAATTTATTGGCGTAGGAAATAAAGTAAGTGCCAAATTCACCTTTGGAAGGATTCGAGAAGGGGAGGTTATCACGTACTATCTTGAGGTCATTGCCATTTTCATCGGTGATACTTGTCAATGCACTATGCGCATTCTTTGGTTTGACTTCATCGGTCATTTCAACATCTGAAAGTTTATAGCGACCAAATACCTTTTCCTGTTCGCTTGTAGGTAATTCCTCCCAAGCCTTTAGGTTATGGATGTATTTCTGAACAAACTGGTAGCTACCGCCTTCATACTTAGGATCCTCTTCTCCAACTAAAGCAAATTGAGCTCGTTCATCGCCAATCGGATTCTCTGTGCCATCCACAAAGCCAAGGATAGAACGTCCATCCCAATACCTAAAGCCATGGACCTCCACCAGATTCTCCGCAACTGGGTTGATGATATCGTAGATGTCTTTCGCCATCTCATAACAGATTCCAGCATTCTCGGCACGAAGATGAAAATGCAAATCGCCTTCTGTGGAGACAGCTGTATGTTTACCCCCAACTATTTTTTCAAAAGTTTTTAATTCTTTGGGTGCTGGAGTCGGCATGCCCAACTTATTCCAAGCTTCATAGCTGATCCCCATGATGCAACTGGTTCTGCCATTTGGCGTACGAACCACGAATGAATGGTTTAAATTCGAAACCAACGCACATAGCCTTTCAAATACAGGTTTGTAGTCTGTACCATCCTTGAATTTCCAAACTGAGAAAATAGTGTTATTATTCGGATAGTCCGTTATGTTTTGTGATTGTGTAGCCATAGGTTTATTAGTAGTGCTAACCTAAATTAAGCATTCTTAACAATAGATTAAAGTAAGCCCCTAAATTTTAATACATGAAAAAAGTACTGCTTTTTGGGACAGTACTGATTCAATGGCTATTAAAAAAAGCAGAGAATAAATTCCCTGCTTTCTCCATTAGTAATTTATAACCTTATCTAATTCTTTTTCATCAATGGTGACTTCGTTCAGATATCGCTCTAGGCTGTCATCCAATTCTTTCATCCAAGGGGTATGGTGTGGTTCCGCACTCGTACCATCCATTACCGATTTGTATACCTGATCTCTATAGTTCAAGATATTGACTTCCTTGTCGTTTAACCAGCTTTTAAACATCTCTGCCACCTGATCTAAATCGAAAGCAGGGTAATCTGTATAGCTGATCAAGTTCTTGATATAATCAGTTTGAAAATCCACATGGTCTGGACCCGTTACAGTTTTAGCTTCGTAATCCATCCATTGCCTGATATCAGCATCTCTTTCTTCTTTAGCTGGGAAATCAATTCTTCCTAACATATAATCCCTTGCGAACCATGCTTGGGTATCAAACATATTAAATGTATAGTATTGATCTTGCATTCCTAAGAATATAAGTCGCTCATTTTCATTGAATACTACACCTTTATATAAATTGTCTGGATATAGACAGTTCTTTGTCTTCAAGCGCAATTCATCCGGAAGGAATGGGAATTTGTGCTGATAACCAGTACAAAGGATTACCGCGTCAAAATCTTCTGTAGTTCCATCTTTAAAATAAGCAGTATTCCCGTCAAAGTGGGTTACCAATGGCTTTTCCTTGATCCCTTTTGGCCATTTCGTGCCAATAGGGTTTGTTCTATAGGAAATGGTAACTGAATCACTGCCATGTTTGAAACATTGAACCGCAATATCCTCCGCAGAATAACTACTACCGATCAATAATAGCTTTTGTCCGATGAATTGATCCGCTCCACGGAAATCGTGGGCATGCATTACAGCTCCAGGGAAGTTGTCAATCCCTTTGAAATATGGCATGTTAGGAGTAGAGAAGTGACCAGTACCAACCACAAGATAATCGAAGTATTCTTCGAAGGTCTCGTTCTTTTGGAGGTCATCAAATACTACCCTAAATTGCTTTTTATCTTCCATATAGTCAACCCAACGGGCAACTGTATTGAATTTTATATAATCTCTGGCGTTACTTTTCTTGATTCGACCTTGTATGTAATCGAACAACACTTCACGAGGAGGGTAGGACGAGATTGCCTGTCCAAAATGCTCCGAAAAGGTATAATCCGCAAATTCTAAACATTCTTTAGGTCCGTTAGACCATAAGTATTTATACATGCTGCCATGCAATGGTTCGCCAAATTTCCCTACACCCGTTCTCCAGGTATAGTTCCACATGCCGCCCCAATTATCTTGTTTTTCATAACATTTAATTTCTGGGATGGGATTACCTTTTTTCTGTTCTGATTCAAATGCTCTTAACATAGCTAAACCACTAGGGCCAGCTCCAATAATTCCAACTTTAAAATCTGTCATATTTTATTCTTTTTATAAATTTTTAAATTTTTCATAAGCCAATATCTGTAGATAGATGCAATAAGGCTGTATTGATTCCCAATAAGGGAAGTAGAGGGCGTGTTGAATGTAATAGGTAAAAATTTACCAAGTATTCGTGACGCTAAAATTAAAGGAAGTAATAATTAGGCGATGCTGAATGATCATTATACACAAATGTGTTTTTTTCCTTCACTGATGCAAAGATACGAATAATATTCATTAATTAAAAATATTAACGAAATAATATTCGGATTAACCAATGGTTTTTCTGTAAAACCAATGATTAAAATTTAGTTTTGTTAAGGAGGATTTTCCATTGATTCCAGTTCTTAAAAAGCGGAGGCAATAGACTGCGCCTCTGTAAGTTTTGGTATATGATTTGCTTTTATCGAAGTGGATTTTCCTGAATAATTCGTGCATTTTTTCAATTAAATTAAGCGATTGGATGATTTTGAGCAAAATCTGTTTATTTTTAGGACTAAATTAAAAAATTCATATATGGCATCAGGAATATTCGCGGTTTTGGATGATATCGCCGCTCTAATGGACGACGTAGCAGTTGCAAGTAAAATCGCAACTCGGAAAACCGCAGGTATCCTGGGAGATGATTTGGCAGTAAATGCTGAAAAAGCAACCGGATTTCTAGCTTCTAGGGAATTACCCGTTCTATGGGCCATTACCAAAGGTTCCTTTGTCAACAAGCTGATCATCGTGCCTGTCGCGCTCTTGCTCAATGCTTTTCTTCCCGTTGTTATTAAGTATATTTTACTGATTGGAGGTGCCTATCTTGCCTATGAAGGTGCTGAAAAAGTGATACATTATCTTTTTCACCGAAAGAAAGAGGGGCAGGAGGTCATCAAGGAACAAGCATTGGAAGGTGAAGCCGCAGAATCGGCAAAAGTAAAGTCAGCGGTTACTACAGATTTTATATTATCGGTAGAGATTGTAATCATAGCACTGGGAACTGTATTGGAAGAAAGCCTTGCAATCCAGATCTTGACGGTCTCTGTGGTTGCCATCCTAGCTACTGTAGGTGTTTATGGAATTGTGGCCCTGATCGTGAGAATGGATGATGCAGGACATAGCCTGATCAAAAAATCAAACGATAAAGGAATAGCAGCTAAATTAGGACACCTCTTGGTAAAGCTTTTACCTATTGTTATCAAAGCCTTAGGAGTGATTGGAACTATTGCCCTTTTGTTGGTTGCAGGGGGTATTTTCGTTCATAATATCGACTTTTTCCACCATTTCCTTCCTCAGGTTCCTTCCATCGTTAAAGAATTTGGAATAGGTCTTGTAGTAGGTTTTGTCGTTTTAGGGATTGTGCTCCTCGTGAAGAAGATTTTTGGCATAGGCAAGGATAAACATTAATTTATTTGTAGGTAGGTTTATTTTTTAGCAATTTGCGCCTCCAATAGGTTCATACCTAAACCGAATAGAATTTCTAAATGAATTAGTATACATTATTTATGAAAAAAATATTAAACATTATTTGTTTTGTGGCTGTTATAGGCGCTTTTACAGCTTGTTCTAAAGATGACGAAGAAGTAAAGACTCCAAAGGATACAACAGAACTGATTGGAAAATGGGTTAAAGTTGATGGATTAGGGAATGTTGATACAGCGATAACCGAAGGCCCTCAGTTGGATACGTTGAAAATGCTGGAATTCATGGCAGACAATAAATTAAAAGTTAGCCGTGGTAAATTCTGCAATTTCCAGAATCTGAAGAATGACAATCAAGAGGGGGACTTTGAATATTATTCGGTAAATAATAGTCCATATGCAGGTATCAACGACCGAATTAAATACAGCAAAGAGTGTAGCAAAGGAATGCCTGTAACTTTACAGGGAAATACTCTGCGCATTGGTTTTGGAAATGAAGCAGGTACTTTTGAAGAATATAGAAAGGTTGTTCCTGCAGAAACACCTGAGGTTCCTGAAACCCCAGAAGTTCCAACTGAACCGACTCCTGCTGGATAAAAAATATTAGATATTAAAGAAACGCCCGAAATTAATTTTCGGGCTTTTTTGTTTACAGAGAATTACAAAAGGCTGACTCTCTGAGAATACTAATCCAAACAAAAAACCCTGACCAAGCAGCCAGGGAATTTTTATATGGCCATCCGCCATTTTATTGTTAAACGTTTCTTTTCTAATTAGAGATGTAATTTCATCCCTTCGTGACTTGCTTTAAAACCTAGCTTCTCATAAAACTTTAATGCCTCTGGTCTTACCTTGTCAACTGTGAGTTGCAGGACGTGAGCACTTTTATCTTTCGCTCTGCGGATCGCATATCGGATCATCTTTTCACCATAACCCTTGGAGCGCTCTGCTTTATCAATCCTGACGCCTTCTATCTGGGCCCTGATGCCACCACGATAGGTCAGGTATTGGATAAACGTCAATTGCAAACAACCGATTACTTTACCATCTTCCGATTCCATGACGATGAGCTCTTGGTTTTTGTCTTCATTAATTTTATTGAAGGCCGTAATGTACTCCGCAGGAAGAGGATGGCGATAAGCTTCACGCATATTCCCTAACATATCGTCCGAAAGTAATTCAATGATTCTTTCTAAGTCCATTATATGGGCTTTTCTAAACTTCATGGTAGATTTTCCTATGTTTGCATAGTAAATGTACAAAAAATCTAGAATAAAAATAAAAGGACAAAAAAGAAAGAATATTTTTTTGCAGATTTTATCCTAAGTGTCACGAACGATCTGTTTTCTTTTTTCCAAGGAGGTTGCTTAAAAAAGAATTCGACCCTGTTTGGGATTATCCGATAAACAATCTAAATTCTATCCACAATTCATCCCCTCTATGAATAGGTCTTTCAAAAACTCTTTCTCCATAAAGAAATTCCCCATCCAAACCCCAACCAAATTTCCTGAAAATCAATTTTTTGCACTTTATTACATTAAACTTCCATCTCATTACATTTTCTCTTGCAACTATTGTAATTTTTTTCAAAATTATGTAACTTGTTGATAGATAGTTTGTTGATGGATATTTATTTATCCATTACTTCCCATTTATCAACAATTTAATTAACATTTTTCGAACAACACTTAGTACAGGAGGTATATCATGGAAAGTCTAAAATTTGAAATTGGAAAGGTTTCGCTGCATCAACTAAACAGCGTCAGAGACGCATTAAATGAAATAACAAATATCAACGATTGGCAGATTGCCCCTTATGTGGATGGCTATTTACTCTCTGTCAAAGGGATAAATATCGTAAGTTATTCCATTCTAAAATCCATTACCGCACTTGGGATAAATGCAGAACAACTTTATGAAGAATAGATTCTTCAAATTCGACTCTAGTCAAGGTTTTTCCTTGACTTTTTTTTTATTGTATTGGTTTGGATTAAAGGTATTAGGTACTGCTCGGGGGGAGATGTTAGTTCTAGCTAGTTATGGGTATAAACACTGAGCTTCTTTCTCAATATCCTGCGGATTGTATGGATCCTGGTCTTAATTGTACCTTCTTTAATGCCCATGGTTTCCGCGATTTCATAGTATTTAAATCCTTCAAGGTACATACTGATTATCTCGTAATTCTCATCGGACAGGCTGTTCATTGATTTTTCAATATCTCCCATGACAAACCTGGATTCGGCACTGTTTCTAGAATTGCTGTTTTCTCCGGTGTAGGTAAGTTCCTTTTCAGCAGTTCTATATAAGTTTAAGCGCCTGTATTTATTCAAATAGATGTTTTTCATGATCACGTATAGCCACGAGACTATTTTAGGGTGGTTGATGAATTTTTCGATTGATTTTAAGCTTCGTATAAAGGTTTCTTGAACTAGTTCTTCTTTTTCGTTTTGATCCGTCGTGAAATTATGTGCCAATCTGGTCAGGATGGGGCTGTTTTCAACGATTACATCATTAATTAGATTTTTCATGATGACAGTTGTTATTGTTTAATTACTTATATAACGTATTGTTTTTGAGCATGTTTTGCTGGTTGCCGTATAGCTTGCTAAAATGGGTATTAAACTTTTTAGCAGGTATTAATTGCTCAAGTCTAGGTGACTTAGGTAATTTGTCATCAATCCCTTTTGGTTTCAAATAACCCTACATTCTCCAAAAACTGAATTTTTTATTAATTTTTAAATTATTTGTTACACAATAAATTGTAGCGGAATTGCGACAAATACCTGAATTCACTTAAAAAGTACTGAAATCTATTTAATTCAACCATGGTCCAAGTTGATAGCAATTAATTTTAGCTAATTTTAATAGCTTATTAAAAATTTAAATAAGCAATACCGATGATATATAAAATTGATTTATTAGGAAGCATTCCTTTATAAATTAATGGGAAAAAGTAAACTAATTAAAGGAAAAAAGAAAAGGTTAATTAGTCATGCTAACTTCGAAAAAAGATTCAATACATAAATCTAGCAGTAATAGAAAGTACACCCTACTACAAGAAGAGTGTAAGAGTGATTTTTTATGCTTTGATGTCTTTTTTAAAGAAGGTCCATTTGCCATTCTTGTGTTGAATAAAAATTTCCATGTTATTCGCGTAAATGGGAGATTTGATTACATATTTGGTTTAAAAGGAAAGGAGTTAATATCTAGAGATATTTTTGAGTTCTTAAACTCAGAAGATGCATATAGATTAAAGGGGATTTTTGAGAACCGAGATGAATCCAGAAAGCCATTGTTGGTTAATTTGAGATTTAAGAAGAGTAAAAGTTCTTTCCTAACAATCGAAACCTTCATAAAAAAATATATCAACCAGTATAAAGAGCCGCAATTTTGCATGCTCTTGTTTGACAAAGAGTTTTATCCACACCATCATTGGATGGAATTGAAAAAAGAAGTGTTTCAAGCCATTGTGGATACCCAAGAACAGGAGCGATTTAGAATTGGAACCCAATTACACGATAGTGTCGCCCAAACCCTATATGCGATAAAATTAAACCTCCAACATTTAGAAAACGATAAACAAGGTAAATCCAATGAAATACAGTCCATTAAACTGATGTTGAACGATGCCATTTCGCAAATCCGAAATATCTCGATCGACTTGGTACCTGCTGTACTCAATGATTTTGGACTGAAGGCCGCCATTCAGTTTATGGTAAACCGAATTGATATGCCTGATTTCCAAATTACCACCGCGATTTCTAATAAAGTGGAAGATGTTGAACAAGAAGTCAAGTTAGTAATCTATAGAATTGTCCAAGAGTTATTGAATAACTGCCTAAAACATTCCCATGCAAATAAAGTTGCTGTAAAAGTGGGAATGAATGAAGAGAAAATTCAAATAACAGTCAAGGACAATGGAAAGGGCTTTTCCGAGGAATTAGCCGATAACATGAGGAAAGGAATTGGTTTGAGGAGTATAAAAAACAGAATTGATTTGTATCAAGGAGAAATTAAAATTTTGGAATTAAAAAAAGGAACCGCAGTGGACATTATATTAAACGTATTTTAAAAAATGGGCGAAATTAAGATACTTTTAGCTGAAGATCATTTAGTGGTGAGAAATGGTATTAAGCTTCTTTTAAATTCCCAAACAAATTTTAATGTAGTAGCTGATGTCAGCAACGGAAAAGATGCGTTGCTATCATTAAATGCTGGAATAGAAGTCGATATTATTATCACTGACTTAAGTATGAGCAACCTAGACGGTTTACAGCTAATCCAGGAGGTAACTGCAAAATACCCCAATATTAAAGTCATTGTGCTGACCATGTTGGATTGTGAACAGCATATGTTCAAAGCCTTCGAATATGGCGCAAAAGGATATTTGGTCAAAAATGTAGGATCTGATGAACTTATTTTTTGCATCAATCATGTCGCAAATGGTGGTAAATATCTATGTGAGGAATTGGCAATTTCTTTCATCAATAATGGAATTGAAAAGAATAAAAACAAGTCCATGGAATTTGACCCTGAAGCTCTTGACTTGACCTCCAGAGAACTGGAAGTACTTGAACTGCTTGGGGAGGGCTTGACCAACCTAGAAATTTCGAAGAAGCTATTCCTTTCAAAGCGTACCGTGGAAGGCCATCGACAGAATCTGATCGATAAAACAAAGTCCAAAAATACACCCGCATTGATTAAATATGCCGTATTGAATGGACTGATTCAATAATTTGTAAACTTTATCAAGGTTCGGTTTGTTCTTCCTTTGAAGCTATGTCGAACCTTGATCAATATAACAAAAAACGAGATTTTTCCCAGACCGCGGAACCCAAAGCTGTAAAGGGAAAAATTAATGCCACGCGACATCATTTTGTTGTTCAAAGGCATCATGCCAGTCGACTTCATTATGATTTTCGATTGGAAATCGATGGTGCATTAAAGAGCTGGGCAGTTCCTAAAGGCCCATCCCTGAATCCTAAAGACAAAAGATTGGCTGTTCAAGTCGAAGACCATCCCCTCAGTTATGGATCGTTTGAAGGCAGCATTCCTGAAGGTAATTATGGCGCAGGCACCGTTAGTATATTTGATGAAGGTAAGTATATCCCCTTGGAAGTAAAATCCGACCAAGAATTCCTAAAGCAATGGAAGAACGGTAATATTAAGTTCAAGTTGGAAGGTAAAGTCCTAAAAGGTGATTTTGCTCTCGTCAGGATGCATACTGGAGACGATAAGAATTGGCTATTGATCAAACATAAGGATGATTTCTCATGGGATAAACCTTTCGATTCTGAAAAATTGGTAAGTGAATCCATCAAAAAGGAAGGTAAGGACTTTAAGAAAAAATCAGATAAAACTGAAACCGTAAAAAAAAAGCCCCTAGGGCTGGACGATAAAAGTATAAAGCCCATGCTTGCTAAATTAAGCCAAGCTATTCCTGATGGCAATGATTGGCTTTTTGAAAAGAAATTTGATGGCTTCCGTTCACTCTATTTTTCCCAAAACGGCACGAAGAAATTGATATCCAGAAATGGCAATCTGCTGAGCAATAAATTTCCCAGTATCCTCAAAGACTTGGAAGGCTTAACGAGAGATTGTATCCTCGATGGCGAGATCGTAATTGAAGATAAAAATGCTATTGCTCAATTCCAATATCTGCAGTCCGGTGAACCCATCCCTAAAAACCTAAATATCTATTATTATGTGTTCGATATTCTTTATCTCGATAATAATGACCTGTCAGCCTATTCTTTACTTGAAAGAAAGGAAATCCTGAACCTACTAATTAAAAAACATAATTTCCAACATATAAAATTGTCCGCTGAAATCAAATCTCCTCAAAAGGATTTATTGGATTATGCGAGGGAGCAAAAATGGGAAGGTATTATCGCAAAAAGAAGAGATGATCCTTACGGGATGGGGCAGAGAAATGGAAGCTGGCTAAAAATTAAGATCCGCAATACACAGGAAGCCATTATCTGTGGATTTACCAAACCAGAAGGTTCACGATCTCATTTTGGAGCCATTGTTCTAGGGATAAAAACAGCAGGACAACTTAAATATATCGGTAATTGTGGAACGGGTTTTAATGAGGAATTATTGAAATCCTTAAATAAATTGTTCAAACCCTTAGTGACTGATGTTAAACCATTTCCCAAGACTGAGAAAATTGCCAAGGAGAAAGATGTCACTTGGTTAAGACCTGAACTGGTCTGTGATATATATTATTCGGAATGGACTAGGGACGAACATCTTCGGCACCCCGTTTTTAAAGGGATTCGTGAAGATAAATCGGTTAATGAAACAACGAAGGAAGAACCAGAAAAGGAAGATAAGATTATGGATAAGGAACTGAAATTTGGAAAAAAAACACTCAAGTTAACCAACCTGGATAAGCTATATTGGCCAACAGAAAAAATTAGCAAAGGCGACCTTTTGGATTATTATGAAAAGATGGGCGATTATATCTTGCCTTACCTGAAAGATAAGCCTATTTCCATGAATAGATTTCCAAATGGAATTGAAGCGCAAAGCTTCTTTCAAAAAGATGTCGATCCAGATAAGATTCCTGCTTGGCTCAAGACTACCGAAGTATTTTCTGAAAGTACCTCCAAAACCATTGATTATCTCTTATGCAATGATTTACCTAGTTTACTTTATATTGTCAACCTTGGTTCCATCGAAATAAACCCCTGGCTATCGACCTATAAAAATCCCGAAAAACCTCAATATGCCGTGCTTGACTTGGATCCTAATGGGGCAGAATGGCATGATACCATTGATGTGGCACTTACAGCAAAGGAGATCCTGGATAAAGGGGATATCCCCGCATTTATTAAAACATCCGGATCGAGTGGTCTACATATCTTTATGAATGTTGCAGCAAAATATGATTACCAAGTAGTTCGTGATTTTGTTCAATTTATTGCAGAGTTGATCCATCAGGTTCATCCAGAAACGACCAGTCTGGTCCGAGATCCAAAAAAACGGAAAGGATTGATTTATCTCGATTATCTACAGAACAAAGAAGGGCAGACCATTGTGGCGCCTTATTCGGTAAGACCAAAACCGAATGCCACGGTTAGTACACCCATCCTTTGGGAAGAGCTCAACTATGACCTTTCGATTCAAGATTTCCATATTTTCAATGTATATGGCCGAGTTACTACGATTGACGATCCATGGCAGGAACTTCAAACGAGTAAGGTCGATATCAAGAAAGCCCTGTCTAAATTTTAAGCTAAACTTGCTTTTAGTTTCTCCAACAGATCGGTAGCTTTTGTGTTTTCCACGTTGATTTTTCGGATAGTCGCTCTCTTTCCTTTGCTTTTCTGATTAATGATTTTCATTAATTCCTTAGAATATTCATTTTTGAAAGCGGAAATATCAAACTCCTTGCTGTTCATTTTTATTAGTTGAAGTGCCATATCCATTTCCTGTTTGGAAATTTTGCTAGATGGAGTTTTTAGTTCATCCGTATCTCTAATTTCCTCCTCAAAACGAAGCTTGTTGAGCAAGAGAATGTTTTTATAGGGTTTTATGATCGCTAAGTTTTCCACACTCCGCATCACGAAAGTCCCTAATCCCGCCATTTTGCTTTTTTCCAAAGCCTGCAATAATAGCTGATATGCTTTTTCACCAGATTTTTGAGGCTCTAAATAATATGGAGTATCAAAATAGATGCTATCGATTTCTTGGAGCTTCACAAAGGTTTGTAAGTTGATCATTTTGTTTTTTTCAGGCATGGCCTCTTCAAAATCGGCATCTTCCAAGATCACATATTTATCCTTCAATAAATAGCCTTTCACAATATTGTCCCAATTAACTTCTTTCCCTGAATTTTCATTTACCCTTTTGTATTTGATATTAGCATGGTCCTTTCGGTCCAACATATCCAGGTCGAGGCTACTGCTTTGTGTTGCTGAGAAAATCTTGATCGGGATATTCACTAATCCAAAACCGATGGCTCCTGTCCAAATTGCTTTCATATCATGTTTTATTTTATTAAACAATCTTTGTGAAATATAGTTCTGTGTAGTCCAAGGGCAGAGCTTTTTAAGGGGGCTTTGTAGAAAGTATTGCTGTTCTAGGTGATCCCCGAGCGGTGCTAATGACATTAATTTAAGGATTTCTTGTGTCAGTGGTAGGGACGAAACATCTCGGAAAAATGCAAGCATCCAAAATAAATATATCACTTACTAAACCCCTAGCAGGGGTGAAATCTTTGTAGATCAATGATGGATAATAACGACCAACCCACAGTGTGGGTGAAATATTATTCAACAAATCCTTTTTAATGGCATAAAACAAAAAAAATTACCGGCATAAAACAATAAAAAATAGTTTCCTCATCTTACGATTTTGGGATGACAACGATCCTTAAAAAAAATAATAAAATAGATTCTTCGCTGCGCTCTGAATCCCTCTCTGGGACATTGTTAATTCTGAACGGTGAGTGAAGAATCTGTACGTAAATGTCCACTAGATTTTGTCATCCTCTATCGAAGATAGAGGAACTGTACGCCAATGCAATCATGGTTTGTATGGCTCCGAAATCCTTCCTCCGTAGGATGCCCCCATTGTTGTATACGTGGTTTGAAGAAATATACCCAATACCTCCATCCTTTGTATGGCTCCGAGATCCTTCCTGCGTACCAATGAACGTTTGTTAAATCTGTGTTTCTAGGTATTTAGACCTATATTTCCTTTACAGAAGAATATTTTTATCCGCCATACATCCCCAGCGGGGATGAATTATTTTAGCATGGATGGTAAACAATATAGGGTTAATGCAAAAACGATGTTCGATTAATCGAACATCGTTTTTGCGCGACTTCCAGGCTAACGTGCCATGTCTGCTAAAATAATGGAACCCCAATGGGGGTTCTATATTTAAAAAATAAAAGAGCTAATAG
>NZ_JBIXGO010000002.1:0-82375 GCF_046161205.1 Sphingobacterium sp. BS-2
TCCATCAAAATTTAAATCCGTATTTTGTCGTAGCATAAGATTAGGATTTATGTTGTTATTTTGGTTATATAAAAATATAAACAAATAATCTTATGCTATCTCTTTGTGTTAGCACGTCCTAAATACAAACATACGGCCTACGAATTTTGGTGAAATTATTGTTGAATTTAATGCCAACGATAATCCTGTGCCGGGTCTCGACTTCGCTCCTCCATCGGGACAATGATCTTGGTCCATCCGGTGGGTGAGCGGCATCTCGGCTTCGCTCGATAACCGTCGAATCCAATCCTAGTTCAAATTATCTAATGCCTTATGTCTAAATTACCAACAGCATGACAGTGCATAACAGTTGAATGAAAGAATTAAAATATCTTCGAAATAACTTAAAAACCTAAATCACTTTTTGATCACGTATGAATGCATTAGCAGGAGTAATATTTCATTTTATTGGTGGCTTTGCGTCTGGAAGTTTTTACGTTCCGTTTAAGAAGGTAAAAGGCTGGTCTTGGGAGGCTATGTGGATTTTAGGTGGTTTGTTTTCCTGGATCATTGTTCCGCCGATTGCGGCATGTTTGACTATTCCTAATTTTTGGAATATTATCAGCAATACAGGAAGCAGCATTTTGGGTTATACGTTCTTATTTGGAATACTGTGGGGAATTGGGGGCTTGACCTATGGCTTAGGGGTGAGATATTTAGGAGTATCCTTGGGAAGTAGTGTAATACTGGGGCTTAGTATGGTTTTTGGATCATTGATGCCTGCGATCTATTACTTTTTCAATAAGACTGATGGGAAACATGGTATTGATTACTTCTTTACGGAGAATGCAGGGATATGTGTGATGGTAGGCTTATTGGTCTGTGTGGTTGGGATTTATTTATGTGGGAAGGCCGGCGTGTTGAAGGAAAGGAGTTTGGGTGCCTTGGCTTCGGAGGCTAAAGCGGATTATAATTTTGGGCTGGGGATTGTAGTCGCTATAGTATCTGGGGTGTTGAGTGCCTGTTTTAATTTTGGGATAGAATCGGGCAAACCTATGGCAGAGGTCGCCAATAATTTATGGAAGTCTGCGAATCCGGGGCAAGGTGAGTTTTTGTATCAAAACAATGTGACCTATATTGTTATCCTTTGGGGCGGATTTACCACGAATTTTTTATGGTGCTTGTACCTATTGATCAAGAACCATTCGTTTGTAGATTATACGAAAAAGAATGTCCCATTAGGAAAGAACTTTTTGCTCTGCGCCATAGCGGGCACAACATGGTACCTACAGTTCTTTTTCTATGGCATGGGTGAGAGTAGGTTGGGCAATGGGGCGAGTTCCTGGATATTGCACATGGCATTTATTATCTTGATTTCGAATGCCTGGGGAATTGCCTTGAAGGAATGGAAAGGTGTCAGTAAACCAACATATACAGCGATAATCGCTGGAATAGCCACTATCATTTTATCGATATGCATAGTGGGATTTGCGAAAACATTAGAATAATAAACTAAATACATATAACTGTGAGAACATACAAACACGTTAATTATTTATGGGACGATGAGTACGCTCAACAGCTTGCGGGTGATGAGGTAGCTCTGTTATTATACCGTTCTAACATTTTAGGATCGGATTTAAGGATTACCAATTACGGCGGAGGGAATACCTCTTGCAAAGTAATGGACAAGGACCCCTTGACAGGTGAGGAGGTAGAGGTAATGTGGATCAAAGGTTCGGGAGGGGATATAGGGACATTGAAGAAGTCAGGCCTAGCTGCTTTATATGTAGATAGGCTTCGGGATCTTGAAAAAGTTTATCGAGGGATAGAACATGAGGACGAGATGGTTGAACTGTTCAACCACTGTATCTTTGATCTGGCTTCGAAAGCGCCTTCGATCGATACCCCTTTACATGGATTTTTACCATTCAAACATATTGACCACCTTCACCCCGATGCAGCGATTGCTATCGCAGCGGCAAAGGATGGCCAGAAGATTACGCAAGAGCTTTTCAACGGGACCATTGGTTGGGTTGATTGGCAAAAACCAGGCTTCGACCTTGGTCTTCAATTGCGTGAATGTCTTGAGGAAAATCCTGGTATCCGTGGTATCATGTTGGGTTCCCATGGTCTATTTACTTGGGGCGATAATGCCAAGGATTGCTATATCAATTCTTTGGATGTGATTGAGGCATGTGCGAATTACCTTGAAGAAAACTATGGTAAGAACAGGGCGATTTTCGGCGGTCAGAAAGTGGAAAGTCTGGACCCTAAAGGAAGACAAGTACAGGCGGCTAAAATAGCGCCTATTTTAAGAGGGTTTTGTTCCAGTGAACGCCACATGATTGGTCATTTTACAGATGACCACCGTGTACTGGAATATATTAACTCCAATGATCTGGAGAAATTGGCGCCATTAGGTACCAGCTGTCCAGATCATTTCTTGAGAACCAAAATACAGCCCCTGATCCTGAACTTGGACAAAGATGAGGACTTGAGTGATGTAAATGCACTGAAGGAGAAACTTGCACCTTTGTTTGAGGATTATAGAGCGATGTATACGGAATATTATGAATCCTGTAAACATCCGAATAGCCCTGCAATCAGGGATCGAAATCCGGTGATCATTATTTATCCTGGAATTGGGATGTTTGCCTTTGCGAAGGATAAACAGACGGCAAGGGTAGCAGCTGAGTTCTATACCAATGCGATCAATGTCATGAAAGGTTCGGAGGCGGTAAGTGAATATACTTCATTGCCAAGGCAAGAGGCCTTCAATATTGAATACTGGTTGTTGGAGGAAGCAAAATTACAGCGTATGCCGAAGCCAAAAGCTTTATCTGGAAGAATTGCCTTGGTAACGGGCAGTGCCGGCGGAATAGGAAAGGCAATCGCCAAGAAATTTGCAGAAGAAGGAGCGGTCATTGTATTGAATGACCTAAATGCAGAGCGATTGGCAGGTGCTAAAAAAGAATTTGAAGCTGCTTTTGGAAATGACAATGTAGTATCTGTACCTTTAGATGTAACCAATGAAGAGCAGATTAAAGTCGCATTTGAAAAAGCATGTTTGAATTATGCGGGTGTTGATATCGTGGTAAACAATGCTGGACTTTCCATTTCTAAGACGATTGAAGATCATACCGAAAAAGATCTTGACCTTTTATACGATGTTTTGGTGAAAGGACAGTTTTATGTTACCCAACAAGCGGTACGCGTTATGAAGTCGCAAGGAGTCGGTGGTGATATCCTCAATATAGTTAGTAAGAATGCATTAGTGAGCGGCCCAAACAATGCTGGTTACGGCAGTGCGAAAGCCAGTCAGTTACACCTTAGCCGATTAAATGCTGCGGAATTAGGTCCGGATAAGATCAGGGTAAATGTGGTTAATCCAGATGCGGTTATTTCAGATAGTAATATCTGGGCCGGCGGATGGGCAGAAGGAAGGGCAAAAGCCTATGGGGTCTCGGTGGAAGAATTGCCGGCTTTCTATGCCAAACGGACCTTGTTGAATGAGGTTATCCTTCCTGAGGATATTGCTAATGCATGTTTTGCCTTTGTTGGAGGATTGTTGAACAAGTCAACCGGGAATGTATTGAATGTGGATGGTGGCGTTGCGATGGCCTTTGTAAGGTAAGAGCCCTATCCAAAATATAAAGCAGATACGATGAGAATTGCGAAAGAACAGATTGAAATACACAATAAGAGATTGGAAAGTAGGCATCAGCGTGCTTTCCAATTTCTGAAAGAAGATATTCAAGGGATTGAAGCGATTGTATCAAAGTTAGAAAAGTTTCAGATCGCCATACCGAGTTGGGCATTGGGAACGGGGGGTACTCGTTTCGGTCGATTTACAGGTAAGGGTGAGCCTGGAACTTTAGAAGAAAAGATTGAGGATGTAGGTTTATTGCATGCCTTAAACAGGTCGAGTGGTGCCATTTCATTGCATATCCCTTGGGATATCCCTAAAGATTCCCAAAAGATCAAGGATTTGGCGGCTTCTTTTGATTTGAAATTTGATGCGGTAAACTCCAATACTTTTCAGGACCAGAAGGATCAGGAATTAAGCTATAAGCATGGTTCTTTGCATCATGTGGATCCGAAGGTCAGGAGACAGGCGGTGGAGCATAATAAAGAAGTCATCGATCATGGTATAGCCTTGGGATCAAAAGCGCTGACCGTTTGGTTGGCGGATGGTTCTTCCTTTCCAGGTCAATTGAATTTTCGGGAAGCTTTTCAGCATACTTTAGAAAGCCTGAAGGAAATCTATGCCCATCTACCTGAAGATTGGAAGCTATTTATAGAGTATAAAGCTTTTGAACCCTTCTTTTATTCGATGACCATTGGAGATTGGGGGCAATCCTTGTTATTGGCCAGTAAATTGGGGCCTAAGGCATTTACACTGGTTGATCTGGGACATCATCTCCCTAATGCGAATATAGAACAGATTGTTTCTTTATTGCTGATGGAAGGAAAGTTAGGTGGTTTCCATTTCAATGACAGTAAATATGCTGATGATGACCTTACTGCCGGAGCAATTAAGCCTTACCAACTGTTTTTGATCTTCAATGAATTAGTGGAGGGAATGGATGCCCGAGGTATGGACCATGCCAGTGATTTGGGTTGGATGATCGATGCTTCGCATAACCTGAAAGATCCATTGGTTGATTTATTGCAATCCGTTGAAGCAATTATGATTGCCTATGCGCAGGCACTATTGGTGGATCGTAAGGCATTGAAAGAAGCTCAGCAAAATAATGATATCGTAAAAGCACAGAATATATTGCAAGATGCATTTCGCACGGATGTTCGTCCGATCGTAGCGGAGGCAAGATTAAGGGCTGGAGCAGCTTTGGATCCTTTGCAACTGTTTGATGAATTAAACGTTAGGACGCAATTGGTAAAAGAAAGAGGTGAAAACTCGGTAGCAACTGGATTATAGCATAAAGAAATGGGACAAAAAGATCGTATACCTGTTGTTGCCATTTTTGATGTTGGCAAAACGAACAAAAAGTTGTTCTTGTTTGATGAACATTATCAGATCGTTTTTGAGAAGTCAGCGCGCTTTTTGGAAACGGTAGATGAGGATGGGGATCCTTGTGAAAATATTGAGAGTTTAAGGTTGTCCGTATTTGACTCCTTGCATGAGATTTTCCGTAAAACGGAATTTGAAGTCAAGGCAATCAATTTTACGGCTTATGGAGCCAGTTTTGTGCTGATCCGAGAGGATGGACAGCCTTTGACTCCTCTGTACAATTACCTGAAGGAATATCCGCAGGAACTGAAAGATGAACTCCATAATCATTATGGAGGATTGGAAAAATTCAGTTTGGATACTGCATCTCCGGATTTAGGAAGCCTGAATTCAGGTCTGCAATTGTTTCGAGTGAAAAAAGAAAGGCCGAAGGTATTCGATGAAATCCATTGTGCGCTTCATCTCCCACAATACCTTAGTTTTTTGCTGTCTGGAAAGCTTTATTCGGATAAAACCAGCATAGGTTGCCATACAGCATTATGGGACTACAATAAGCAGGATTATCACCAATGGGTGAAAGATAATGGCGTTGATAAAAAGTTGGCGCCGGTTGTGCAAGCGGAGGAAGTGTTTTCGGCAAATTTTCCGGGGAGTACCTTCCTGATCGGTTCTGGTCTTCATGATAGTTCATCGGCTTTGATACCGTATTTATTGAATTTCCACGAGCCATTTGTGCTGATTTCTACCGGAACTTGGTGCATCTCGTTGAATCCATTCAACCATAGTCCACTGACTAAATCTGAGCTGGAACAGGACTGTTTGTTTTACCTGTCCTATGCGGGTGATCCTGTCAAAGCTTCGCGTTTATTTGCAGGTCATGAACATGATGTGCAATCGAAGCGGATAGCTGATTATTTCGGTGTAACCACTGCCAAGTTCAGGAATATGGAGATTGATTGGAACTTGATCAGGGCTTTACAAACCGAGGAGCTATCTGATGAGTTGGATGCTTTCTCAAAACTGGATTTAAGCCAGTTTAAGGACTTTAAAGAAGCTTATCACTCCTTTATGTTGCATTTGGTCAAGGCGCAGGTGCGATCGACCAATTTGATCATGAATGAAGGAAAGATCAGTAGGGTGTTTGTGGATGGTGGATTCAGTAAGAATTCGATCTATATGAACTTGCTGGCGAAGGAGTATCCGGAGGTGGAGGTTTATGCCGCATCCATGGCACAAGCTACAGCTGTAGGGGCAGCCTTGGCGATACATGAGCATTGGAATTCATTGCCAGTGCCAAACGACCTGATTGAGCTTCGCTTTTTCAGAGCATAGATTAGAATTTTCATTATAATTTTTTAGAATAAGTATAAAAGGGCCTCGACTAAGAGGCTTTTTTATTTTAGGGACTTAAAAACCATCGGTATCAAAAAGGCGAGCAACTTTGGGTTGACTCGCCTTTTTATTATATGAAATGTTTGGTTTCTTAACGTAAATCTACCACTTCAAAGCCTGGGTAATTTCCTTTGTTGAATTGGAAAGTTGAGCTAGCAATAGGGCTGTTGACATAAAGTCCATTGATGGTATATGTATATTTTGCACCAGATTTGTCAAAGATGGTTACATCATGGATATGTTTGTTCTTGTTGATGCGAACCTGGATCTTTGAATAGTTGCTTTTAGCATCTTCAGGAGTCAAGTCGATTGCGGTCAGTTTCCCTGCAGCAGCATCCGACTGATTGGAAGAACTTCCGAATTTATATCCTGATTTGTAAAAGGTGAAAATATTGTTGGGTCCAATGGCTTGTCCTGAGTTATCAGCTTCAGAGACCTGAACTTCTTTATCTTCTTTAAGAACAGACCAAGTGGATTTGCCATCGGATATCAGATCCTGTGCTGCTAATGAAATCTTATACTGATTGGAAGGTTTGTTCAAGAACAGCTTTCCTTTATCGGTATAATTCTCACCATTCGCTTGAGTGGCTTTAAAAGTAAATTCAGACTGGATGGTTTTGTAACCATCGTATTTTTGGGACACTTCATCCAAGATTTTCTTGGCTGAACCATTTTGTCCGAACGCTAATGTTGCACTGAAAAGGGCAACAAATACATACATAAATCTCATCATCATTAATTAATCTTTTCTTAATGTTTCCAAATATTGTTCCAATGAGTATTCATCTGGGTAGAGCACCTCGCGTGCTTTACTACCTTCAAAAGGACCTACAATACCTGCAGCTTCCAATTGATCGATGATTCTACCAGCGCGGTTGTAACCTAATTTTAACTTGCGCTGAATCAATGATGTTGAGCCTTGTTGATGCATAACGATCAGCCTTGCAGCTTCTTCAAACAACTGATCTCTGTCGGACAAGTCGAAATCCGATAAGCCTGAACCTTCACCATTTTCATCAATGTACTCTGGCAATAGGTGGGCAGATGGATAACCACGTTGTGATCCGATGAAATCAGAAATCTGATCAACCTCAGGGGTATCGACAAAGGCACACTGGATACGGATTAGGTCACTACCTGTTGCAAGCAACATGTCACCACGACCAATCAATTGGTCTGCACCGCCACTATCCAAGATGGTCCTTGAGTCGGTTTTCGAAAGTACCCTAAAGGCAAGTCGAGCTGGGAAGTTAGCTTTGATCGTACCTGTAATGATATTCACGGAAGGTCTTTGGGTTGCAATGACCAAGTGGATACCCACGGCACGGGCTAACTGAGCAAGACGAGCGATTGGTGTTTCTACCTCCTTACCGGCTGTCATGATCAAATCGGCAAACTCATCAATTATAAGAACTATAAATGGTAAGAATCGATGACCCTCCTCAGGGTTTAATCGACGATTGATAAATTTTGCATTATATTCCTTTAAATTCCTTACCTGCGCATTTTTTAAGAGATCATAACGTTGATCCATTTCAATACAAAGGGAATTTAAAGTGTTGATTACTTTTTTCGTATCGGTGATGATAGGTTCATCCTCATTAGGCAGTTTTGCCAAGAAATGCCTTTCGATTTTCTTGAATAAGGATAACTCTACCTTCTTAGGGTCGACAAGGACAAACTTTAATTCTGCTGGGTGTTTTTTGTAAAGCAGGGAAGTTAAGATGGCGTTGATACCAACCGATTTACCCTGACCTGTAGCACCCGCTACCAGTAAGTGTGGCATTTTTGCCAAATCGGCAATATAAACCTCATTGGATATGGTTTTTCCTAAGGCAATAGGTAAGTCCATATCCGACTTCTGGAATTTCTCCGTTGTTAAGATAGAGCGCATCGAAACCATTTCAGGAGTTGAGCTTGGTACCTCGATACCAATGGTTCCTTTACCCGGCATTGGCGCAATGATACGGATACCTAAAGCCGCTAAGCTAAGGGCAATATCATCTTCCAAATTCTTGATCTTAGAAATACGGACCCCTGGTTTCGGGATGATCTCGTACAGAGTCACCGTTGGACCGATGGTAGCCTTGATATGTTCGATTTCAATGCTGTAGTTCCTCAGGGTCTCTACAATTCTATTTTTATTGGCTTCGAGTTCTTGTTGGTTGATGGTGATTTTGCCAGAACCATAATCTTTCAATAGATCTAATCCAGGATATTGATAGCCTGAAAGGTCTAGTTTAGGGTCATATTCTCCAAATTTCTCCACTAAGTCATTGGCAGAGATCGGTTTTTCTTCAATGACTCTTTCCACTGTTAATGCGGGTTCAGCAGCTTCTTCAGTTTTCTTTGCTGGGGCAGGAGGAGGTTCGATACTGAGTTCGATTTCCTTCTGTTGGTTCTCCACGAAGTTTGTGTTTGGCTTGATTGCATTTACGTTCAAAGGAAGCGAAACTGGAGTTTCTTCTTCTTTATTGCTCGTGAATTCTACACTGCCGATTTCATCCTCTTCTTCATCGGGAACAGCATAAGTATCTGTAGCGATATTTTGCTGGGTATTTGTCTTGATCTTGTTGTTGACCGTACTGTAGTTTTGGTCATCCTCTTCAAATTCTTCATCCTCGTCTTCCAATTGTTTTTTAGAAGATTGGAAAGAGAACCTTAAATCGTAATTGTACAACAACACTAATGCGGTCAAGAAAATAAAGACCAGCAATCCACCTGTTCCTACGGTTCCGATTTGGTTTTTCAGGATCTGATTGGTCCAGAAACCGAATTTACCTTCTAGGATATGTGGGGTATTGGATATGAAATCTTGGGCAAAGCCAAGTGTAATCGACAAAAGGATGATGGCAACAAGTGAATAGATCACTGTTTTCCATACCGGGAGGATGGATCTTTTGTAAAGGAATTTATATCCGATAACAAATAAGACCAAGATAAAGAGGAAGGAAGCTACTCCGAACCACTCATACATGAATTGGTTGGCTAAAAGGGCACCGAACTTTCCGAGTTTGTTTTGAACGATCGGTGTTTCTATGGTTTCATCGTGGATTTCGTCTGTTGTTTGCATTAAAGTGCTCCATCCGCCATTGCTTTGGGCGATGTAGCTTTGGTCAGACTGCCAAGTGAACAAATAGGAAACAAAAGCAACAGTGAATAGGCCAGCGAGCAATAGCAGGAATAGGCCTAATATTTTGAGAGCCTTTCTTTGACCTTCAGAAAAGTTGAATTGATCAAAAGACTTGGTTTTTGCTCTTTTTTGATATGAAATAGTAGTGTTCTTCGTCTTCTTAGTCCCAGTGCTACCACTACCGTTTTTAAATGTATTTAATTTAGCCATTAATATGACGTGATTTACGTTAGTACAAACTTAAAAAAAAACTTTTAGGATTCAATTTTGTAGGTCATTAACGGGCGAGGTAGAATGTCCTGTTTAAAACAATTGGAATCGGTCAAGCTATTACATAAATAGTTCATTGATTTGAATTCATTGAGCTGTAGCAATAAGCTCTCCAAATTCGTTGTATCTTTGAATATAAAGATTTTTGAAGTATGTTTCCAAGAAATAAAAATTTGCTGGCTATTGTCTTGTTGTGTTTTTCAGTTTTCATACAGAGTTGTGCAAAGGATGATGGATTAAATCCTGAAAATTTAGATGGCCGTGACGGTTTTTCGGGGATTGCAGCCTTCAATGCGATTGAAGGAACCAGCAAACTTGAACTTTTTGTTGACGGTAAATTAGTCAATAAGGACGGCGAGGATTTCAGCACGGGAGGATACTTAAGCCACCGTACTCTGTTTCCAGGGAAAAGGTCGTTGGAACTGAAAACTGGGAAAGGTGCTGTATTGTATGCTACGGAGAAGGTTTTCCAAAGTCCCAAAATGTATTCTTACTTTTTCTTTGGTGAATATAAACGCGAACCGCTTGTAACAGAGGATGATGTAATCAAGCCTGATCCTGGGAAGATGAAATTAAGGTTGGTAAACCTGGTTTCGGATTCCAAGCTGAAGTTAGATTTTAAATACCTGACTTCTACGATAAGCCATAATCTGGAGGATAGGGTTTTTGGATTAAATGAATATGCTTCGAAGGAAGATTTTACGTTCAAAATCACTTCAACCGACCAGAAATATGAGGATATTGAAATCCATTTGGATGGAAAGGATCGCTCGGTGATTTCAGTCGTTTTGTACTCTGACCTTCAGGTGGAAGGAGATAAGAAAGTGATAAAATATAAGATATTGGAACTCTAAGAAGGGATAGAAATAAAAAAAGAAAGCCCGTAATCTGCTGATTACGGGCTTTCTTTTTTTATTCTGCTTCTTATGCTACAGTGATTAAGTAGTAGTTCTTTTTACCACGTTGAGCTATAAGGTATTTATCATTGATCAAATTGCTGGTGTTTACAAACAATTCAATGTCGGTCAATTTCTCACGGTTCAAAGAAACGCCTCCACCTTGCAACATTTTTCTGGCTTCACCTTTGGAAGGGAACACTTGTGTCTCAACCAATAGGTCTAAAATATTGATGCCTTCAGCTAATTTTGCTCTATCCAAGTTGGATTGAGGAACACCGTCGAATACTTCAAGTACAGCTTCATGATCTAAGTTAGCCAAGAAAGAAAGGTCTCCGTTTCCGAAAAGGAATTCGGAAGTCTTAACCGCTGTTTCGTAGTCTAATTCAGAGTGCGTACGGGTTGTGATGTCCTTAGCCAAAGCTTTTTGAACAATTCTCAAGTGAGGCGCAGCATCATGCTCAGCGATGATGGCATCAATTTCTTCCTTGGTTTTCAAAGTAAAGATCTTGATCCAGTTTTTAGCGTCATCATCTGTTGCATTCAACCAGAATTGATAATATTTATAAGGAGAGGTTTTCTTAGCGTCCAACCATACCGCACCTGATTCGGTCTTGCCGAACTTCTGTCCGTCAGACTTTTTGATCAATTGCGTAGTTAATCCGAAAACAGTCCCTTGTTCTAATCTGCGAACGATTTCACTTCCAGTAACGATGTTACCCCATTGGTCAGAACCACCCATTTGGATTTTACAGTTCTGGTTTTTCCAAAGATAATAGAAGTCATAACCTTGAATTAATTGATAGGAGAACTCAGTGAAGGAAAGGCCGTTTTCGCCTTCCAAACGTTTCTTTACAGAATCTTTGGCCATCATATAATTCACGGTAATCAGCTTACCAACATCGCGGATGAAATCAAGGAAACTGAATTCCTTGAACCAATCGAAGTTGTTCACCATTTTTGCATCGGTATCACCTTCGCCAAATGTTAAGAATTTGGTCAATTGATGTTTCAAGGATGCAACATTGTGAGCTAACGTAGCTTCATCAAGAAGATTACGTTCAGCTGATTTGAATGAAGGGTCTCCGATCATTCCTGTCGCACCACCAACTAAGGCAATAGGCTTGTGGCCAGCATGTTGAAAGTGGATCAGGGTCATGATTTGAGTTAAATGACCAACATGTAGAGAATCGCCTGTCGGGTCGAAGCCGATATATCCCGCTACTTGTTCTTTGTTTAACAATTCTTCTGTTCCTGGCATGATGTCTTGAAGCATGCCTCTCCAGCGTAGTTCTTCTACAAAGTTCATAATATACCCTTAAGATTTTTATTTAAGTTGCAAAGATACGAGATTAAACTGTATCTTTCAGATATTAATTGTTTGATATAGCGGATGAATTTTCTCTCACATTTCTATTTTGAAAGGTTTGCAACTATCCCGGAGCGCGTCCTTGGCTCTTTGTTGCCAGACTTGTTGAAGAATGTTGATAAGTCCTATATCTTTCATCCCCAAAAATTCGAGGAACAACTCTTTGCCCACCCCTTAACCATGGAAATATCAGAAGGCTGGTACCGACATGTGGAGGTGGACAAGATATTCCATAGTAGTGAATTCTTTTTGAACCATTGTCACCACCTGAGACGTAAGCTCGACCCTGTTTTGGAAGGTACTCCGATTCGTGGCACCTTCATGGCACACATCGCAGTGGAATTGATGCTGGATCATCTGTTGATCAAGCATCAGCTGGTCAATGTTTCGAGATTATATGAACATTTAGAAAATGTTCACCGACCAATTATGAAAAATTATTTGAAAACCATCGGTGTGGAAGATATTGATGGGTTTGTTGCCTTTTATGATAAATTCTTAGCATGGAAGTATATTTTTGATTATAAGGATCTTGATCAGATTTCAAAGCCACTGATCAATATTTCTAAACGTATCTGGACCTTTGAGACCCCAAAGGGAATACATGAAGGATTAACTGCAGTCCTGGTCGATTATTGCAATGAAGATATGAAGGATTTCAAAGATATCTACACATATATTCAGGATAACTTGACGTATTTGTCATAATTTTTTTCACTTTTGTTACTTGTCCAATAAATTAACTTAATATGGCTAATAGACTTTTCCGAAAGAAAAGCGTAGATCAAATTCTTTCAGACGCTGAACATGGTGGTTCTGGATTAGCAAAAATTTTAGGAGTTCGAGATTTAGTTTCACTTGGTATTGCAGCCATCGTAGGGGCTGGTATTTTCAGTACCATCGGTTTGGCCAGCTACAATGGTGGTCCGGCCGTATCGCTGCTCTTCGTGTTTGTGGCTTTTGCCTGTGTGTTTACTGCTCTTTCCTATGCTCAGTTTGCGAGTACCGTGCCGGTTTCCGGTAGTGCATATACCTATGCTTATGTGGCATTTGGTGAATTGTTTGCATGGATTATAGGCTGGGCCCTGGTGCTCGAATATGCCGTTTCCAATATGGTGGTTGCCATTTCATGGTCGCAATACTTTGTTTCCATGCTGGAAGGCTTCGGCATCCATCTCCCCAAATGGATGACCATGGCGCCGGGTTATGCACTTGACGCTCATCAGAAATTCCTGGAGGTCGGGATAGAAAATATGGAGAAGATCGATAAGGTTGCCCTGCAAGCTTATGATACGGCTCCAAGGATCCTGGATATCCCGATAATCTTTGATATGCCCGCCGGATTGATCACCTTCTTGGTGACTTGGCTGGTTTATATCGGGATCAAGGAATCCAGAAAAGCTAGTAATATCATGGTGTTGATCAAGATCGGGATTATCCTGGCGGTGATCATTGGTGGTATTTTCTTTGTAAAGCCAGAGAACTGGACACCGTTTGCACCGAATGGTATCGGAGGGGTAATGAGTGGGGTAGCAGCGGTATTCTTTGCTTTTATCGGTTTCGACTCCATTTCAACGACTGCGGAGGAATGTAAGAATCCTCAAAGGGACCTTCCAAAGGCGATGATCTATTGTTTGTTGATCTGTGCTGTGCTTTATGTTGCGATCACCTTGGTGTTGACAGGGATGGTGAACTATAAAGAATTGAATGTAAAGGATCCTTTGGCCTATGTTTTCGAATATGTAGGTTTTGACCACATGGCTGGGATTATATCAGTGACTTCCGTAATTGCGATTACAAGTGCTCTACTGGTGTTTCAGTTGGCTCAACCAAGGATTTGGATGACGATGAGTAGAGATGGATTGTTATGGAAGAAATTTGCAACCATTCACCCGAAGTATAAAACGCCTTCTTTTGCTACGATCGTTACTGGTATCGTGGTGGCCATTCCAGCCTTGTTCTTTAAGATGGATTTCTTTGTTGATTTGACCTCTGTAGGTACATTCTTCGCTTTTATCTTGGTGTGCTGTGGGGTATTGTATATGGATCATTCTGGATTGTCCAAACGTTCTAAGTTCAGAGTGCCTTATGTCAATGGAAAATACATCGTAGGGATTGGCTTGATTGTCGGATTGATCTTGGCGGTTAGGTTCAGTGGAGAGTCGATCTCGGATTGGATGAGCATGGGATCCTCGGCGATCCTATTGCATAAATCTTTGGTGATCGTGTTTTGGTTGGCTTGGTTAGTGTTGAGCGTTCTGAGCTTTAAATATAACTTTTCACTATTGCCGGTGATCGGAATCTTGGTAAACCTGTATTTGATGTCTGAATTAGGGGCGAGCAACTGGATTATCTTTATCCTATGGTTGTTGGGTGGTTTAGCGATATACTTTGGTTATGGCTATAGAAATTCGAAATTGAGAAATATCGATACGAAATAAAAAGAGAATAAATAGAAATAGGAAAGGCTGCCAAATGGCAGCCTTTTTTTATAATCTAGTAAGTTTTACTTCTTCCGTATTAGGGATGGTGAGTGGAACTCGCTCAAGCGTAACAAAGCTGCTGTCGAGACCAAATCCCTTCTCTTCTGAAAGACTGAATTTCTTCAGGATCTTATAGATCTCAAGGATGATTTTCTCATTCCATTTCAGGAAGTGGGTTTTCGAAATAACTTTCTCTAGGACTACGAAGTTGAAATCTCCAGGGATATTGTGTTTCTTCAAAGTCTCGTAGTTACTTGTGATATCAATTTCACCTTTCTTCACCATATCTTCAACAACCTTACGGAACAATAAACTGATCTTCTGTTCCTCACGGAAACCTAGGTGGAAGTCAATACGGATAAGCTTTCCGGGGATTAATTGAGTGACTTTATATTCCCTTGTGTGTGGGTTGTCCATTACATCCACGTGAACCAACCAATACACATCTGCACGCTTTGGTTTCTTGTTGATGATGGAATAAGTGATCTTAGCTTCTACTTCGGTCAGGTTATTTGCACTGGTCAAATAAACCAAGTGAGAGGAAAACTGAGGAACGGTTTTATCCTCGCTTAGCTCAGACAGGATAGGGTAGTAATCTTGGATATTGACAAATTTGACAAACCTGTTCTTGATCTTTCTTGCACCAAACCAGCTGTACATCACCACAAACAAGGTCAATGCAAGCAATAAGGTCAACCAACCACCATGAGCAATTTTACTGATATTACCCACTAAGAAAGCTAATTCGATGACGGTGTATACAGATGCAAACAGACCAATCAAGATTGGGTTGATCCGTTTTCTGATCATGAAGACCGTCATGAGGATGGTGGTCATAATAAAGGTCAGGTTAATCGCTAGACCATAAGCGGCCTCCATATTACTTGACTCTTTGAAGATCAGGATAATCAACATACAGCCTAGATAAAGGATGAGATTGACTGAAGGGACATAGATTTGACCTTTATGATCGCTTGGATATCGAATGGCAACTTTAGGCCAAATATTCAATCGTACCGCTTCCGCTATTAAGGTGAATGAACCTGAAATCATGGCCTGGCTGGCAATTACCGCAGCAATGGTCGCGATAGTAACCCCCCAGATAATAAACCAATCTGGCATGATTGCATAGAAAGGATTAACCTCCCCGATTTTAGTACCAACATGACCTAACAACCAAGCGCCCTGTCCAAAGTAGTTGAAAATCAACATCAGTTTTACATAGATCCAGCTGATACGGATATTGGATTTTCCGCAATGTCCCATGTCAGAATAAAGAGCCTCAGCTCCCGTGGTACAAAGGAAGATTGCTCCGATGATGAACCAAGCTTTTGGATAGTTTGCAAGTAATTGGTAAGCGTAGTACGGGTTAATGGCTTTCCAGATCTCAGGATTATGCCCTAAATAAGAGAATCCCAATATCCCTATCGTCGTGAACCAAATGAACATTAAAGGTCCGAATACCCGGCCTACGATATTGGTTCCAAAACGTTGGATGATAAAAAGCATGGAAATGATCAGGACAACCACAGGAATGGTCGGGAAACCTGGAGTTTTGATTGCTAAACCTTCAACTGCGGAAGAGATGGTGATCGCTGGCGTGATCATCCCGTCTGCTAAAAGGGTGCTACCCCCGATGATGGCCGGAATAATCAACCATTTTGCTCTTTTTCGAACCAAGGAATAGAGGGATAAAATCCCGCCTTCACCTTTGTTGTCCGCGTTCAGGGTTATGATGACATATTTAACGGTGGTCTGCAACGTAAGCGTCCAGAAAATACAAGAAAGGCCACCATAAATCATGATTTCTTGAATTTCACCTTTGTTAAAAATTGCTTTGAAAACGTAGAGGGGAGAAGTACCGATATCACCGAAAATGATACCTAGACTGATTAATAAACCTGTCCAGCTTAGGCGCTGTAGGTTTTGTTTATGATCTCCTGACATATATTTAATTATGTTTGATATCTTATCTGAATTAGAGGCGAAATTACAACTTTTAATGCGACAACGTATTTTCTTGTTAAAAATTGTTAAAGGCCCTAAAAAACTCCTAAAAAAAAGCTAAAATTAATTACTTTTGTATTAGGAATTCTCGAATTATTGTTTACATTTGATTAAACCATAACCTTAATCGAGTATCCATATTGAAACATGAAATTAGAATTTAGAAATATATCACACCTTGCTATCTGTTCACTATGCCTATTAATCGGCTTAGGAGGTACAGCACAGGCTTCTAATTCTGAAGTTTCAACCCCACATTATTCTAGCTATTCAACACTTGAAGCTTCTTCATTTGATCTGAACAAGGCGAAAGAAGAAGACAATGATAAGCTTATCAACAATGTTAAAGTCTTCTACAATCCCATCTCAGAACAGATCTCTGTGACTTTCAAGCTCGCAAAGGTAAATAATATTACGATAAAAGTAATGGATGCCCTTGGGAATGAAGTCCTAAGTCTTCACAATGGTAGCTTAGATGCAGGAATGCAGAACTTAAGTTTTGATACCCAACAAAAACTTTCTGAAGGTTTTTACTTCGTGAGAGTGTCTGGAGGCTCAGAAACCATCGTTAAGCGTATTTCAATCAGACAATAATCGTTAGATTTATCATAAAATATTAAAGGCTCCTCATTAGGAGCCTTTTTTGATTGCTGTAGAAAATTATTGACATTCAATATAAAAGCCCAACCACTTTCTCAATGGTTGGGCTTTTAAATATGAATTGATAATTCTTATTTTCTATCTGAGATTTCAACATAAGGACGAAGGTTTTCGCCAATGTATACTTGTCTTGGACGGCCGATAGGCTCTTTGTTATCACGCATCTCTTTCCATTGTGCAATCCATCCCGGAAGACGACCTAATGCGAACAATACAGTAAACATATCAGAATTGAATCCTAGTGCACGGTAGATTATACCTGAATAGAAGTCTACGTTTGGATATAATTTACGATCGATGAAGTATTGGTCATTCAAAGCAGCTTCTTCAAGACGCTTAGCGATATCCAAAACTGGATCTTGAACACCTAATTTCTCTAGAACGTCGTCACATGCTTTTTTGATGATCTTAGCACGCGGATCGAAGTTTTTGTAAACACGGTGACCGAATCCCATCAAACGGAAAGGATCGTTTTTGTCTTTTGCTTTCGCAAGGTATTTATCAGCATCACCACCATCTTCTTTGATTGCCTCAAGCATTTCGATTACCGCTTGGTTAGCACCGCCGTGCAGTGGACCCCAAAGGGCATTGATACCAGCGGAGATAGAAGCATACATGTTTGCATTCGATGAACCTACCATTCTTACTGTTGAGGTAGAACAGTTCTGTTCGTGGTCAGCATGTAAGATCAATAATTTATGCATCGCATCAATCACCAATGGATCGAATGTTTTGTCTTGGTTTACTTCACCAAAGATCATATTCAAGAAGTTCTCGATATAACCGAAGTTATTCTTAGGATAAACTACCGGATGACCTAATGATTTCTTTTGGATCCATGAAACGATCGTAGGCATTTTAGCCAATAGGTTGATGATCGTTTTATTTTCTTCCTCTTCTGTTTGGTTAGGGTTTAGAGACTCTGGATAGAATGATGACAATGCACCTACTAAACAGGATAATTGACCCATTGGATGAGACTTGGATGGAAAACCTGCGAAGAAGTTTTTCATGTCCTCGTGGATCATCATCTGTGCCCTGATATCAGAACGGAATTTCTCTAATACGTCTTTTGTTGGTAGCTCACCGTAAATCAATAAATAAGCTACTTCCAAGAAAGTTGATTTTTCTGCTAAATCTTCAATCGCGTATCCTCTATATCTTAAGATACCTTTTTCTCCATCTAAAAAAGTGATGGCGCTCTTTGTAGAACCTGTGTTTTTGAATCCTGGATCTAAGGTAATGTATCCAGAAGAATCTCTTAATTTTGAAATATCTAGGGCTTTCTCATTTTCAGTTCCTGTGATAACAGGCATTTCATATGTAGACCCATTTAAGTTAATAGATGCAGTTTCAGACATAATCAAATTTCTTGTATTATTTGTGTTTTATACTTTTATCGTATTCTTACAAATGTATAAAATTGATTTCTATTTTCTGATGTATAATATGAATAATTATGACACAAAACAGTCATTTTAAGACAATTTATGTGTATTAATTAGATTACTTGTCCATTCAAGCCAAATCTTTGCTCAGATAGCCCTAATTCTCCTTTTTCAACCAATTACCTGCCTTAATCCGTTCATTCCCAGCTAGCCAAGCTGATAAAATATGTTAAAATATTTTGTAGTCTACGAAAAGTTCGTAATTTAGTGATAAATACGTAGAGCAATGGAAAAACTGACCGCCCAAGAAGAAGAAGCAATGTTGTCAATCTGGCAATTAAACGGTGGATTTGTCCGCGAAATATTGGATAATTTGAAAGATAAAGAAATGCCTTATACCACTTTGGCCTCCACCATCCGAAACTTGGAAAAGAAAGGCTTTGTGAAGGCCGTTAAATACGCCAATGCAAAACGCTATGAACCTATATTGAATGCCGAGGAGTACAAGGCCAAATTCATGAATTCCTTTGTAGGCGATTATTTCAAAAACTCCTATAAAGAGATGGTTTCATTCTTTGTCAAAGAAGAGAAGCTGAGCCAAAAAGAATTGGAAGAAATCATGGAAATGATCAAGCATAATAAATCCTAAGCTCATGGAAGCTCTACTGACCTATATCATCCAAGTAAACCTGCTACTGGCGTTAATCTTTCTAGGATATCAGTTCCTTTTGAAGAACCTCACTTTTTACCGTCTTAATAGGTTTTATTTCCTCTTTGGGAGCCTCTATGCCTTTGTCTATCCATTCTTGGATATCAAGTCATGGTTTGCCAAGAGCATTACAATCCCGCAAGGGATAATCATGGAATATTTCCCAATACTAGAGGAAAGCAAGGTGGAAGCTTTTTATCTCGGTGATCTGATGGTCTATTTGGTAGCCATCGGAGGATTGGTCCTCCTGACCAAGTTGTTGATACAGCTCGGTAGCTTATTACGTATCCATTGGCATTCAAAGCCATCGCAGTGGCGCGATTTTATTTTCCGGAATGTCCTATTCCCGATTACCCCATTTTCTTTTTTCAACAAGATCTATCTGCACAAAGAACAGCACCAGGATCTGGAGCTATACGATATTTTCAAGCACGAACAGGTACATGTGAGAGGCCATCACAGCATCGATGTTCTGTGGTTTGAAATAGTGTTGTTGTGCTGTTGGTTTAATCCCTTCGTATGGTACATGCGCAAAGCCGTACGTCAAAATCTGGAATTCTTGACTGATCAACAAGTTCTGGATAAGGGTGTGGACCGACAGACCTATCAATACTCCTTGCTGAATGTCACCAAGCAGGGTGCTTCGGTCGGCATCAGCAATCAGTTTAATTTTAAAACCTTAAAAAAGCGCATTATGATGATGAACAAAAAAAGATCATCCAAACTGCAACTGGGAAAATATGTCTTCCTGTTGCCCATCTTGATCATTGCTGGAATCACCTTCACGGTAAACCAAGCTGAAGCTAAAATTGAAAGGGTGGTAGTCAAATTGAATGAAACAGACCTCAATCAACAAATCAAAGAAGTCATTATTCCGCAACCTAAAAAAGATACGACAGACCTTGATTCCATCAGGAACATAGATACCAAGGAATACGCAGACTATGTTCAAGCTGGGTCTGGTCCTAACCAAACTGGTAATCGTATTAAATCGGTCAATATTACTCGTTTGATTCATGCAGATCCGAATAAGCGTCCTTTAGTGATACTTGATGGTGAAAGAATGCCTAAGAACTTCAATATTGCGGTTGTTAATCCTAACTCTATTAAGAGTTTAGATATTCTAAAAGGTGCTGAAGGGAATAAATATGGAGAGGAAGGAAAGCATGGCGTATTTATTATTGAGACGAAAAAAGATGCTGCTGGGCAAGGAGCATCGAGCTCAAATGAGCTTAGAGGAGAATTTTTAGGAATGAGAGCGAATGCAACTATTAGTAAAGACTCCCTGCCAGTAAAAGTCATTACCAAAGTCGAATTCAAAGAAATCCCAAAAGACACAAAAATTATCATTGATGAAAAAGAGTCCACTATTGAGGAGTATAAAAAATTGTCCCCAAATGAACTGGCGAATGTTCACGTGATGAAGGGTTCCAATGGAGAGAAACCAACCATCAAGCTCACAACCTTAGAATTTGCAAGGAAAAACAATATTGGATCTACGTCTGTCCCCGGAAAACCTGCCTCCGAACCTAGAATCACCGTAAAGGGAGAACCAGGTTCAGAGCCAGCAAGAATAACTGTTAAAGGCCGAGCGATTACCGAAGCCGGAAACAATACATTTGAAGCTCAGTCAGACTCTGAGATAACGCATGTTTACATTGGCAAACCCGTTCATGGTCAAAATGGCACACCCGGAGCAGTGAGAGTTAGAGGATCATTATCTAAAGATGCACTAAAAGACAAGCTTATAGTCATCGATGGAAAAATCGCGAATAAGAAAGCTATCGACAAACTGGACTATAACGAAATTGAATACTATAACCAGCTGGATCCAAAAGGAGGCAAAGCCTTATATGGGAAAAAAGGTGAAAAGGGAGTGGTGATCATTGGGACAAAATCCAATAAATCGAAATAAAGATCTTTATTAAATTTTTATTATTTACTAAATCAAATCAGGCAAGAAAGGCAACCCTAGGGCTGCCTTTTTATTATTTCAATTCTTTAAAGATCACAGGGCTATTGCCATAGAGCGGGGTCGAGCCATCCCATTTTTCGATAAACTGCTGTTGTATGATCAATGGAGAAAGGGTTTGCTGTCTCAATTGGTTGGCCTTGGATTCCGCTTCCGCCTGAACAATCATTTTTCTGGCATCCGCTTCCACTACCTTCAGCTCATTTTCAGCTTGCTGAGCCTTCTGAATGGCCGCATTTTTAGCATTGATGGCTTGGGTGATCGATTCAGGATACTGTATCCCAGAAGTCAATTGCTCCAAGATAAAGCCTTCTCCTTGCAAAAACTTAATCATTTTATCTTGTACGCCATTTTCAAATTTCTCTCGATTACTGATAATGGAATCCGTAGAATATTTGTTGAATTCAATCCTATATACATCCTTGATGTGGTTTACCAAGGTCATGTTCAATATCTCGTCCACTGGCCTTCTATATTTTGTAAAGATCTTAGGCGAACTACCGGTCAATACCCGCAGGGATAGGGTGGGATCAACGGTAAAGACCGATCCATCCTTGGCATTCACTGTAAAGTTTTGATAATTGACGGTCTGAACATAAGTCGGAAACTCGTAGATTGATTCGGTAATAGGATTATACCAAACCCTTCCGGTTACTAAACTCACGTCCTGAACGCCTTTCTCAGAACCATAGAGTTTAACCTTGATCCCTTCATAACCGGCGTCGATTCTTTCCGTGCAAATGATCCAAACAAGCAAAGCGATAATTAGGGTTGCCCCCACAGCAATAAGATTTCTTTTCATAAATAAAATTGGTTGGTCTATTTTTTCAAGATATACATAATGAACTTATATAGTATGGCAATCAGTAAAAGTGACAAACAAACGCCCACAAATACATCCCAATCCGATGCCGCACTCAATAAATGAAATGCCTGCGTCGATCCCCAAATAAAGAAAACCAAGATGATCGGAATGGTAATAAATGGTCGTATTCTATCCATATATTATGTCTTGTAAATATGCTAATAATATACGAAAAAAATGCCTAAATCTTTAACCTAATCTGAGGCTTAACAGATTTATTTCGTGTTCAAGTTTGTCATGGTCAGCTCAATTCCGATATTAATGAAGCTGTTCACCATTTTTACGGAATGTTCAATCAGGGCAGGAAGTTCTCGTTGCTCTTCATTGTCAAATGGCCCTAAGACATAATCTACCTGTCTTCCTTTGGGGTAATTGTCGCCGATGCCAAATCTTAAACGGGCATAATGTTGTCCGCCCACCGAGCCTTCAATGGATTTCAAACCATTGTGGCCAGCTGCAGATCCCTTAGGTTTGATTCGCAAAGACCCAAATGGAATTGCCAAGTCATCAACGATAACCAAGACATTCTGGATTGGAACTTTCAGTTCTTGCATCCAATAGTTAACGGCTTTACCGCTTAGGTTCATAAAGGTGGTAGGTTTTATCACAAAAACGTTGTGACCTCTTTGCTTGTATTCGGTGTAATAGGCATGTTTCAGAGTCGACCATGTCGTACCGGCCTGGTTTGCCAGTTCGTCTGCAACCATAAAACCTATATTATGACGGGTATCAGCATACTCCCTTCCAATATTTCCTAATCCAACTATCAGATAATTCATGCCTGCAAAAATAGGATTTAATTATAACAGAATGAAAAAGAATAGTGGCTGGCCTAAAGGGGAGGTGTATGATTGAAAATTCCTTAATTGAAATATAATATCCCAATATTAATTAATTATCCTAATTATTATATTTGTATATATCTAACTATTATTAACATGAAAAATAGAATACATTTCTTCATTGTGGTATTCACCATAATGTTGGGCTGCTCTAAAGATGGAGAGCAAGGGCCAAAAGGCGATCAAGGTGATAAAGGAGAACAAGGTGATGTGGGTGCGAAAGGAGCTGATGGAACCAAGGTCCTTAGCGGAACTACAGCACCAGCAGCCAATCTTGGAAATATTGGTGATTATTATATTGACCTAGCACTTACTAATATCTATGGACCAAAAACAGCAAATTCATGGGGCAATCCTACCTCACTAAAAGGAGCGCAAGGGGAGAATGGGGAAAATGGAAAAGACGGATTGAGTTTGTTAAGTGGAAATGTAGCTCCAACCATGGACATTGGTAAAGTTGGGGATCTATATTTTAATTTATCAACCCTAACAATCCACGGACCTAAGAATCTTGATAATTGGGGTACATCATATCCCTTAGCCAGTACTCAAAATTCAGGCGTACATGTCTTCCTAATAAAAAATGTTAAGTTTTCATTACCTGCAAAAGAAGGGGAGGATTATAATCTGACCAAGCCCAATTTCTCTTATGTCAATAATGAAATTAACTTGGGAAATGTCAACATCAATAAAGGAATTAGCTTTATTTATTGGAGATACAATGATCCTATTCTTGACAATGGGGTATTCTACTCAAATTATTTCCGTTATCAATGGAATGACCTCGTAAAAAATGGGGACTATGTAAATTATGGTAGTCCCAGCATTAATTTAAAATACAGAATAGCCCCTTTTAAGGTAGGTTATAATACCGTCACTAAGAACAATTTTTTACAGGTGTTATTGGAAGGGAACGAAATCCTCTCCTCGGGACAACCAAATCCGGTTGAATTCAATGCCTTCCTTGCGAATGCCAATTTTGATATCCTTATCAAATATATTCCTGAGAGCTCTGCGGTTCAAATGCAAGCTTCTGGAAGAAATGTTCAAGAGCTCTTAAGGATAAATCCGAGGTAAGACTTTGTAGTTCAGTCAATAGAAAATACATCTTATTTAATCTAAACCTTCAGGTTAATTCCTGAAGGTTTTTTAAATGTCCAAATCCTATAAAGGGCGGTTTCAAATGGCCTTTAATCCAGCCCCAAATGTTGATTTAAAGTAAAATATTACTAGCATCACTGAAAAATGTGACCGATGGAATTTTTTTCACGGTACAAAAAAGACAATTTTGTCTTAAATACAAAACACATTATATGAAAACTACCTTTAACATTGGGACTCTTGCATTATGCTCATGCTTATTTTTAGCTTCTTGTGGTAATTCAGAACAATCTAAATCCGAATCTACCGATCACAGTTCACATGCTACCGAAGCTCCAGCGACCGAAACTCCAACTCCTACAGCTGAGCCTGAATCCACTGCTGCCGCAACTTCAAATACCATTGTGGTAGAAAGCAACGATCAAATGCAGTTCAATGTAAATGAATTACATGTCAAAGCCGGAGAGCCAATCAGCCTTACATTAAAGCACGTTGGTACAATGAAAAAAGAAGTGATGGGACATAACTTGGTTGTTTTGAAACCAGGTACTGACCTAATCAAATTCGGAGAAGAGGCAATAAAGGCACAAGCTACAGACTATGTTCCTGAATCAACAGAGGTTCTAGCTCATACCAAATTAATTGGGGGTGGCGAAGAAACCAAAATCGACTTTACCCTAGAAAGCCCAGGAACCTATGATTTTATCTGTTCATTCCCTGGACACCTTGCGGTAATGAAAGGAAAGATCATAGCCGAATAGTTTGAAACAAATTTTTGGTGGTCCCCTAGATAGGGGCCCATCTTATCATGCTAAAGCCTTTAAAGAATGAAAAGAGAGAAAAAATTATGGTGGGCCTTTATCCTAGTGGTAGTATTGTCATTTTCAGTACTGCTATACTACGGTTATGAGATCTACCAAGTTTCCCCGCCAATTCCAGAAAAAATCGTCGATGAATCTGGAGAACTTATTTTTACCGAACAAGATATTAAAGATGGACAGAATATTTGGCAAAGTATAGGAGGTCAAGAAGTAGGATCTATTTGGGGGCATGGTGCTTATGTCGCTCCAGATTGGACAGCAGATTGGCTGCACCGCGAAGCCTTACATATCCTGGATATTTATTCAAAAAACGAATTTTCTAAACCATATAATGAAATAGGCGAAGATCAACAAGCTATGTTGGCAACCCGCTTGAAATCAAAAATCAGAAAAAACACCTTCGACGCTGCTAGCAATACCATTACCATTGATGCTGATCGGGTTTCAGCCATCCAAGCGCTGTCGGAGTATTACAAGGGCTTATTTACCAATGATCCCAAATTCGACCAATTGAGAAAGGATTATGCTATTCCTGTGAATTCGATTAAAGATGAAGCAAGGATGCATAAGATGAATGCCTTTTTCTTCTGGGCTACCTGGGCGACCGTGACCGAAAGACCCGACTCCAAGGTTTCGTATACCCATAATTGGCCCAATGAGAAATTGGTCGGCAATGAAATGACCATGGACCTACTGGCTTGGTCCGGGGTAAGTATCATCTTATTGATCTTTTGTGTGGGTGCGTTGGTGTTATGGCAAGTTAGGGCAGGTGCTGAAGACGAACTGCTTTATCCTGCTGAAGATCCCTTGTTGAGACAAGGAGTGACCCCATCCATGAAATTGGTGAAGAAATACTTCTGGGTGGTCAGTCTCTTGATGCTGGTGCAGGTCGGCTTAGGGATTGTCACAGCGCACTACGGAGTGGAAGGTGATGGGCTTTATGGAATTCCTATCGATCAATTCCTTCCTTATTCTGTAACCCGTACTTGGCACACCCAATTAGCTATCTTCTGGATCGCTACAGCCTGGTTGGCTACCGGTCTCTATATAGCTCCGGCGGTTTCCGGAAAGGATCCTAAATTCCAGGTCTTTGGCGTGAACTTCCTCTTTATCGCGCTATTGATCATCGTGGTGGGTTCTATGGTGGGCCAATGGTATGGCGTGATGCAAAAACTAGATTTAGTCCAAAACTTCTGGTTTGGCCATCAAGGTTATGAATACGTGGATCTAGGAAGATTCTGGCAGATTTTCCTTTTCATTGGGCTCTTTGTATGGTTGGCATTAATGGTGAGACCATTGATCCCGATCCTGAAAAACGGAGGCGAAGAAAAGAACTTGATCGTGATGTTCCTTATTTCCTGTTCAGCCATTGCGCTTTTCTATGGTGCAGGATTGATGTGGGGCATACAGACCAATTTGGCTATCGCGGAATACTGGCGATGGTGGGTAGTGCATTTATGGGTAGAAGGATTCTTCGAAGTGTTTGCCACTGTAGTAATGGCCTTCCTGTTCGTACGATTAGGCTTATTGAAACCAAAGAGCGCAACATCCAGCGTGTTGTTCTCTACCATCATATTCTTGTCGGGCGGTATCCTAGGTACATTCCACCACTTATATTTCTCAGGAACTCCAACTGCAGTTATGGCCTTGGGTGCTACATTCAGTGCCTTGGAAGTTGTTCCATTGACCATTATCGGATTTGAAGCTTATCACAACTATAAGATTTCGAAAGCCACCAAATGGTTAGAGGATTACAAATGGCCAATCTATTTTCTGATTTCCGTAGCATTCTGGAACTTCCTTGGGGCAGGAGTATTTGGGTTTATCATCAATCCTCCAATTGCACTTTATTTTGTGCAAGGCCTGAATACAACACCTTTGCATGGTCACACTGCGTTGTTCGGAGTGTACGGGATGCTAGGAATCGGATTGATGCTCTTTGTTCTGCGCAGCTTGTACCGCGATGTCAAATGGAATGATAAACTGATCAAGGTTGGTTTCTGGAGCTTAAATATTGGATTGCTCGGAATGGCTATGTTGAGCTTATTACCTGTCGGGATCTGGCAGGCTATCGAAAGCATAGGCCAGGGGATGTGGTATGCCCGTTCTGCCGAATTGATGCAAGAACCAGGAATGGTGTTCCTAAAATGGATGCGTACGCCTGGAGATATTGTATTCGCCATCGGGGTATTTGCATGTGCCTGGTTTGTATTTGATTTAACACTTAAAAATAAAAAACAATAAAATCATGGAAAACTTAATAAATGAAAAAATCGGTAATGTAGTTGCTAAGAATTTCAAGACTGCTGCTGTATTTACCAAATATGGAATGGATTTCTGTTGTGGTGGACAAGTTGCCATTGGAACTGTTGCTGATAAAAAAGGCATCAATAAGGAAAGCCTATTGGATGACCTAAATAATGTATTGAATGAATCTGCAGGCGAGCAAATCGATTTCAATTCATGGCCTTCTGATTTATTGGTATCCTATATAGTAAAAACCCATCATAGATATGTGCGCGAAAAAACGCCAGTATTAATGGCTTATATCAATAAGGTGGCTCGAGTACATGGCGAAAGACATCCAGAACTTTATGAAATCAATAAATTGTTTGAAGAAAGCGCATTGGATCTTGGTCATCACATGGAAAAAGAAGAAAAGATTTTGTTCCCATACATTGAGAAATTAGAGGAAACCAAATCAAATCCAGCAGCCTATGTTCAACCGGGTTTTGGTTCTGTTCAGAATCCAATGAGCATGATGATCCATGAACATGAAACCGAAGGCGGACGCTTTGCGAAAATTGCCGAATTATCCGACAATTATACCGCACCCGAAGACGCATGCAATACTTACCGCGTGGCATTTGATATGCTTCGCGACTTTGAACAAGATTTGCATAAACATATACACTTAGAAAACAATATCCTATTTCCCAAATCTATCCGATTAGAGGAAAATACGAAATAAGAATTCTCCATAAATTTTGACTCAATTTTTGCGCCAGCAAAAATCCTTAAACACCGTTGAATAAATTTTTTATTGAAAAAAGAGGCTCTCCCAAAGCCTCTTTTTTTCATTATTAGCCCACATTTTCCAAGGCATGATAATCATCATCGAGTTTGTCATAAAAATGTAATGAAGGCCACTTTTTTGTATGGTTGGTGTCATTTAAAAACCCTCGGATTTCCAGTATTTTTAATTAGTAAGAAAGAGGAGAATTATTAAAAAATAATGCTGAAACATGAAAAACAAAATCACTTTATTTAGTATGCTGTTGGGGGTTGCAGTGGCATTTACCGCTTGCAAGCATTCCGCAGAAAATAAACAGATTGATACGAGCAAGATTCCAGTGAAAGGAGAGATCGTAGCTGAGCTGACTTCACCACCTTTAGTGCCAAAACCTATCGGTAAAAGAGATGCAGCAAAACTAAAAGTTAGTCTAGAAATTTTAGAGTTGGAAGGTGAAATGGTCGATGGTGTTAAATATACCTACTGGACTTTTGGAGGTTCTGTACCTGGCCAATTTATTAGAGCCAGAGTAGGGGATGAAGTTGACTTTTTACTCAAGAACCACCCTGATAATAAATTGCCGCATAATATTGACTTACATGCCGTAACAGGTCCTGGTGGTGGTGCTGAATCATCATTGGTTGCACCTGGACACGAGGTTTCATTCTCTTTTAAGTGTTTGAATCCAGGTCTTTATGTCTATCACTGTGCTACCGCTCCGGTGGGGATGCACATTGCCAATGGGATGTACGGCTTGATCTTGGTAGAACCTGAAGGCGGATTAGCGCCTGTGGATAAGGAATACTATGTGATGCAAGGTGACTTCTATACCGAAGGTTCCTATGGTGAACAAGGCTTACAAGCATTTGATATGAACAAAGCGATCAAGGAAGAAGCAGATTATGTAGTATTCAATGGTAATGTAAATGCATTGGTCAATGATAATGCACTTCAAGCCAAAGTGGGTGAAACTATCCGTCTATTTGTGGGGAATGGTGGACCGAACTTGGTGTCTTCTTTCCATGTCATCGGCGAGATCTTTGATAAGGTGCATGTAGAAGGCGGTGACCTGATCAACAATAATATACAGACTACCCTTATACCTGCGGGCGGAGCAGCCATCGTAGAGTTTAAAGTAGATGTTCCAGGTACCTTGGTGATGGTGGACCACTCCATTTTCAGAGCCTTTAACAAAGGTGCATTGGGTATGTTGAAAGTGGAAGGTGAAGAAAACCACCAAATCTATTCAGGTAAAATTATGGAAGGGATCTATCTGCCTGAAGGAGGTACCATCCAACACATGCCTAAAATGGCTAAGAAAAAACCTATTATCGCAAAAACGCCTGATCAATCCATCGCTGATGGTAAATCAGTCTTTGCAAGGACCTGTTTGGCTTGTCACCAGAGTGAAGGACAAGGGATTAAAGGGGTATTCCCTCCATTGGCAAAATCTGATTTCTTGAATAACAACAAAGAAAAAGCCATTGATGCAGTCTTGTTTGGCTTGAAAGGCGAGATTACCGTAAATGGGGAAAAATATAACTCAGTGATGCCTGGACAGTCTCTGACTGACCAAGAAGTTGCTGATGTGTTGAACTATGTGTATAACAATTGGGGAAATAATAAAACTTTCGTGACTCCTATCAATGTTAGGGATCGTCGTGCAAAATAATACAGCTTGGGGAGTGCATAGCTGTGCTCCCTAACCTTACGGAGATTAGATGATGTGGAAAATATTTAGCTACTTATTGTATTGTTTACTCAGCTGTCAAGCTTTATATGCTCAAGACATGGTCCTGATCAAAAAAGGAAACTATGTCCCCTTATATGGTACGGCGGATAAGCGACCGGTTTCAGTGAATTCATTCTATCTGGATGTGTTCCCTGTCACCAATCAAGAATACCTAGAATTTTTAAAGACGAACAAGTCCTATAGCAAATCGCAAATCAAAAAATTGTTTGCCGACAAAAGCTATTTGGCTTATTGGAAGTCTGATCTTGATTATGCTCCGGCCAAGGCTAAATCCCCAGTGACCAATGTTTCTTGGTATGCCGCTAAAAAATACTGTGAAAGTAAAGGAAAGCGATTGCCGACCATGGATGAATGGGAATATGCAGCGATGTCGGATGCGAAAACAATGGATGCCAGGACCAAGAAATCCTATAATCAATATATCCTAAGTTGGTATGAGACAGCTAAGACTTATAACAATGAAGTTGGAAGTACCTTTAAGAACTATTGGGGGGTATATGATATGCATGGATTGGTCTGGGAATGGACCTCAGATTTTAACAGTATTTTCTTGACTGGCGAGTCCAGAAAAGATAAAGGTGAAGATGGAAATCTGTTCTGTGGAGGGGCTTCCGTGAATGCCTCAGACCTGATGAATTATGCTGCTTTCATGCGTTATGCTTTTCGTGGCAGTATGAAAGCTTCTTATAGCAGTAGGAACCTAGGGTTCCGCTGTGCTAGAGATATTAAATAAAGAATGTTATGATGAAGAATTTATTATTGACCTTGTTTGCGTTAGGTCTTTTGGCTCAAGCTTGCCAAAATCCTGAAACGAGCACCCAGGTAGAGCTCAAGCAGCCTATCTTGACTGATTCTCTTTCTGACCTTTCGGTTTATAATCTTCCCTCGCATTGGACCAACCAGAATGGGGAAGAAATGGAACTGAAAGATCTAAAAGGAAATGTGGTAGTCGCGGTCATGATCTATACTTCTTGCAAGGCCGCTTGTCCAAGATTGGTTGCCGATATGCGCCATATTGAAAAAACAGTGAAATCCAAAAACAAGGACAAGATCAAATTCTTATTGGTCAGCATTGATCCCAAGGTCGATACCCCTGAAAGGCTGAAGCAATTTGCTATTGAAAATGAAATGGATAGCGAGCAATGGATATTCCTTAGATCGAATGAAGAAGATACTCGAGAGTTTGCTGCAACTTTAGCAGTGAATTATAAACAGATATCACCGATCGATTTCTCGCATTCCAATATCATCAGCTTATTCAATGCCCAAGGCGAATTGGTTTATCAACAGGAGGGTTTAGGGGTCGATTATGGTCCAACCATTGAAGCTATAGAAAAGGAAGCTTCACAGATGTAGAAACATTTAACTCTTATATATTTAGTTTGAACAAAGAAGGCATCGAAATTTCGATGCCTTCAATTTTTTTATACTGTGCTAGTAAATTATTTTTTACCACCTTTAGCAGCTTTCGCAGCTTCTTGCTCCGCTTGACGAAGAGCACGTGACATAGTAACGGAAACGATAGTATCGTCAGCGTTGTTTAATACTTTAGCATCAGTTAAAGTTACTTGACCTACGCGGAAAGATTTACCCACTTCAAGACCTTCCATAGGAACCTCGATATCTTGAGGTAAGCTGTTAGGAAGAGCTTTAACGCGAAGGTTACGTAATTTTTGAACTAATTTACCACCCATTTTAACACCTGGAGAAGTACCTACCAATTTGATTGGAATGTTCACAGAAACTTCTTTGTCATCAAATAATTGTAAGAAGTCTACGTGAGTAACTTCGTCAGTTAATGGATGGAATTGAGCTTCTTGAACGATAGCTTTTGATTTTTTGCCACCGATTTCCAATTCTACGAAGATAACTTCTGGAGTGTAAAGAACTGGTTTCAAATCAGCTGCGGATACCGAGAAATGTGTTTGTTCTTTACCACCGTAAAGAACTGCAGGGATTTTTCCCTCGTAACGCAATTCCTTAGCATCTCTTTTCCCTACGTTCTGTCTTGCAGAACCGCTAATAGCAATTGATTTCATGTTTTAATATATTAAAATTTGAGGTGCAAAGATAATCATTAAAATGGATTGCTGAAAGAATTTTTGACCCTATTGCAAAAATAAATTGCTGTTACTCTGCCAACTAAATCCCAATAATGCAGAAAGGATACTCTTTTGAAGTACCCTTTCGCTTGTTTTATTTGAATAATGGTTTATTTAACGTCGAATAAATCCGAAATAGAACCATGTTCATTGACATTCTTAATTGCGTTTGCAAATAGATCCGCAGTGGAAAGAACCTTGATTTTAGTGCATTGAGCAGCTTTCTCTGGGTTCAATTGAATGGTGTCTGTCACAATCATTTCTGATAATACAGAGTTTTCAATGGTTTCATAAGCTTTACCCGATAATACAGCATGTGTACATACCGCACGAACGGATCTTGCACCATTCTCCATAATCAAGGCAGCCGCTTTGGAAAGCGTACCTGCTGTGTCACAGATATCATCGATCAATACCACATCCTGTCCTGTAACATCACCGATAATCGACATCGACTCGATTTCATTTGCACGTTTTCTGCGTTTATCACAGATAACAACCTCAGCATTGAAGAATTTCGCAAATGTACGTGCTCTGTATGATCCACCCATATCTGGAGAAGCGATCATCAAGTTTTCCAATTTCAATGATTTGATATATGGAACGAAGATAATGGCACCATCCAAGTGATCAACTGGGATGTCAAAGAATCCTTGGATCTGAGCAGCATGCAAATCCATCGTCATGATGCGGTGTGCACCCGCAGCAGTGATTAGGTTAGCGATCATTTTTGCTCCAATTGCAACACGTGGTTTGTCCTTACGATCCTGACGTGCATACCCAAAATAAGGGACAACTACCGTGATGTAGTGCGCTGAAGCACGCTTAGCCGCATCGATCATCAACAATAACTCTAATAGATTGTCTGTGGGTTGATTGGTAGATTGAATTAAGAACACATCACTTCCACGAACGGACTCGTTGTAGAAAGGTTGAATTTCGCCGTCAGAAAACTTCGACAAAGTCATGTCTCCTAGGGGTTTTCCGTAAGATTTTGAAATCTTGTCTGCTAGTTCTAAGGTTCCTGATCCAGCAAATAATTTTACGGTGTTAAATTGCAAAGGCATGGTGAAATGATTTATTGGGGTTTTTTATATTGATATTTCGATTTCTGCAGCATTTTAAAGCTTCTTTTGAGCCTGTTAACTTTATGTAGCCGCAAAGTTAGATAAATGTTTCAGATTATAAAATATGAATGCCGATGTGTCCACATTATTGCTGCCAATTAGGCTCTCTTTTTTTATTGATGATGCATTTGTAATCAATAAATTATATCATCTTGTTTTCAATGAGTAACACCAATAGCTCACTGCTGTTTTTGACATTGAATTTCTGGAGGAGATTCTTACGGTAGGTGTCCACCGTAAATTTGCTCAAGGATAGTTCAGTTGCAATTTTACTGGTGGTTTTTCCCTTGGCCAGCAACTGGATCAATTGCTTTTCCCTTTTGGTAAGCGAGGGTAAGCTCTGCGTCTGCTTGGATTGGCTAGCCAAAATATTTTTGACCTCAGCACTCAAGGCCGTTTCTCCCTTGACGACTTGATCCAAACCCTCCATGATTTCGTGTGAAGGAACCTCTTTGAGTAGAAATCCAGATGCCCCATTTTCAAGCATCATGGAGATCACGCTATATTCCGCTTGGTTGCTTAGGCCAACGACCTTGGTCCTGGGGCTTTCTGTCTTTATTTTTTTGCAGACCTCCAGTCCATTGATATCTGGCAATGAGATATCCAACAAGACAATATCTATATGATTATCATGCAAGTAGTTTAAAATAGAAAGGCCATTAGAAAAGCAGATTAAATCATACTGCCCATTCCACTTGGACAAGACAGATTTGAGTCCTTCAATTACGATAGGGTGATCATCGACTAGTGCTAGTGTTTTCCTTCCTTCAGACATTGAGTTCAATATTAACTGTTGTCCCTTCAGAAATCGTGGAATCCATTTCAAAGATGCCCTGCATCAAGTCGATCCTTCGCCTGATATTATTAATTCCCATCCCCATGTTGTTCTTCAATATCTCTTTGTCAAATCCTTTGCCATTATCTTCAAGTACGATAAAAAACTTATTTTCTGCCTGGCTGCACTGTACCAATATCTTACTTGCCTGACCATGTCGGATACTATTGGTCAGCAATTCTTGGATGATCCGATATATATTGAGCTGTTTGTCTTTGGAGATGCTGGGTTGTATACTAAAGGAATGGTATTCCACTTGCAGATAATCGGTAGCCAAAGATGCACACAGATCTTTTAGTGCTATATCCAGTCCAGACTGGACTAGGGTGCCAGGCATTAGGTTTCTCGAAATTCCTCGGAGATCTGAAATCGAGTTTTCCAATTGCTTATTGATCTCCTTCATCAAATCCGGGCTACTGTTTGCCGGATCCATGGATAGTTTATACTTTATTGCCGAAAGTGTTCCGCCCAAACCATCATGTAATTCCTGGGCTATTCGATGTCTTTCGTTTTCCTCGGCATGCATAACTGCCTGCGCTACCTCAATTTTATTCTGCTGTTCCAGCATATTGAGCTTTATTTTCCCCGTTCGCCGGTTGTTCTGAAATACATAGATCAAGAAAAGAACTAGTAATAAGAGGATAAAGCTGCCTACCGCTATTAAACTATGTATTAACTGTTGGTTTTTGTGGATCAAGCTGATCTGCTCATTGTCGGACTTGAGCTGGTTGATCTGCCTCTCTTTCTGGGAAAGTTGCAGCCTTTTTTCCATGGCATTGATTTCCCTCCGGGAATCCTCGTTATAGACCGAGTCCCGGATCTGAAATGCCAGGTGGGCATAGCGATATGCCGAAGGATAATCATGCAGTTTTTCATAGACCTCCGCCAGTTTGGAATATCGTATTACTGTATTAATCGCAGATTTATAGGGTTCGTATTGCATCCCTTGGTAGAGGGCCTCTTTTGCGAGATTAAATTTATTGCTGCCGAAATAAGCTTTGTACAGTTGGAAGTAAAGAGCATTGATTTTATAGGTATGCGAATCAGCAACATTCTCCCTTTTTGCAGCTTCAATTGCAGGTAGCAATAATTCCTTTGCCGCTAGGAACTCCCTGGATTCATTGAGCTGATTGGATTTGACGGCAATGAAATCATAGAAAAGACTGTTTTCCCTGATTTCCATGGCGACAGGTTCTGCTCTGTCAATAAACATTTTTGCAGAGTCCAGTTTTTGTAAGAAAAGAAAATTCCGGGCGGTATTCACGAGTATTTCTAAATGGTCTGCCTGATCTACGGGTGGATGCGCCTCCATGGTCTTTAATCCTTTATGGAAATAAAAAGATGCAGTTTGGTAATCCTGGTTATTCATCAGCAGCATCCCGATTTCCCCAAGATAGAGCGCAGTCTGTCCATGATCCTGCGCTTTTCGGGACAACGGTATGCTATGTTCACTCAGGATTTCCATAAACTTCTTTGGTTCCCCCAAAAATTGATATTGAACCCCGATGTTATGCCAAGATTTCGCTTGAAAAGAAAGGCTTTCCCTGCCCTCAACTTTTTCAAAGCACTCAATGGCGTATTGATATTCCCGAATAGCGAGTTCAGAATCTAGGTAGAAATAGATCCCTGCGAAATAATGATGGTATAAACCTTTGAGGAAATTATTGTTTCGTATTAGTTTTCTCCCCGATTCTAGGTAGGATTTGGAGAGAGTCGTATCTTGGTAGAAATAATCGGAGAGCAGAAAGCTAGCTCGAGCCTTAATACTATCATTTTTTCCGTTTTTTTGGAGATTGATTAAGCTATCTACAATAGGATTTTGACTCAGCGATTGCTGCCCAAATAAGCCAATGCTGAAATGAAGAAAAAGGAATAGGTAGAAGCTTTTTTTCATGTAAGTAGCAAAAGTCAAATATGCTTATTTAACTTGCATTAAAAAATACCTAATAATAGGAGGGTATAGATCGCTATTCCATTAAAATAACCATTTATTAAGTCTTTGACCTGTCTTCATTTCAATAAATTTTGCGAAATAGCAGGTTTGTATTTAACCATATTCGAGATTCATTCGGAAATTTCGCAATATGTTCAAAAGAATATCCAATTCCTCCTCGAAGCTGTCCTAATTTAACTTCAATAGAAAGCAAGAAAGGGTTAAGGAAATTGTTATTTCGATCCAGTAGATTTCTGCAATTGGGTTCGATTTTTCTCCTAGCATTTTCTAGGCTTTTCCCGAATATGTCTCGAATGAGACTCGAATGAAAGTAAGTTGATTGTTGCTTCTTTTCGGGATCCGTTCTGAATTAAAATCCAAGGATTATGAAACGAGTGATATGCCGGAAAGGGCGAAGACCAAAGGTTTTGGAATCGCTGGATGAAGGCTAGTTCCAATATTTTTGGAGCTGACCATAAGTAGGATTCCAAAATAACCAAAAAAGGCTCGAAACATTGTTTCAAGCCTTTTTTTGAGTTGCCCAACCTGGATTCGAACCAAGACAAACGGCACCAAAAACCGTCGTACTACCATTATACTATTGGGCAAACTTTTGTGGTTTTGTCATCGGGTTGTTCCCTTTTGACGATGCAAATATACGTCGAGTTTTCTATTCTGCAAATAAAAAAGTGCGTTAATTATTAAATATACTGATTTTCAAGCCGATATTTTTTCACTTTATCTTTCATTAGACCATCGGTAGCTAAGATTATGGGTTTTTGCTACTAGAAAATAGAAACTATTTGTCTAATTATAATTTGTATTCCTTATTTTCGAAGCATAATTTTTAGAAAACCCTTCTATATTTTAGTATGAACTATAAAAAAATCAATAACCTGTTAGGATGGGTAGTGGGTATTATTGCCACACTGACTTACATTTTGACGCTTGAAAAGACAACAAGCTGGTGGGATACAGGTGAATTTATTGCTTCGGCGTACAAGTTGCAAATTGTGCACCAGCCGGGGGCGCCCTTATTTTTAATGATCCAAAACTTGTTCTCCAACCTTGCGATGGGAGATAACTCTCGCATTGCTTATTGGATGAATGTGGGTTCTGCCGTTTGTAGTGGTTTGACCATTACCTTCTTGTTCTGGACCATTACCGCACTTGCCAAGAAAGCTTATGTGAGCCTTTCTTCTAAAGAGGAAATCTCCGAAGGTAATTTGATCAAGATCATGGGGGCAGGGGTTGTCGGTGCATTGGCTTATACCTTTTCGGATACCTTCTGGTTTTCGGCAGTTGAGTCTGAAGTATACGCAATGTCTTCATTATGTACTGCGGTTGTATTTTGGGCCATACTAAAATGGGAAGCAAAGGCTGATGAACCTGGTGCAGACCGTTGGTTAATCTTGATTGCCTATGTGATGGGTTTATCCATTGGCGTCCACTTATTGAACTTATTGGTGATTCCAGCGATTGCCTTGGTAATCTATTTCAGAAGAACATCGAAAGTAACAGGAGGTGGGATAGCAAAAGCTCTGATCATCGGTGTCATCGTTTTAGCGGTGGTATTATGGGGTGTTATCCAGTATTTGATCAAATTTGCAGCCTTCTCTGACCTGTTTTTCGTGAACAGTTTAGGCATGGGATTTGGCACAGGTGCCACTTTCTTCACTTTGTTGGTTGCGGGTCTATTGCTTTTTGGAATCTGGTATTCATGGAAAAACGTGAAGCCGATCTTGAATATATCGCTATTGAGTTTAGCATTCGTGATCTTTGGATATAGTTCATTTACAATGATCTTGGTAAGGGCAAAAGCAAACCCAACCTTGAACAACTCTGATCCAGACAACGTATTTACTTTCTTAAGCTACCTAAACCGTGAGCAATATGGTGATGAGCCTTTGTTGAAAGGAAGGTACTTTGATGCAAAACCAACTGATGTTTTTGAAACAGGAAACATCTACCGTAAGGATGGTAACAAATATGTCGTAGCTAAGAAAAAATTCGATTATACCTGGAGCCACAGTACGCTGTTTCCACGTATCTATTCCGATAAGCACGAGTCCTACTATAGAGAATTCTTGAACTTAGGTCCAGATGAAGTACCTACCATGGTCGATAACCTGAAGTTCTTCTTCGGTTACCAGATCGGGCAGATGTACAGTCGCTACTTTATGTGGAACTTTGTAGGTCGCCAAAATGACCAACAAGGGCAAGGTTCCTTTACTGAAGGAAACTGGATCTCGGGTATTAAGCCGATCGATAATGTAAGATTAGGAGGTCAATATGCACTCCCAACCTCAGAATTAGAAAATGCGGGTAGAAATACCTATTTCTTCCTTCCATTGATATTAGGGATCTTAGGAGCCATGTGGCAGTTCAAGAAACAGCAACGTGATGCTTCTGTAGTAACTTTATTGTTCTTCTTTACAGGTCTTGCCATTGTGCTGTACCTGAACCAAACCCCATTGCAACCACGTGAACGGGATTATGCTTATGCTGGTTCCTTCTACGCATTCTGTATTTGGGTTGGGATGGGTGTAATATGGATTGCAGATTTACTATCGAAGAAAGTCAATGCGAAAAATGCTGCCATCGGAGCAACAGCTGTTTCCTTACTTGCAGGACCAGTTCTTTTGGCAAGCCAAAACTGGGATGACCATGATCGTTCGGAGAAGTTCTTGGCTCGTGATATGGCAAAGAATTATTTGGAGTCTTGTGCGCCAAATGCCATTCTATTCAGTTATGGTGATAACGATACCTATCCTTTATGGTACGTGCAAGAAGTTGAAGGTTTCCGTACCGACGTACGTGTGGTAAACTTAAGTTTACTGAGTGCAGATTGGTACATGAAGCAAATGATGCACAAGGTGAACGATGCTGATGCATTGCCATTGAACATCGATCCTGAGAAAATCAAGGATGGTGTGCGCGATGTGATTTACTTCAGTGACATGAATATCCCTGGATATGTAGATGTAGAAGACCTATTGCAGATCATGCTTTCGGATGATCAGCAATATAAGGTTCAATTGCAGAGCGGAGATTGGGCGAATATCCTTCCAACCAAGAAAATGCAGTTGAAGGTTGATAAACAAGCTGTAATAGCAAACAAAGTGGTTCCTAAAGAGTGGGAAGATGCCATCGTTGATACGATGCAATGGAATTACAGTGGAGGAATTGTAAGTAGAGCGGATCTTTCGATCATGGCGCTATTGGCCAACAACGGTTGGAAACGTCCTATTTATTTTACTTCTACTACTCCAGAAGAGAATATGATTGGTTTAGAGAAGTTCTTGGTTTCAGAAGGATTTGCGATGCGCTTGATGCCTGTGGCATTAGCTGCCGAAGGTGAGGTTACAGGACCGATTACCGATGTGGAAGGAACCTACAATAATATAATCAATAAGTTCACTTGGGGTAATATTGCCAATTCTAATTACTTAGATCCAGATTCTTACCGTTATATCAGTATGTATGCTGGTAATATCTTTGGTGAGACAGCTCAAAACCTATTATCAATGGGCAAGAATACCGAGGCTAAGAAATTGGTTAACAATGCTTACGAAAACTTACCTAAGCGTGCGTACTTGATGTCAGAGGTGTTCTCATATACAACCTTGATTGATGCCATGTACAAAACTGGTGAGGTGGAAAAAGCGAATGAAATCGTGAAGAGAAACTTGAAATTCCTTCGCGAAAACATGGCTTATTACATGAACATCGCAGAAACTAAGCCTAATCTTGAATTTAGAAATATGCGTTTCGGTTTGGCTGCCATCCAGAATTACCAAAGGGTATTGACGGATGCCAAACAACAAGATCTCTTGAAAGAAGTTAATCAGATCTTTGAAACCTATAGACCATTATACGAAGCAGCAAGTCAATAAGATTTTTTGTTTTGAATTGAAAAAGGGTTGTCAGGAATGGCAACCCTTTTTTTGTGGGGGGGGATTGTATTCGGGTATTTGAACCAGGATGGAAGGGATGAGAGGATGGGCCAAGATCGGGGCATGAACCAGGATGGAAAGGAAGAGAGGATGGGCCAAGATTTACAACAATTTTAACCTTAATAAAGGGATTTAAATTAGGGCTATTTTTAATTAAAAAGGTAAAACCCCAGGGGCAATGTCATTAAGTTAAGGGTTTTTCATTCTGACGAAGGAAGAATCTCGGGGAAATGAAAACATCCAAAATTAAAAAAATCATTTTTTGCACTGCCGTACAGGTCCTCAATCTTCGATTGAGGATGACAAAATGTATTGGACATTTAGGTACAGATTCTTCACTCATCGTTCAGAATTAGAAATGCATTTGGGAGGGATTCAGAGTGAAACAAAGAATCAATTTTTGGTTTTGAGGGATGCATGTCATCATGAATCGTAAGATGAACCAACTATTTTCAAATAAAGAGTGGGGTAGTTCCGAGACCCTTCGGCGGATCATCCTCTACCAATTACAAGTTTGTTAAATCTGAGGTTCTAGGTATTTAGACCCATATTTATTTCCACAAAAATCTATTTTTTGCGATTTTCTGCCCTATAAGGGCAGAATTATTTTAGCAATGGTATCGAATAAAACAGGGGTAGCGAAAAAATGCTGTTCGATTAATTGAACAGCATTTTTTCGCTACTTCTAGGCTAACGTTCTATTTTTTCTAAAATAATGTAACCCCGATGGGGTTCTTCTAATTCAAAAATACAGTTCAGCGGGCGAATTCAATTCGCCCCTACACTGCGTATTACCAATCTAGGGTTTTTATTTATCCCACGATAATAATCTTGGCCCATCCTCTCATCCCATCCATCCTGGTTCAAATTCTCCAGACGAATTCAATATTCTATACAGCAACCTCCTTCCCAAAAACAACCACTTATAACAATGCTTAATTTATTGAATTACGGTAAACCGTAAACTTTCTGTTTTCTGCTTTTCTACATTTGTGCCCAATCAAACTTAATTATTACCCTATGAAATTTTATTTTCCATTTAGCAAGTACAGCTTGGTAGTTTTGACATTTGTCATTTTTTTTATTTCCTGTAGCAAAGACAAGGAGGAGGCAATTCCTGAAAAAATAACCAAAATTGAATTTATTGAAAAAGAAATTCAATTGTTTATTGGGAAGTCCGATACTTTGAATGTAGTACACAACCCTCAGAAATTACCTAAACCAAAATACAAATGGTCTAGTTCAAACACAGAAGTGGTTAGTGTGAATGAACTTGGAGTAATCAAAGCCTTAAAAGAAGGTAAATCAGAAATTACTGCAACGATATCCGGAGAAAATATGAATGCAAGGGTTCTAGTAAATGTTCTTCCGATTATACCAGAGAAATTAAAGTTAGAACTAGTTAATTCTACCCTTTTTGTGGGAGATTCTGTTAACGTTAAATATTCAATAGATCCGCCTAATACAACAAATGCTGGTCAGTATGGCATTGATTGGAGTTCTAGTGATAATTCTGTTTTTACTGTAATGGAAGGGAAGGTTAAAGGATTGAAAGCAGGGAAGGCAAAACTAACTGCTACAATAAAAGGAACTAATGTTTTTTCTGAAATAGAAATTATTGTGAAACCAGTATTACCTTCAGCGATTGAATTGAATATTACTTCGGGGCAAGTAGAATTGGGTCAAGCCATCAAACTGATAGCCAAAATCAAGCCGGATAATACGACAGATAAGGATTTGGTATGGGAGTCTTCTGATAGCAACATCGCTTCCGTTGTTGACGGAGAAGTAATAGGTAAGAAGGAAGGAGAAGTGGTTATTACCGTTAAAACTAAAGAAGGGTCAATTTCTGGGACAGCCAAAATAAAAGTTTTTACTGTTAAGGCAACGAAGATAACCTTAAATCAGACCCAAGTTGAAATAATGCCTGGTCAATCATTTGTTCTAACAGCTGAAGTTAGTCCGCAAAATACTCATAATAAAGACTTAGTTTGGAGTTCAAGTAATTCATTAATAGCGACAGTTGATCAATATGGAAATGTAATAGGTAAGAAGGAAGGAGAGGTTGTTATTACCGTTAAAACTAAAGAAGGGTCAATTTCTGCCACAGCCAAAATAAAAGTTTTTACTGTTAAGGCAACGAAGATAACCTTAAATGAGACCCACGTTGAATTAATGGCTGGTCAGTCATTTGGTCTAACTGCTGAAGTTAGTCCGCAAAATACTCATAATAAAGGCATAGTTTGGAGTTCAAGTAATTCATCAATAGCGACAGTTGATCAATATGGAAATGTAATAGCAAAAACTGAAGGGACCGTACAGATAACTGCAAAATCTTCAGAAAACCCTAATATTTCCGCTTCATGTTCAATCAAAGTTATTCCTGCTAGGGCTGTTTCAATTAGTCTTAGCGAGCATTTAAGAAGTTTAGAAATTGGAGGCACTTTTACAATTTTTGCAACGGTATTTCCAAATAATGTCAAAAATAAAGGGATAATTTGGAGTTCTAGCAATCCGAAAATTGCATCCGTGGATCAAAATGGAGTGGTAAAGGCTATATCTTCGGGTACTGTTGAAATTATCGCTACTTCACAAGATAATCCAAGCGTCATAAATTCCTGTACTGTTATGGTAAAAGAACTTGATTCGGGTGTGAAAGTTGGTAAAACCTCATCTTCTATTACTAATATAAATGGCTATTACACAGCGTCAATTACACACTTTATTGCTAACTACGGCAGTAAGAAAATAACTGTTTTAAAAATGGAAGTCGTAGATGGAGATGGAATTGTTAGATCTGTAAATAATGAACAAATTGAACTTTATTCGAACCAGCAAGTAACCTATACATCTAGATTTAGTAGTATTTATAGACCACAATTTCATTACTATTTTGAAATCGATGGTAAACAGTTTAAACGGGTTTTAACTTTAGACTAAAAGGATGTTCTTGAAGAAAATTGGTGGAAATTCATAATAGATTAGCAACGAGGCAGCTTATTAATAAGCTGCCTTATTTTTTCCAATCCAATATGGCTTAAATTACGATTTTTGGAAAAAATGCCTTAAGTTTGCCTAAATAAATCCATAGATGAAACAATCGATATTATTAGATGGACCGAAGTTTCAGATTACGCTCAAGCGATTGTCTCAACAATTAATTGAAAACCATGGAGATTTCTCCAACGCTGTAATCATTGGAATTCAACCTCGAGGTACCTATTTAGCTGAAAGATTAGTACAGGAAATCAAAGAAATGACAGGTGTTCAAGTGCCATTGGGTATTTTGGATATCACTTTTTATCGTGATGATTTCAGGATGAAAGGTGCCAGCCCATTAGCTGCGAACAGTACGGTCATTGATTTTATTATAGAAGGCAAAAATGTGATCTTGGTTGATGACGTGCTTTGGACTGGGAGGACGATCCGTTCTGCCATGGATGCTATCCAGGCGTTTGGTCGGGCCAACCGTATTGAATTGATGGTCTTAGTAGATCGTCGTTTCTCGAGACAGATTCCTATCCAACCAGACTATATTGGGATCCAAGTCGACTCCATCGATTCGCAAAAAGTAATTGTAAGCTGGAAAGAGGTGGATGATAACGATAGTATTGTGTTGATCACCGAAAAGAAATAGAAAGATTTTATTGTTTAACAAATGTCAACATCTGAACAACTTAGTACCCGCCATTTATTAGGTATCAAGGATTTAAATAGCAACGATATCCAATTGATCTTGGATACGGCAGCAAATTTCAAGGAAGTACTGAATCGTCCGATTAAAAAGGTACCTTCTTTGCGTGATATTACCATTGCCAATGTGTTCTTCGAGAACTCTACCCGTACCCGTCTTTCTTTTGAACTTGCTGAAAAGCGTTTGTCGGCTGATATCGTCAACTTTGCGGCTTCCTCGTCTTCTGTAAGTAAGGGTGAAACCTTGATCGATACGGTGAACAATATCTTGGCGATGAAAGTGGACATGATCGTGATGCGCCACCCTTATGCAGGTGCTGGTGTTTTCTTGAGCAAGCATGTGGATGCCCAGATCGTGAATGCCGGCGATGGTGCCCATGAACATCCTACCCAAGCTTTACTGGATTCCTTTTCTATCCGTGAAAGGTTAGGTGAAGTGGCTGGTAAGAAAATTGCCATTATTGGAGATATCTTACATTCAAGGGTTGCTTTGTCCAATATTTTATGTTTACAAAAACAAGGAGCGGAGGTTATGGTCTGTGGACCGACGACCTTGATCCCAAAATATATTACCTCATTAGGCGTGAAGGTAGAGCATGATTTGATGAAAGCTTTGAACTGGTGTGATGTAGCGAATATGTTGAGGATCCAACTGGAGCGTCAGGATATCGCCTACTTCCCTTCATTGCGTGAGTATTCCATGCTTTATGGTTTGAACAAACAGATCTTAGACTCCTTAGATAAAGAGATTGTCATTATGCACCCAGGGCCAATCAACCGCGGTGTGGAGATTACCTCGGATGTTGCTGACAGCAACCACTCCATTATCCTGGACCAAGTAGAAAACGGAGTAGCCGTGAGAATGGCAGTTCTGTATCTGTTGGCAGGGAAGAGGGGTTAGGAATATGAGTACTTAGATATGAGATGTGAGATTTGAGATATGAGATAGAAATCTAACTAAAAAAGATAAAAAACAGAAAACAAGCCTGAAATCACATGATTTCAGGCTTGTTTTTTTGTAAAAATATTGTTTAAAACTTTATCGGTTTATTATTCGATGTTGGAACAAATTTTGAAGCTGAATTGTCAAGGATCAATAAGGATAATTCGTTTATATTTTACGGAAAAGCTTTAGGAACATATTGCTTAAATAGTAGAATATATCCAATAGTTTCAATAAATATTAAGTAATAAAATGTCTCATATCTCACATCTCAAATCTCAATTCCCGACCTAATGTTAAATAAAGTTAAATAGGTCAGGTTATCCACAGTTGTTAACAACTTTTGAGGAAAACATTGAAGTTATCCATTAATTTCGTAGGTTGAAGGCTTGTACCATTTGATCAAGGTGTTACAGGTCGAATTTCAATAAAAATACTGACGCATTCATTTTAAGGAGTATTCAATCATATGTATAAAAAAATTTACCAGTTAGGTGTGGCGATGAGCTTATTGAGTACACCGGTATTGGCGCAACATTCTGCATGGCAAGAAGTGAATAAAGCCTACAAGGATGGACTGGAGTTGTATGAAAGAGGGAAATTTAGTTCTGCTGCAAAACAATTTGATAAGTTTGAGGAAATCAGGACCAAATCATCACTTCAGTTAGACGAAACAAAGGAATTAAGCTTACTCAAAGAGAATGTTAGATATTATCAAGCTGTTTGTGCTTTAGAGTTAGGGGAGACAGATGCTGAGAGCCGTTTCTTAAAATACATAAAAGATTATCCAGCAAGTGCCAATTCCAAAGCGGCATATTTCCAAATCGGGAAGTCATATTATGCTCAAAAAGACTATCCAAAAGCTATTGAGTGGTTCGAGAAAATTGACAGTAAGAATTTAGCAGGAGCAGAGAACACGGAGTACCGTTTCAAATTGGCTTATGCAAAGTTCATGACAGGCGATTATGAGGCTGCTAGACCTGTATTTAATGAACTGAAAGATTTAAGGGGACAATATCAAGAGGCATCGATCTATTACTCGGCTTATTTGAGCTATTTGAACCAAGAATATAAAACAGCTTTGAATGAGTTTGAACGTCTGGAAGGATCTAAAACTTATGAGAACAGTTATCCATATTACATCACGGCCTTATACTTCTTGGATAAGCGTTATGATGATGTGTTGAGTTATGGATTGCCTAAGTTGGAGACGACCAAGCAAGAGAGTGAAACGGAGTTGTTGCGCATTATTGCAGCGACTTATTTCATCAAAGGGGACCTGGAGAAATCGAAGGAATTTTATGATAGGTTCCAAGCTCAAGACCAAGGCAAAACTCAAAACAACCAAGATAGCTACCAGATCGGTTATATCAACTATAAATTAGGGGAGTATGAGAAAGCGATTTCGGAATTAGAGAAATTGGAAGAACCGGATGCATATTTCCAAAGTGCCATGATCACTTTAGGGGATGCATTCTTGAAAACAGGAAATAAACAAAGTGCAAGAAACGCATTCTTCAGGGCGTCAAAACTAGATTTTGATCCTCAATTGAAAGAAGAAGGTTTGTTCAACTATGCAAAATTGTCTTATGATCTAGAGTTTCACCAAGTAGCATTGGATGCTATCAATGAGTACATGCAGACCTACCCAAGATCAAAACGCCAAGAAGAGGCGAAGACATTATTGGCTGAGGTTTTATTGAGCACCAAAAATTACCGTGCAGCGGTAGATGTTCTGGAAGACCTTCCAAACAGAGGAAAAGACGCAAATGCAGCTTACCAAAAAGTAACTTATTACCGCGGATTAGAATACTATAATGAGCGTGCATTTGAAAATGCTATTTCTATGTTCATGCGTTCAGAGGCTAACCGTTATGATGAGGAAATCTATGCATTGGCAACTTACTGGAAAGCGGAAGCCATGTATGAGGTTCGCAAGTATAAAGAGGCCGTATCTGCTTTCAATAAATTCCTGCAATTGCCTGCGGCTAGAAAAACAGAGGTTTATAATTATGCAAATTATGCTTTGGCTTATGCAGCCTTTAGAGCGGATAATTATAGTACGGCAGCCAATTACTTCGAACGTTTCTTAGCGGGTGGAGGTAAAGACGGCATTGACTTAAATACCAGGAACGATGCGATGGCGCGTGCAGCTGACTCGTACTTAGCCATCAAAAACTATAGCAAAGCAGCTAATTACTACGATCGTTTGATCGCTTCAGGAGCGCAGAGCCAAGATTATGCCTTGTTCCAAAAGGGTATCTTACTAGGGCTTCAAGGGGATAATAATGGTAAGATTTCGACCTTGAATTCGGTGATCGCGAAATATCCTAAATCGAACTACGCGGATGACGTGGCGTTTGAAATCCCTTATACTTATTTCTTAATTGGAGATCACGATCGTGCGATCGATGGTTTGCAAAAAATGGTAGAGCAATACCCAAGAAGTTCGTATGTGCCTAGAGCCTTGACAACGATCGGTCTAGTACAATATAACAAAGATGATAATGATGCGGCATTAGCTACTTTCCAACGTGTGGTAAACCAATACCCGACTACGGATGAAGCTAAACAAGCTTTAGCATCTATCGAGAACATCTATCTGGATAGAGGTGATGCTTCTGGATATATCCGTTATGCTACAAGCACCAATATTGGAGATTTAAGTACAGCAGAGCAGGATTCACATACCTTCTCTATCGCGCGTACCTTATTTGATCGTGGCAACTGGCAAGCGGCAGTGGAAGCGGTGAATGCTTACTTCGATAAATTTCCTAAACCGATTCAAGAGAAACATGCTCGTTTTATCCGTGCAGAAAGTAACGCGAATTTAGGTAAGGATACAGAGGCGATGCATGATTTCAACATTATCATGAATGACTGGACCTCAGCCTATACAGAGCGTACCTTGATCTCTGTTTCTAAATTGCACTTGAGGAATAAAGCTTATAACGAAGCGGTTCAAGTGTTGAAGAAATTGGAGTTGACCTCGGAATACAAAGAGAATTACGGATGGGCTGTAAACAACCTATTGGTAAGTTACTTCAACATGGGGGATTATGCTGAGACCTTGACTTATGCGAATATCATCAAGAAGTACGAGAAGTCTTCAGAAGAGGATATAGCTAAGGCGCACCTATATGCAGCAAAAGCATACTTATCAACCTCGAAAGGATCTGAGGGAATGAAAGAATTGAACTTGGCGGCCCTGAAATCAAAAACGGAGACAGGTGCTGAAGCGAGATTCTTGGTTGCGGAACAACAATTGAAAAATAAAAATTACGATGGTGCAATTAAATCTGCACTAGATATATCTGATTCCTTCTCTTCATACGATTATTGGGTAGCGAAAGGATTTATTGTGATGGCTCAGGCATACGAAGGCAAAGGCGATAAATTCCAAGCTAAATCAACATTGGAAAGTGTGATCGACAATTACGAAAACACGGAAGATGGTATTTTGAATGAAGCGAAACAATTATTGGAAAAAATTAAATAAGAATAGGAAAAGATGAAGTTGAATACTGTTTTTAAACAATCTGCTATATTAACCTTGATGTTGGGGATGGGAGTAGGGGCTTATGCTCAAAAAAGAGATACGACCGACCGTCCTGTAACATTGGATTCATTTGATATCGTTCGTGATTATAGACCTATTCTTGCTGATGCAGTAAAAATCCGTCGTAGTCCTGATATGTCAAACAAAAGAGAATATATGCCTAAGTTAAACTATGGCAATGTTCCTGATAAAAAATTGGACATCAATACCGGTCTTAGTGAATTACAGATTATGGAAACTCCGTTTTCTAGAATCATGGACCATAAGAGTAATTATGTGAAATTTGGTGCGGGTAACTTCAATACCATCTTGGGTGAAGCTTACTTTGCGGTGGAAGACTACGAAGACATCCGTTTTGGTGGATTCGCAAAACACTTAAGCCAAAAAGGAAATTTGGAAGACCAGAAATTCTCGAAACAGGAAATAGGGATTTTTGGACGTCGTATTTTGCCTATGTTCACTTTGGATGGGCTAATTGGATATAATGGGTATGGAACTCGTTTTTACGGTATCCCTGCGAACCAAGACGGCACCATAATCAATCCGACCCGTGAGGCACAACGATTCAATGATATTTACTTCTCTGGAGAGTTGACCAGCAATTATGATCCTGCAAATGAGGATGCATTAAGCTACTCGGTGAAAGCGGATGCCTATACTTACAATGATAAGTTTGAGGCAGGAGAGAATTCCGTTGCCTTAGCTGGTTACTTGAACAAACGCTATCGTGCTTTCAATGCAGGCGCTAATGTGTCATTAGACTATAATGGTGTTAAGGGTGTAAATACATCCACCGGAAAATTGAACAACTCGATTGCATCAATCAATCCTTATATCCGTTTTAAAGGAGATAATTACAACATTACTTTGGGGGCAAATATCGTTTCAGAATTTGGAGACAACTCTAGGTTCAACGTATTCCCTGAAGCAGAGGTTGATTTTGCATTGGCTCCGGAATACTTCTACATCTTTGGAGGAGTAACAGGTAATGTGGAAAAAGGTTCGTTCCGTGATTTCACACGTATCAACCCTTATCTAGGTCCAAATGCCAATATCCAAAATACCGTTGAGCGTATGAACATCTACGGTGGTATCAAGGGTAATGCCGGTGCGACCTTTGGTTATAAAGTAAAGGGTTTCTACATAAAAGTAGAAAGCATGGCCATGTTCGTGAACAATATGGAAACTCCATTCAACTTTGATTTGGTTTATGATGGCAATGGAGACGATGCGGTTAAGCATGTGGGAATCGAAGGAGAGATCAATGTAAGGTTATCATCATTGGTGAACTTGGGTGGTCGCTTGAACATCGACCAATATACCATGGTTGAGCAAGAAGAAGCTTGGCACATGCCGAAGATGCGTTTAGCAGCAAATGCTAGATTTAATATTTCTGAGAAATTGTTCATTGATGCCGAGGCATTGTTCCATGGGAATGCTTATGCGCAAGAGTTCACTTACTTAAATGGCGTGCCTGATGGCAACCCTTATCAAAAGAAAACCATTCCATCGTTCTTTGATTTGAGCGCTGGAGCAGAATATAAAGCAACGAAATACTTAGGTGTTTTTGTAAAGGCAAATAATATGTTGAATACAGAATACCAACGTTATTTATACTATCCAAAATTAGGATTCAATATTTTAGGTGGTTTAAATTTTTCGTTTTAATCTAACAAACTTTAAATTTGCAGCAGCAAAGAAATAAATGGATTTAGGAAGATACATTCATCAGCTATTAAAGCATAGAAACGAAGTGTATGTGAAGGGTTTGGGAGTTTTCAAACGCATTCACACCCCTTCTGTATATGATGATCGCCGCGGAGTGTATTTGCCTCCAGTGACCTATTTGGAATTTGATGGGAAATCTACTGATGGTGTTGATTTTATAGATTACATCCAACAGTCGAAACAGATTTCTCGACAATCAGCAGAGGCTGAAGTGCATGATGTTGTATTCAATCTGCTGGAAACAATTAAGGAGAACGGATCGGTTACATTGAACCATTTGGGACAATTGATCAAGCACGGATCCTCGTTGGTGTTTAAGGCAGAGGACCTGAGCGGATTTCAGCTGCAACCTATTGAAGGCGCGGCAAGCCCTGTTTCTGAGCCAGAGATTAAACCTGAGCCAGAGATTGAAGTCGAAGAAGAGCAGCTGGAGACGGAAGAGCCAGAGGAAAGTGTTGAGGAACCTGTAGTAGCGGTAACTGAACAAGAAATCGTACCGGAAATTTATGAGGAGCCACAAGCTGCTGGTAAATCAAAGTGGTATATCTGGGCTGCGGTCGTTGCAATTGTGGTTATTGCTGGTTTGTTTTATCTGAACCATACGAACAGTTCCCGAAGAGCACAGGAGCGAGCTGACAGCATCTTGAATGCCGGTATCGCAGAACCTGATACAACGGTTGCAAAACCGGTAGACACAAGCAGCACGGTTACGACTCCAATAGTAGATAGTACAGCAAATACAAATACAGAGACAGGTAAGAAGGTCTATAATCCTTTGATCCCTGCAAATCACACCTATCAGATTGTCATAGGAACGCATGCTACATTGGCTCAGGCGTATGAACAGGCCGAGTCGTTTAACAAAGCGGGAATTGAATCTGTACGCGTAATACCGAGTAACCTGGCACATAACAAGAAGAAGGTCATTTGGGATTCGTATGAAACGAAAGAACAAGCGGATTCTGCATTGAAATATGTTAGGAAGCACTATGTTGCAGATGCTTGGCATCAAAAAATAAACAAGTAAATCAATCAAACAGCACAAAATACGTTAATTAACTATGTCATTAGTACAAAACCCTGCAATCGTTGATACCTTGAATCAAGTTCAACAACAACCGGTAGCTCTAGCTACGACAGACGATCTTAACCTACTTGAACTTCTGATGAAGGGTGGGTGGATTATGATTCCGATCCTTTTATTATTTTTCTTGGGATTGGTCATCTTTTTTGAACGTTACATTACTATTCGCAAAGCCAGTAAATCCGAGAGCGGATTATTAGCTTCAGTGAAAAGCAGTGTATTGTCCGGAAAAATCGATGCTGCTATGGCTGCTTGTCGTTCAAACAATTCGGCATTGTCCAGAATGTTGCAGAAAGGTTTGACCCGTGTAGGTCGTCCGATCAAGGATATTGAAGGCGCGATCGAGAACCAAGGAAAATTGGAAGTTTCCCGTTTGGAGAAGAACATCAATATCTTGGGTATCATTGCCGGTATTGCACCCATGTTAGGTTTCGTAGGAACGATCTTTGGGGTAATCCAGATCTTCCGTGAGGTGGAAATGGCTGGTGGTATCGATATTGGTTCGGTATCAGGTGGTCTTTATGTGAAGATGATCACTTCGGCTTCAGGTCTTACCATCGGTATCTTGGCTTATATCGGTTACCATATCCTGAACATGATGGTGGAGCGCTTGATTTTGCGCATTGAGACTGATGCAATTGAATTTATCGATTTATTGGATGAGCCTAGCATGTAAGCTGGTGTGACCCCGAATTGAAAGGCTAAAAATGAATTTACGTAATAGAAGAAATAGACCCGCTGCAGAAGTACATACAGCTGCCCTGAATGACATCATGTTCTTCTTGATGTTGTTCTTCCTGTTGGCTTCCGCGGTATCCAATCCACAGGTGGTAAAATTGCTTTTGCCAAAATCCAGTGCTGGAGAACAGTCAGTCGCTAAGAAGACCATGACGATTTCCATCACCAGTGATTTAGTATACCATGTGGACAAACAACCTGTTCCATTGGAGAACCTGGAATCTTATATCCAATCCAATATTGCAACTGGAGAAGAACTGACTGTGATGTTATATGCTGACAGTACAGTGCCTATCCAAAATGTGATTTCGGTAATGGATATTGCCAACAGATTGAAGGTCAAAATGGTATTGGCAACAGAGCCTAAGAAAGACTAATATTTAATATTAAACGTTTTAGGCTTTAGAAGGTCGAATTAGAAGAGATCAAGGAAAATGTACTACAATCAATATCGAGAAGAAAATAATCTTCCAAAGGCTTTAGGTATTTCATCACTGGTAATGGCTGGATTAGCTGTTATTGGTTTCTTTATTGTATTTGGTCAGAATCTTCCAGAATACGGTATGGGTGGTATCATTGTAAACTATGGTACTTCTCCAGAAGGTATGGGTGAGGATTACATGAGTGTGGACGAACCATCGATGGATGAGAATGCCAACAATGTGAAACCAGATAAAATTGACCCGAATTCAACGCCTATTCCTACGCCTTCTCAGCAGATTGCTGATAAAGCGGTAGCAACCCAGGATGTTGAGGAAGCGCCTGTTGTCCCTAAAGCGGAGAAGCCAGTGAAAGCGAATGCAGAGCAGGCTACTACCGAGAAAAAGAATGCAACGCCAGCAGTGAATCCTAATGCTCTGTATAAAGGCAAGAAAAATAATGCACAAGGTACAGGTGATGGTACTGGATCTACTCCAGGGAACCAAGGTTCTAAACTTGGGGATCCATTAGCTAGTAACTATGGTGAAGGAGGTTCTGGATTTGGTGATGCGATGTTATCACTGGAGAACAGACGTTTTACGGTGCCACCGAAAATAGAAGACAATGGGCAACAAACCGGTATTGTCAAGATTGAATTTACTGTTGACAAGAGCGGAAATATCGTGCGTGCTAGACAGGCTAAAGGTACGACCATTGCTGACTACAGATTAATTGAAAAGTGTATCCGTGCCGTTGAACAAGCGCGATTGAATGCACTGCCTAATGCGCCTCAGACCCAAACGGGGCTAATTACCTTCAGATTTAGAGTTAGATAATTCAATAATATGAAAACATTTGCAGAGGTAATCGAGTATTTATTTGCTCGATTACCTATGTTTACTCGTGATGGCGCTAGTGCCATCAATCCCGATGTAGACAAAACTCTTTTGCTTTGCCAGGCTCTTGGCAATCCCCATCAAAAGTTTAAATCAATACATATTGCTGGAACCAATGGAAAAGGTTCTTCTTCGCATATGCTTGCCTCAGTCTTGGCAGCATCTAAATTGAAAACCGGACTGTACACCTCGCCCCATTTGGTAGATTTTAGGGAAAGGATCAGGATTGATGGGAAGATGATCCCTGAGCAACTGGTTGTTGATTTCGTGAATGATCACCGCGAGTTGATTGAAGACCTGAAGCCTTCTTTCTTTGAAGTGACCGTGGCGATGGCCTTCGATTATTTTGCAAAGGAGAAGGTCGATATAGCCGTGATCGAAGTGGGATTAGGTGGAAGATTGGATAGCACCAACATTATCTTGCCTGAGCTTTGCCTGATCACGAATATCGGTATGGACCATATGAATATCCTTGGTGATACGTTGGAGCAGATAGCAGGGGAGAAGGCCGGTATCATTAAGCCAAATGTTCCGGTGGTTATTTCGGAGAAGCAAACTGAGATCGAACATGTTTTCATCAATAAGGCAAAAGAAGGGGATAGCCCGATCTTTTTTGCTGAGGACTATTACGAGGTCCATCAAGTAGAAAAGAAGCAGACGGGCTTGGATATCACTGTTGAGAGCAAAACAACAAAGGAATGCCTGACTTGGCAATTGGATCTTTCTGGTTCTTACCAAAAGAAGAATATCCTTGGGGTATTGACAGCTATTGATCAATTGAAGGAGTTAGGGTATGAGTTAGCTGAAGAAGATATCAGGGAAGGTCTTAGCAATGTGCAAGAATCAACAGGTTTGAGAGGAAGATGGCAGACCCTGTCGACTGATCCTTGGATAATCTGTGATACTGGTCACAATGAAGATGGAATAAAGGCGGTGGTTCGAAATCTGAGTACCTTAAACTTCAATAACCTGCACTTTGTCATCGGGGCTATGAAGGATAAAGATCTTTCACACATTTTGCCTTTATTACCAAAACAAGCGACTTATTATTTTGCGGCACCTCAGATGCCAAGGGCAATGAAAGCAGCCGACTTGGCTGAGTTAGCACATTCATTCGGCCTGAAAGGCCAAGAATATGCATACATTGATGAAGCATACGAGGCGACGCTAAAGAATTACCAAGAAGGTGATCTTATATTTATCGGTGGAAGTACTTTTGTTGTTGCAGAAGTATTGACTAATCATTTTTAGTCAATTCACCACGCAGACTCTGCTGTACCCAATGTGCGACATCTTCTTGACTGTCTAATTCACCTTGAAGGTACATAAGCTTGGTTACAGCAGTTTCAAAGGTCATATCATAGCCATTGAGCACCCCGATACATTTTAAGCCCTGAGAAGTCTCGTAACGGCCTAATTCTACAGAACCTACCTTACATTGTGAAATATCCAGGATATTCTTTCCAGATTTGATGGCTTCCTGGAGCAGTTCGAGGAACCAGCTATCGGTCATGGTATTTCCGCTACCAAATGTTTCCATCACAATACTTCTGACGTCTGAATTCAAAACAGCCTTGATGGTTTCTGGACTGATCCCCGGGAACAGTTTAAGGACACCTACGCGGTTGTCGATATGGTAATGGCAAATAAAATCTTGGCCGGCATTATTGGCCAACACCTCATCATTGTATCGGATATGGATTCCAGCTTCGGCTAAAACAGGGAAGTTCGGTGAGCGGAAAGCTTCGAATTTATCGGAATTGTACTTAAAGGATCGATTGCCTCGGAAAAGTTTGTTGTCAAAAAGGATACAGACTTCTTGGATGATGGATATACCATCTCTTTTTGCCGAAGCAATCTCCAAGGCCGTCATTAGATTTTCACGGGCATCGGTACGGATCTCGCCAATTGGCAATTGGGAGCCGGAAAATATGACGGGTTTCTGAAGGCCTTCCAACAAAAAGCTAAGCATGGATGCCGAGTAAGCCATGGTATCGGAGCCATGAAGGATTACAAATCCGTCATAAAGCTCGTAATTGTCTTTGATGATCTTGGCCATCTCTAACCAGATGCTTGGACGCATATTGGATGAGTCGATGATGGGCTCAAAAGAGTGCACAGTCAGTTTATAGTTCAGGCGACTTAAATCAGGCAGGTTCTTTTCAATCAGTTCAAAATCGAAAGGAATAAAAGTTCCGGTTTCTGGATCTTTTACCATACCAATGGTGCCACCGGTATAAATGATAAAAATATTGTACATCAATTAAATCTTAAATACTTGTTTAGAATTGTTGGTCGTTATTTCCGCGATCTTCTCTATTCCCATCTCATGTATGTCCGCAACCTTTTGGGCTACATATAGCAGATAACTACTTTCGTTTTCTTTTCCTCTGAAAGGCACAGGAGCCAGATATGGTGCATCTGTTTCCAATACGATATGTTGTAGGTCGATTTCTTTGACAACGGCATCCAAGCCCGCTTTCTTAAAAGTTACCACTCCACCGATGCCTAATTTGAATCCAAGGTCAATCGCTCGGTGAGCCTGTTCAAGGCTACCGGTAAAGCAATGGAAGATACCGAATAATTTCTCATCGGCCATTTCATCCAGAACATCAAATACCTCATCAAACGCTTCCCTACAGTGGATAGATATTGGAAGGCTAAGTTCTTTGGCCCATTGGATCTGTTTCCTGAAAGCATCCTTCTGGATTTCCAGCGTCGATTGGTCCCAATAGAGATCAATCCCTATTTCTCCAATGGCATATATTTTTGATTCTTGGATCTTGGCATAGATCTGATCCAATTGCTGTTGATAGTCGTCTTTTACATCGCATGGATGTAGACCAAGCATAGGGAAACAGTTTTCAGGATAAGCTTCAACGGTTTGGAAAACCTTATCGATCGATTCGACATCTACATTTGGAAGAAACAGCCTACTGATACCATTCTTGAAACATCGCTCAAGCTGTTCTTTCAGTTTAGGAGTTCCAGCTTGATAATAGATATGAGTATGCGTGTCGGTTAAAGTCTGATTTTTCAGATCAATTTGCTCTTCCATGCTGCCAAAGTTAATATATTGTTAGTTAATCTAGTTCTATTGAATAAAAAAACGCAGTTCTCATAATGAAAACTGCGTTTTTTTATAAATTTTGTAAAAGAACTCCTGATTAGTTAATTGGAGTTTCTACTGGAGCCCCTGTTGGAGCAATAACTTGTGGAGTATCTCCTTTCGGACCAGGGATAATATCTAATACTTCTACATCAAATACCAATGGAGCATAAGGAGGGATCAAGTTACTTTGCTGACGCTCGCCATATCCTAATGAAGATGGGATAATCAACGTTGCTTTGCCACCTTTTTTCAATAACTGAAGACCTTCAGTCCATCCTGGGATAACTGGGGTATGACCAACACGTACGCGTAATGGCTCGTATTGTTTCATTGGGTGGAAGATTCCTTTTTCTTTAGCTACTTCTGGGTTGCTGGTATCGAAGATTTTGTCGTTTGTCAAACCACCAGTATAGTTGATCACAACAGTATCACCTACTACAGGGTTTGCGCCAGTACCTTCGGTTTTGATTACATATTGAAGACCAGTTGCAGTTTTCTTAGGTTGCAATTTGTTTTTCTCTACGTATTTAGCAATTTTTCCTTCTTCAGATTTTTTCAAACCTTCCATTTCAGCCAAGTAATATTTGTTTACTTGTTCGAATAAAGCTGAATCTGTTAAGCTTCCTTTTTTGAAAAGTTTCTTAACCTTGATGGTGAATTGAATGTATTTATCTGCGAAATCAGGTTTTGGTTGACCTGTTTTAGCAGCCATAGTATCTAAGTCCAATTTGAAAGTAGCACTATCACCTTCACCTAACATTTTCAAGATCGTGTTGTTGTCACCAGCGTAACCACCTTGAACCAATGAATCAGGGATTACCGGAGCGATTTGAGGCAATCCTACATCATAAGTGCTTGCCAATAAAGAGTCACGGTCTGTCTTAACAACAATATCCATGGCTAGAACGTCTCCACCTACAGCTTTTTCACCACCTTTGTCTTCGAAGAATTTATATTCTAGACCACCTTCACCTTTTTTGAAACTTTGGCATGATGAAGCTAGAAAAAGACCAGCTAATGCTGTTAATACTAAAATCGATTTTTTCATTTTTTTATTTATAACGCTTATTATATTTTATGTTAAATAACTTTTGTACTCTGGAAGGATAGATTTGAATTTTGCTACCACCTCTTCCAGACTATCTGTTGAATTACCTCCAGAGGCATTCAAATGCCCGCCACCATTGAAGTATTTCCTGCAGATCTCGTTGCAAGGGATATCGCCAATGGAACGCAAAGATAATTTAATTAATTCAGTTCTATCAATAAATAAACCAGCTAACCTAATCCCTTTTATCGATAACGCATAGTTCACTAAACCTTCCGTATCTCCGGTGCTCACATTGAATTTCAAGAGGTCTTCTTTAGTCAATGAAAATAATGCCGTATGGTATTCCGGAATTACTTCTAAACAGTTCAAAAGACTATAGCCTAAGAACTTTAAACGGTTTTCTGTTGAACTATTGTATATATTCTCATGTATTTCCCAATTCTTTGCTCCTGCATCAATCAGGTTGGCAATGATATGGTGAACTGCTGAAGTCGTGGACCTGAAACGGAATGAACCTGTGTCAGTCATGATACCCGCGTATAAACATGAGGCTATTTCTGCTGTAATGGATTCCTTATCGTGATAAACATCCGCGATAAAGGTATACACTAACTGTGCTGTAGCCGCTGCGCTAGAGTCCCAGTATTCTACCGTTGCGAAATCTTCGGGATCTAAATGATGGTCAATCATCCATTTTTGCCCTTTGGCCTCACGGATGATTGGCTCCAGAATATTTGTCCTCGAAAGCGCACTATAATCTAAACAGAAGATAATTTCTGCTTCATCAAATAGCTTTTGGGATTCCTCAGGTTGATCAGGATAGTATATTAAGTCTTCAAAACCCGGCATCCAGCTTAAAAAATCTGGAAAATCTGATGATAACACAACATTCACATCATGGCCTTTTCCTTTTAGCCAATGATATAGTCCTAATGATGAGCCTAAAGCATCTCCATCGGGTTTATGATGAGTGGTGATTATTATCTTATTAGGTCTGGAAAGTGCTTCTAAATATTCTTCTCCTTGTAGCATACGTTTTTTGTGAATGCAAACCTACTGAAAAAAAGTTTGCAATTAAAAATTTTTACGGCTTTAAATCTATCTTTATTTAAATTATCACCTATCTAAATCAATTGAAAATTAGCCGGTTAATGTCTGAAGGCGTAGATTTTGTAATCACGCTTGGTCGTCAACAAATAATTGCCTGAATTGTAATTGATCTTGCCATAATAGAACAATGGTAATCCTTCCACTGGAAATCCATCCGCCAAGGAGCCATTTTCAGCAAATAGATAGACAAGATTCTCCTGATCGGCAATGCCTAGCTGATACATACTGCTCGAAACTGGGAAAAAATTAGGCTCCGCATCTATATCTTGAGTGAACGTGTAATCATACAGCTGTCTTGGGCTATCACCCAATTCAAATACTTGTAGGTAGGAGCCATCGATGACAATCAATTCAGGGGCTGTAGTACCATTGATGTTTTCAAAATAAGCATCATAGCCTTTTTTCCATTCCCCATTCAGGACGATCTTGCTCGTTCCATCTGCCTTTATTTGATGAAGATTGCCTTCATTGTCCGTACAATAAAACTCATAATTGTTTTCCTTGTTTACCACTCCCATCGATCCTACGAACGTAACATCTCCTTCAATATCGATTTCCTTGGTTTTACTGCCACTTTGGTCAAAGAAGTATACTCTTCCAAAACTGCTTGCGACCACCGCTTGTTGATCGATAAAGTAAATAGGACCCAATATTTCTCCTTCTATTCTCGCATTGTCCCAACCGTTAACTGGACCGCCTTCCATATCGTATGCCATAATCCTATCCTTAGCGGGGATCAATATGATCTGCTGCCCACTGAACTCAGCGATAGTTGGACTGCCGGTAGGTTCAGAAGAAACACTTGTAGAGAAGCCTTGCAAGGTCTTTCCGCTGGTATCAAAGCGGTATAGTCTTCTTCGGTCGGTAACCAATAAAAGGCTACGATCGGCTAATTGTTTTGCCTTGCCAACAATTCTTCCAGAGAATACGGATGACCATAGTTTCTTTCCTGAAGGATGGATGGCATGAACGGTATGGTCCTGTTCTTGGACAAGGATAAATTGGGACGTATCGGAATGTTCGAAAACATAGGGGCCATTGATCAGCCTGCTACCCATGTCGTAAGTCCATTCTGGAGTTACACCCAATCGGTTTTTACTTTTATAGATGGTGTAGAACCTGCTGATGAAATTTCCAGCATTACCCGATAACTGTAATGACCAAGAATAAAAATCCTGATATCCATATTCATCATCGTCCCTGAACTTCCTGCTATATTCAGATCTCAAGGTGTTATTGATGAAATTACCTCCGTTTTTCGTGTTGATAAAGAAGGTGACATTGGCTTCATTACCTTGGATCTGTTCGTAATTCTTGAATCCTAAACTGGCAACCAAGAAGTCTTTGTTTTTCCATTTACGCACATATTCCTGTACCGTCGAAAGTTGATTAGCCATCACCAACATATCATTGATACGAACAAAATACGGTCTTGAAAAGGCCTTCAATCCATCGCCAAAATAACGATAGGGGATATTCGCAAACCTAAACCTATAGGTGCTATCACTTACATTTTCAGCGATATTGCTGATGATCTCGTTCAGCTTGCTGCTGTCTTGTATGGTAATGAATCCTAAATAATCAGAATTGCTCTGTTCAGCAACCGCAAAATTACCAGCCAATGTAGATTGGAAGTCTGCCAATAAACCTTCACGGTTGTTATTGATTTCCTTGGCTTGACCTTGTAGCTGTTGGAAGTTGTCTTGTTTGGATTGCCAGATGGCTAAGTCTTCAAACCATGACTTGGAATCGCTGAAAGAGTACTCCACGTACATCATGGTATTGGAAGGAAAGTAGTTATATAGTCTCTGATTGGTTTTGCTCTGATTTGCAAAAAGCCCAATATACTCGCTATCCTTATCGACCAACTGGCTTTCGCCGGTCAACATCAGGGCATCTTGTTTGAAATTGATATTCCAAACCGTTTCTCCTTTGAGGTTGACAAATTGTCTCAAGAAATCTCCAGGGCGGTTTTCCTTAAATACAGAGATAAAAGAGGCAATATTTTGTTGCGGTACATAAATGGTAAATGGAGCATTCCTGTTATTATGTTCGTTGAAGAAGGTAACTTGATCTTTTTTTAGCTTTTCCACCTTTTTGTCATTGACTTTGACCAAAAGCCCTTTGTTGAAACTGGAGAAAAAGGTGTTTTCCTGATAGGTCACATAAAATACTGAATCCAGCTTTTTATCATCCTTGAAGGTGGTATCTCTTTCGATGTTCTTGAATTCATAAATACGTATTCCAGCGGTATCAGCTGTGCTAACCTTATACTTTTTGCTTAATGTTAGGAATGTTTGGTCCAAGACAGATTGGTCAACTTGGTCCATGCTATGGATGCTGAACAAGGTGCTTATTCCCTTTTTCCCTGGATGGAAGGACATCAAGATTTCCGCTCCACCCACCAAAGGCGACAGTTCTTTGTTACGAAGTAAGTTTTGTTTTAGTTGTTTGAGTTCATGCATGGCATGTTTGCCCAGCATGGCTTCAAAAATCTCAAAATCCTTGAAGATATTGTCTGTTGTAGCATCGTTTAGGAATGATGCGATTAGATAGGTGTCCTCCGGTAAATGCTGTACTGGTCCTACGTATTCTTGTTGTTCCTTGTTTAGATCCCCAAAGTAAAAAACCGACGCAACCACCACCGCAATAAATAGAAGGATCGAAACAATTATTGTATTTCTCATGGACGAATAGTCTTCCTTTTGTTTGTTTTAGTGTTCAATATAGACAAAATTGCAAAAATAGGAGTGCTTTTTAAGAAGTTATTTTATACATTTATAAACGAAAAATCATAAGCGATTATTTTAGCTTTATTTATGAACAAACAAATTATCCTAACTGCTTCTTTTTTCGGTTTGTTAGCTGTAATACTTGGTGCATTCGGTGCACATGGTCTTGAAGGAAAGATTTCTGAGAAACAACTAGAAACATGGGGAACAGCCAACCAGTATCATTTCTATCATACGCTGGCGCTATTGTTCCTTTCCACTTTTTCTAGAGCAAAAAGCCAATCCATTAAAGTTTCTTTTATTATGTTCACGATAGGGATTGTTCTTTTTTCTGGATCTCTATACCTTTTGAGCACCAGGAATCTGCTTGGTATTGAAAACATCTCTGTTATTGGTCCCGTGACTCCATTAGGAGGACTATGTTTTATGGTCGGATGGATTGCATTGTTTATTGCAGCAATGAAAAACAGAGCTTAAAATTGAATTGACGATTCTCAAAATAGAATTAACAAAAAGGCACCGATCGGTGCCTTTTTGTTTGATAGGCGGAATAAGAGTCCGAAAATATATGCTCTGGCTCTGAATACTGAATACTAATAATAAATACTATTATTACCTTTGTTTATGTCTCAACTGGATTTAACGGCTCCTAGCCGTGTCACTTATTTTGTAGAGGTTGTTTTGCCATTGGCGATTGCTAAATCCTATACCTACCGTGTTCCATTTGAATTGAATGATAAGGTAGCTGTAGGTGTTCGGGTGATCGTTCAATTCGGGAAGAACAAAATTTATTCAGCTGTTGTCAAGAATATCACAACTGATCCCCCTCAACAATATGAAGCCAAATATATCTTAGATGTTGTAGACAATGAGCCCATCGTAAATGATACCCAATTACAGATGTGGGATTGGATCGCAGAATACTACATGTGTTATGTAGGAGATGTGATGCAAGCTGCCTTGCCAGCAGCTCTTAAAATGGCATCAGAAACCAAAATCGTTGCATCAGATGATCCAAACCTGGATCGCTCTTCGCTCTCAGATAAAGGCTATATGATTCTGGAAGCTTTAGATCTTGCAGGCGAGCTGACCGTGAATGATGTCATTAAAATCTTAGGCCAAAAGACCGTTTTCCCCTTATTACGAAGTCTATTTGAACATGGATATATCCTGATTTCGGAAGAAATCAAGCAAAAATATAAGGCAAAAACAAAAGCCTTTCTGAGGTTGGCTTCCGAATTCAATGATCCTGATGGGAGACGTGAGTTATTGGATAGCTTAAATCGAGCTCCAAAGCAACAGGATGCAATCATTGCTTTCCTGCAACTTATCAAAACAAAGAATGATGTTAGCAGGCAGGATATCATGGAAGTATCCGGCTCCGGTGCTGGCGCCATTACAGCCTTGATTGACAAAGGTGTCTTTAGGGTTGATGAAAAGGTGGTCAGTAGGTTTGAAGGCACGGATGTTTTGTTATCTCCAGATTTCAGCTTTAGTCCTGCACAAGAACAGGCATTTGATGAAATCAATAATTCCTTTGCTGAGAAGGATGTCGCTTTGCTTCATGGGGTCACCGCTTCAGGGAAAACCCAAATTTATATCCGTCTGATAGAAGCCGTTCTGCGCGAAGGCAAATCTGCTTTGTACCTATTGCCAGAGATTGCATTGACAGCACAAATTACAGAACGGTTGAAATTGCATTTCGGAGACCAATTAGGTGTGTACCACTCAAAATTCAATGACAATGAACGCGCGGAGGTTTGGCATAAAGTCAATAAAGGCGAGTTTAAAGTGGTCATTGGAGCTAGATCCTCTGTTTTTCTTCCTTTCCTCAAGCTCGGGTTAATTATTGTGGATGAGGAGCATGAAAACTCCTACAAACAATATGATCCTGCACCGCGATATCATGCCCGCGATACTGCCATTTACTTGGCTCATCAGCATCAAGCGAAAGTATTGTTGGGCTCAGCTACCCCATCGGTAGAGAGCTATTATAATGCGAAGGCTGGCAAATACGGTTTGATTGAATTGACCGAAAGGTTTGGAGAGGCTAAATTGCCAACTATCGAAATTGTAGATATCGCCGAAGCAGGCCGAAAGGAAGAGATGTACTCCTACTTTAGTTTGAAGCTCCTAAAGGCAATCGAAGAAACCATTCAAAAAAAGGAGCAGGTCATCCTGTTCCAGAATAGAAGAGGACATACCCCATTTTTACAATGTGGAACCTGTGGATATGTAGCGAAATGTGTGAATTGTGATGTCAGCTTGACCTACCATAAGACAAGTAATCTGATGCATTGCCATTATTGTGGATTCTCAGAAGAATTGGTGCAAACCTGTCCAGCCTGTGGATTGCCCAATATGCAGAGCAAAGGATTCGGAACAGAAAGGGTGGAAGAGGAGTTGGAGATCCAACTTCCTGATCTTCGTATCGGACGCCTTGATCTGGACTCTACGAAAGGAAAATATGGCTTTGATAAAGTGATTTCTGCCTTTGATAACCAAGAGTTCGATGTTTTGATCGGAACGCAGATGATTACGAAAGGGTTAGATTTTGGAAATGTGAGCTTAATTGGAATCATCAATGCCGATGGCATGATCAACTTTCCTGATTTTAGAGCTTATGAACGGGCTTTCTCTTTATTCTCCCAGGTCTCTGGTCGCGCAGGCAGAAGGCAGTCTGAAGGAAGAGTGATTATTCAGACCAATACTCCAAACCATAGGATCCTCGATCAAGTTACCAATCATGATTACATGGCCATGTTTATGGCAGAAATAACTGAGCGAAAGAATTATCAATATCCACCTTTTTACAGACTGATCAAGCTGGATGTCAAACATACTGATCAAGATCTCGTCCATGACGCTGCAAAAAGATTAGCTTCTTTACTTCGACAGCAATTAGCGGAACGTGTCTTAGGGCCAGAACCTCCATTGGTAGCACGTGTAAGAAATAATTTTATTCAAACGATCACCTTAAAGATCGAAAGGAAGAACATATCGATTTCCAAAGTAAAGGAACTGATCAAACAGGCCTTATTGCATTTTGAATTGGATAAGAAAAACAAAGGTGTCCGTGTGCAGATCGATGTGGATCCGTATTAATTGGTTTTCAATAAATCACGCTTTTTAATCTGCTTTTCTGCTTTTCTTTTTTGTCCTTTTACCTTGTTGCGCCAGACTATAAATCCTGTTATTGGTAAACTAGCGCATATTAAAGAAATGATGAAGGCTAGGATTTTCGTTGGTAACCCCGAGACATTTCCGGTATGCAAGTCGTAATTTAAAGTTCCTAATCGGTCGCCAACTTTTAAATTATCTGAAGAATTTACATTTTCAATGCTATTATCTTTTTTGTTAAAGTAATACCATCTAAATTCCCCAGTTCTCATTTCGGTCAACCTGATTTGCACATCAAAAGTTTCATCTTCTGGTTTACTACTTCTGATGGACATCATTCCTGCGTTGGAATACTTTAGCAATAAGAAGTGAAGGGCATTATCAAGCTGTTCACCACCGGGATAATAATTGGGGATCTTGAAAGGCTCTCCTTCAAGCTTTTTGATTTCAGATCCATCAAATGAATTGAAAAAGGAAATGTACGCTTTCTTAAAGGAAGGATAGGTAAAAACCAATCCAGTGATAGCTATTACCAATGCGATTATGAAAGAGTAAAAGCCTAGGACATTATGCAGGTCATAGTTTAACCGTTTCCATTTAGATTTCCAATCTATCCAAAGGCTTTTCCGTAACGTCTTCCTTTTCCATCTTTTTGGCCACCATAACACTATTCCAGACAGTAGGATGATGACAAATACTATTGTTGATATTCCAACGACCCAGGTTCCATATTTTTTACCTAGGAGCAAGTTCATGTGCATCTGCAGGATGATCTGAAAAAATTCGGTTTTAGAATTTTCAACAAATAAGACCTCTCCGGTATAGGGATTCAAAAAGATCCTTTTGTAGGTCTTGAAATAATTCCAATATCCAAAGGCGTCAGGGTCAATTTCCTGTACCCGAAAGATCCAGCTTCTGCTTTTATCAGGATATAAGTCTACCCTTGAGATAGATTCGCCAGCATTTAGTTGCTTAATCGCAATTTCTTTGAGTGAACTTAATGGAAGAGCTTCTTTCGATTCATAATGCTCACTCAAAATATAACGATCAGGATAGCAAACTAATTTGAGCTCATCAAAAAATGTATAGACACAACCAGTTAAGCCTAAAATTACCACCACTATTCCTGTGGTAAGGCCTAACCATTTATGCAACCAAAGGATGAAGCTTTTTACCATTTAAAATCTATAATTAATATTTAATGATGCGGTTGTTCCGGTTCCTTTAACATATTCGGCATCAACTGCCCGATATTGACTGATGACCGGGTAATAATCCTTGTTCAAGAGATTTTCCACGCCAAGTCCAAGTGCCCATTGTTTGTTGATCCTGTAGCTCGCTGATAAGTTAAAGAGGTCAATAGCTTTGATTGGCCCCTCACTATTTTTGTAAAGACCTTTTTCATTCTTTTCAAATCGATCCCGTGAACCGGTATGGATATAATGCAACTGTAAGTTCAGAGCGTCGGTAGGGGTATATATGATATAGGCAGTAGCTTTATTTGGGGCAATTCTGGTTCCATTAAGATAATGGGACACCTGTTCAGAATCTTCTGCCTTACCTTCAACATGAGCAAAAGTTCCACCTATTGTCCATTGATTGGAAAGTTCAGCATTTAAGGTAAATTCTAATCCCTGTACTTTTTCAGGTAGTCGCTGTGCCACCAAATATCCTCCTACATCTACCAATTCTACCCCCATCTTTGAAGTGCTGTAATAATAGGACGCGGAGAAATTGAATATATTGAAGTGACTAGAAAACCCTACTTCGTAGTTATTGGTGATTACTGGGTCAGTTTTGATGCTATCCAGATCATTGTCGGTTGCCCGTCTTACAATTCTTCCCAACTCATTGATGGCAAAGCCTTGGGAAAAACTAATAAAAGGGTTAAATACTTCATATTTATTATAGCGAAGGCCCGCATTGAAGGTAGCTCCTTTGTAAGGGATTTTTCCTCCAGTCACGGCAATACTTCCCTCATTATTCGGTCCGGTCGCGATGGTGTTGAAATCTTTGATTTTAACCGTCGCATTTTCATATCTAACACCTCCCTTTAAAATCAAGTTTTCTAAAACATCAATACGCAATTGAGCATATGGAGCTATGTTCACCATGTTCATGTCCGGGATATAGATTCGACCATCCGTTAGATTCTGGTCGGTTATATCATTCAATAGGTCTAAACCATAAGTGATATCGGAATTAGCATTGAATATTTGAAAGGGAGTATTCAAATTTACCCTTAAGCCCTTTTTCTCTGAATTGATTTGCGTTTGTCCCGGTCCATACCAAGCGGTTCCTTTCTCAATATATCTATTCATCGAACGGAATGTATTGTAATATAAGGAGGCTTGAAGGAAAGTTGATCCGATTAGGTTATTGTTGAAATAACTTAACATGGCATTATGATTATATGGAGTACCAGTAGGTTTTCCTGGATCATCACCCTTGACACCAATGGTTGGAGTTTGCCCATATTTGCCCGTTTGGCTGACGTATTTGGCATGTTGTGAACTGTTAAAGAAATTGTACAGAACGGAAATACCTGAATGTTCATTGATATCATAACTAACTTTCAAAAAGGCATTGTATTGATGGGAATTTGATAGACCATCGACTTGACCAAGGGCGATCCCATCGGCATCCCGTTGAAGTCCATTGTATTCTGCTGTTCCGCTAACTGTGTAACTCCACTTATCTACTTTCCCAAATAAGGTCTGATCAAATCGATAGCCTATGGTCTCTGAAGCATGGAGAGGATTAATTATAGTCCTTAAATTGCTGCTTCCAGAAATCTCTTTGTTTACATCATGATTGCTTTTAGTAATGTAATTAATGATTCCACCTGCAGAACCATTTCCATAAATGGATGTTGCCCCTTTTATGACCTCCACCCTTTCAATCACTGATGGATCAATGGACCTGATATCTCTAGCTCCATTCATTAAGGGAGTAGATTGGGGAATACCATCTATCAGTACAAGGACAGACCTTCCTCTCAAAGTTTGTCCGGTATTGGTAGCCTTATTGCTGCTTACCCCCAAGCCCGGTATGCTGTTCCCTAAAATATTGGAGATGTTGGTGTTTATTTGGCTTTGAGCCTCAATCTCCTTGCTTGTTAATATAGAAATAGATGAAGGAACTGTGGATATATGTTCAGGTTTTCGACTCGCAGTAACTACAATTTCATCTAAGTCATTTTTTTCTTGAAGGGTAAAGTTCAAGGGCTGTTTTACTGTGTCCGGTGAAACGGAATGGAAAATGGTTAAATATCCTGAATGACTGATCTGTAGGTTAAGAGGCTGTTTGAATTGTTCATAATTGATAACAATCGCGCCATTTTGGTTGGTTTTTCCGATAGTTTTTCCATTTACTTTGATGTTTACATCCGCTTGCCTCCCTGAATTTGGATTATTTACATGTAGGTCTAATTGTTGAGCGGTTAATGAAATTGGAAAAACCAGGAATAGTAAAACCTGAGTTTTTGATAACAATTTGTATAGATAGCGCATCTTATTTTTATTTAGAACAATTTTAAATTGCGCCAAATTTATATAATCCGCCCTTATTTACAAAAGCTAAAATTAAATAATATTAAAATTTTTTGTTATTAAGCTATTCCTGCTATAAACTATACACGAAATCATATTTCGCCCAAATACATACTATCCGTGCAATTATAGCTGCCATCATTAGAAAGGAAGGCAACATACAAATGATAAATAGCCTCCTTATTCTTTTTCCTAAAGAATAATTCTTGTTGCTTGTCCAGCAATAGGTTTCCATTCACCATCCCATAGATCTTATTTTCCCCATTGCTCTCAGGTTGAAGAAGAATCATAATCCTATAGTTGTCCATGTTGTAGGCATTGAACAAAATCTTATCATAATCCCAATAGATCCGAAAAGAATCAGTTTCATCACATAATTCGATCTTGATGTCCTGTATTGGGTTTTCAAAACCTTTGCTGATACTGAACTTCTCCCAATTCAGTTCAAACCTAGATTCCCTTTCAATGATGGCATTCTTGAAATTATACGACATGGCAGCATGGTAACTGGTCCATTCCTCATGGTAGTTTTTGAAGCCCAATCGAATATAGGGCAGGATCTCAGCTATGTATTCTTTGAGGTAATTGAATTTAGAATCTGATTTGTTTTGTGGAAAGACTCTGTCCTTAGTCAATCGTAATTGAGATGGATTTGTTGCAACAGGACTTTTCGTACTGCTATAAACAAAAAATCCCACTTTTCCATTTAGTGGGATTTGATTTCCATTTTTTAAAGTTGCCATATCACACCTGTTTGTTTTATACTAAACATACAAAACACGTGGGCGACTAGCAAGAGTATTTGAAATTAAATTTACTTTAAATAAAAGTTATTAACCTACTTTTTCACCTTAGAAACCTTGAATGGTTTTTTCACAGCCTTCTTAGCAGCCTCCTTTACGATCTTTGCCTGCAAATCCGTAACCTTTTCTGGTTTATAATCTGTTTTTGTAGGATCAAGATTGAATAATTTAGCATACCAAGTCAATGCCGCAGCAAATCTTCCATAGTCCAGATTCAGATGATAACCGTCGCGAGTGAAATTATCTCCAATAGAACTTGTTCTCCCATTCTGGATGGTGGTACCATCTGGAACGATAAAAGCATAATCACCCGTTTTATCCAATCTCGAGGTTACACTCATGATGCTATCATACATATTCTTTTGGCTATTGTCATAGTTCGTGAATCCTTCATGTTTCGAATCTTGTTGATAGGCCCATGTTTGGTGATAAACAAGTTTGGTGTCGGGGTGAACATGCGCAAATACATAAGTCCAAAGATCAGTCAGCGTTTGCATAACGACATTGTATTTTCCAGAAAGGGGAGAGGCTTGTTGCAAACTCACATAATCCCAGTTTTCGTCTGCCAACGCATCTTCTATACTGGTCTGCTCCGTTGTTTTCTTGGATCCATCCAAGCTTATTTTTCGATAGCTGTATGCTTTCAGGTTATTATGAGCATTTTTTAAGTGTAAATCTAAGGGAGCTCCTCCGATATATAAATTGCCGATTACAATCTTTTTGCCTGCAGCAGTTGATAGCTCATGTAGGTAATTCTCCAAAGCATCTTCCGAAAAGCTATTCCCTATGGCAAGGACCTTCATGACATCATCGTCATTGGGTGAAGTCTCTTGGGCAAGCACTACTTGGAACTGCAGTAATATGATAAACAGATAAATAGTCAGTTTTTTCATTTTATCAATTTTTTGGGGTTTAATAGGAATATTGTTTTATTAATTTCCTTCACCTATAAAAGTACAAAAAATATAGCTTAAGGATATTTTCTTTATCATTTTTCAGAACCGTTCTGACCTTGAATGTTTTGCATTTTAACCTTAATAATATGGTAAAATAAGGGTAATTTTGAGACATATGGCTTATAAGTTTATAGACAATTACCGGGAACAGGGCGCAAGGAAGCAGTTGGTGAAGCATCTCGAAAAACGTGGGATAGAGGATAAGAAGGTGTTGCAAGCGATTGCAAAAGTCCCTCGTCATTTCTTTTTTGATGAAACCTTCTGGAACCAAGCTTACCGGGATATTGCATTTCCAATCGGTGATGGCCAGACCATTTCCCAACCTTACACCGTAGCTTATCAAAGCCAATTACTGCACATCAAAAAAGGCGATAAAGTCCTCGAGATCGGTACTGGTTCTGGTTATCAGACCTGCATCCTAATGGAACTCGGTGCCGATGTGTATACCATCGAGCGTCAGGAAAACCTGTATCACCGAACCATACAAGTATTGCCCTATATGGGCTATAAACCAAACTTCTTTTTAGGCGATGGCTCCAAAGGTATTCCCGAAAAAGCACCTTACGACAAAATCATAGTAACTGCCGGAGCTCCGTTCGTGCCTGAAAAAATGCTGAAACAACTTCGTCTAGGTGGTCTTTTAGTTATCCCAGTCGGTGACGAGAAATTCCAGAAAATGGTAACCATTCTCCGTGTCGGTGAAAACGACTTCGAAAGGATCGAACTAGATACCTTCAGGTTTGTTCCTTTGGTAGGAGATCAGGCTTGGTAGCTCGGAAGAAATGAGATATGAGATATGAGATAAAAGACGCCGGTAATGGCGTCTTTTTTGTATTGAAAGCTGCTATTTATCTCAATACTCACATCTCAATTCTCATATCTAATACCTACCTTAGCTCCTATGAGTGCAGATTTCTACCAAAGCAATGTCAATAGGACAAAAGAAGAAATAAAATCATTAGAGAAGCAAATCAACAAGAATGCCTTTCTCCGCTTAGGGCTGATGATTCTTGGAGCTATAGGGATATGGCAATTATTCTCCTTGAACAATATCTTTCTTGTATTGGGAGCATTTCTTTTGGTGATTTTCCTATTTGCATTCTTGGTGTACAGGCAGGCAAAGGTAGATAGGCAACTCCAGGAAGCTAAAGTGTTTTTAAGTGTCAATGAAAATGAGCTCCATATTCAAGACCGCAAAAAGAACATGTACGATGATGGTGAAGCTTACGAAGATCCAAAACATCCTTATAGTTCAGACCTTGATATTTTCGGACCAAACTCCTTGTTTGAAATGGTTAACCGTTGTGCTACAAAAGATGGGGTAGCGGTTTTGCACTCTTGGATGGATGCCCCGTCCAGCAAAGAGGAGATTTCCGCTAGACAAGAAGCCGTAGAGGAATTAAAAAATGATCCTGAACATCTGCAGGCTTTCCAAACTAAAATGTTGTTCAATCTAGGATCCAAGATCAATTTAAGATCCTATATCTATAGTTATTTCCACGATAAATCCTTCCAATTTGGCAATGCATTCTATAAAATCTATGTCCCTATTGTACCTTGGATCTTTTTGGCGGGAATACTATTCTCCATCTTTGTTCACAATATAGGGGGCTATCTCTTGGGCTTAGGCATTATCCATCTCCTGTGGACCATGGCGCAAGCTGGTAAAGTCAGCCATTTCTCCAATAAAATCGATAAGATTGGAGTTTCACTGATCGGCTTTGCAGATGCCATCAAATTAATGGAAGATAAAAATTATAGCGCTAGACTTAATCAGGAACTGCAAAAGAAGATCGAAGTCGAATCCCAACAAAAGAAACTATCCAGCATTATCAATGAGCTGGGTAAGTTGATTGATAAACTGGATGTGAGAAACAATATGCTGATTGGTGCTATCTTAAACATGCTTGCCTTATGGGATTTTAAACAAGTAATGGCAATCAGCAAATGGAAAGATCAATACGAAGATTCCATTCTCTCAGGCTTTGATGCGGTAGCAAAATATGAAAGCTTGGTGTCCTTATCCATACTTGCTTATAATCATGCGGACTGGACCCAACCCAACATCTTGGATGATTTTGAAAAGGATCAACTTATTGCCGAGGATATCAATCATCCATTGATCCCTTCCAATAAGTCGATTGCGAATGATTATCATGCCCAAGACCATAAAATCGCCTTGATTACAGGATCCAATATGGCAGGTAAGAGTACTTTTTTGAGAACGATAGGGATCAATGCAGTATTGGCTTATACAGGCGCTGTGGTCTGTGCCAAGAACTTTGCACTTCCGATCTATCAGCTGGTAACCTATATGCGAATCAAAGACTCCCTCAACGAAAGTACCTCTACCTTTAAGGCTGAATTAGACCGCATGAAGTTTATCCTGGAACGCGTGAAAGATATCAAATCCAGCTATTTCTTGATTGATGAAATGCTCAGAGGAACCAACTCCGTCGATAAGTATTTGGGATCGAAGGCCATTATCAAGAAATTGATCGAATTACATGGTCGCGGCATGTTGGCGACCCATGACCTGCAGCTTTCTGATTTGGTCAATGAATATCCGGGATACCTAAAAAACTATCATTTTGATATCCAAGTGCATGGTTCTGAAATGCTGTTTGACTATAAATTAAAGGATGGTGCATGTACCATTTTTAATGCGTCCATGCTGTTGAAAGGTATCGGAATAGTCGTAGAAAGCGAAAAAGTTGATTAACTTTGCGGCTCAATTTAAAAAATGACTGTTCAAGAACGTATCGATCAAAGCGAAACACGAATTACCATGACTGTGTTTCCTTCCCTTACCAATCATCATGACACCCTATTCGGTGGTAAAGCCATGGCGATCATGGATGAGGTTTCCTTTATGTGTGCTACACGTTTTTGTAGAAAATCCCTAGTAACTGTATCGACCGACAAAATCGACTTCCATAAAGCGATCCCTTCTGCAAGTATTGTTGAAGCGGTAGCTAGAGTAGAGACTGTCGGCAGAACTAGCTTAAAGGTCTATGTAGAGATCTTTAGAGAAAGCATGTACGAAGATGGCCGTGAATTAGCCATCCAAGGCCGGTTCACTTTCGTAGCCTTAGGTGACGACAAAAAACCTATTCCAGTTTTGGAAGGTTTGGATGTAGAATAAAATCCTATTCAATTTTTGCCCTTGCATATTGAGGTGCCCAGTTCAAGTCTACCCCCAATTCTTGGGCCCAACCGTAGACCAGGTGTGGATGTCTCAAAAACTCCCTGCCCAATAGAATTAGATCTGCCGCACCTCGATCTAGGATATCCTGTGCCTGTTTGGCGCTAGTTATTAGACCAACAGCCCCAGTCGTAATTCCAGTTTCTCGCTTCACTTGATCCGCAAATGGAACCTGATATCCAGGGCCAACCGGAATTTTCTGGAAGGAAACAGCACCACCCGAAGAAATATCAGCAACTTCAACGGCTTTCTCTTTCAAAATATGGATCAATTGAATGGTCTGCTCAATATCCCAACCGCCCTCAGCCCAATCCGTAGCCGATAACCTCACCCATAGGGAATGTTCAGAGTTCAGAACCGATTGAATGGAGTCTACGATCTCCAACAACAACCTGATCCTATTTTCAAAACTCCCTCCATATTCATCATCCCTAAAGTTTACCAGTGGTGATAAAAACTGATGGATCAAATAACCATGGGCAGCATGGATTTCGATTATTTGGTAACCAGCCTCCACAGCTCTTGCTGCTGCGGCTTTAAATTGCTGGATGATGTCTTGAATTTCGCTTTTGTTTAATCCAATGGGTGGATGTTCTTTTTCATGGTATGCAATTGGAGAAGGAGCTACAGTTTGCCAACCATGCTCTTCATTTGGGAGAAATTGCTTCCTGCTGATCCAAGGCAGATCGGTGCTCGCCTTTCTTCCAGCATGCGCCAATTGTATCCCCACTTGACTTCCCTGTCCTTTAATAAAACTGGTTATCTGTTTGTATTTAGTTATATGCTCATCCTTCCAGATCCCTAGGTCGCTATAAGAAATCCTGCCTTCTGGACTTACAGCGGTAGCCTCTTGGATCACTGCACCCGCTCGACCAATGGCAAATTGACCGAGATGGACCAAATGCCAATCATTTGCAAAGCCATCTACAGCACTGTATTGACACATCGGTGATACAACGACTCTGTTTTTTAATTCTAATTGAGAAAGTTTTAATGGTGAAAATAGGGAAGGACTTGTCATCTGTTTTTCTGGGTTTAATAAATTCGACCTGTCTTTAAATGTACAGATCATTTATCAAAAAAGCAGCATAAGAAGGCTTTATTGACTTTCAGAAAGCAATTGAACCTGTAAAAATAAAAATCAGATTATTCGTTCCGAATGACCTCAGGCAATTCCTTCAGTTCTTCTTCTGTAAATAATCGATAATGGATCTTGAAGGTTTTACCCATAGGGGTTTCCAATGAAAATCCCCCAGGTCCAAAGCCATCCAGTACATCTAGCGTAAAATGTGAAAACTTCCAGTATTCAAAAAGATCACGATCCACCCAAAACTCAAAACCCTCGACCAATCCGATCATGGCATCGTTCATCCGAGGATAAAAACCTCCCTTTTCAAAACATTGCGGTTGGGTTCCTTCACAGCATCCGCCCGCTTGATAAAACATCAGCGGTCCGTGTTTCTCAGTCAATTCCTTGATTACTGCTTTCGCATCCTCAGTTACATCTATCCTTGAAATCATAATTTGCTTTTGTTAAGAAAGGGGTTATAGAGCATAACCCCTTTTCACACATTTAACTATTAAACTCTATTAAAAGAATCCAAGCTTTTCTTTGCTGTATGAGATGAGCATGTTTTTAGCTTGACGGTAATAGGCTAACATCATTTTGTGGTTCTCACGTCCAATTCCAGACTGTTTATAACCACCAAATGGAGCTCCCGCAGGATAGCTGTGGTATTGGTTTACCCAAACCCGACCAGCCTGTATAGCTCTAGGAACCATGTACAATTCATGCGCATCTCGTGTCCATACACCCGCTCCTAATCCATATATGGTATCATTCGCAATGGCAATGGCCTCGTCAACATCCTTGAATGTCGTAACAGCCAATACTGGACCGAAGATCTCCTCTTGGAAAATGCGCATCTTATTGTTCCCTTTGAATAGGGTAGGCTTGATGTAATATCCATCATCGATGTCACCGCCTAAATGGTTTTCATCACCTCCGGTTAAAACTTCCGCACCTTCCTCTTTTCCTAATTTGATGTAGGACATGATTTTGTCCTTCTGTATTTTGGAAGCTTGCGCTCCCATCATCACCGTTGGATCCAATGGATTTCCAACTTTGATCTGGTTTACTCTTTCAATGACGCGTTCTATAAATTTATCATAGATGGACTCTTGGATCAATAACCTGGATGGACAAGTACAGATCTCGCCTTGGTTCAACGCAAATAATACTGCACCTTCAATTGCCTTGTCCAAAAAGGAGTCATCTTCATCCATTACTGACTCAAAGAACACGTTCGGAGACTTTCCGCCTAATTCCAATGTCACTGGGATAATGTTTTCTGTGGCATATTGCATCACCATTCTTCCCGTTGCAGTAGAGCCTGTGAAGGCTGCCTTGGCAACTTTCGGATGGGTTACCAGATGACGGCCTAACTCCGATCCGAAACCGTTCACAACGTTGATCACACCTGGAGGAAGTAGATCTCCAATGATTTCCATCAATACCATAATGGAGGTAGGGGTACTCTCTGCCGGTTTCAAGACTACGGTACATCCTGCAGCCAGTGCCGGTGCCAATTTCCAAACCGCCATCAGGATCGGGAAATTCCAGGGGATGATCTGGGCCACTACACCGATTGGTTCATTCACGATCAAGGAAACCGTTGTGCTGTCCAACTCAGATAATGAGCCTTCTTCTGCACGGATCACACCGCCAAAATAACGGAAATGGTCAATCGCCAATGGAATATCAGCATTCAATGTTTCACGTACCGCCTTACCGTTGTCGATCGTCTCCACGATTGCTACCTGCTCTAAGTGCTGTTCGATACGGTCAGCAATCTTAAATAAGATATTACTGCGTTCGGTCGCTGAAGTCTTGCTCCAAGTCTCAAATGCTTTACTTGCTGCTTCTACAGCTTTATCAATATCCTCCTTGGTCGAATGGGCAACCTGTGTAAAGGGCTTTCCGTCAATGGGTGAGATATTATCAAAATATTTTCCTTGGGTTGGTGGAACGAAGGTTCCATTAATGTAATTATCGTAACGCTCTTTGAACGTAGGTCTTTTTAATTCGCTCATAGTTCTGTGTTTTTAATAGTTTATATTGGACTCTTTCTCAAATTTACCAACAGCTAATTTTTTTGTTTAGCATTATCGTCGCTAATCATAGCACAATATTTTCAAATAGCTTGTTTTTTGATTTTGTTTACTTTTTTTTATTTTTGGTTAACAGCCAGTTATAAAATAGAGTCGTATGGGAAAGAATAATTTAGTCCGAGAGCTTCCTTATTCGTCGGAGAGGGAATTGAACACTTTGGTTGAAAATAGACGTGCGTATACATTGAACAATTTCGAATTGAATGTCTATGAAACCTATCAAGCCAGCCAGTTGGTGCCCCTAAAGTTTAATGATATGGTCATCATCAATATGCTGAAGGGTAAGAAAATCATGCACCTTGAGGATGTGCCTGCATTTGATTATCTCCCTGGTGAGACCTTGGTGCTTCCTGCCCATAGACCCATGAAAATCGATTTCCCGGATGCTAAAATCATGGAGCCTACCCAATGTACTGCTTTATTGATCTCGGCTGATAAAATCGAAGAGACCATCGATTACCTCAATAATGCCTATCCCAAAATAAATAATAGCCTGTCCTGGGACTTCTCTTGGAATAAGTTCCATTTGCTGAACACCGACGAACTCGCAAGCTTGACCAATAAATTGTTCAGCAATATGATCAGTAATGACCCTTTTAAAGATGTCTTGGCTGATCTGCTCTTCAAGGAACTGTTGATCAGGATTATTCAACAGCAACAGTTGGGTGAATTGGTCGAACCCTCAATTTCAGGTAATGATGAAATGTCCAACCTCAAAAAATACATTCGGGAACACCTAACGGAAAGGATAACCATAGAAGATTTGAGCCGAAAGGCTAATATGAGCAAGGCAACGCTCTTTAGGATTTTTAAGGATGAATATGGAATTACCCCGATGGAACTCGTAATTCGGGAACGCTTGAGAAAGGCCAAGGAAATGCTGAGTGCAAATATGTCGATTAAAGAAGTCTGTTACGCTTGTGGCTTTACGGATGTAAATTATTTCAGCCGTTTATTCAAGGCCAGAGAGAATATGACTCCAGGTAATTACCAGCGAAAAATAGAAATTAGCGTTTCATAGCTCGGTCCAATTCCCTTTTGCTCTCACGCTCTTTAATGGTTTCCCGCTTATCAAAGTCCTTCTTGCCCTGTGCTAGGGCAATCTCTACTTTGGCAAAACCTCTTTCATTGATAAAGATGCGCAACGGAACAATGGTAAAACCCTTTTCCTCACCCTTTTCACGCAATTTCTTCAGTTCTTTTTTGGAAAGAAGCAATTTACGATCTCGTTTGGATTCGTGGTTATAGAATGATCCAAATGAATATTCGGCAATGTGCATGTTACGGATATAGAGCCCATCCTCAAAAAATGCACAGAAACTATCGTTGATATTAGCTTTACCTTGACGGATGGATTTGATCTCGGTACCCAATAAAGCTAAGCCCGCAACATAGGTGTCAAGTAAGTGATACTCAAAGGATGCGCGTTTGTTTTTAATGTTAACCGTTGATGAAATTGCCATTTTTATTAATTATATTGAAGCACAAATGTAAGAATTTATGAAATTTTGCAAAATTTCGATGTAATATACACTAAACATTCTCTTAATATTAATTTAATTTTATGATATTTATATGTCAAATCAAACATAATTTGAGGTTTAAGTTTTGTATGTTTGCGTCGATTTTTTGTAAAGAAAGGTAATAAAAAGTAATATAAACATGATTTAATTTATGTGAATAGAACTTGTTTTGTACCTTTGTGGGATTTTTGACGATTTTTGTTAAAAGTTCAAAAAGTAAATATTATTGAGAAAATAGATACCTGACGAATGAGCAAGGGAAAATTAAACGAAAGAACTGCGCGGTTTTTAAATGGCGAGTTAGGAGATATCAAGTCAAAAAACTTATATGCTTATTTTAGACCGATCCAATCTAAACAGGATACTGAAGTCAAAATTGACGGACGCAGAGTATTAATGTTTGGTTCGAATTCTTACCTAGGACTGACGACGGATCCTCGAATTATTAAAGCTTCTCAGGATGCTCTTGAAAAATATGGTACTGGATGTGCCGGTTCTCGTTTCTTGAACGGAACTCTTGATATCCACGTGGAATTGGAAGAGAAACTTGCCGATTACGTAGGTAAGGAATCTGCTATCTTATTCAGTACGGGTTTCCAATCCAACCTAGGACCCCTTTCTTGCTTAACAGGACGTCATGACTATATCCTTTTGGATGAACGTGATCACGCTTCAATTATTGATGGTTCTCGCTTGTCATTCTCGAAAGTTATTAAATACGCTCACAACAATATCGAAGACCTAAGAGATAAAATCTCTCGCCTTCCTGAAGAAAGCTTTAAGTTAATTGCTACTGATGGTATCTTCAGTATGGAAGGGGATATCGTAAACCTGCCTGACCTTGTTCAAGTAGCTAACGAATTTGACGCTGCTATATTGTGTGATGATGCCCATAGTTTAGGGGTTATCGGCCATAATGGTGCTGGTACTGCTAGCCACTTCGGTCTTACTGATCAGGTAGACTTGATCATGGGTACTTTCAGTAAATCCTTGGCCTCTCTTGGTGGCTTCGTTGCTGCAGATAGAGATACTATCGAATTTTTGAAACACCGTGCTAGATCTTTGATGTTCAGTGCAAGTATGACACCTGCTTCTGTGGCTTCCACATTGAAAGCATTGGAAATCATCCAAACAGAACCTGAGCATATCGAAAGATTGTGGGCAAACACCAACTACGCTAAAAAATTGTTGTTAGACAACGGGTTCGACTTAGGTGCTACCGAAAGCCCTATCTTACCTGTTTTCGTAAGAAACAACGAAAAAACATATATCGTTACTAAAATGCTTCAGGATGACGGAGTTTTTGTTAATCCTGTCGTTGCTCCTGCAGTTCCTGCCGAAGAATCTTTGATCCGTTTCTCATTAATGGCTACCCATACTTTCGATCAGATCGATGAAGCCGTGGAGAAAATGACCAAAGTTTTCAAAGCACTGGAGGTTGAAAGTTTTATTAGTGAATAAAATCAGATAAAAGTGATTACTATAGTTCCTGTTGAAAGCAAAAAACAAAGAGCAAAATTTATCGATTTTCCTCATGACCTTTATGAAGGAGATCCAAATTATGTTCCAGAGCTTTTTGTTGCACAGGATGATATGTTGAATCCCGCTAAACACCCGTTCTACAAGCATTCATCCGTGCAATTGTTCTTGGCATACCAAGATGATAAGATTGTCGGGCGTATCGCAGCAATTTACAATACAAACCATAATCAGTTTAACAATGTAAATGAAGGTCAATTCGGTTTCTTTGATTGTGTGAATGATCAGGATGTTGCCGATAAATTGTTCCAAGCTGCTGAAGAGTGGGTAAAAGGTAAAGGGGCAAACAATATAGTTGGACCAATTAACCTGTCTACCAATGACAGCGTGGGTCTTTTGGTTGAAGGTTTCGATAGGCCTCCAATGGCCATGATGCCTTACAACCCGCCTTATTACCAAGATTTGATCCTGAATGCCGGCTTTGGTAAAAAAGTTGACCTTAGGGCTTACTTGGTAAATAAGGAGAACTCCAATAAACGCTCTGTTTTGCTCTTGGATAAATTGGAAACTAGACTGAAACGTTCTGGGATCATTCTGAGAGAAATCAATATGAAAGATTTCGCTAGAGAAGCAGAAAAGATCAAAAAAGTCTACAATAAAGCCTGGGACAAAAACCTAGGGTTTGTGCCAATGACCGATGAAGAGTTTATGCATACCGCAAAAGATCTGAAAATGATCGTTGACCCTAAATATTGCATTGTGGCAGAAAAAGGGGATGATATCATTGGATTTGCGCTAGGCATTCCAAATGTCAATGAAATCCAGATCAAGATCAAGCGTGGTAGATTGTTGCCGACCGGTATCTTTAAGCTTTTGTTTGGCTTGAAAAAAGTAAAATCCATAAGGGTTTTGATGTTGGGTGTATTGGACAATTACCGCAAATTAGGAATTGAAGCTTGCCTTTATGGCCGCATTATCAAAAATGCAATCCCTTCAGGTATCGTTGAAGCTGAATGTTCCTGGATGTTGGATCATAACTACCTCATGAATCACGCTATTGAACAGATCAACGCTGAGTTTTACAAGCGCTATCGCCTCTTCGAAAAAGCGATATGAAAAAAAAGATTTTCATAACTGGTGCGAGTGGTTTTGTAGGCTCTCACCTTGTTGAGGCTGCCCAAAACTTAGGCCTTGAGGTCCATGCTGCGGTCCGTAAAACCAGTAAGATCCAGGATATCCAGCCTTATGTCGATCAGTTTGTCTATCCGAACCTGGGAAACGAAGACGAGTTAAAAGCACTTTTCGAAAAAGAACAATACAATTATATCATCCATGCCGCTGCAATGACAAAGGCAAAGGATGAAAATATAATGCGGGAGGTCAATGTTGGCTATACAGATGCTATTCTTTCTGCTGCCACGGCTGATATCATGCCTTTGGAAAGAATCAGTTACGTAAGTAGCTTGGCTGCCATAGGTCCGATTCCATACAGCAGTGATGCATTGATTACCGAAAAAACTCCATATCGTCCATTGACTGTTTATGGCAGGAGCAAGGAAGCTTCTGAACTGATGATTCAGGAGAAATATGCCGATGCCCCCATTTCCATATTCCGACCAACGGCAGTTTATGGTCCCCGTGAAAAGGATATTTTTATTCTTTTCGATACAATGAACAAGGGATTGGACCCCTATATTGGGAAAAATCCGCAAAAATTGAGTTTTATCTATGTCAAGGACCTTGTCGATGTACTATTGAAAGGCTGCCTGGTAAAACAAGACGGACTCCAAATGTATAATATCAGCGATGGCGAAGTGTATTCCCGTTATGCGATGGCTGAAATTTTCAAGGAAGTCCTGAATAAAAGACTTTTCAGAATGCATGTTCCATTAGGTCTGGTGAAAAGCGTTGCCGAACTCTCACAAAGACTATATCGCAATTCCGCCAAAACTCCCGTCATCTACCCTGAAAGACTAAGAGAGCTAACCGCAGAAAACTGGGGTTGTGATATTACACATGCAGTGCAAAACTTGAACTTTGATCCCCAGTATAAATTGGACGAAGGATTGAAGGCAAGTTTATTATGGTATAAAGAAAATAAGTGGCTCTAAATTTTCAGTTGAAATGAGTGGACAAAAAATTAATAAAAAGCTTTTTCAAGATAGAAAGCGAACTAATATTTTAAGTAATCCGGAACAGAAACTAATTTCCTACCTGGTTCCGAAGATCCCTGAGTGGATCTCCTCTGATGGCCTGACCGCCATCGGCCTCTTCGGATCTTTTATGATCCTAGGGAGTTTCTTGCTTGCAGAATATGTAAACATTTATTTCCTCCTCTTGGGGATCGTCGGCTTCTTCGTGCAATGGTTTGGTGACTCATTGGATGGAAGGATCGCCTTCTATAGAAATAAATCCCGTAAATGGTATGGCTTTGCCCTAGACATCGTGATGGACTGGATTTCCACCGTGATGATCGGTCTAGGCTATGTGCTATATGCCACTGGAGATTTTAAATATCTAGGTTTTACTTTGGTAGCCTTATATGGCTGGGCGATGATCATTTCCCAATTGCGGTATAGGATTACCGATAAGTACACCATTGATGCAGGATTGTTAGGTCCGACCGAAATCCGTGTGATTATCAGTTTAGTTATGGTATTGGAAGTAATAGTTCCAGGGTCGATTAACTATTCAGTCCTTTTGATCTGTATTATCTTGTTCTTCATTAATATCGGTGACACCAAGAAATTACTGGACCTTGGTGACGCAAAGGATCTTGAAGAAAAGGCAAACAAGCTAAAGGAAACAGAAATTAACGAATAAGGCATGTCCGATAAATTAAGGGTATTTCTCAGAGCACAGTTGTCCGCATTTATTGGCGGACTTTCTGATTTTGGGATTTATACCTTTTGCTATACGGTCCTGAAGTTTACCGCGCCTTTTTCCAATGTGGTCTCTGGTAGCTTAGGTGCTATCGTTAACTTTACCATCAATCGATATTGGTCTTTCGGCAATACCGAAAAGTCCATTGGCAGCCAACTGTGGAAGTTCATTATCGTTGTTGTCGGTAGCATTACCCTGAAATCCTTGGGTATCCATGTTTTGGTAGACATTTGGCACCTGCACTTCTTGCTATCCAAGCTTATTGTAGAGATTATAGTCTCATTAGGGTTTAATTATACACTCCAAAGGTTTTGGGTATTTAAGCAGTAGCTGCTATATATATAAGAATTAAAGGGCCATCTTGATGTTTTTCAAGATGGCCCTTTCTTTTTTGCGGACAAGATGGGAGGGAAGGGTTCTAGAATGGTTTTGTTTAGGGGAATAAAATGAGGTGTTTTTCTGGGGGTCTGGTTCGGGACTCATTCGGGGCATGTTCGGGAAAGCTTCGGTGGAGGGAGCTGGAATGCCCGCAGCGTACCCGAGGATGGAACGTGGACGCTGCGGGAACAGGAGGAGTGTAGGGTTGTTTGCGTTGCGAGATTTCCGAACGTGGGTCGAATGGGGTCAGGTGGAAAGGGAGGGGGGATTTTTGGACCAGGGTTCCGATCCACGGTAGGGGCGGATCGAATTCGCCCGCCCCAGGTATTTGAACCAGGATTCCCCTCGGCTCCGCTCGGGGTACGGGATCCGAGGATGGGCCAAGATCTGGGCAGGGACCAGGATCCCCCGGATGGGAGGATATCCCAGGACCGTGGCGTACCATTTCCGTCCCTTTCGCCCCCTTTTTCCGCCCCTCCCTGAAAAATTATCTGGCAATGCTACAGCGAGTTATGCCCCCTGGCGAAAAATACTTTGCCCGCCCCCTTGGAAGTGAAGGTATTTTGTCCCTATCTTTGCACCACTCCGCAAGGGAGGGACGGCCGCAGGGCCACTGACAACAGGGAAGGAAAAAGGGGAGCGGGACGGTGCACAGCACG
>NZ_JBIXGO010000003.1:0-32884 GCF_046161205.1 Sphingobacterium sp. BS-2
AATCTCGTCTTTCGCTCAGTTGCCTAGGTGGTGGAACTGGTAGACACGCAGGACTTAAAATCCTGTTCCCGTTAAGGGAGTGCGGGTTCGATTCCCGCCCTAGGTACAGAAAAAAGCCGCTTTGAGCGGCTTTTTTAGTATTACAGTAGTTAGTATTTAGTATTTAGACCTGATTTTCTCCTTCCCGATTTTTTCGTATTGTTTAAAGGATACCATTGTCAAATTCCTTTTCTGACTTGAACTATTTGCACCATACTTGTAGTTATTTCAAGAGGACAGCTATAAGATCACCTAACTGGTTAATCATGTTTTATTTATTAATCATAGCGATTCATATTAATCTAACTCAAAGTAAGTTTACATCTGTGTACTCTCTGTTATTTAGCAATCTATAATCGGTGCACATAGACTGCAAAAAATGATTATATTTGTTTACCAATTATCATCCATATAAGGTCACCAATAAACTTGCACTCATTAGTACGAAGCTTTAGACACATTCTTTTAAAATAAAGTCCGAAAAATTTTTATTGATATTTAATAAAATACGTATAAAATGCATTACATAAATATACTGGATCTAACGCAATTATATCTATAGGATCGATTTTTTAGGATATAAACTTCATGCTGGATGAAGCTAGCTTTTAATTCATTTATCATAAACTTAGCATAATTATGATGTTGTATACATGTTGGTAAAGTCATACGATTGTTTACAACATTTTAACTTTATTAATGACTTAATTAATCATAGCTATGAGTAAAAAAATCAATGTAACTCTATATTGCCCTACTTGTGGACAATCAGACTTTAATCACAATGAGGACAAATCATTTGTCAAATGCAATAACTGTGAAAGAGAATTTCATAGAGGTATAAATGAGCTGATTGAATTCAATCAGACAGCAATTGAAAATGAAGTTCAAAATTATGGTCAATCGCTATTAGATGACTTTGGGAAGAAACTAGCTAGTAGATTTAAAAACAACATTCACTTAAAGTTTAAGAAATAATGGAAAATATTGATTATTCCCTCGTATTTTCCATTATTGCTATTTTTGGATCACTTTTAACTTATTTCATACATGATCGAAAAATAAAAGCTCAGGAAAAACTTATAAACGATTATCAAATCAATAAGATTATAGAAGAAAAAATTGAAAAAACACAAGCTGTAATTCGGGCGTCTATAATCAAAGGTAATAATGGTAATCGAACTTTAAGAGTATATAATAAAGGAAAAGCTACTGCAAGAAATATAAGGTTATTCATTCTAGATGAGCCAGAATACTTATACTCCACCAATCCGTTTCCATTCCCCGCGTTAAACGAGAAGGAAAATGTAGATCTAATTATACATTTACATATGGGCTCTCCTGACAATATATCATTCGAACTAATATGGGATGATGAATATGCAGAGAACAATAAACACAGTCAAATATTACAATTATAATGAGTCTTTGGGTTCTTTTCAAGATCATATTAGATGTATAATCTTATTAACTTTACACCAGTAAAAAGTTAAATAAAAAAACTTTATTTGAGGTACTGTTTTAATCCTACCACATTGATAACTAGAGAATTAAAACTCCAAATAGATAAAATATAGAATGACTACTGGACATGAGGAGTTTCGCATCCCTTGAACGACATCGAGCAGTTCACATTCTTGATTTAAAAAAACAACTGGATGACAGGTAAACCACGATTTACTATGAAAAACAACTTTTAGTTAGCTGACAGAAAAGTGATATACACAGAAGAAACATAAGAATTACACTGGTCCTTCCTCCAGGAGTTAGATCTTGAGCGAATGATTGACATCTTGCGTAGACCATAAAATTTATGTTAATAATTGTTGAGTAAAATTGCTGAAACTGTTACCAATGGACCTAAGTAAGGAAGCTCTTCAGAAATGATGCGCTTTTTTTGAAGTATTTAGTAGAAAGTATTCAATATTTAGACCTGAGATCTCCTATTCTTTCCATTAGAATTTTGCCTATCCTTAGTTTGATTTATTAAGTTTAGTCATATTAAAATTCCCTTCATTTTCCTAATTTTTTCCTTGATACTACATAGATAAAATCTATCGGCACGCATAGAAATCTTAAATTTTATTTATCTATCTTTAGTTAAATTTAAAGCAGAGGGCAGGAATCTTTCTGCCAATTCTTATTGTGATTCAATTAAATACAATTAACCTTAAATAGTAAAATAAAAAATAAATACAGAGATATGGAAAATGGAAACGACATCAGCAAATGTCCATTTCACAATGGATCGGCAAAACAAAATCTGACGGTTGCGGGCGGAGGAACCACGATTTCAGATTGGTGGCCGAAGAAATTAAAAGTTAGTTTATTGCGTCAGCATTCAAATCTATCTGATCCTATGGATCCAGATTTTGACTATGCAGAGGAGTTCAAAAAATTAGATTTAGAGGCAGTAAAACAGGATCTACATGCCTTGATGACTGATTCACAGGATTGGTGGCCTGCGGATTTTGGTCATTACGGTGGCTTATTTATCCGTATGGCTTGGCACTCAGCCGGTACCTACAGAGTAGGCGACGGTCGCGGTGGCGCTGGAACAGGTCAACAACGCTTTGCACCATTGAATAGCTGGCCGGACAACGTGAGCTTGGATAAGGCAAGAAGGTTATTATGGCCTATCAAACAGAAATATGGCAAGAAATTATCTTGGGCTGACTTATTAGTACTTACCGGAAATATTGCCTTGGAATCTATGGGGTTCAAAACCATTGGTTTCGCAGGTGGTCGTGTGGATGCATTTGAGCCAGATGAGGATGTATATTGGGGATCTGAGGATACCTGGTTAGGCGGTGATGTAAGGTATTCGCATGGTTCTGAAGGAATCGTGGACAAAGATCATGGTGTGCTATCTGGTGAAGAAAAGGCAGATGGCGAAGTGCATTCGAGAGATCTGGAGAATCCTTTGGCAGCTGTTCAAATGGGTTTAATTTATGTAAACCCCGAAGGTCCTGATGGAAATCCTGATCCTCTATTAGCTGCGAAAGATATTCGTGATACCTTTGGCCGTATGGCGATGAACGATGAAGAAACCATTGCACTGATCGCTGGTGGTCACTCCTTCGGAAAAACCCATGGTGCTGGCCCAGCGGACAATGTTGGTAAAGAACCGGAAGCTGCAGGTCTAGAAGATCAAGGTCTAGGTTGGAAAAGTTCCTTTAATTCAGGAGTTGGTGCCGACGCTATCACTTCTGGACTGGAAGTAATCTGGACAGAAACACCTACGCAATGGAGTAATAATTTCTTTGAGAACCTATTTAGATACGAGTGGGAATTGACAAAAAGTCCTGCAGGTGCATTCCAATGGGTGGCAAAAGATGCTGATGATGTTATTCCTGACCCATTTGACCCTAATAAAAAACGTAAGCCAACGATGTTGACTACGGATCTTTCCTTGAGATTTGATCCTATTTACGAAAAAATATCGCGTAGATTTTTAGAGAACCCTGATGAGTTCGCTGATGCATTTGCAAAAGCTTGGTTTAAATTGACCCATAGGGATATGGGACCTCGCTCCCGTTATCTTGGTCCGGATGTTCCAGCAGAGGAATTCCTATGGCAAGATCCGATTCCTGAGCTTAACCATGAAACGGTTAACGAAGCAGATGTGGAAGACCTTAAAAACAAGGTGTTATCTTCTGGTCTGAGTGTATCTGAATTGGTTTCTACAGCATGGGCTTCGGCTTCTACTTTCCGTGGTTCTGACAAACGTGGTGGTGCCAATGGTGCACGTGTTCGCCTAGCTCCTCAAAAAGACTGGGCAGTGAACAATCCAGCACAATTGAGTAAGGTATTAAGTGTACTGGAAAACATCAAGGAGCAATTCAATCAGGCTCAAACTTCAGGCAAGCAGGTTTCTATTGCTGATTTGATTGTTATTGCAGGTAATGCAGGTGTTGAAAAAGCGGCAAGAGATGCTGGAAATGAAATCAAAGTTCCATTTACTCCAGGTCGTATGGATGCTTCACAGGAGGAGACCGATGTGGAATCTGTAGGTTACTTAGAGCCTATCGCTGATGGCTTCAGAAACTACAAGAAAAGGAAATATACATCTAGCACTGAAGAATTATTGATCGACAAAGCGCAATTATTGAACCTTACAGCTCCTGAACTAACCGTTCTATTGGCAGGTATGCGTGTATTGGATACTAATTTCGACGGTTCTAAGGATGGGGTGTTCACTAATCGTCCTGGTCAATTGACTAACGATTTCTTAGTGAACTTGCTAGACATGAACACCGCTTGGAAAGCAGCTTCTGAGGACAAAGAACTATACATTGGTTCTGACCGTAAAACCGGCCAACCGAAATGGACCGGAACTAGAGCCGACCTAGTCTTTGGATCAAACTCTGAATTGCGCGTTGTAGCTGAAGTTTATGCAAGTGCTGATGCACAAGAGAAATTCGTTAGGGATTTCGTGAAAACATGGACCAAAGTGATGGATGCTGATAGGTTTGAGGTTTAGTATTGAGATTTGAGATGTGAGATATGAGATAGAAACCGGCAATTTAAGACGACAAAAGGTTGGACAAATATCTAGTGTCTAGTGTCTTTTGTCAATTAAAGTAGATATAGTTGACACGGTTAATATCTCAATACTCAAATCTCATATCTCAATGCTGTTGCTATAAAATAGAAAAGAGTGGAATGCTTCCACTCTTTTCTATTTTATAGCAACATAAGTTTCCAGGCCTCTTCTATCCTACCTTGATTGAGGAATTCTTTGGCTTTAAGGAGTTGATGGGTTATGCGGGTATTTTCATCGCCGATAAAGGCATTTAATAGCTCTTGGATTTCGGGTTCGTATTTGAAGCTGTCGATTTCATGGTCTGTTGGGATCTGATCAATGCTGGCTAATTGCTCTAATTCTTGGGCATTGAATACCCCTGAAGAGCTGATAAAGTGTGGAATATCTGATTTTTGCATAAATAATGGTTCAAAAAAAAGCTGAACCTTGTAAAGTTCAGCTTTTATGCATGAAATGCAAAGTATTAAATCTTTTCGATAATCTTATCTGCGAATTCGGAGGTTTTAAGAAGGGTTGCTCCTTCCATCAAGTTATAGAAATCTACGGTAACCGTTTTGTCTTTGATGGTTTTTGCCAATGCATCCACAATAGCATCAGCCGCTTCTATCCAGCCCATATATTCCAGCATCATCACCCCACTAAGGATAACCGATGAAGGGTTCATGGTATTGGTATTTGCAAATCTAGGTGCTGTACCATGGGTTGCTTCAAAGATCGCGTGGCCAGTTTTGAAATTAATATTGGCTCCAGGAGCAATACCAATTCCACCTACCATGGCCGCTAAAGCATCGGAAATATAATCTCCATTTAGATTCAGAGTGGCAATCACGTCATAATCCTGTGGTGCCAATAGGATCTGCTGCAGGAAGTTGTCTGCAATGATATCTTTAATGATCAGTTTGCCGGCTTGTTCTGCTGCTTTTTGTTCAGCATTTGCAGCATCCTGTCCATCTTTAGCCTTAGTTTGTTCCCATTGGTTCCAAGTATAAACCTGTTCAGAGAATTCCTTTTCAGCCAATTCATAACCCCAGTTTTTAAAGGCACCTTCCGTATATTTCATGATGTTACCTTTATGGACTAGCGTTACGGATTTACGACCTTCTGCTAAAGCAAACTCAATTGCAGCGCGGATAAGTCGTTTTGAGCCTTCCTCAGAGACAAACTTCAAACCTACTCCTGTACTGTTGCTGAAGTTGTAATCGACGTTTAGATCATTCTTAAGAAAATCTTGGATCCTTTTGGATTCAGCGGTTCCTGCTGCAAATTCAATCCCTGCATAGATATCTTCTGTATTCTCCCTGAACACAACCATATCAACTTTCTCAGGATGTTTTACCGGAGAAGGGACGCCCTCATACCACTTGGTCGGACGCTGACAGACATATAGGTCTAGTTCTTTTCTCAAAGCCACATTCAAGGAACGAATACCACCTCCAATAGGTGTAGTCAATGGACCTTTGATACCAACCAAATATTCCTTGAAAACCTCTAAGGTATCTTCTGGCAACCAGCTTCCGGTTTCATTAAAGGCCTTTTCTCCGGCTAAGACTTCTTTCCAATTGATCTTGCGCTTTCCAGCATAGAGCTTTTGAACAGCTGCATCAAAAACCCTGACTGAAGCTTTCCAAATATCAGGCCCTATACCATCTCCAATAATAAAGGGAATGGTAACCTGATCAGGAACTAATAATTTACCTGTTGAATCTATACTGATCTTATCTGACATAATAATCTAATTATTTGTTATTTTTCTTTACTAAACATATTACCAATTTCACGGCTGATCCTTCTAAAGATCGGCGCAGTTTGGATATCCTCGTATTCGTCAATATGTTGGTCCTCAAGTCGAGAAGGAAAGATTAATAGTAAGTTTTGGTTTTTATAGTACTTCCCTACTCTTTTTGCAAGACCATCGAGAGAATCACGATATGAAACATCGCCATACCTAGCAGACACAAAGACTAACATCGAATCTGCATTGCTGAATGTCGCCAATCCATAGATATTGTCCCAATCTTCATAATGTTCAAAGGTAGCCGGAACACTCGATTTCAAGGATTCCAACATTTGAATGATGGCCTGATGACTTCTATGATTACATACGAAGGTAATAGGCAGAGACAATTCAGATGCCAGCTTGGTCATTTTCTCCATCCAATAAGCAAATCCCACTTCGGACTCTGCCAACGGCGGTACAAAAACGGTAATGGACTTGTTGGTTATGAATGGTTTCTCTATCCTGCACATCATTAAAGTTGAGTCTGTACGGTTCAGGATACTTTCGGTTTTTTCACCGACAATCTTCTCAACAAAGCTCGTTGCACTTGGCCATCCCAAGATCAGGCAGTCTGCAAAAGCTTCTTTTGATGCCCTGCTGATTCCGTTTGCAATATTGAAATCGACCTTGGTCTGCAGTTCAACCTCAGTTTCAGAACCTGAAGCATATCTGGCCATTTTGTCCAGATTCTGTCTGGCTTGGTTCAAGTTTCTTTCTGCCAATTCATCGTTCGGCACAACGCTCAGAATATTCAATGGATGTGGGGACTTCTTCGATTTGACAAGTGTCGCAAAATCCAAGATAGCCTCCATATTATTCAAGTTTGCAATAGGGATGACAATCTGTTCATCATGTTCCTCCACATGCTCGATATGTTCCTCATGCTGCCTACCTTCCAATACAATTTTCTTGGAGGCATTTTCAGTTACTATGGAAGCAATGATACAGCTGACAAGGATCAGGATAATGGTTCCATTCAATACATTCTCGTCAATGATTTGGTTGTTGTATCCGACCATGATAATCGCCAAGGTAGCTGCCGCATGGGCATTACTTAGGCCGAAGATCAGGTTTCTTTCGTTTGTGGAATATTTAAAAGCCCATTGGGTTGCTGTTGCCGCTAGGAACTTTCCTACTATACCCACAAGGGTCAGGGCTCCGGCAACATAAAACACCGTCAATCCGGTGCTATTGGTGATTACCCCAATATCAACGATCATACCTACGGAAATCAAGAAAAATGGGATAAATATTGCGTTTCCAATAAACTCGATTCGGTTCATTAATGCTGATGAGTGCGGGATAAGTTTATTTAATGCCAACCCGGCAACGAAGGCCCCAATGATGGGTTCAAGGTTTGCCATTTCTGCTAGGAAAGCCGCGAAGAAAACCACGGTAAGGACAAAGATATAGTGACCTGTTTTTTCACTTTCCACCTTTTCGAAAAACCATTTCGCGATTTTCGGAATGACGCCAAACATAATAAATAGGAAGATCGCAAAGGAAATGCCTAAAGTAACCCAGAATTCATTGTTGATCTCGCCTTGTGAGGCTCCTTTGATTACAGCTAAAATAATCAACACCGCAGTATCCGTCAGGATGGTTCCTCCAATGGTGATCGCAACAGCCTCATTCTTTGAAATACCATAACGGTTTACAATGGGATAGGAAACCAGGGTATGTGTCGCAAACATGCTGGCAATTAGGATACTGGTAAGCAAGCTATAGTCTAATACATAATAACAGACTGGAAACCCTATGGAAATCGGAATTATGAAGGTAAATAGACCGAACATAGCAGATTTGTGCTTGGTCTTTTTGAACTCGTTCATGTCCAATTCTAAACCTGCAATAAACATGATATAAAGCAATCCAATGGTAGAAAAAAGGTCTACAGCGGAGTTCTTTTCTAACCAATTCAGTCCATGCGGGCCAATGATCATCCCCGAAATAATCAGTCCAATGATGCCTGGGACCTTGATAGGTCTCAACAAAATGGGTGACAATAAAATAATGAAGAGTACTAGAGAAAATATAAGCACCGGATTAGTTAGTGGTGCTTCGAACGCGTGGATTAAGTGGTCAAAAATTTTATCGCTCATATAATTATTTCTGTAAGTCAATACAATTGAAAACTGAGATTGTTTTCATCGGAAAGATAATGAAAATTAAGGTAAATAATGATTAGGACCAATAATTCGGTAAGAATGTTACTTGAACTGTATGGTCTTGATCGGTGATATTCGCGAGATCAACATCGATGGAATAAACAAAGTCACCAATGCAATGGCAATGAGCGAAACATTTAACCATAACACCGCCATCCATGATATTTCCATAGGCACAAAGGATACATAATAGATGCTTGGATCAAGCTTAAAGAAATGCGTACTGGTCTGAAAAGCGTATAAACCTAAAGCGATAAGGTTTCCGAGTACCAGCCCATAACCAATGAGGTACAGGGAGTTGTAAAGAAAAACTGTTCTGATCTTCGTATTTCTCATACCCAAGGCCTTAAGCATACCGATCATCGGTGATCTTTCCAAAATAGAGATCAATAATGCTGATATCATATTGATGACTGCCACAACCACCATTAAAACGAAAATAATATTATCGTTCATATCGAGCATATTCAGCCAATTGAAGATATCTTGCATTTGCATCACCACATTGGTCGCAAAAAGGCTGACACCTAAATTATTGTTTAGGTCATCTGTCGTATTAAAGAGTTGATTGAAGTCCTTAACCCGGACTTCGTATCCCCCAGCTTGATCTTCTTCAAGATTATTCAGTCTTCTGATCAATGGAAGAGAACCGATCACGTAAATTTTATCCAGTTCTTCGGAATTGGTAGAAAAAATACCTTTGACAACAAATTTTCGTTTCCTTACTGGTTCTTGGATAAAGTACATGATAAAGGATTCACCAACTTTTAGATGAAGCCTATTGGCCATCAAAGAGGAAATCAATAATTGATTATCGGCATCCTCAGCAGAAAAGTTAATGGTATCCCCTTCCAGGATGGTTTTGGAAAGGAAATCTTGGTCATAATCTTTATCAATCCCTTTCATCAGCACCCCTTCTACTTCACCTTTAACATTCATGATTCCGGCTTTGGTAGCAAATGGATAAACGTCTAAAACATTGGGATTTTGCTTGATTCTAGCAATTTGTTTTTCGTCTAAGGAGATTGGAGAATTGACATAAGAGTCGTTCTGTTCATTCTTGAGGATGATAATATCCCCAAAGAACCCCCTTTGCTTTTCCGTTATTTCGCTTTTAAACCCATTGAGGATTGCCACGGCAAGAATAATAGCCATGATAGCCAAGGCCAAGGCACCTATAGTGACGCGCACAATTAGTTTGGAAAACGTACGGTTTCCTTCAAGTGTGATCCTCTTGGCTAAGAAATATGGAAAATTCAAGCTTAAATTAAATTTGTAACTTCGCAAAGTTAATAAAATTTGTCGTCCAACAATAAGGATGTCCACGCATCCTTAAGGTAATTTATTCATATATGCGTATTATATTTATGGGCACCCCGGACTTTGCAGTTGCTTCATTGAAAGCATTGATCGATGCGGGTGAAGAAGTTGTTGCAGTAGTTACTGGTCCAGATAAGCCAGCAGGAAGAGGTCAGAAAATCCACGAATCAGCTGTTAAGCAATTTGCAGTATCTCAGAACATCCCTGTTTTACAACCTTTGAAATTAAGGGACCCATCATTCTTGGAAGAATTGAAATCCTTTCAAGCAGACTTGCAGGTGGTCGTAGCATTCAGGATGTTGCCTGAAATGGTTTGGAATATGCCAGCAAAAGGAACGATCAATGTCCATGCCTCTTTATTGCCGAATTACCGCGGAGCAGCTCCGATCAATCACGCCATCATCAATGGTGAAAATAAATCTGGAGTGACGACATTCCTATTGCAGCATGAAATCGACACTGGAAATATTTTGTTTTCTACGGAAGTTTCCATTGCTGATACGGACAATGCGGGAGACCTGCATGACAAATTGATGGTTGCTGGAGCTGAACTGCTGATCAAAACAGTGAATGCGATAAAAGAAGGCAATGTCAACCCAATCCCTCAGGATGATTTAGGAGAAAACGCAGAATTGAAACATGCTCCAAAAATCTTTAAAGAAGACTGCCTGATCGACTGGAATAAAAGCACAGCAGAGGTTTACAACTTAATTAGAGGCCTAAGTCCCTATCCAGCTGCATTTACCCATTTAGATGGCAAGGTTTTGAAGATCTTTGCTGCAGAGAAAGAAATTACAGCACACAATGATTTGGCAGGTTCCTATCATTCGGATGGAAAGACTATGTTGAAATTTGCAACTCGAGATGGTTACCTAAAACTTTCTGAAGTACAAATAGAAGGAAAAAAGAGAATGTTAGTTAGTGATTTTCTAAGGGGCTTTCGTCTGGACAAATTGTCGGATTAATCTTCTACATATTTAAATATATCACCAGGCTGACAGTCTAAGGCTTTGCAAATCGCATCCAAGGTACTGATTCGGATGGCTTTAGCCTTTTGGTTTTTGATAATGGAAAGGTTGGAAAGTGTGATACCAACTTTTGCACTCAATTCATTCAGAGACATTTTTCTCTGAGACATGATTTCGTCTAAATGAACAATTATAGGCATAACAGATCTATTTTTGCTTTTGAATAATATTATTGAAGAAAACAAATCATGTTTGGATTTGTTTTATATCGAGAAAAAGGAAAATGAAATAAGCAAGCAAAATTAGTTAAATGTGTGTTAAAAACTTGAAAATCGACGAGATTGACAGCTTTTTGGAATGATTTTTGATGTTAGTATAACATCAACTCACCACAGATAACTAACTCATAATGAGTTAATAAATTACAATAATATTAGAAATAATTGGGATAAATTCGTTATGTTTGCAAACATTTCAGAAAAGAAAGGTTTATATATTTAGATGAGACAGCTCAAAATTACACAATCCATCACCAACCGTGAATCGCAATCACTTGATAAGTATTTGCATGAAATCGGCAAGGTAGATTTAATTTCGGCAGAAGAAGAGGTTATTCTAGCTCAAAGAATTCGTGAAGGTGATCAGGTTGCTTTGGAGAAATTAACAAAAACCAACTTACGTTTCGTTGTATCCGTTGCAAAACAATACCAGAATCAAGGATTAACCTTAGGGGACTTGATCAACGAAGGAAACTTAGGCTTAATAAAAGCAGCAAAGAGATTCGATGAGACAAAAGGGTTTAAGTTTATTTCTTACGCAGTTTGGTGGATTCGTCAATCAATTTTACAGGCAATTGCTGAGCAATCTCGTATCGTTCGTTTACCATTGAACCAAGTAGGGTCCTTAAGCAAAATCAGCAAGGCCTTCTCAAAATTGGAGCAAGAATATGAGCGTGAACCATCTCCAGAGGAATTAGCGGACATTTTGGAAACTACCGTTGACAAAGTGTCGGATACATTAAGCAACTCTGGACGTCACGTATCTATGGATGCGCCATTTGTGCAAGGTGAAGAAAACACCCTATTGGACGTATTGGAAAACAGCGACCCTGACACAGACAGTTCATTAATCGATGAGTCCTTATCGGAAGAAATCAAAAGATCGTTAGCTACTTTGACAGAGCGCGAAAGAGAAATCATTGTATTGTTCTTCGGATTAGGTTCAAACCATCAATTGTCTTTGGAAGAGATTGGAGAGAAATTCAGCTTGACTAGAGAGCGTGTGCGTCAAATTAAAGACAAGGCGTTACAGCGTCTAAGACACACCTCTAGAAGCAAGATCCTAAAATCATACTTAGGATAATAAAAGACTTTATGATTTAACAATAGGGATGCGCAAGTAAAATTGCGCATTTTTTGTTTAATATATTATCATTGAAAACAAAAAAAGCCTAGTACGTTATGTACAAGGCTTTTTCCTTTCGAAATAATTTTGTTATTTCTTATGTAATTGTTCGTATAAGTCAATTACCTTTTTTTGCAAATCGATTACTTCAACTTCGCGTGCTTGAAGACGCTTTTGAAGCTCGTTTACTTCATTCTGAATTTGTTTATCTTCTTCAGGGTCTGAAGTAGACAACAATTGTACAAGAGATAGTCCAAACAATTTAGAAATTTGGTTTAATCTCGATAAATTGACATCAGTAATTCCTGTTTCAATCTTAGAAAAAGCGGGAATCGAAATATCTAGCCTTTTAGCTACATCCTCCTGACTCCATCCTTTTTGATGTCTAAGTAATCTAATTTTTTTTCCTAATGCATTCATGGGTAAAATGTAAAATATTTATTTATTAAGTAATTATCAAATTTAAACAAATAAAGTAAAATTCAAAATCCCATTATTAAAATTTTAAAAAAATTCAGAAAGAATGTTAAAAATTTCTCAAAAATTTATCTGCAAAACTACTCATATTTACCCCATTGTAGTTGTTTGAACTCATAAACAGCAAATTATAACCATTTGACTTAAATGTCTCCAAAAACTCTTCTAAATCAGGCATTTGCGTGATTACTTGGAAAGAAGGATGATTAAAAGCTTCAGTTAGACGCCAAATTAAGTTATCTAAAGCAATATTTTTTTCCTTTATAAGCGAAGTATTAACGAATACGACAGCGAAATCTGATTCATTCATCGAATTTGCGTATTCCGTAATAAACTCAGAGTCAAGACTGTCATAGGCATTTAATTCGATGACGGTCACCAATGCCTGATTGGGGAATTGTTCCTTTACAGCATGTATGCTGGAGCGCAATTTACTTGGGGTATGTGCAAAGTCTTGGTAAACTACGCTACCATTCTGACTCGCAACGAATTCCAGATAACGAATGGAGCTCTTAAAATCTTGGATTGCCGCATAAAACTCATCCCGCTTCACTCCTAGCCATTCACAAACCGTAAATGCACCGGCAATATTGGAAAGATTATGCTTTCCGAAAACCTTTAATGGAATGTTTTCGTCAGCGACATGAATGTAAGTTACACCCTTATTGATTGTATATTCCGGCAGCTTATAACCATGGCGATTTATTTTGATGTCCATGGTCCTTTCAACCACTTCTCGGGTGTTTTTATCGTCCTTGTTATATATTAGTGTACCTTTTGGTACAATCGTACGGATAAAGTCCTCAAACTGCTTAAAATATTCTTCTTCTGTGATAACAGTTTTAAAGTGATCCCAATCAATACCACTAATCAAAGCGATATTGGGTTTATATTTTAAGAATTTTGATTGTTTATTAACTGCAGAGGCATAATACTCATCTCCTTCAATAATCATTAAATTATTTTCAGGATTCAATTGCAGAAGGTCATCAAAACCTTCCAATTGGGCTCCGACTAAATAGTCGAAATTACGTCCTAACTTTTTCAGGACATGCATGATCATACTGGTGATCGTTGTTTTTCCATAAGTACCGGCGATGACAACACGTGTCTTCTCGGCACTTTGCTCATAAACAAATTCGGGGAAGGAATAGATCTTGATTCCTAGTTCCTTGGCTTTTTGAAGTTCAGGATTATTTTCATCGGCATGCATCCCCAAGATTACAGCATCGATATCCTCTGTGATCTTCTCAGGGAACCAACCAAGCTCTTTCGGCAACAAACCCGCCTCACGAAGCTGAGATTTGGAAGGCTCTACGATTTGATCATCAGAACCAGTGACTTGATGGCCTTGTTCAGCTAAATTAATAGCTAAATTATGCATGATACTTCCGCCTATGGCAATAAAATGAATGCGCATTTAATTTGCTTTAATGAATTTGGCTGAACACCAGGTATCCAGCACTTTTTTATCTACAAATTGAAAGCCTAAGCCTTCTGCTTTGTTTCTTAAGATATCTAAATCCTCGCCATCGTAAAATCCAGAGATAAATAACTCACCTGAATTTTCAAGATCGGCATAATAAACATCAAATTGATCCATTAAGATGTTCCTATTGATGTTTGCCAAAATTGTATTGAATTTTTTACCTTCAATCGCTTCCTTAGACCCCAATTTAGCTTCAATATTATCAACTTGGTTCAGAACCTTGTTTTCCAATACACTTTCTACACAAATAGGATCAAAATCCACTGCAAGGATATTCGACGCCCCTCTTTTGGAGGCTAATATCGCCAAGATGCCGGTTCCACAGCCCATATCTAAAACAGACTTCCCTTCAAAATCGTTTTCCAGGATAAAAGAAAGCATCATGGACGTCGTTTGGTGGTGACCGGTTCCGAAGGACATCTTCGGATCAATAATGATCTGATAAGGGTATTCGGGTTTATCTTCATGGAAGGTCGCCCGAACATAACATTGATCATCAACTACAATTGGACTAAAATTACTTTCCCAAACTTGGTTCCAATTCTTGTTTTCCAATTCATTGACTTCATAGGAAATGTCATAACCTACTGCTTCGACAAGCAAAGCCGTCTCAAGCGCCTGGATATCCAGGTTGGCAGCTGGAATATAGGCAACAAAACCTTGGTCTTGATCCTCAAAGGTATCAAAACCAAGATTTGCCAATTCAGCTATTAGCAAATCCTTTTGCCATTCCTCCATATTAGAGGATGTAAAAGTAACTGCTGTATACTTCATATTTTAAGCGTTAAAAACGTTAATAATTTGCAAGAAATCACGTGATTTCAAGGATGCACCGCCGATCAAACCACCATCGATGTCAGGTTGAGAGAATAGGCTCTGCGCGTTAGATGGGTTTGCACTACCACCGTAAAGAATGCTAGTATTATCAGCAACCTCTTGACCAAACTGATCAGCCAAAGTTTGACGGATATAAGCGTGTACTTCTTGAGCTTGCTCAGGGCTAGCTGTCAATCCAGTTCCGATTGCCCAAACCGGTTCATAGGCCAATACGATATTTTTAAAAGCTTCAGCGTCCAAATGGAACAAGGCTTTGCTCAATTGTGTTTTGATCACCTCAAAATAAGAACCGGATTCGCGCTCATCTTTCGTTTCACCGATACAGAAAATAGGCTTTAAATTATGCTTAAGTGCAGCATCAACCTTTTCAGCCAAAAGTTCATCCGTTTCACCGAAATAAGCACGGCGTTCCGAGTGACCTAAAATCACATATTCAGCACCTGTAGATTTTACTTGAGACGCAGAAATCTCACCAGTATAAGCACCAGATTCATGCTGATTGATATCTTGAGCACCAACTGATACATTCTTGGTAGAAGCACTTAATTTAGAAATTGCTGCCAAATGGATAAATGGGCTACAAACAACGACTTCTTGGTTACCAATCACCTCGTCCTTCACCATATTTACGATCTCTGAGAACAAGCTAATACCTTGCTCATAGTCCATATTCATTTTCCAGTTTCCAGCTACAATATTTTTACGCATAGTGTTTTGTATTTATTATATGTTTAAGATTGATTTTCCTCATGTAGGTATTTGACATCATCAAATATGAATTTGAAAATGGAGAGATTGCCTTTCAGACCTTCTGAACCTGTTATTTGTTCTTTTCGCTCCATCATATTTATAAATTTCTCAAAAGTATATCGAGTCGATTCTTTATCCGTTAACCAACTGAAATCAGGCACAAATTTGGGAATAAATTTTGACATTGCAATCTGGGAGCCAACTCCAATTACCGAGCCGGTTGTAAATGAAGAATTTATGGCGCACATAGCATGGTCACCCATAAATAATCCGCACTTATATTCACTGGTTTCACGGTAGCTAAGATCCTCATAATCAAACAACCGAACAACCTGCCAATTGTTTTTCAAATTAGAATTTGAAGTCCCTGCCCCGATGTTGCAGCCCTCACCAATTACCGAACAGCCCAAATAACCTTCATGCCCTTTTGCGCTATTTCCCCAAATCACCGTATTATTAATCTCACCGCACACCGTACTCCCAGGTCCAATGCTGGTATTCGGATACAGCCTTGCTCCCGACTTCACTCTCGCCCCAGCACCAATAGCAACATAACCCTTTAAAAACGCCCCTTCTTCAATCTTAGCTTCTTTTCCAATATAAATAGGGCCTTCCAAGCTATTTAAACTCACCCCTTCAACCTGAGCTCCTTCTTCAATAAATATCCAGGAACCAAAAACCATATTCGAATCGCTAATGGCAGCAGATTGGCGGCCAGCAGTCAATAAGTTATAGTCGAAAAGTAATTGGGATTTGTTTTCAATGAATATATCTTCCAGAAAGTTTAAACTTGAGATTTCAGAAGATGACTTGATGGGATTGTAAGTTTCAAAGATGTTTTCCAGGTCCAGCCCTGGTTCACTGGTCTTGATCGCTATCCAGGAAGTTTCATCCATGAGCACATCACCTTTTTCCATTGCTTTCAATTCTTTAACCAATGCATCAGAAGGAAGGACATTGGCTCTGATAAAAAGAAATCCCTGAGCATCTTGATGTTCTAATGGGTATTTTTCCGCTAGATAATCTGCGGTACTATAGGTGACAGGAGATTGGAAAATATGCCCCCATTTTTCATTCAATGTACAAATACCTGTTCTGATATTGCCAACCGGACGGGTTGAAGCAAAAGGAAAGAGACGCTTACGCCAGTGCGCGTTATCAAATAAAACTATGGTTAGCGACATGAAATAAATGTACATAAAAAATCCCGACAAATAAATTTTATCGGGATAATATCAGTTTCTTTATAGTAAAGAATATTACTTTTTGTTGTAACGGCTACGGAATTTATCAATACGTCCAGCTGTATCAACCAATTTCATCTTACCAGTGTAGAATGGGTGTGATGTGTGAGAAATCTCTAACTTTACCAATGGGTACTCGTTACCATCTTCCCAAGTAATAGTTTCTTTTGTATCAACACAAGATTTAGTAACGAAAGCGTAGTCATTAGACATGTCTTTAAATACAACTAATCTGTAGTTTGATGGATGCAAATCTTTTTTCATTTTATCTTATGATTACTATATAATTCAACAATTGAGGTGCAAAGATAATTTATTTTTCATTCAAATACAAAAAACATAAACAAATTCATTTCCACACCTGTGAATAAGTTCTACTTGCCTTTGAATCAGCAAATACATTTCCGAGGATTTTCATCAGCAGAATTACAAAAGTAAACAAATCCCGTCAAAAACAAGCCTTTTTTCTCCATAAGCATCATTAAATAGTTCTAATTTCATACTTTTGCACAACATTATAAGTTGTACGTAAAATGAGCATCGGATTATCTGAACAAGAACAACAAAGAAGGCTAAACCTAAAAGCCTTGATCGACCTAGGCATTGACCCCTTCCCTGCTGAAGAGTTCAAAGTAAATGCTACGGCTGAAGATATTTTAGAAAACTACGAAAGAGATAAGATCAACTATAAGAGCATCAGTTTTGCCGGACGTATTATGAGCCGCCGAGTGATGGGGAGTGCCTCATTCTTGGAACTTCAAGATTCAACCGGACGTATTCAAGCATACGTAAAACGTGATGATATCTGCCCTGACGAAGACAAGACCTTATATAATACCGTATTCAAAAAGTTATTGGACATCGGTGATATCATCGGTATCACGGGTTTTGTTTTCACCACCCAAACAGGAGAAATCAGTATCCACGTTCAAACCTTAAAGGTCCTTACCAAAGCTTTGAGACCTCTTCCTATTGTTAAGGAAGCAGACGGAAAGACTTTTGATGCCTTTACCGATCCAGAACAACGCTATAGAATGCGTTATGTGGACTTGATCGTAAACTCCCACAATAAAGAGATTTTTGTTAAGCGTACGAAGCTGTTCAACGCCATGCGTGAATACTTCAACAACGCTGGATATATGGAAGTAGAAACTCCGATCCTACAGGCAATTCCTGGTGGAGCGGCTGCACGTCCGTTTATTACCCATCACAATGCATTGGATATCCCATTGTATTTGCGTATCGCCAATGAGCTTTATCTGAAAAGATTGATCGTCGGTGGATTTGATGGCGTCTATGAGTTCTCCAAAAACTTCAGGAATGAAGGTATGGACAGAACGCATAACCCTGAGTTTACCGCAATGGAAATCTATGTAGCCTATAAAGACTACAACTGGATGATGGATTTCACAGAGAATCTTTTAGAGCACTGTGCAATTGCAGTAAACGGAACAACAGAAGCTACTTTTGGAGAGCATCAGGTTGATTTCAAAGCGCCTTACCCTAGGGTGAGCATGACTGATGCCATCAAACAATTCACAGGTTTCGATATCACAGGAAAATCGGAGGATGAAATCCGTCAGGCTGCAAAAGGTATGGGAATCGATGTGAATGAAACGATGGGTAAAGGAAAATTGATCGATGAAATCTTCGGCGAGAAATGTGAAGGAAACTTTATCCAACCTACCTTTATCACGGACTACCCTATCGAAATGTCTCCATTGACCAAAAAACATAGAGACAATCCAGAATTGACAGAACGTTTTGAACTGATGGTCTGCGGTAAGGAAATTGCAAACGCATATTCTGAGCTTAACGATCCTATCGATCAAAGAGAGCGTTTCGAGCATCAATTAAAACTTTCTGAGAAAGGTGATGACGAAGCCATGTTCATTGACCAAGATTTCTTGCGTTCATTGGAATACGGTATGCCTCCTACCTCAGGACTTGGAATCGGTATGGACAGATTGATCATGTTCCTGACCAACAACCCATCGATCCAGGAAGTATTGTTCTTCCCTCAGATGCGTCCTGAAAAAGTTGCAAAGGTCGCTTCAACAGCTGATTATGTAGAACAAGGAATTCCTGAAGCATGGGTACCTGTTCTTCAAAAAATGGGATTCACGACCATAGAGCTTCTAAAAGAAGCTAACCCAAACAAAGTTTTCAATGACTTAGGCGGAATGCGCAAGAAAATGAAACTAGAAGTTGCCATGCCAACCAAAGACGAAGTCTTGGCCTGGTTCGAATAAGCAAATCGAAATAAAAAAGGAAAGCTCCAATGAATATCATTGGAGCTTTCCTTTTTTATGCGAAGGCCCATATAAAGAGACAACACCCTTTCCTTAGCCAATCTCCCTAGAATCTATTCAAAACAATTGAATAATTTTATCGTTTAGATAGTTTAGACAGTTTTGCTAAAAAGAAAACCTATGAAAAAACTCGATCTCATATACTTAATCCCACTTTTGGCAGCCTGCGCAAGCAACCAAGGCAGCAGCACAAAACCACCCAAAATCATTGGGAATTGGCAATGGATAGAAACCTCCGGTGGATTTGCAGGCATCACTAAAACACCCGAATCAACCCGCGAGATCAAACACCTGCAGATAACAAAAGACAGCGTATTCTATTATGAAAACGGGGAACTGACCTCCACCCTGCCCTATAAACTGACTTTGACCAAGTCCATGCTCAATAATAAGGACAGCTGGTTGCTCAATGAAGCACCACATAAGGTATTTGTTTATAGACAAGACAGCACCCTGGTCCTCCAAGAAGATTGCTTCGATTGCTTTTCACATAAATATGTGAAGATGAAGGAGAGGTAAAACGTTAGACATTAGACATGTTTTGAACCAGGATGGACCAAGATTATAGCAATCATCATAGTCTACTCCCAATTCTGAACGAACAGTGAAGAATCTGTACGGTAATTCCACATGAGATCATGTCATCTTAAATCGAAGATTTAAAAACTGTACGCCAATGCCTAACATTAAATTTCATTAGAAGTTTGCTGTGTATATTCTGATATTTTTCGTATCTACCATCGACAAGTTTGTTAGAACTATATTTCTAACTAAGCAATCCCATATTTATCTTCCAGAAAAATATCTTTTTTGCGACCTACTGCCCTGGAAGGGCAGAATTATTTTAGCAATGGTTTCAAACAATATAGGACTAATGCAAAAACGCTGTTCGATTAATCGAACAGCGTTTTTGCGCGACTTTCAGGCTAGCGCGCCATGTCTGCTAAAATAATAGAACCCCAAAAGGGGTTCTTTACGTATCAAATTTGACACCTTTCTAAACCCTATCTTGCTGCAATCTTGGTCTATCCTCTAATCCTGTACCCTGAGCGGCGTCGAAGGGCATCCTGGTTCAAATGCATGCGGCGGGCGTATGGATACACCCCTACCAACATTGAAGATTATATAGGCGATTGAATTACCAACCATAATCCTGTGCCGGGTCTCGACTCCGCTCGACCATCGGTTTGATCTTGGTTTATCCTCTAATCCTCGTTGGCTGAGCGGAGTCGATGCCCATCCTGGTTCAAATGCATGTATTGCCTAAAAACCAAAAACCCCCGTTATTAGCGGGGGCTTTCGATTTTTATTTTGTTGCATCCGGAAGGAGGATAAACTTATAGAAGTTTTCTTCTTTCAGGTATTTGTTTGCAGCGGCTTTGACAGACTCAACCGTTACTTTATCTAATTCTTCCAGATAGCGGGTAACTTTGGTTGGATCGGTTTCATTTTGAACGGAACCTAGTATTTCACTGGCCCAGAATCCATTTTCTTTAAGGTCCAATTCCAATTGACGCTTTTCTTCGATCTTGAACTTATCCAAATCAACTTGTGATGGACCATTCGCTTTTAGCTTTTTGATCTCATCCATAGAAGAATTAATCAAGGATTGGTATTTGTCTACACTTGTACCAAAAGCTATCAAGAAGGAATATCTAGGTTTAGGGAATTTACTGTAAGAGAATCTTGCTCCTGTTCCATAAACACCACTTTCTTCCTCGCGAAGGCGTTCGATCAATTTATTGGTAAGAATAGTTTCCAAAGCACTTGCATTGATGTTCTCTTGCTCATTATAGGTATAATCGCCATATAAGGTCAAACGAACCATTGCTTTCGCCTCTTTACCTTTATTTACGATCTTCTCAACGCCTTTATTTTTTTCATAAAGATTCAAGTCCTTAGGCTTTTCAGCACGGTTTGTGGTTGGCAATGAAGCAACATATTCTTCTAGATATGGCTTGATTTCATCCTCAGTAAAGGATCCAACAATCACAAAGGTAAAATCAGAAGCATCAGCAAACCTATCTCTATAGATCTCTAAAGCTTTAGCTTGGTTTACTTTATCAAGGTCATTAACGGTATAAGGGATGCGACGGATGCTATTTCCATAAAGCGTACGCTGTATTGCATCGCCGTAAACAAAGTTAGGATCGTTGTCACGGTTTGCCATCATGTCCTTTTGCTTGCTAATGGTACTTTGGAATACATCATCCTCAATTCTAGGTTCTGTAAAATAACCATAGACCATTTCGAAGGCAGTTTTCAAACTTTCCTTATCTGTTGCACCTCTTAAACCTTCAGAACGTTCAGAAATATAAGGGCTGATGTTCACATCCTTACCGGTCAAGCTTTTCTGCAATTCAACGGTATTCAACTGTCCGATACCTGAGCTGTTCACTAAATTTCCAGCAAAAGATGCAGACATATAATCAGCATCAGAATACAATGAAGTACCACCTGGGCTGTAAGCAGAGATCATTATCTGATCATTCTTGAACTTGGTCGGTTTCAATAGAACCTTTACCCCATTGCTCAAGGTCAATTCCTTGGTCTCAATGCCGTCGATTGATTTTTCAGACTTTATCGAACCCTTAACTGGGGTTTTAGACAACATTGGCAGATCAGAAACCTTATCATCATAAGGTTTTATATCTTCCTTTTCGATAGCTGCAAACCATGAATTTACGGCTGCTTCTTCCGGCAATTTATCTTTCTCAGCGTCTGGTGCCAAGATCAACACATCACGGTTTATATCTTTATAGAATTCCTTACCTACAGATTCTACCTCTTTCAAGGTCAATGTAGGCAATAATTGTTTCGTGATTTCATATCTATCCTCATTGCTCAATGCAGGACCATCCTTCAAGAAATGGTTCAGATAGGAATTTACATAGCTATCAGACTTTCTTTTATCACGCTCCACATAAGAAGTCTCATTGTTTTTTGCAATCGAGCTGATAGCACGTTTAAATTCAGTATCGGTAAATCCGAACCTTTGGAAACGGTCCAATTCTCTGACAATGGCTTTAAAGCCTTCCTCAAATTGTCCTGGTTTTGAAACAAAAAATGCACCTAAATTATCCAATCCACCCATGAATCCCGAGATATCTACCCCACCTTGAATAAATGGAGGGTTGGCAGATTGGCTCAATTCACTATAACGGGCATTGATCATTTGGTTGAAAACATCTTTCAACAATTCTCTCCTATAGTCTTTGACCGTACTTACCTTTTCCTCTGGGTGCTTGATCATGATCTGACCAACGGTATAGGTCATTTCTGGATCCGTCACCTTAATGAATTGGTTTTTATTCAACAGGTCCACCTTGTATTCCGTACGTGGTTTGATGGTTTTAGGAACCTTCATGTCCGAGAACAATCTTTTCACTTCAGCTTCCATCTGCTGCGGATCTACATCACCGACAATAATGAGGGATTGCAGATCAGGACGGTACCATTCAGCATGAAAATTACGGATTACTTCAGGATCAAAGTTCATGATCACTTGTTCCGTTCCAATAGGAAGACGATCGGCATAGCGTGAGCCATTCAACATTACTTTGATGTACTGATCACGCATACGTTGCATAGCACCGCGTCCACCACGCATCTCTTCCATGATTACGCCACGTTCCTTATTGATCTCATCAGTCTCCAATAATGCGTCTTGCGCCCAATCACGCATTACCTGCAAGCCATTTTTCAATAATTCAGGATCATCCGAGGGAATAGGCAATTGATAAACAGTTTCATCAAAACTGGTATAAGCATTCAAGTCAGAGCCAAAACGCACACCTGCTTTTTGCAAATAGTCGATCAAATCATTCTTTGGAAAATGTTTAAGACCATTAAAGTTCATGTGCTCCATAAAGTGCGCCAAGCCCAGTTCTTTCTCATTTTCAAGGATTGAACCGACCTTCATCGCCAAGTACATGGTCACACGTTTTTCCGGTTCAGTATTTTTGCGTATATAGTATTGGAATCCATTTGCTAACTTGCCTTTAATAACATCTTTATCAAAGGGCAATTTTGCATCCCATTTCAGCGAGTCATTCATCAAGATGACTTTCGCCTCTGGGTTAAAGTTTGTTGGCACATACGCACTAGCCATTTCTGTTGCAAAAGGCAATAAAAATGCTAATGCCAAGGGTTTTAGAAGTTTCATAATTTCAAAAAAAATTTACTAGAATGGTTACTAAATTATATTTGGAAAGCAATCTACAATAAATTTATTTAGCTTTAAAACAAATCTTATATTCAAACTATAGAATTATATTTTTTTAACAAATGGATTGGGAACTGACTAAAAGGGATTTTAAGCGATATTTATTATTGGAAAGAGGATTGAGTGACAATAGTATTGCTGCCTATTTAAATGATGTCCAAAAACTCCAAAGTTTTGCCGAGTTACAACAAATTGAACTGAGGCAATTCCAAACCCAGCACATCCAGCAATTCCTGCAATGGATCAATGAATTCGCCGTATCCGAATTTACCCAAGCCAGGCTTCTATCTGGGATCAAGACCTTTTTTGGCTTCCTTCAGATTGAACATGGCTTCTCAAACAATCCCGCAGAATTGATCGAGTCCCCTCGCCTTTCCAGAAAGATCCCTGCTGTTCTCAGTATCCAAGAAATCGATCAACTCATTGCCGCTATCGATCTGTCATCGCCTGAAGGCATGCGAAACAAAACCATCCTCGAAATCTTGTACGGTTGTGGCTTGCGGGTCTCTGAACTTTGTAATCTCAAAATATCCAATCTTTTCCTGGACGTTGAATTCATCAAAGTGGAGGGAAAAGGGAATAAAGAAAGGCTGATCCCCATTGGGCAGCAAGCTATCAAGTTTCTCAAGATATATTTAGAAGAAATCCGTGTCCATCAAGTTATCAAACCGGGTAAAGAAGATTATGTATTCTTAAATCGCCGTGGCGCACCATTGTCCCGTGTCATGATTTATTTGATCATTAAAGACCTAGCGAATAAGATTGGATTGAGCAAGGAAATCAGTCCGCATACCTTTCGTCACAGTTTTGCTTCCCACCTTGTGGAAGGAGGTGCCGATCTTAGGGCCGTACAGGATATGCTTGGCCATGAGAGCATTACAACTACCGAAATCTATACACACATCGACAAAGAATACCTGCAAAGTGTAATTACCCAGTTCCACCCCAGATCATAATGCAACAAAGTTTAATTTAATTTGCAACAGCATTGCATTTACATTATCTTTGCACTGTGATTAGATTATTGAGGTCGTATAAACAGGTAATATCATCCTTATGGATTGGCATCATGTTCCTTTCCATTAGCCTGATTGTTTTGCACCGCCATGATCACAGCCATGAAAACCAAGATTCCTGCGAACTAAACCATAAGCATCAACACGATCACTCGCATGCAGAGGACTGTCATTATTGTTTTCTTTTCTTTCAGCAAGGTATACAGGTTGAAACCCCATTCCATTGGGAATCAAATCCGAAAGGTTTTCTATTAAATACGATTCAAAGCATCTTAGTCTTTGAAGCTCCGATTTTGGAACCCAAATCCAGCAAAAGCCTTCGGGCTCCCCCTTATGCGTATTATACCCCAAACGTGTAATATATAGCATTTAATACCATTTTTTTACCACAACATACATGTTGAAATATGCATGGACCGTGCTCATCCTATTTTTATTGAATAGCGCTGTGGCACAGGCCCAATCCAATCAATACATAAAAGGTATGGTCATGGATGAGAACGATCAGCCGATATTTGCAGCAAATATCAGTATCGATAACTCAGACATCAGTACCTCATCCGATATCCATGGAAACTTTAAGATTAAAGTGGGCCAAGGGCATCAACACCTTACGCTAAAAGTTACTGCCCTAGGCTACGAAACCTTTGAACAACCTGTTCATGTGGATTCCGATATTGTTCTGAAAATCAAATTGAAAAGCTTCACCGAGAAAATCGATGCTGTACAAGTTTCTGCACAAGTTGAAGAACAACGAGCAGCTGTAAGAGCGAAGCTTGATAAAGAACAGATCGAAGAAAGCAAGGGTAAGTTAGCCGCTGAAGTCTTTTCTCAGCTGTCGGGTGTTTCCATTCTAAATTCTGGCCATTCCGTGGCAAAACCGGTCATTCATGGTTTGCATTCCAACCGGATCATTCTCTTGAACAACGGAGTGAAACAGGAAGGACAGCAATGGGGAATGGAACATGCTCCAGAAATGGATCCCTTTACGGCAGATGAATTTGAAGTCATCAAAGGTGCGCAGGCTGTACGCTATGGCGCTGATGCATTAGGTGGCGTATTGATCGCGAAAGCACAGCAAATCGACCCTAGCAAATTCCAAGGAAGAGCCGACCTTATTGCCCAATCAAATGGCCGGGGTGGAACGGCAAACCTTCAGTTGCAAGGTGGCATCAAATCCATCGAAGGTTTAGCTTGGAAGATTCAAGGTTCAGGTAAAAAACTTGGCGATAGCAGGACGCCGGATTATGTATTGGGAAATACAGGTGTTGAAGAGATCAACATCTCTGGAACAGTACAATACCGCAAGGAAAACAATTTCTTAGAAGCCTATTACAGCAGATTTTCAACCGAACTAGGGGTATTTTATGGTGCCCATATAGGAAGTATCGAAGATATCTATGCACGGATAGAAAATGGAGAACCATTTGAAAAATACGATTTCAGCTATAAGATCAATGCACCTAAGCAAGATGTAACCCATCAATTAGGGAAGTTAAAATATCAATATAAACTGAATAACGGACTTCAACTGGAGGCTCAATATGCATTTCAGCAGAACCATCGCAAGGAATTTGATATGCGTAGAGCGGTTGCAGACAATATTCCCATGTCAGATATGGTATTGACCACACAACAACTCGAAGTGATGCTAAAGGCGAAATCCCATAGTTTTGGGATCGATCTAGGTAACCAGGTAAACAATAATACCGCCGGAACAGGCACCACTCCTATCATCCCTAACTTCGATAACTATTCCCTAGGCATATTCGGGATCCATCAATTCCAATTCGACCAATGGCTCTTGGAAGCAGGCTGGCGCTACGACTATCGGTATTTCGACGCAGCAGGATATCGTAATAAATATACCGATAAAGAACAGTCAGTCCCTCAGCAATATTTGTTGGAGGATACGCGAAGCTTCCATAACTTCTCTGGATCCCTTGCTGCAGCGTACAACATCAATCCTACTTGGCAATACAAAAGCAGCATTGGTCTTGCTTGGCGTGCTCCTACTGCAAACGAACTGTACAGCGATGGTGTCCACCATGGTGCCGGCATCTATGAAATCGGAAACTTGGACCTCAAAGCTGAACAAGGTCTAAAATGGGTGCATTCCATATCCCATAAATCTGAAACCTTGGCATTGACCGCAGATATCTTTGGACAATACATCCATAACTATATCTACGCAGCTCCAAATCCAGACTCGGTGCGCCAGACCATCCGCGGGACCTTTCCTGTATTTAGCTACGGACAGGACAAAGCATTATTCTATGGAGCAGACCTGCAATTGCAATGGAAGTTTCTGCCTAACCTACAATACACGCTGCAGGCTAGCCTAGTGAGGGCCAAAAACATCAGTACAGACACTTACTTGCCCTATATCCCATCAGACAGGATGCAGAATGCCATACAATGGTACTATGCCGGTCCTGAAAAAGGATATATCAAGATAAGCCATGAGTTTGTAGCCAAACAGAATAGGTACACAGCAGGCACGGATTATGTTGCCCCACCGGCTGCATACCATTTGTTTCATGCATATATTACACATCCACTAACTATTAATAAGCAACAGCTCCAACTTTCCTTGGCGGTTGAAAATATTTTCAACACAAGCTACAAAGACTATATGGACCGATTTAGGTACTATGCTCACCGCCCAGGAAGGAATTTTATTCTATCACTTAACTATAAATTCTAAAAAATCACATCATGAAATCAAACATCTTTATTTTATTCATATTAGCTTCTTTCTTCACTTTCCAATCTTGTTCTAAAGACGACCCTACTCCAGAAATCGACCAAGAAGAAGTGAGTGCAGCGACTTTGACCTTTACCGAAGTGGAAGCTGAAAAACACGATGACCATTACCACTACCATGAAATCGCTAATCCTGAAATCGAAAAAGTGGAGTTTACTGGCGAGAAATTCCTTCCACCAGTTGGTGCTCATGTTCATTTGGAAGTTGGAAAATCTTACAAATTCGAACTAATGGTCAAAGATTTTGCTGGTCGTGAAAGCCAACAAACCTTTATTGACCGTGCCGACCAGCATTTTGCATTCCTTTTAGGTGCACCTGCAGGTACCCTTGCAGCTGAATACAGCGACAAGACAGCCGATGGTAAAGCTGCTAACGTTGGTGTTACAGGATATATCACAGTTTTGAAAGCTTCAGACAGCTTTACATTCCGCTATTTGATGCGCCACTTAAACCCTGGTGTAAAGAATACGATCAATCCTAAAACTGATATCTTCAATCCAGATTTCAACAAATTCGGTGGTGCGAACGACCTAGATCTTAAAGTGGAATTCCACCTTGTAGCAGAAGGCCACGAAGGACATTAATACATTGAGACGCTCAAAATCAATAGCTTGCTAAAATCAGCAGGCTATTGTTGTATAAAACCCATAAAAAGTATTATTTTTGGCGAGCCGCCTCCGTAGTTCAATGGATAGAATGTTAGATTCCGGTTCTGATGATGTAGGTTCGATTCCTACCGGAGGTACTGAAAAAAGCCGCTTAAAGCGGCTTTTTTAGTATTTAGTAGAAAGTATTTAGTATTTAGACCTAGAGCGGAAACTCCAAATGACTCAATAAAGTTATACTAAACTAATTCAGAGTATTTAAAAATAGACTTATCTCCAAGCTATGTTAAATAGATAAATTATTTATTGTTTCCCAATCCTTTTACCTCTCAGTAATACCAATGGTTTAAATGGTAGAAATTAAGATGATTATCAAATTCTATGAATTTGATTTATTGCTGCGTTGTATTTCAACATTCTTTCATTGATGTACATATCAAAGTAATCTTCTAGACTTTCTTTGATTAGGAATAAATCAACTATATCAAAAAGAATAATAATAGATTTTACTTTAATATAAATAAGATAAATAATTAATAAATAATATAATACTTTGATATTGCTATATCCAAGTGTCCAACGTGTCCAACTATTTTATCACTTTTTCGAGTTTATTACAATTACATATAATAACAATTCCACCTCAGCTTTTTTCTAAGAATATTCATTAATCCAAATAAACAAAATACAATTAATTGTGTTTTATGTTTTATTAATTATAGGTTACAATACATTTGCCATGAAGGTGTTTTTTATTTATTTTTACTTAAATTGCATTATTGACGACTGCAAATCTAAACAGTTGTTGGATCATCATTCACAAACACAACAGTAGATGTAAATATCGATGCTTCAAATTATTATGTTGAAATAACTTTTCGAACTACTGACACTAATGGAGGAACCGCAAATTGGACATGCTATTAAAATTTAAAAAATATATTTCCGTTGTTTGTTGTTCTATAATAATTATTGCATGCAATAATCATAATAGGAATTTTAAATATGTACAAACAATTCCAGATTCCCTAAGAACTGAGGAAGAAAAGATTATTGCACACAAATTAATTGAAGTTTTAGTGCAAGACATATATGTTCAAGATAATAAAATTGCTTTAAAAGCTTCAAAATCAGACTTTAAATCCAAAGGAATTCCATTAGAATATTTTAATAAATTAAAAGACGATATTAAAATTACCAACAAATATCTGAATTCAAACAAGGTAAATAATATGCAAGAGTTAGTAGATTCTTTAAAATCCAATTTAAAGAGTGAATTAGAAAAGTAGTTTCAAAAAACTCATGAAAAAATAGGGATCATTAAAAATTGATCCCTATTTTGTTTAATAGCAAATTCTGGATTGAAAAAATTTCCCGACGGCTAAATTCCCAGTTAACCATTTCCAGTATATAGCCTTTTTTGTCTGTTCGGATAATGAACACCGATCATATCTCATTAAATATTTTTGTGAAATGAATGCCAATGGCATTCGAGACATTTTTCATTACATAGGATTTGAAAGCGGCCTCCTTGCTTGTCCAAATATTCTTGATTTCATCCAAGTACATGGTATAGGTATAATTATCTCACTTTTTGCTACCATGGTTTAGATCTTGAGTGGCAACTAAAATACTATTAACAATCTTGTAAGATCAAGAAATATCGATTCCCTTTTTTTGAGCTTCGTCTAAGACCCAATTGTCTATTCTATAATTTTCAGGATCCACATCATTCTCTAAAAGACTAAAAAACAAATGGTCGGTACCCTCCAATTTTGAGAAATATTCTTGTTTAATAACCGAATTGTTTTCAATTTCATGTTTTGTAAGTGCTTCTTTCAACGGAGCATAATCATATTTCTTATCGTCATTCGTTATGTGAAATATGGAAATAGACTGAAAATCTAAGACAGGCTTTTTCTCATTGTTTAAATGAAAGTTTTTAATCCAATAAAAAATAAGAACCCAATCAATATCATTCAATTTCTTTATGTCAAATTGAAAACGGTTAGCGACCAAGACTATATCCTCCCCTTCTACATTTAAAAAATGATCCTTTTTACAGACCAGATTTTCTATTAGATTTATTTTCATAGTGAATCAAGGTTATATATTCCCCACTTTTGGGGTTTTGGTTAAGATTCATATAAATATAAAGAAAAACAATCTTGAAATTATTTTAGTAGTAATTTAGTAGAAAGTATTTAGTATTTAGACTCCTGGCAAAACAAAACCTTTTTAATAAACTATAAAAAGACGGTAAATAAAACCTTATGATTTACCTTGTAGCCTTAATTCTGACCTTATTCGAGACATATTTTGAAATTTCGCAACACAAGCAATGGTATCCCAATACTATCCTCGAATCATTCTCGAACATGCCTCGAATAAAACCCCTATTATAATTCCAAAATTTGGGTTAAAAAAACATGTTTTTTTTAATCATTATAAAGGCAGATTCATCTTATTTTTAAAAATAAAATGAATCTATGGCGAGAATATTCTCCAAAAGCATGAGGTATAAAAATAGGACCTATTTGGTCCTACAGGTCTAAAAACAAAATGCTCTAATCCAAAACCCCTAGCGGGGGTGACATCTTTGTAGAATGTTGTAGCGTCCAAGGGATAACCCACAGCGTGGGTGAAATATTTTTCTGCAAATCTTTCTAAAGAAAATAGTTTCCTCATCTTACGATTACGGAATGACACCGACCCTTAAAAATATAAAAAAATAGATTCTTCGCTGCGCTCTGAATCTCTCTCAGGAATATCCATTTCTGAACGGAAAGTGAAGAATCTGTACGAGAATGCCTCTACCTGCTGTCATTATCCATCGAAGATGGATGACCTGTTCGCTAATTCAATCAATGTTTGTATAGTTCCGAGAACCTTCGTGCCTCAGGTTGACACCGGAAAAGGAAAGCATTTATGCGACATACTGCCCTAGAAGGGCAGAATTATTTTAGCAATGGTTTCGAACAATATAGGTCTAATGCAAAAAGATGTTCGATTAATCGAACATCTTTTTGCGCTATCTCTAGGCTAACCTGACATGTTAGCTAAAATAATGGAATCCCCATGAGGTCTTATATCAAAAATTTAAAAGCTAATTTATGCGTTCGCTAATTTACGCTTGCTTAGTTCCATCAAAAAACCCTCAACCATTTAATGGTGAGGGAGTTCGTTCTGTGCGCCCACCTGGGCTCGAACCAGGGACCAAAAGATTATGAGTCTTCTACTCTAACCGACTGAGCTATAGGCGCAGTTTTTGTGCTGTTAAAATGGGTATAGGATACCCGTTTTGACGATGCAATTATCGATATTTGAGACGAGAAAACAAAATTTTTATATGCAAAAAGTTAAAAATGTTATTCTGGATTATGGAAATGTAATCTTTATGATTGACTTTCCTAAAGTGCGTCAAGCCTTTATGGATTTAGGGATAAAAAACGTAGATGAATTTTTTGGACATCAAGGTCAGGACTCTTTGTTTGATGCTTTTGACAAAGGTGAGATTTCTGTTCCGGAGTTTAGGGATGGCGTCCGTAAAAAGGCCGATCGATACGATCTAAGCGATGAACAGATAGATACTGCATGGAATTCCTTGTTGCTTGGTGTGCCAGAAGGAAAGCATGAAATCTTGGAGAATCTAAGGGAAAATTACCGTACTTTCCTTTGTAGCAATAATAATGAATTGCACTATGCTTATTGCATGAACCACATCCAGGAGAAATATGGCGTCCCTAGCAATGATGTGTTTTTTGAACGGACATATTATTCCCATTTAGAGGGATTACGCAAGCCAGATGCCGCAATTTTTGAACGTGTATTGGAGCAGAATAATCTAATTCCTGAAGAATCGCTGTTTATCGATGACAGTCCGCAACATTTGGAAGGAGCCAAAAAGCTTGGTATCCAGACTGTTCTGTGCAGCGCAGAGAGGCCATTGGAGCAGATTGTTGCTGACTTGAAATTATATTAGAATTACCTTGCGTAATGTCATTGCTTTACTTATCTTTGCAGACCAAGAATTTTCACGACGGAAGGAGGTATACAAAAAAGCTATGATTATTGTAAATGTAAAAGAAGGAGAATCTCTAGATAGAGCATTAAAACGTTTCAAGAAGAAATTCGAGAAGACTGGTGTTTTAAGAGAATTACGTTCGCGTCAAGCTTATGAGAAAAAATCTGTTGCTCGTCGTATCCAAGTTAAGAAGGCTATTTATAAGCAATCTTTAAATCAAGATAATGCGTAATGATATAAAAAAGCTGCTCAAGGGCAGCTTTTTTTATTGTATATAGTGTAGGGTTTTCCAGCAAACATCCCCTTTGCATTAGCCTAAAATAATGCTGCCCTAAAATAATTCAATCCTAAAATAATGCTGCCCCTCTCGGGCAGTAAATCGCAAAAATTGCTTTCTTTTTCCGGTGTCAACCTGAGGCACGAAGGTTCTCGGAACTATACAAAAAATGATTGAATTGGCGTACAGGTTCTCCATCTTCGATGGAAAATGACAAGATCAGAGTGGATACATACGTACAGAATCTTCAAATTCGTTCAGAATTGGATATTCCTGAGAGGGATTCAGAGCACAGCGAAGAATCTATTTTTTATTTTTTTTTTAGGGATTGTTGTCATCGAATCGTAAGAAGAACAATCTATTTCAAATGAGGTGTGGATTTTCCGAGACCCTTCGGGGAACCCTACCAATGAAGTTAGGTAGAACTGTATTTCTAGGTATTTAGACCCATATTTATTTTCTTGATGAATATCTCTTTAGGAAACCTACTGCCCTAGAAGGGCAGTATTATTTTAGCAATGATATCGAACAATATAGGGTTAATGCAAAAACGATGTTCGATTAATCGAACATCGTTTTTGCGCGACTTCCAGGCTAACGTGCCATGCCAGCTAAAATAATGGAACCCCAAAAGGGGTT
>NZ_JBIXGO010000004.1:0-32489 GCF_046161205.1 Sphingobacterium sp. BS-2
TCGGAAGGTGATGACAGCATGTTGGCAATGAAAATCTATTAGCTCTTTTATTTTTTAAATATAGAACCCCTTTTGGGGTTCCATTATTTTAGCAGGCATGGCACGTTAGCCTGGAAGTCGCGCAAAAACGATGTTCGATAAATCGAACATTGTTTTTGCATTAGCCCTATATTGTTTACCATCCATGCTAAAATAATTCATCCCCCGCTGGGGATGTATGGCGGATAAAAAATATTCTTCTGGAAAGGAAATATAGCTCTAAATACCTAGAAACACAGATTTAACAAACGTGTCATCGTAGCAACGAAACATCTCGGAGAAATGCAAACCTCCAAAATTAAATGTATCCCTTACTGAACCCCCAGAGGGGGTGGAATTTTTGTAGAGGTTAAAACCGCAGGTACAGGACCTGTACACTTATCCAATCATTGTTTGTATTATTCCGAGAAAATCGTGCCTCAGTTTGACACCGGAAAGGAAAGCTTTTTTTTCTTTAAGCTGTACACCTCAGCACCTTCCTGAAAATTTTGTAAAAACTCTAAATCTCCAAAATGGAACATGTTCTTCGGGTCTGCTTTTGCTCATGTTCGAGACATATTCGGAAATTTCAAAATATGTCTCGAATAACACTAAAAGGAAAGCCAAATTACCTGTTGTATGTCAAGCATACTTTTGTCAAATTTTAAACAAAGTTCAACGAAAAAAAATGCTGGATGAGATTGGCTTGCATAGGCCTAATAATAAAAAAACATAGGTCTGGAGTTTTAAATCCAGACCTATGATGTTTATGTTGTTTACTTTAATGGTTTAGTGGCTATGGCCAACTGTACCTACCATTTTAGCATTGATAAAGAATGCATTCTTTACTACGATCTTGCTATTAGCTGGTATTTCAACTACTGGGGTAATACCGGTATAACCCATACTAGAAACTCCCCTTAGCACCTCTATTTTTTCAAAATTAATAGATTTCGAGTGTTCAGCATGATCATGTTCTTCACCTTCCTTATGTACATGGGGTTCTTCAGGATGATCGTGTTCGCCTACGTGGTCATGTTCCTCGCCAGCAGCATGTTCATGGTCTTCATGTTCTGCTTCGGGTTTTTTATCGGTTTCGATAAAAATAAAGGTTTTACCTTCAGACTCTACAATGGCTTCATCGGGAACTGCTGCGGTTGTTACATCTTCCACGCTGATGGAACCTGAAGTATTCATGCCATCAATGAGGCCTGATTTATCTCCAACCACCATACTGTGGATAGCTATGGTCTTGCTTTCATTTTCAAATGAAGCACCAATTTGGGAAATCTTGGCGGTGTAGATTTTGCTTGGATTGTTCGTGGTCGTGAAACTGATTTCTTGGCCTACCTTTAACTTCGGCAGATCCCTTTCGAATACCTGCAGATCCAGATGGATCATGCTGTTGTCCACAACCTCAACTATAGGAGAGGAGACATCCACATAACTGCCCAGTTTCGCAAAAATATTGGATACGACTCCATTAATCGGACTGCTAATTGACAATGCCGATCGCAAATTGCTGGTTGAAATGGCATTCGGGTTAATTCCCAACAATTGGAGTTGTTTTGCAGAAGAAGCTTTTTTGGTCCTCAAGATATTCAGGTTGCTCACCGCATTCTGAAGGTTCCTTTTGACTCCAGCATTGCCCGCATTAAGCTCTTGCTGGCGCTGAAGCTCCTGTTCCGCGGCTTGAATCTCATTATTTGCATTCAGATAATCTTCTTGCAATTGGATGAATTGCGGATTGATAATGGTCGCAATGGTTTGCCCTTTTCTGACATGATCGCCTAATTGAACATTCAGTGATTGGATCACTCCTCCATAAAGGGGAGTCACATTGGAACGGTTATTATTGGGTACATTCAAAACCCCATTGGCTGTGATTCGCGCAGTAAGGTTTTTCTGCTCAATTTGTCCAAATTGAATGCCCACCTCCTTGATCTGCTCATCAGTCAGTGAGGTAATCGTCGTTTTTTCGGTGGCTCCATGTTCATGTCCATGGCCTTCTTCGGTTTCAGCAGATTTTTCCGAATTGCTAGAACTGCTATTACAAGAAGACAATATGCATGCAAAGCCTAGGCAGAATAGAAGGTATTTTGTTTTATTGATGGGTTGCATAAGCTTATTGATTAATGATTGAATAAATTGAAATAACAGATTCATTGACACTCTGAATGCTCTTTAGGTAATTCAAATAGATATCTGTTGTGGTCTGTAGAGCGAAAAGATATTCTACATAGGATATATCGCCGGCAGAATATCCCAGTTTAGCAGCATTGATTATTTCCCTCGCATTGGGTAGTGCATTATCCTTGAAATAATTGTACTGAGCGAGGTTCTGCTCATACTGGTTCATCATATTCGCATATTCGTTCTGTAGCTTTTGCTTTTCCCATTCTGCAGCCATTTCAGCAGCCTGTTTTTCAAAGTCTAAGGACCTGATCTTGGCCTTTGTCGTCCCATAGGTTAATGGGATGGCTATACCAACGTCAAAAGAGCTGAACCGTTGGCCACGGCCATAATACTTTTCAACTCCATTTCTTTCATGCATTCCCATCAGGGAAGCATTGGTATAACCGATGTTGAAATCTGGCAAACCCGATGATTTCTCGACTTGCTTGCTGGATTCTGCGATGCGAGCCTGTTGATAGAGGGCTTGGATTTGCGGATGTTCAGCGATTTTTGAGGTATCGGTTATCTCTGAAAGACGGATAGGTTCAAATATTTCAGCTATCTCAACCTCAAAATCATCGGTAACCTGCATCAGGTTCTTAAGGCTGTTATACGCATTTCTCTTCAAGGTTTCATTCTGTTTATACAATAGATTGATTTCTCCTTGTTTAGCTTGAGCAGTATTGATATCCACTTTTTTCGTATCCCCTGCATTGAATCGAACTTCGGCTATGCGGATAAAATCCCGGTAGATACTGTCAAGAGATTTAAGTTCCTTTTCATTGTTATCCAGATAAGCGATTTGTAGAAAATAGGTGCGAACCTGTTGTTTTAACTGATTGATGCCTATTGATTTTTCAACTTGCTTAGCTTTCACCTGTTCATTGACCAATGCTTTTCTAGATTTGAATAGGGTAGGAAATGGGATGGATTGGGAAATGGAGATCGCATCGTTCTGCTCAAAGCCATCGTTTTGGCCATATTGAAAATTGAGGTCTGTTTTAGGGAGCTCTCCACTGGTTTTGAGCAGGCTTTCCGCCGCTCGAATTTCCAGGTCATTGGCCTTTAACCCTTTATTGTTCTCAACCGCAATTTGGATAGCCTGGTCAATATTGATCTTTTGTTGAGCATTTGCAGAGGATATTCCTAAAAACCCTAAGATAAATAAGCTTATAGTCGTTTTCATAGGCGCAGGTTTTATCTTGATTTTAGAATTGAAAATGATATATAAAAGTGGGAGGACAAAAAGCGTCAGGATCGTGGCCGTGACCAGACCACCGATAACCACGGTTGCCAGTGGTTTCTGAACCTCCGCTCCGGCACTGGTGCTGATTGCCATCGGTAAAAATCCCAAAGATGCTACTGTAGCCGTCATGAGGACAGGCCTTAACCTGATCTCGGTTCCTACCTTCACCCGCTGGATAATATCCGTCATCCCTTCTTTTTCTAGCTGATTGAATTTACCGATCAATACAATACCATTCAGTACGGCGACCCCAAACAGGGCAATAAAGCCAACACCAGCACTGATACTAAAGGGCATATCCCGAATTAATAGAGCGAAGACCCCACCGATGGCACTCATTGGGATTGCCGTAAAGATCAAGGTTGCTTGCTTGAAGGAATGGAAGGTGAAATATAACAGGAAGAAAATAAGCAATAGTGAAATAGGCACGGCGATCATTAACCTAGAGCTAGCCTGTTGTAGGTTCTCAAATTGTCCGCCATAAGTAAAGTAATAACCTGCTGGCAGTTTAACCTGCGCGCCTAATTTTTCTTGTATTTCCTCCACTACGGATTGGACATCTCTACCTGCAACGTTGAAACCAATAACTATCCTTCTTTTACCTCCTTCACGGCTGATCTGGGCCGGTCCAACGGTGAAGTCGATTTTAGCCACCTGCGATAGAGGGATCTGTTGATGGTTTTGGGTAGGGATCAACAGTTGGCTTACATCTTCAATATTGTTTCGATGTTCATCATGAAGTCGTACTACCAGATCAAACCTTCTTTCATTCTCATATACCATGCCGCTGCTTTTTCCTGCAAATGCTGTACTGACCACATCATTGACATCTTCTATTGTCAATCCATAATTGGCCATCCTGACGCGATCGTAAATGATGTTGATTTGTGGCAGTCCTGTAACTTGCTCCACTTGAGGGGCAGTTGTTCCCGGAACCGTTTGAATTACTGCATTGACCTGATTGGCATAAGTCAATAGGGAGTCTAGGTTCTCACCGAAGATTTTTACCGCTACGTCCTGGCGGATACCAGTCATCAGTTCGTTGAAGCGCATCTGGATCGGTTGGTTTTTTTCGAAGAATACTCCCGGGATGACTTGGAGTTTTTCCATAATAGCATCGCCGAGTTCTTCATAGGACCGTCCAGATTTCCATTCATCCTGTGGGTTCAATATCACCATGATGTCGGTTGCTTCTGGTGGCATGGGGTCAGTTGGTACTTCGGCTGCTCCGGTCTTACCCACTACCATTTTTACTTCCTCAAATTCCTTGATAATCCTAGATGCCTGCATAGATGTTTCAATACTTTGGCTCAAGGAGGTTCCAGGAGGGAGGATACAGTGAAAGGCATAATCACCTTCCTGCAACTGTGGAATAAATTCGCCCCCCATTCTGTTGAAAAGAAAGATCGAAAACAAGAAAATAGCTACTGCTATGGACACGATGATGTATTTAACCCGTATTGCTTTTTCCAATAATGGTGCATACATCTGATGCAATTTTTCGATGAATTTATCGCTAAATGTTTTTTTATCATGTCCTTTTCTAGGAAGGAAAAGGGCACACATCATAGGGATATAGGTCAATGAAAGGATAAGTGCTCCAAAAATGGCAAAACCTACGGTCTTGGCCATTGGCGAGAACATTTTGCCTTCTACACCCACCAGCGTTAAGATAGGGATATAAACAATCAGGATGATGATCTCTCCGAAAGCAGCCTGTGTCCTGATTTTGGAAGCCGAATCGAAAACCTCTTGGTCCATTTCTTTTTGGCTAAGTCGATGGGTAGATTTTCTTAATCCTAAATGGTGTAAGGTGGCTTCGACCACGATAACGGCTCCATCAACGATTAGACCAAAGTCGATCGCTCCTAAACTCATTAAGTTTGCACTGACGCCAAAGACATTCATCATGCCTAATGCAAATAATAGGGAAAGGGGAATGGCTGAGGCGACAATTAATCCTGCTCTGAGGTTTCCTAAGAATAGGACTAAAACAAAGATGACGATAAGGGCTCCTTCAATCAGGTTTTTCTCTACTGTACCAATAGCTCTGCCGATAAGGTCGGTACGGTCCAGGTAGGGTTCAATAACCACGTCTTCAGGTAATGAATTCTGGATAGTCGGAAGCTTTTCCTTGATTCGGTTCACGACATCATTACTATTCTCGCCTTTCAGCATCATAACCACTCCGCCTACGGCGTCGACTTCGCCATTATAGGTCAAAGCCCCATAACGGACTGCGGAGCCTAATCTGACGTCTGCAACATCTTTGATGAAGATAGGAACGATGCCATCCGTTTTGACAGGGATATTACCTACATCTTCAAGGGAACTTACTAATCCTATTCCCCTAATGAAATAAGCATTAGGTTTTTTATCGATATAAGCACCACCTGTGTTTTGATTGTTTTTTTCTAGGGCATCGAAAATATCAGGAATGCTGACCCCCATAGCTCGTAATTGATCGGGATGGACAGCAACCTCATATTGCTTTAATTGGCCACCAAAGCTGTTTACTTCGGCTACGCCAGGAGTTCCATAGAGTTGACGGGCAACAATCCAATCTTGCATCTCACGGAGATCCATGGAGGTATATTTGCTTTCACTACCTTTTTTAGGGTGGATGATATATTGATAGACCTCGCCTAAACCGGTACTGACTGGCGACATTTCAGGATTTCCGATGTTTTTCGGGATGTCCTCAGTCGCTTCAAGAAGTTTTTCATTGATGAGTTGCCGGGCGAAATAGATATCCACATCCTCCTTAAAGACAACGGTAATGACAGAGAGACCAAATCTAGAAATGGATCGGATTTCTTCAATATCAGGGATATTGGCAATGCTCTGCTCAATCGGGAAAGTAACGAGACGTTCCACTTCCTGACCGGCAAGGGTCGGGGTACTGGTAAATATTTGGACCTGATTGTTAGTGATGTCAGGAACGGCATCAATGGGTAGTTTGGTAGCTGACCATACCCCCCAAATGATCAAAACCAAGGTCATTATTCCGATAATGATCTTATTCTTGATACTAAACTTTATGATTTGATCTAGCACATGAATGGCTTTAAATTCAACATTTTATGGTATTTAGATAAGGCGATATTGAGCCATATCTATAAAATAAATCTTCCTGAATCTATGATTCAGGAACAATAAAAAATTGAAGATTAAACCTGTGGAGGCTGCCAAATGTTTTCCTGGTCATTGCTGACAAGGGGATACTCTTTTTCTGTTAAATCAATGTTGGCGTAAGATTCTATTGGTTTTTCAAGGTTGAACACATGGAAGTTGGCTACCGTTAAGGAAATGCCGCAGCATGAACAGGTGCAAAAAGGGGTGCAGCTGTCTTTTGAGCAGTCATGATGTTCCTGATGGCTGCTTTGTTCTGTCCCACTATGTAAATGGGTATGAGATTCGGTCATACGATCACTGCATGGAATGAAAGTTAGGACCATGACATAAACCATTAATATGATAGAGGCGAATCTCATTACCACAAATATATATAAACTAAGCATTGGGAAATTAGTGAGAATCAATAAAGAAGGGTGTTTGTAACAAGAAAGTTGCAGTAATGGAGTATCGAATCACTATCAATTTCGTTTTTAATTAATCATCCGCCTATTCGGCTAACTATTTTTAAAGACATCACTATGGGTAATAATCCCCAGAAAATTTTAATTGGAACAAATCATTTGGATCAGATTGGAGGATCCGAGGCATATACGTACGATTTAATCAAAGCGCTCAAAAATATAGAAGGAATTGAAGTGGAATATTTCACTTTCTCAAAAGGAGATGTATCTGATAAAATTGAGGAAGAATTGCAAGTTTCCTTTATGTCTGATAAAAAATATGACCTGATCATCGCGAACCATAATACAACTGTAAAGGAACTCTATGGAAAATCAGCTATTGTGCAGGTTTGCCACGGAATAATTCCTGATCTGGAACAGCCATCTCCATTAGCTGATTATCATGTGGGTATTTCGGAGGAGGTATCAGACCATTTAATAGATTTAGGCTATCCGAATTCAGTGATCCTCAATGGAATCGATGTGGACGAGAAAAAGTCTATTGTAGCGCCAAATGAGGAATTAGAAAGTGTTCTTTCCCTCTGCCAAAGTGAAAAAGCAAATAAACTTTTGAAAAAGGTATGTGAGGATAAAGGTTTGGAATTCAAGGCTTTTAACAAGCACGTGAACCCGACGCTAAATATAGAAAAGCATATTAACAAAGCTGATTTGGTAGTTGGTGTGGGGAGGTCAATCTATGATGCCATGGCATGTGGAAGGCCCTGTTTAATCTATGATAATCGAGGTTATAATGGGAATAAGGCAGATGGGTACCTGAGACCTAGGAATTTTTGGAAATATGTAAAAAACAACTGTTCTGGTCGCTATTTGAACAGGAAATACACCGAAAAGGACCTGGTCCGAGAATTGGAAAAATACAACCCTCAACATGGGAAAGAATTGCGAAGCATAGCGGTTGAAAACCTGAATGCGCAGACTATGGCCAATGAATTATTGAGTATGCAGCAGTTCTTTACCTGGAAAAATAAATTCAAGAAATGGAAAAGGTTTACGGAACATGCCAAACTAGTGAAGCACGTGCTGCTCTATAAGAAATTGTATAACAGTACTGGTATCGAGTATTTTAATAAGTCTATGCTATAGCGAAAAGGAAATTAATTTTCTTTTTTTTTGTGTAAAAAATATTCCGAATTGTTCTGGATTATTGATATTTTACAGTACCCAAATTATTAATGATTATGCAGAAATTCGTCGATCGTTCAGAGCAAGCAGCAGATAAAATATTTGATAGCCGAACTGTTGAAAAGGATTATCACACAATTCTTCCATTATTACAACCGGGAATATCGGTATTGGATGTCGGTTGTGGTACCGGTGCCATCAGCAAGGGGATTGCCAATCTAATTGGTCCCAAAGGGAAGGTTGTTGGAATAGATAACACCCTAGATTTTATTGAAGCTGGCAAGCGGAATTATGCGGAGGTCAGTAACCTGGAATTATTGCATGCAGATATTTTTGAGTTCGAAAGTATTGAAAAGTTTGATTTGGTGGTTTCTGCAAGAACCCTACAATGGCTGTCTAAACCAAATGAAGCCATAGCAAAAATGATAGGGTTCTTAAAAACGAAGGGCATTCTTTCCGTTTTGGATTATATCCATGAAGATATTGAATGGGATCCAAAAATTCCTGAAAGTATGGGAAGCTTTTATTCTTCTTGGTTGAAATGGAGATCGGATAACGGCATGAACAATCGCATGGCTGAATGTTTGCCCATGATTTTCAACGAAAATGGATTGAGAAACATAGAAGTTCGGGAGTCAAACGAAACCTATTTAAGAGGTCAAGCAAACTTTGATGATATACTTGGGATCTGGGTTAAGGTAGCAAGTTCTAAGCAACTTGTGGAGGAACAATATGTTACGGAAGAATTAAGACAGAAGGCAATATTGGATTATCAGAACTGGATAGAAAAAGATGCCAATGTGATGCAAATGATGCTAAAGGAGGTTAGGGGGCAAAAAATATAGTAAGTTTGTACATACAGTCCAGGTCTAAAGAATCCTTTAGACTTTCTTAGTCTCAAAATTTATACATTTCCTGTATCAAATTTTTAGTAAATTTATTAGATTGAATTCTTATTCAAGGTGTTTTTAATTATAAACCTGACCATAGATAGTTTGTTGTATTTCATTAATATATATAACTGAAGGGTTAAAAAAAAAGCTCAGTATCTATCAATCTTGAATCAGATTGTACATACATTCTGTGCTAATTTTACGTATGGTTGCAAATTCCTGCTAATGGATTGTGTAAATATTCTATAAACCTATAACTAAGCGTAATATAAACCTGCAATGAAAAGAAAGATATTGGTTTTTTCTGCTTTGGCTGTTCTGGTGCTTGCCGTCGGTTTTTTTACTGTGCACAATAGTGAAGATGTTGATTTCAGTAGCGATGTAAAGCCCATTCTGAATAAGCACTGCATTTCATGCCATGGTGGGGTGAAGAAAAACGGTGAGCTGAGCTTCCTTTTCGAAGAGGAGGCCTTTGCCAATGCGAAATCTGGGGAACCTGCCATCATTCGTGGGGATGCCGAACATAGCAATATGATCAAACGGCTGACCGAAGAGGACCCGGAATTGCGGATGCCCTACAATGCGCCAAAACTGGATGATAGTGAAATCGAAATCCTGCGTAAATGGGTGGACCAAGGTGCTAAATGGGGGAAACATTGGGCCTATCAGCTTCCTGAAGAGGTAGAAGTCCCTAAATCTTTTTCTTTTGCTTCTCTTTTTGGATTCAAACCTAAGGGGATAACCAATAACATAGACTATTTCATCAAAGATAAATTGGACTCACAGAGGCTATCTCCTTCGGGGGAGGCTGATCGTGAAACTTTATTGAGAAGGGTTTACTTGGATCTTGTCGGTGTTCCGCCGAGCCTAGCGGAGGTTATGGCCTTCAAAAATGATAGTCGGGACAATGCCTACGAAATCAGGGTGGACAGCCTGCTCAGTTCGCAACAATATGGTGAGAAATGGGCCTCCTGGTGGTTGGACATGGCTAGGTATGCGGATACCAAGGGCTATGAAAGGGATGGTTCGAGGCAGATCTGGGAATACAGGGACTGGGTGATCAGGGCTTTCAATAAGGATATGCCTTATGATCAATTCAGTATTGAGCAGCTTGCTGGCGACCTGTTGCCTGAGCCTAGCAAAGATCAGCTGATCGCCACGGCTTTTCATAGGAATACAATGAATAACGATGAGGGCGGAACGGACAGCGAAGAGTTTAGGGTGGCTGCGGTTCTGGATCGTGTGAACACGACTTATCAGGTTTGGCTGAGCACTACTTTTGAATGTGTGCAATGCCATAGCCATACCTACGACCCTTTTAAGTTTGAGGAATATTATAAATCTGTTGCTTTTTTCAATAATACCCGTGACGAAGATACCGAGGGCGATCACCCTAGGCTGCGTTTTTATGGCGAACAGGAACAACACAAAATTGATAGCATCAAGACTTGGTTGGCTCAATATGGCAATGAAAAGCTTCTGCATTCCACAGACCTTTTCCTGAAAAGCCTAGAGCCGAAGATTCATGCTCATTATACGGATCAGCTGAGCAATGCGGCATTGTATGATACCAAATGGTTGGGCGTGAGGAATGGTGGAAATGCCAGAATGAGGGATATTCAGTTGGATGGCAAGAAATTGATCTACCTGAATTATTGGACCGGCAATACTGGTGGAAAGCTGGAAATTCGTAAAGACAGGCTGGACGGAGAGACCATAGCGAGTATAGAGCTGCCAAACACGCAGGGAAGACAGGTGATACAGGCTCCAATTGCGGAAACGCAAGGTAGGCATGATCTATTCCTTGTTTTTACCAACCCTAAATTAGGAAAGGATGAACCGGTGTGTATGGTGGAATGGATGGCATTTCGTGAGCCATTTCCTGACATGACAGCTCCAGGTGCGGAGCATATGCAAAAAAGTATATTGCAATTGGTGAACACCAACCCTGCTAGCGTTCCGATCATGATCGAGAACCCTGAAGATATGAAAAGGACCACTAAGATATTTGAACGTGGTAACCGTTTGGCGCCGGGTGATGTAGTTGAGCCCAAAGTGCCTGAGGCATTGAACCCTTTTCCTAAAGGTGCAGCAAACAACCGTTTGGGCTTCGCGCAATGGTTGGTTGCCAAGGATAACCCTTTGACGGCAAGGACGCTGGTAAACAGGGTATGGGCACAACTGTTTGGAAGGGGCCTGGTGGAGCCATTAGGCGATATGGGTACACAGAGTAATCCGCCGATCCATCGAGAATTGTTGGATTACTTGGCTTTAAATCTGATGCATGAGAAGGCGTGGAGCATGAAGTCGCTGATTAAGGATATCGTGCTTTCATCTACTTATAGGCAATCATCGAGCTTGGATAGTAAGGACGCCAAAAAAGACCCTGAGAATTACTATTTGGCTAGAGGTCCGCGTTTTAGGCTTTCTGCGGAACAAATCCGCGATCAAGCTTTGACAGTAAGTGGCTTATTGAGCGGGAAGATGTTTGGTCCAAGTGTGATGCCATATCAGCCAGAAGGTGTTTGGATGACTGTGTACAGTGGTGAGTCCTGGAAGAAAAGTGAAGGGGAAGATCAATTTAGGCGTGGTATCTACACCTTCCTGAAAAGGACGAGTCCGTATCCATCCTTTGTCTCTTTTGATGCATCTAGTAGGGAAGTATGTTTGGTGGACAGGATCAGGACGAATACACCGCTACAGGCATTGACAACACTTAACGATCCTGTCTATATAGAGGCGGCCAAGAATCTGGCTGCCATCATGAAAAAAGAAGCTAAGGGTGACCTGAAATCTGGAATAGCAGCAGGATACCGACATACGATGTTCAGGGACCTTTCCGCGGATAAACTGGCGGCGCTGGAGAAACTTTATGCGCAGGCCTATGATAATTTTGAGAAGCGTCCGGGTGAAGCGGAAAAGTTCTTGGGTAAAGATCATGTTTCTCCAGACCGGAAAGAATTGCTCAGTGAGGCTGCCTATACCCTGGTAGCGAATGCGCTGTTGAACTTAGATGAATTTTTGACGAAATCTTAAGGAAATGAAAGACTTTGATAAGCTAGTGAATGAGGCCTACATAAGGCAGTTGCAGGCAGAGACCAGACGACATTTCCTGAAGAAATGCGTGGCTGGGATTGGGAGCATCGCTCTTGGTGGGATGATGGCGAGTTGTATGCGTTCTGGAAATGCGGCGAACGCTGAGGGCGTTGATCTAAACGCGTTGAATCCCTTGCTACCAAGGGCTCCGCACTTTGCGGGCAAGGCCAAGAATGTAATCTACTTGCATATGGCAGGAGCGCCTTCTCAACTGGAACTATTCGACTATAAGCCTGCTCTGCAGAAACTACATAATCAACCTTGCCCTGAATCGCTGTTGGCGGGTAAGACCTTTGCTTTTATCCGTGGGGTTCCGAAAATGTTGGGTCCGCAGGCTACCTTTAAGCAATATGGACAGAGTGGAGCTTGGGTTTCTGATCACCTACCGCATTTTAGCAAGGTAGTGGATGAGGTGAGCTTTCTAAAGGCTGTACATACCGACCAGTTTAATCATGGTCCGGCGCAGTTGTTCATGCATACCGGGAGTGCCCGTCTGGGACGTCCGAGTATCGGGTCTTGGGTAACCTACGGTCTGGGGTCTGAAAACAGCAACTTGCCTGGCTTTGTGGTCTTGACTTCTGGCGGTAAAACTCCTGATGCTGGAAAGAGTGTTTGGGGTAGTGGATTTCTGCCTTCGGTATACCAAGGGGTGCAATGTAGGTCCAAGGGAGACCCTGTTCTCTATATTGCTGATCCGGAAGGGATGGACCGTGACTTGAAACGGAACGCCATTGATGCGATCAATCAAGTGAACAAGGAGGAATTTGAAACTTTCAAGGATCCTGAGACTCTGTCTAGGATCGCACAATATGAGATGGCCTATAAAATGCAGGTAGCCGTGCCTGAGGTTATGGACATCAATAATGAGCCTGAATATATCCATGAGCTGTACGGAACAAAACCGGGTCAAGAGTCTTTTGCAAACAACTGTCTGCTGGCACGTAAGCTGGTGGAGAAGGGAGTGCGCTTTGTGCAACTTTTCGATTGGGGCTGGGATAGTCATGGAACTAATCCTTCTGATTCCATTGACCTAGGTTTCCGGAATAAATGCCGCGAGATCGACCGCCCGATGACTGCACTCCTCATGGACCTGAAGCAACGTGGATTGTTGGAAGAAACTTTAGTCGTTTGGGGTGGGGAATTTGGAAGGACTCCGATGCAGGAAAACCGTGATAACAATGATATGCCATTCTTGGGACGCGATCACCACACCGATGCTTATACCATTTGGATGGCTGGAGGTGGAATCCGAAACGGGGTCAGCTACGGTGAAACGGATGAAATTGGATTTGCCGGCGTAAGCGGCAGGTCTTCTGTTCACGATGTCCATGCGACCATGCTGCATTTGCTTGGCTTTGACCATGAAAAGTTTACTTATGAATTCCAAGGGCGACCTTTCAGGTTGACTGATGTTGAAGGCACCGTAATCAAAGATATTATCTAAAGAATTTATGAAGCACCTTTTTAGGCTATTGATCATACTGGTCTTGCAAATGAATTTCCTGTTCGCTCAAACAGAAAATGGCCTGACCATCAAATATTATTGTACAAACTGGGGAATGACCGATACTTGGGCGGACTTCTGTAAAAAAGTGAAAGAGGCTGGCTATGATGGGGTAGAGACCTGGCTGCCGGGAAACCAAGCTGAACGGGCAGCGATGTTGGAAGCACTCAAGGAAAATGGTCTTTCATTAGGCTTGCTTTCTGGCGGCGGTGGAAATGACTATGCTTCCTATTATACAAGTTTTGGAAATAATTTGAAAGAAGCCATTAAGCTAAAACCTGATTATATCAATTGCCATACAGGTAAGGACTACTACAGTTATGAGGAAAACAGCAAATTGATTTTTCTTGCTTCGGGCTTGAGCAAAGAGTCAGGTATCCCAATCTACCACGAGACCCATCGTGGTAGATTCAGTTTTGCAGCTAATATTACCAAGGGTTATCTGGAGAAAGTTCCTGAATTGACCCTAGCCTTGGATATTTCGCATTGGTGCGTGGTGCATGAATCTTTGCTTTCTGATCAAAAGGAGGCTGTTGATCTTGCGCTTTCAAGAACAGGACATATACATACAAGGGTTGGACATCAGCAGGGTGCACAGGTAAACGATCCGGCAGCTCCTGAATGGAAAGCAGCACTTGACCAACACTTAGCCTGGTGGGATGTGGTGGTGGACCGTTATAAAAAACAAGGGACATCCACCTTAACCATGTGCATGGAATTTGGTCCTTCGGGCTATATGCCAACCTTGCCCTATACGCAACAGCCTGTTGCCGATCAGTGGTCGGTAAATAAATACATGTTGGATCTCCTGAAGAAAAGATATAGCTCCTTATGAAGTTTTTAGAAGAATTGGCTTCCTTTTTTGGTCGTTTCCATCCAATACTGGTGCACATGCCAATCGGTATGCTGCTGCTGGCTTTTGCTATGGCGGCCTTTGCCAAATTCAAAAAAGGCATTGATTTTGGCTCTGCTATCAGGTTTTCCCTGTTGTTGGGTGCATTGGCAGCTGTGTTAGCGGCGATTACTGGCTTTCTGCTATCCCAAGATGGTGGTTATGAGGAAGACGTGTTGGATTTCCACCAATGGCTAGGGGTTTCAGTGGCTGTATTGTCCTTGCTCTGTTATTGGTTGTACCGTGATGGAGAAGCAGGTCAAGATTTTATGGGAAGATTGAAATCCCAGCGTTTTACGATGCTGCTTGCAGTGGTAGTACTCTTGGGATTTACGGGCCACTTCGGCGGTACCCTGACCCATGGAAAAGGCTATATCAAAGATGCACTTCCTTCGGATATAAAGGGGTTCATGGGAATAAAAGATGAGGAAGAGGAAATGATGGTTCTGGAGAATGTGCAAGAAGCTGAGGTTTATGGACAGGTCATACAGCCTATCTTGAAAGCTAGGTGCCAGGGTTGCCATGGTGAAAAGAAACAGGAAGGCGAGTTTGCCCTGCATAACCAAGAGAGCTTATTGAAGGGCGGTGAGTCAGGCAGTTTGCTGGAAGCTGGTAACAAAGATAAAAGTGAACTATATAGACGCCTGATCTTGCCTGAAGGCCATGAAGATAGGATGCCTCCGAAAGGAAGAAAGCCTATCACTGCCGACCAAATTAAGTTAATCGCTTGGTGGATCGATAGCGGACTAACATTTGAAAAGAAGGTAAAGCAACTGGAACAAGGGGAGGAGATTGCTACAATCCTTAAGAAATTGGAAAGCCCTGCTGAACCAGCGGAATCCTCGATGCTCTATGCGGACCTGCCAGAAGCTCCCGACCTTCCTGAAAACCGATTGGATGCTTGGCAGGCTAAAGGCATTAAAGTTTTGCCAATTGCTACAGAAAACAACTATGTAACTATCAATGCTATTAACTATCCTGAGCTTAGCGACAAGGATATTGAGGACCTAATGCATATCAAGGAAAATATCGTACAACTGAAATTAGGGCATACCAAGGTGACTGATCAAGGTATGAAACTTTTGGCCTCTCTGCCAAACTTAATTCGGCTGCATCTGGAACATACCGAAGTTTCCGACAAAGGCATGGAAGACTTAAAGTCAGCCCCACAGTTGGCCTATCTCAATATCGTAGGTACAAAGGTTACCGAAAAAGGAGTAGAGCAGCTCAATTCCATAAAATCGCTGAAGGATATATATGCCTTCCAGAGTGGTGCTAGGTTCAATTCGGATATTCAAAAAGGAAATGGGAAATCAAGAGTAGATACTGGAAACTATGAACTTCCTTTTTTGGAGTCAGATACTATAAAATATTAAACCCAAAAGAGCTATAGAATAAGCTTCATTTGGGTTTAATAGAAACCAAGTACTGGTGTTTGTTTTTGTAAGACCTCCCTTAAGATAGAACTTTATTAGGGAAGTAATAGGTTATTAAAATGATGCATTTTTCATCATTGTCATTTTTGGCGGAATGTATCATGCTCCCGTCGAAAAACATGGAATCACCGGCCTCAAGATCAACCACCTGATTCCTTAGATGAATAGCAGCCTTGCCATTGATTACATGTTTAAAGATATAAGCATCTGTTTGGACAATGGACTCCTCAGCAAATGGATCTAGCTCTAATAGTGCAATGCTCATATTACTTTCTCCTAAATCCTGTTCGATAATCCTTCTGTAAAGCGAACCAGAACCTCGTTCCAGTTTTAAAGAGGAATAGTTTTCTTTTTTAAGGACAATCACTGGTCCGGGGTCCTTAGGGCCCTTAAAATCTTCGAAAAACTTGTTTATATCAATCTCAAGGGAGCTGATGATATTGATTAAAACAGGGAGTGAAGGAATGGTTCTGTTGTTTTCAATCTGTGAAATCAGCCCTTTGCTTACTCCTGCCTTATTCGCAAGCTCTTGGATAGTGATGCTCTTATTTTTTCTTATTTCCTTGATCTTACTACTTATTTTGAAAATAGTATTGCCTTGCATTGTTTGTTGTAATTAAAAATGATTCAAGTAAAGTTAAACTTATTAAGTAATATTGTTATTTTTTTATTTCATTTTCGTTGCTAGAAACAAAATAATAATAAAGATTTAACAATATAAAGGTGTGGTTATTTTTTAATTGTTTCCTTTTTTTTGAATCTATTGATGCAGAAGGCCCACTGTAAAAACTTTAAAAGACAGGCATTGGCTCTCTTTCTATGATGTCGTTTTTTTATTTGTTTTGCTCGGCCCATTCATCGAATATGGCGATAGATTTACATACTACGCTTGTAGAGCCCTTAAATGTTTGTTCATTAAATCTAAAAAGACTTATTTAACGTCTTTTTATTCCTGCGTTAAGGTTGGAGAGTCTTTGGGGTTTACACTGTCCAAAACCTGGAAAAGCGTTTGATGGGAAATGGGTTTTGTCAGGTATTCGATATATTGATGGCCATCGTTGCTTTTATATCGGTCGGATTTACAGATAGAAGAGCTGATAATATAGATGCTGACCTCTTGGTCTTCGAATAAGTTTTCTTCTCTGATGCTTGTCATCAATTCCCAGCCATTCATCAAGGGCATATTGATGTCGATGAACAATACTTGGGGATAAGTTTCCTTGTTAGCTTTGTTCTTCCTGAAAAATTCAGCAGCTGTATATCCATCAGGAAAGATGCTCAATTCGATGTTTTTATTGTGATATTTTTCGAGGAATTTCCTGAATAAAAAACAGAATATAGAATCATCGTCCACAAGGGTTATCCTTAAAGTATCCTTCATCATAATCCGTTAATTTTCAATGGGTAAATGTATGCTAACTTGATTCCCGAAATCAACATTTTTTGAGATATTTATGTTTCCTCCAAAACTTTGGATCTGTTGCTTCGCTAGATGCAAATCTAATAGGGAATTTTCATCAATATCCTCTTCTGTTGATGCTAAATCCTTATCGATTCCAAAACAACGCTGTGATTCACAGTCATTCTCAATTTTTATCTCCACGAAACCTTCTCTCTTTTCGGTCCTAATTTTGATCGTGACTTTCTTCTCAGAATGGTTTAATTTCAGGCTTTCATTGATCAAGTAATTGATAATATGGTAGATGTATATAGCAGGGAAAGCTATTTCTATTACTTCAAAATGGCAGTCCAAATAAAGTTCATTGCTGTCGATTTTTGATTGAAATTGATTAATCAAATACTGGCATATTTCATCCATATTTGAGGTTAGGAAAAGAGTATCATTAGAATTTTGAATCTCAAGAGTTTGAATCAGTTTATCAAACAGTTTTAAGAACTTCGAATTGCTCTTTTTCAATAGATTAATCAATACTTGCCTTTCGAGTTCGTCCGTTTCAATAGCAAGCTGATTGATGATCATATCGATATTGCTGATGGGTGTCCGCAGGTTATGCGTTAAGATCTGATTGTAGGCTTCCAATTGATTAACCCGAACTTTCAGTTCGTAATTTCTTTTTGCAAGCAATTCATTCTGCTGGTTAAGCTTGATTTCATTGTTTTTAAAAAGCGATAGGTCTTGGATTTGACACAGAAAATAAACCAACTTTCCGGTCATATCCAATACAGAGGAAATATTGATCAAGCAATAAAACGACTTATCTTCTTTCGCGATACAACGTGCTTCTATGATTGCTTTTTCCTTCTCACCTGACTTTACGGCTTTTGTGGCTGCGGTCACCAAATCGATGGATTCTTCATGGATAAACTCTGATATAGGTTTTTCCAGCATTTCTTCCGCAATGGAGTAGCCTAATATGCTTTGCAATTCCTGATTGTACTCCATGACCTTCAGGGAGCGGTTTAAAAGTAGCATCCCGATAGAAGAATTCTTGAAAGCACGGTTGAATTTTTCCTCCTTGATTCGCATTTCTGCTTCAAGCCTTTGTTCTCTTGTTATGTTGGTCACCACCACTGTTAAGCGGTCGGTCTTATTGCTGATGATCTTGGTCTTCAGCTTAAACCATTGGTCCGGATTGGACTGGTAGGGAGATTTGTATTTCAGTACATATCCTGTCCTTTTTTTGAAGGATTTGTTTAAGATGAATAGGAGGGTTTCCGAGAACTCTTTGGGAAAAAGGTCAGCGATGGATTTATTGATGATAAAGTCCTTCTCATAAAACAATTGTTCTGGAGTCGACGTCCAGCAATTTAGGATCACCCCATCATCCCTGATTTCAAAAATGATATCATCAATAGAGGATACTAAGGAATCAAAATCTTCCAGTTTCTGTTTCAATTGTTTTAATTCATCCGACACTTTTGGAAGCTTCATATTGATAATAATGGTCAGCTTACTGTGCTGAAAATGATAAATAGATAGTGTTTTCTGTTAATACTTTCCGGCTTGCAAGAATATTGATTCTCGAAATGAAGTAAAGGTAAAGAAATTTTTGTTCCTATTTTAATGAAAAATTCCTAAAATCGATACAGGATGGTTAAAATTTTATTAAATAAAATTAAAAAAAGTGCTAACTTGCTCCTGTTAACCTAAGTGCATTTTTGTACTGTAACACTTACTATTAATAAATACGAATAATAAATCTGAATCATGGGTAATTCGTTCTTAATTAGAGGTTTTGTGATTTAATTAGCTCTGAAATCTGTAATCGAAAGACCAGGAAAGGATTGAAATTAGTGCATGGCAAAATGGATTATTGTGTAGAAAGTAGGATGCTAAAATGTTTCTTGGATATAAGATATTAAAATAGGTTTAATATAATTAACTAATCAATATTGAAATATGTCTTTTTTAAAACCAAGATGATGCTACCTTTGCGACGCAAAAATTATTAATTCAGTTTGTTTAAGCATGGAAAAACCAAACCAAATGTATCTAGGGACAATCTTTTGTTCTGGCGATATCTATAGAATTAAGGTAATTTTTCAATTAACAATATTGGTTTAATAAAGCCAATGTTACCCATGAATTAACTATTGTGCAGAATTAGCATATAGTCAACTATAGGTAATATTAGCTTTAAAATAAATTTTATTTTATTTATTAAATACAGCCGAAAGAAAAGTGACGTTAATTTTAAAAAATGGTAGACCTGTCGTCAGGTTGAGGGCGTTTAGAGCAATAGATGACCCTGAAACATGTTTACGATTTATCAAAGGGCATGAACATGTGCTAACCTCCATAGGTGTAAAGAAAGTAACCTCATCCAAAGACGAATGGATGTTTAACCCCGCATCTTTTGTTTTGATAGTTGAATCTCTGGATGGCGAAAACGTCTATGGTGGAGCCCGTATCCATGTTGCAGGAGGTACCCAACCCCTCCCAATCGAAGAAGCAACCGGGATGATGGATCCTAAGATTTTTGACTTGGTTTGGTCTTATGCCCAAGAAGGTACAGGCGAGGGTTGTGGACTTTGGAACTCCCGAGAGATTGCTGGCTATGGTATCGGAAGCATATTCCTTACCCGTGCCGCAATTGCAATCGCTCCCCGCATTGGTTTGAAAACATTATTCGCTTTATGCGCTCCATATACGATTAATCTAACGAAAGCGGTAGGATATCGACAGGAATTTGGCGTTGGGAATAACGGTACATTCTACTACCCCAAATTGGATCTCTTGGCCACTACGATGGTTTTGGACGATGTGGTGAATGTTCCCACTGCTTCCGAAGAAGATAGAAACGCCATTCTTGCCCTGCGGGATATGGCTGTAGGACCTCGTATTGAGGTTCTGCGATCGAAGGAGATAGAAATACATTATGACCTAAGCCTCAACGACCTTAAAGGTTGGGACCTCCAAAAAATCATCAATATGGCCAATGGACCACGATCCCAGGATAATGGAAAGAATCCCGATGATATTGTAATACTATAAAACTATGCAAGACAATCACGCTACCTTAAACAACTATTTATATAAACCCCTATTTTTTGACAAATCCAATCCAGCGGATGTAATTGCTATCCAAGAGTTGATCGATAAGCAGGAGATCATTTTTGTATATGATCAATTCGAGAGACAGTTGAGGGATTTATTTGTCTGCCGAAATCCTACTTTTTCGACAAATGAAGAACAATTTCTTGAATTTGTTGGTTTAGTCAGTAATCAACAACCTATGGAAGAGTTGGGTGCCTGGGTCTACTATCCTTGGAGAAAAACCTTAGTGCACATTTTGGAACGTGAAGAATTTATCGAAGTTAGAACAAACCGTAATCAGCTTAAAATATCAAAATCAGAGCAAGAGCTTCTGTCAGCTAAGACTATTGGTATTATCGGCCTTTCCGTTGGTCAATCCGTGGCTATTACGATTGCCATGGAAAGAGGCTGTGGAAAGTTAAAGCTTGCGGATTTTGACGATCTCGATTTAAGCAATTTGAATAGATTGAGAGCACCTATTTTCAGCCTAGGAATGCCTAAGGTTGTATTGGCAGCTAGAGAAATTGCAGAGATCGATCCTTATCTGGAAGTAGAGATCTATCCTGAAGGCATCAAAGAAGAGAACTACCAAGAATTTCTGATAGGAAGTCAAAAGCTTGACCTGCTGATTGAAGTCTGTGATAATTTTGAAGTGAAGGTAGAAAGCAGAATCCGCGCAAGGGAATTTGGTATTCCGGTCATTATGGAAACCAATGACCGCGCCATGTTAGATATCGAGAGATTCGATAAGATTCCTGACTTGAAAATATTCCATGGACTTGTTGGCGATTTTACGGTAGAAGAAATCCATGCTTTGGACAAGAGCGAGAGAATGGGGCTATTGATGAAAATCGTCAATGCTAAGGATCTTTCCGATAGGATGAAACAATCACTTCCAGAACTAGGAAAATCCCTTAAATCTTGGCCACAGCTGGCTTCTGAAGTCGTATTGGGCGGTGGGATTTCCGCTTGGGCTTCCAGGAAACTCTTGCTAGGGCAAGACCTGAAGTCTGGAAGGTATTATGTGGATTTGGAGAAAATATTAAGTGCACACCTTGTTAATTAGAGCATCAGAGATGTCAAGATATTGGTTATTTCCGATTATGGTTTTATGCTGTCTTTTCGGCTTTTCTGCAAAGGCTTCGACAGATACTGTGCTATATTTTAATGGGAGTGATGTTAAGAACATAGGAAAATATTTATCTCTATATGAGGAAAATGGGGAGTCCGTGTCGTTTAAGGATGTTTTGGAGCATCCTGAGCTATTCACCAAATGCGAAACCGATGTCCCAAACTTAGGGATTGTCAAGAAGCCCCATTGGATCAAATTTAAAATCGTCAATAATTCAGATGAAGATCGATTGATAGTGGATCTTTCCCATCCCAACATTGCTGAGGTAAAATTCTATTCTATCATTAATTCTGAAATAGATAGTGTGGGTTATAATCTTAAGCAAGGTTATAGTGATCGGAAATATTCCCATCAATTTTACTTGTTCGACCTGCAGCTCAAGAAAGGGGAGAGTGCTGTCTGTTACATGAAATTGCAGAGCGAAACCCAAGTTATCGTACCGTTATCCATCCATAACCCAGCAGGACTTTTCGATTTCTTGCAAAAGGAGGATGTTTTATCGGCCATTTATATTGGGCTGATGTTGTCCTTGGTATTGTACAATGCCTTTCTGTACGTAGCTACTGGCGAAAAGCATTATCTCACCTATGTCAACTATATCTTTTGGGTCTTTGTGGCACAAATGGCAGTTTTAGGACTGTTTGAAAGAGTTTTTCCAATCCGAAGTGAATGGCTATCTGCTCGATTGTTAACGTTTTCAGGTGCCATGTCCGGCATTGGAGCGATCCTCTTTGTCAAGTCATTCCTGCATACCTCAGTAGAAGCCAAGGGCTTCAATAAATTGCTGAATGTATTCTTGTTGGGCTACTTTTTTGCCATTGTCTTGCTGATCATAGGCTATATCATTCCAGCCTACAGGATCGTGAACTTGGTTGCTGGCGGTGGTGCGGCTATCGTCCTAATCTTTGCCTTTGAATTATCGCGTAGAAAATATAGCCAAACCAAGTTCTTCCTATTCGCATGGTGTATCTTTTTGATCAGCGTTTTGGTCTATGTGCTGAAGGATTATGGCGTATTACCAACTAACGTTTTCACAGCGCGATCCGTTCAGATCGGTTCTGTAATCGAAGCTCTCTTGCTTTCCTTCGCTTTGGCGGATAAGATCAATACCTATCGCAAAGAGATGTTGGAATTGCAGGTACGTGAATTGGCAATTTCCCAAGAAAACGAAAAGCTGATCCGAGAGCAGAATGTGATTTTGGAACAGAAGGTCCGTGAAAGAACGGAGGAACTCCAAGAGTCCAATAAATCGCTTAGCCTCACGCTATCCAACCTGAAAGATGCCCAGGCGCAACTGGTGGAATCCGAAAAAATGGCTTCCCTAGGTCAGTTGACCGCCGGTGTGGCGCATGAGATCAATAACCCGATCAACTTTGTCACTTCCAATGTTTCGCCGCTCCGTAGGGACGTGAACATACTTTGGGATATTATTGACCAGGTTGAAATGATCGCTTTGAATAATGATCTGCAACCTGCGGAGAAGCAAGAGAAAATCCAGAACATCAAAAATATCAACGATGTCGATTACCTGAAATCAGAAATTAATTTCTTGTTGAAAGGTATACAAGAAGGAGCAGAGCGTACGGCAGAGATCGTTCGCAGCTTAAGGATTTTTTCCAGGATCGATGAGGACACCCTGAAGCGGGCAGACTTGAATGAATGCTTGGATTCAACCTTGGTAATCTTGAATCCAATGACCAAGGAACGAATTAAGATTCTAAAAAAATACCATAGCATCCCCATGGTGGAGTGCTATGCGGGCAAGTTGAACCAAGTCTTTATGAATATCCTATCCAATGCCATCTATGCAGTGGAAAAGAAATTCAATGGAAAAATAGGCGGGGAAATCAAAATCGAAACAAAATTAAATGACGATTTGTCAAAAGTAATAATCAGTATTATGGACAATGGTACGGGGATCCCTCCAGAGGTCATCGGACGTATCTTTGAACCATTTTTTACAACGAAGGATGTTGGCGAAGGGACAGGTCTAGGGATGTCAATTGCTTATAAAACAATTGAAAGACATAATGGAAAAATTGGTTTGCAATCCACAGTAGGAGAGGGAACTACTTTTGAAATCCACTTGCCAATCAAACAATAAGGTAAAGATTAGATTAAAGGTTTTTTAGGTCACACTAAAAGGTAATAGTATGGATAAGAATTTTGAGGTGTTGTACATAGATGATGAGTACAATAATTTGGTAGGATTTAAAGCAGCATTGAGGTTTCACTATGATATTCATATTGCAAGCAATACTACAGATGCAGAAAATATTTTAATGACCAATCCCAATATCAGGGTGATTTTTTGTGACCAAAAGATGCCCGGTGAAAATGGGATTGATTTCTTCAGCAGGATCAAAAAGGAGTTTCCGAAACCTATGCGGATCCTGATCACGGCTTTTGCCGATATGGATACGGTTATTGACTCCATTAACCGAGGCCATATCTTCAGGTTTATCAAAAAACCATGGGAGGAGGCTGAGATTATTTCTTGTATTGAGGAGGCTAATAAGTTCTATGTAACGAACTCTTTGTTGGATATGCGCAATATGGAGCTTCAGAAAGCTTATGAAGAGCTTGATAAGTTTGCTTACAGCGTTAGCCATGATTTGCGCGATCCATTGGCAGGAGTCTTGGGAGCTATCCGTATCGCATTGGATTTCAAGAGTGTGGAACAGGTTCATGAAATCTTGAACCTGATGAAAACTTCCATTGTGAAACTCGAAGATTATATCAATAGCCTACGTGACTATTACCTATTGAGAAGGGGTGAACTCAATCTTTCAAAAATTGATTTCAATTCTATTTTTGAAGATATCCTCGACTTTTACAAGATGTACAGCCAGAATTCAGGTGTAGAGATCAGTTTTGAAGTGGACCAAGAAAATACATTCATCAACGATAAGTCAATCTTAGAATTGATCTTACATAACTTGGTGTCCAATGCGATAAAATATCAAAAGTTAGACTCCTTGGACAAATGGGTGAAATTGAAAGCAGAGACTGAAAACGGACATGCAAAGATTACAGTAACGGATAATGGTATTGGGATTTCAGAATCTTCGATCAACGATATTTTCAGGTTGTTTTTCCGCGCAAGCGATCAAGCTGAAGGAATGGGCTTTGGATTGTACAATGTGAAGACTGCGGTCCAGAAGTTAAAAGGTGGTATTGAGGTGGATTCAGCACCTGAGAACGGATCTAAATTTGTTGTGACTATTCCTTCCAAGGAATAGTCATCGCCATTTTAGGAAAGAAGCTTTTGACGAAGTAAAAATTCCAACTGCTCGTTTGAGATTTCCAGCTTGGATTTTTGGTCGATGATGTTTTTCTTGTTTTGGTAGATTTCGAAAGCTCTAGCGATTGTTTCGGTCAATTCCTCTTCGCTCCATGGTTTGTTCAGGTAATGGAAGATCTTACCCTTGTTAATAGCATCAACCACAGCACCCATATCGGTATAACCGGTCAATAGGATTCGCATCGGATCAGGTTTTATTTCAATTACCTTTTCTAAGAATTCCACTCCGGTCATTTCGGGCATTCGCTGGTCAGTAATAATGATTTGGATATCATTTTTGCTAATAATATCCAATGCTTCAGCACCCGTTAAGGCAGTAAATACATTGTATTTAAACCTAAACGTGGCTTTAAAAGAAAATAAATTGTTCTCTTCATCATCCAAATACAACACATTAATTTTATTTTCTATGTTCATTACTTTCTTTCTTGAAAAACTGTTTCAAAATTAGTAATTATTTGTGGTCCATAATAATTGATTTGAATATAATGAGAAAATTGGACTTTTTTTCAGATTTAAATTAATATTTTACTTGATAATCTTTTGGGAACTTTTTCCCTGAAAAAGCCCGCTGAGAGGTCAGTTCTTCACTTGCTGCGGTCCAAAATTCATCATCTGCCGGTAAGCCTAAAGGTAAGAAAGATAATGTTGCCTCATATAATGATCCCGTATTGGTATATGTATCAGCAATATTCCCCTGTTCTTTAGAAGTAAATCCTAAAATCAACCAGCCGTATTGGTCATAAAGATCATGCTTGTAAATATTTTTCAGAATGGCAGTCAGTCCATTTCTGATCTGTCCGTAAGAAAGATTTTCAGGAAGTTTCTTGTCCAGTGCGACTTGTGCCAAGGGTTGGAAAGCCCCATTTCTATAGGTTGAACTTCTCCCGATTATTGGAAAATATCCTTCTGGCGAAATCATCCTTTCCAAATGATGTGCATAGCGCTGCATTCTTTTGTATGCCCGATCATACTTTTCTTGGTAATCTCCAGCCTTAAGGTTATGCTTCAAGGTTTCGACCAACATGCAATGTATGATATAGCCATTGTAATGATCAAAGGCGAACTTGCTGCCGTCGGAATACCAACCATCTCCAACATACCAATCTTGGTCAAATTTATTGATGGCTAGATCGATGCTTTCCCGATTCGGTTCCACACCTACTGTATACAAGAAGGTCTCGGTAATAGAAGCGAACAACAACCAGTTGTTCTGCCCTGGCTTGATCCAACGGATATATTTCATTTCCTCTATAACTTGCTGCTTTGTCTTTTCGGGTAAGGGCTCCCATAGGGCTTGCGGTGCCCTTAAAATTCCCAATGCTAAATGTGCGGCATCCACCAAGGTTTGTCCTTCTTTGCCTCGCCAATCAAAATAATCTGCAGAGTTTGGGTCAAAGCCATGTTGAATTCCTAATAAGGCCTGTTCCCTGTATTTTTTTCTGAGCTTTCCTTCCTCTGTATCATCATCTTTCAAGCCTAACCAAGGAGCCATACCAGCCAACAATCGACCAAATGCTTCCAAATAGCCAACTTTCGGGTTTCGGCTATCATAAGATTCGGATACTACCATCGGCATATTTTTCTGGAAGGTGCCCTTGCTGATGTTCTCTAAAATAGGCTGTGCCATTTTACTCAAAATGGAAACCCAATATGCTCTATCATTGTTGGTTGGATCTTGGTTTGTCCCATCGGCGGTGTCTATATCTTTATCACTGGCATAAGCCATGTTTTTTTGCATGGCGAATGCACCTAACATTAATCCTGCAGATTGTATCCAAGTTCTTCTTTTCATAGGTGGGGTTTATTGATGGTTTAGGCCGGTTATTGGACCTTTTCCCTAATTTAACATATTCTGTCTAAAAACTAGCATAAATTGAAAATCGGCATCCTCAATCAATTTTATTAAGTTTGTGATATTGAAATACAATAAGGTATGGAAAAGAATAAAATCAGTGCTGATGAGTTCGTAGAGATGTTTATGGGAGGCAGCCTTAAACACTTGACCTATATACATACTCCGATCAAGATCTTTCCATTGCGCGATATCGCACCTTATCTAAAAACGCCAATTCCACCCATTTTCTTTGGCTATAATCTTCTTATCTACATCAACAAGGGATATTTCAAACATCAGATTGAATCCACCTCATTTATGGTACAGGCACCTTCTGTGCTAATTTCTAATTATGGCAATATTTCTGCCATCGATTCCGTGGATAAATCGGCACAGGGATATTGTGTGTTGATCAAAGAGCAAGCCATGACCTCACTGTTCAGGGAGCAGGAAATCCTCAATATATTCACAATCTCGCCTTTATTGAATCTCAATAAGATAGATGATGTAGAATTAAATCAACTGCTTGACCTTTTGTACAAGGAAATCTATACGGATAAACCCTATAAAGAATACTATGAGAGTATTTTTAAAACGGTGATGTTAAAGATTATTAAGATTTCTGATTCCAATAAAACTTTAGGGAGGCGCCAGGAGATAGCCATATCCTTTAAGCAACTGGTTCATTTACATTATAATAAGGAAAAGTCGGTCAATTTTTATGCTGATATGTTGGCTGTCTCTGTAAACTATTTGAATAGATGTGTTTCCGCAGTGTTCAAGAAATCCTCCAAGCAGCTCATCCTTGAAGTTGCCATTATCCATAGTCAATTAATGCTCTTGGAAACCAATAAAAGCGTGGCCAGCATTGCCTATGAATTGGAGTTTGATGATCCATCTTATTTTACTCGCTTATTCAAAAAGATCGTCGGTATATCACCAACTGAATACCGAAAGACAATAAATTAGCCTATTTTTATTTTCATGCACGATTTGTCCTAAATATAGACGAATTCCTCATAGTGATTTTCTCCATTTCCCTCTAATTTTACAATTGAGTTTTATGATAGCCATTTTGTTTAACTCAAAAGGGCAATCCTATAAATTGCTCAGAATTAATTGTAAATAAAAATAGTATGAACGGAGTTATAGAAAATATAGATTTTGAAAACTATATTTCATCATTCAGAAAACACTTATACCACCTTTTCAGAGAAGAATTTGATTATTCAGCAATCAGTTTGAAACGTGATTTTCCAGCTGAATTCCTTGCGGAGATCATGAAGAAAAAACCTCTGGCGGTGGCTGTTCCTAAACTACATGGAGGAAGAGGAGTATCGGTCAAAGAATGTTTAGGAGTTCTGTCTGCAGCTTCTTATGAATCTTTGGCACTTTCCTTAATGTTCGGTATCAATATCGCTCTATTCTTGGAGCCTGTTGCCAAATACGGGAATTACTCGGTGCAAGAAAGAGTGTTCAAGGAATTTATTGAAAACAATGCAATGGGTGGTCTAATGATCACCGAGAAAGCATACGGTAGCGATGCTTTGAATATGAAAACGGGTTATGAGCAAATCGGTAACTCTTATAAGATCAAAGGTGAAAAGCACTGGCAAGGATTGAGCGGCGCCGCAGATTTCTGGTTGGTTACGGCACGTAAGTTCACCCCAACAGGTGAATTGACCCGCGATATCGACTTCTTTGTGACGGATAACAGTAATCCTGAACAACATATCCCAATGGTCGAGCGCTATAACAACCTTGGATTATATGCCATTCCTTATGGTATCAATCAAATAGACGTTGTCGTTCCAGAAGATCAAAAATTGACTCCAGAAAGCACCGGAATCAAATTGATGTTGGATATGCTTCACCGAAGTAGATTGCAATTTCCAGGTATGGGCCTAGGTTTTATCAAGCGTCTACTTGATGAATCCTTGCAACATTGCCAAAACAGAATTGTTAGCGGAAGTCCATTGATCAACATTGATTCCGTTAAATATCAGATTTCAAGGATCCAAGCAGCCTTTGCTATCTGTTCAGGTATGTGTGCCTATTCAGTAGCGACCAGCGGAATCGAAAATGATCTTTCGGGATTAAGTATTGAAGCCAATACCTTGAAAGCATTGATTACCGATTTGATGCAAGAGTCTGCTCAGATCAGCTTACAATTAGCAGGAGCAAATGGATATCGATTAGATCATATCGCTGGAAGATCAGTGGTTGATAGTCGCCCATTCCAGATTTTCGAAGGATCAAATGAAATGCTATATGCACAGATTGCTGAAGGTATTAGCAAGATGATGCGTAAAGCGAAGGAGGCTAATCTTTATGAATTCTTGAAAAACTATCCAACTGCTAATCTGAGTGCAGCTTATTTCAAGGAGCAATTGAACTTTAATTTAGAAGCTGGAATCAACCAACGTGATATGGTGACCATAGGTCGAATGATCGCTAGAGTAATCAGTTTCCAATTCGTCCTTCAAATGGAAGGCTTCAATGCTGAACTGGTAGAAATCACCCGTCAGCATATCTTGATGGATTTGACCATGTTCCATGGCCAATATATTAGCAAAAACAGCGCTAATCCATTGGTAGAATATGGTTTGAATTCGGATTGGATGAATTTTGTCTCTTAATAACAATTTCAAATACAACAAGGAGAGCTGAGTATATTTACTCAGCTTTTTTTATGTCCAAAAATTTAGATTGGCTTTTTATATTGTTTTTCTATTTAACCTCATTCGAGACATGTTCCGAATTTTTGCATAATGTCTTAAAGGAAGCTAATATACTAACCGAAGCATTCCCGAATATGCCTCGAATGAGTCTCGAAGGAGGTCTATATTATTAGCCATAATTATGTCAGGAAAATCCATGAAAAATACCATTCTTCTAAATCTTTGATATTTTTATTCCATCAAACAAAAAAACTAGCTATAGGTTAAACAATCTATTGAATATTACTATTGTTAAGTAAGTATGGCGAATCAAAGTAAGGCCGGTACTGCGGCTACAACATCTCTTAATGGCAATGGGAAACTGGATGTTTTCTATAAGGTTGATATTGTCGTCATTGGAGCAGGGCAAGCGGGATTATCGGCGGCATATCATCTCAAAAGAGAAGGTATAGAACCGGGAAAGGGATTTGTGGTATTGGACGATGAATTTGGCTCTGGAGGAGCTTGGCAACATCGCTGGGATTCATTGACCTTGAGCAATGTGAATGGAATCAATGATTTGCCAGGAATGGGCTTTTCCGAAGCTGTCAATCGGGATGATAAGGAATTGCGTGCCAATGTGGCCTTACCACAATATTATGAGAAATATGAAAAAACTTTCGGCCTACCTGTAATCCGACCGGTGAATGTACTGGAAGTGACTGAGAGAAATGGAAGGTTTTTGGTCCATACCAATGGATTGCAATTTTCGGCTCGAGGCATTATTAATGCTACTGGTACATGGAAAACTCCACATTGTCCAAAATACCCGGGTTGGGATAAATTTGAGGGCAGGCAGTTGCACACTGGTGAATATAAAAATGCCGAAGAATTTATTGGAAAACATGTCATCATCGTGGGAGGTGGGATTTCAGCGGTCCAATTGTTAGGAGAGCTATCCAAAGTAACCAAAACCACTTGGGTAACTCGTCGACCACCGGATTTTAGGCCCTATGAATTTAACCCGGAATTAGGAAGAGAAGCTGTGGCGATGGTCGATGAAAGGGTACGGATGGGATTGCCTCCAAAATCTGTAGTTTCCGTAACAGGATTGCCGATCACGCCAGCTATTGCGGATATGTTGAAGACAGGCGTTTTGGATAGGAAGCCCATGTTCCAGGAGATTACCACTAAAGGGGTGAAATGGGAGGATGGAACCGAAATGGAAGCTGATGTTATTTTTTGGAATACCGGGTTTCGACATTCCTTGGACCATTTAGATCCTTTAGGTTTAAAAAATGAACAAGGCGGTATTACAATGGGGGGATCATTGGCCACTGAGGTTGTCAAAGATCCAAGGATCCATCTTACGGGATATGGACCTTCCTCTTCGACCATTGGTGCGAATAGGGCAGGGCGTGCAGCCGCAAAAGAATTGATTGCATATTTGAAATTAAAATAGGTGCCGAACAGATACATTTTTTGAGAACTTAACTTTTTATATGACCTTTTCCCGATACGAAGCCCTATTGGTTGCGATGTTGACCATAGTTCAGTTTACCGTTGTGCTAGATTTTGCAGTCATGGCACCATTGGGTGCTGAGTTGATCGATTCCTTGAATATCTCTACCAAACAATTTGGAATTTTAGTTTCCGCCTATGCCCTGAGTGCAGGTGCATCGGGTTTCTTATTGGCTGGTTTTATCGATCGCTTTGATCGGAAAAACATCCTTTTGATGATGTATGTGGGCTTTATTATTGGGACAGTTTTCTGTGCGATTGCACCTTCTTATTATTTTCTTCTGATTTCCAGGATTGTGGCTGGTGTATTTGGAGGTGTTATGTCAGGTATTACCTTTGCGACGGTAACTGATTTTTTTCGGTATGAAGTCCGCGGTAGGGTTATGGGGTTCATTCAGATGGCTTTTTCAGCCAGCCAGATTTTAGGGATTCCTCTAGGACTCTATTTAGCACATATCTGGTCTTGGCATGTTCCGTTTTATTTTATTGTAGGCATAGGTCTCGTCAATATCGCCATGTTATTGAAGTATATGCAACCTATTCCATCCAAAACACTTGAGGGTGAGAAAAGCAGTTATTTCCAAGTGATCAAAAGGGTTTTTACCAATAGAAAGTATTTGGTAGCCTTTTCCACGACCTTTTTCTTATCGACAGGAGGATTTATCCTACAACCATATATAACTCCGCATTTGGTATTCGACCTGAATTATGCGGAAGATCAATTGCCCTATGTTTTTTTCGCAGCGGGTATTGCAACTTTGGTTGGATCACCCTTTTTCGGTAAATTAAGTGATTCTTGGGGAAAGTATAAGTTGTTTGTAACGGGAAGTTTATTGGCGGGAATTTGTGTTATTTGGTTTGTTAACGTTCCGGCAGGCAATTTATTTATGGTTGCAGTGGCATTTAGTTGTATGATGTTGTTCGTGTCCTCTAGGATTATCAGTGCAACAGCAATGATCACCGCGATTCCAGAAGCAAGCGAACGCGGAGCCTTTATGAATATCAATTCTGCCATCCAGCAATCCAGTGGAGGGATTGCATCAATTCTTGGCGGTATAGTTTTGATCGAAAAGGAGGGAAACCAAGGATTTGAGAATTTCCAGTTATTAGGATGGATTACCTTTGCGAGTATTTTGGTCTGTATCTTATTGATGTATAGGGTGAATAAAATTGTGGAATGGAAGTATTTGTAGGTGATTTGACCAAGATCGGGGTTGAACCAGGATTCCCCTCGGCTCCGCTCGGGGTACGGGATGAGAGGATGGACCAAGATTATTGGCGGAATGCCAATCGCCTATATATTTATTCTTCATTTTCCAGTGTCATCCTGAGAAGTAAAAATTTGGGCTAAATTTATCGGAAGGTGATGACAGCAAAGTGGAAGGCAAAAAATGTTTTTTTAATTTTAAAGATATAACCCCTTTTGGGGTTCCATTATTTTAGCTGGCATGGCACGTTAGCCTGGAAGTCGCGCAAAAACGATGTTCGATTAATCGAACATCGTTTTTGCATTAACCCTATATTGTTCGATATCATTGCTAAAATAATACTGCCCT
>NZ_JBIXGO010000005.1:0-2470 GCF_046161205.1 Sphingobacterium sp. BS-2
TTATCGAACATCGTTTTTGCGCGACTTCCAGGCTAACGTGCCATGCCTGCTAAAATAATGGAACCCCAAAAGGGGTTCTATATTTAAAAAATAAAAGAGCTAATAGATTTTCATTGCCAACATGCTGTCATCACCTTCCGATAAATTTAGCCCAAATTTTTACTTCTCAGTGAGACAAGAAAAGTGTATAGAAAAATATTTCACCCACGCTGTGGATTCTCCATGAAGAATCCCTTGGATCTACAAAGATGTCACCCCTTCCAGGGGTTCACAATTTATACAAACATCAATCCTCAATCCCACTCCCACCTTTCCCCACAAAAAAAAGGTTGCGAAAAAATTCCGCAACCTCTTTTTATATCTTTTTTTTGAGCCTAGAATGGTTTTCCAGGCATCTTTGGCATATTGCGCATCATCTTAGCAGCCATACCAGGATTAGACATCTGTTTCATTACTTTACGCATATCCGAGAACTGCTTCATCAGTTTGTTTACCTCATCAAGGCTCGTTCCAGATCCTTTCGCAATTCTGTTTCTTCTCTTAGGATCGATTGCATCAGGATTCTCACGTTCAAATGGAGTCATGGAATCAATAATGGCTTCAATCGGTTTGAATGCATCATCATCGATCTCAACATCCTTGATCGCTTTACCTACTCCCGGAATCATTCCCATCAAATCCTTCATGTTACCCATTTTCTTGATCTGTTGGATCTGGGATTTGAAGTCGTTGAAATCAAATTTATTTTTACGGATTTTCTTCTGAAGTTCCGCTGCTTGTTTCTCGTCAAATTGTTGTTGAGCACGCTCTACCAAGGAAACTACGTCCCCCATACCTAAGATACGGGAAGCCATACGATCAGGGTGGAAAACATCCAATGCTTCCATTTTCTCGCCGGTACCGATAAATTTGATCGGTTTGTTTACCACAGATTTAATGGAAAGAGCAGCACCACCACGGGTATCACCATCTAATTTGGTCAATACCACACCGGTGAAGTCTAAACGGTCGTTGAAAGCTTTCGCTGTGTTCACCGCATCTTGACCCGTCATGGAATCCACAACGAACAAGATCTCATGTGGTTGAGTTGCATCCTTCACCGCGGTAATCTCTTTCATTAGAGCTTCATCAATCGCCAAACGACCTGCAGTATCGATGATAACCACATTTTGACCATTGCGTTTCGCTTCTTCAACACCGGCAACAGCGATTCCGATTGGATCTGTTGATTCACGATCAACATAAACTGGAACACCAACTTGTTGTCCCAATACCTCCAATTGATCGATCGCCGCAGGACGATAAACGTCACCCGCAACCAATAAAGGTTTTTTGCCTTTAGATGCTTTTAGGAAATTGGCCAACTTACCAGAGAAGGTCGTTTTACCAGCACCGTTCAAACCTGCGATCAAGATAATAGTTGGGTTCTTGGTAATTTCAAGCTCAGTTACCGTACCGCCCATCAACTCCGTAAGCTCATCGTTCATGATCTTGGTTAACAACTGACCTGGAGAGATACTGGTCAATACATTCTCACCTAAAGCTTTTTGCTTTACGTCATCGGTAAACGTTTTGGCAGTCTTGTAATTCACATCGGCATCCAATAATGCCTTGCGAATTTCCTTCATCGTTTCCGCAACGTTGATCTCTGTAATATTCCCTTGCCCCTTTAATACCTTAAAGGCCCTGTCTAATTTATCCTGTAGATTTGAAAACATCTTTTAACTTTCTAAAAATCAATACTTTGTTCCGTTAACAGTTTTAAACTGAAAACTTGAGGCATAAACCTGATTTGACTTAATCCTACAAATATAGCTTTTTGCTTTTTTAATTTAAGATTTTGCCTTCAATATCCCTTATTTTTCAAGTAAAAAGAGAAGAAAAATACCTAAGCACAGGATGCATCTTCCGTACCCCAAGCTCTCCCTAACGACACCGCTCCATCGGAATAATAATCTTGGTCTAACTGAGAAGTAAAAATTTGAGCTAAATTTATTGGATGGTGATGATAGGAAAGTGGAAGGCAGAAAATGTTTTTTTATTTTTGAGATACAACCCCTTTTGGGGTTCAATTATTTTAGCAGACATGGCACGTTAGCCTAGAAGTAGCGCCAAAACGATTTTGGATTATTCGGACCTCCTTTTTTGGGGGCCCCGCTATTTTTTACCAACCATGCTAAAATAATTCATCCCCTCTGGGGATGTATGGCGGATAAAATATTTTCTCCAGATAAATAAATATACCTCTAAATACCTAAAAACACAGATTTAACAAACTTGTCATTGATATGGCTGATCTTGGCCCATCCTCGAATCCTCGTTGGGTGAGCCGTACCCTGAGCATTCTAAGATAAAAGCAAATAATTATACTGATAATTTCACAAATGGTTCATCTCTTTTTACCACTGCGAATATTCTCAATATAAGTTTGTTTGCAATAGCGTTGATTACAGATAGTTTATGTTTTCCT
>NZ_JBIXGO010000006.1:0-11758 GCF_046161205.1 Sphingobacterium sp. BS-2
TTATCGAACATCGTTTTTGCGCGACTTCCAGGCTAACGTGCCATGCCTGCTAAAATAATGGAACCCCAAAAGGGGTTCTATATTTAAAAAATAAAAGAGCTAATAGATTTTCATTGCCAACATGCTGTCATCACCTTCCGAGAAATTTAGCTCAAATTTTTCCTCCTCAACATGAAACCAAAAACTTTAATATATTGATACAGCCCTTCTAGGGCAGCTTAACGCAAAAATAACTTCCTTTCCAGTGTCAGACTGAGGCACGATTTTCTCGGAAGTATACAAACAATGATTGAAATAGCGAACAGGTCATCCATCTTCGATGGATGATGACAGGAACGTTTAGGGCATTTACGTACAGATTCTTCACTGACCGTTCAGAATTGGGAGTTTCTCAGAGAGGGATTCAGAGTGCAGCGAAGAATCGATTTTTGTTTTTTTATGGGATTGGGGTCATTGCGAATCGTAAGATGAGCAAACTAGTTCTTATTTAATTTGACCACATGAACGGGAATTATTGAAAAATATTTCACCCCTTCTGGGGGTTATCCTTTATTATCCATCATTGCTCTACAAAGATTCCACCCCCTCTGGGGGTTCAGTAAATGATACATTAAATTTTGAACGTTTGCATCTCTCCGAGATGTTTCGTTGCTACGATGACACGTTTGTTAAATCTGTGTTTCTAGGTATTTAGAGCTATATTTCCTTTCCAGAAGAATATTTTTTATCCGCCATACATCCCCAGTGGGGGATGAATTATTTTAGCATGGATGGTAAACAATATAGGGCTAATGCAAAAACGATGTTCGATAAATCGAACATCGTTTTTGCGCGACTTCCAGGCTAACGTGCCATGCCTGCTAAAATAATGGAACCCCAAATGGGGTTCTATATTTAAAAAATAAAAGAGCTAATAGATTTTCATTGCCAACATGCTGTCATCACCTTCCGAGAAATTTAGCTCAAATTTTTCCTCCTCAACATGAAACCAAAAACTTTAATATAATGATATAGCCCTTCTAGGGCAGCTTAACGCAAAAACAACTTCCTTTCCGGTGTCAGACTGAGGCACGATTTTCTCGGAAGTATACAAACAATGATTGAAATAGCGAACAGGTCATCCATCTTCGATGGATGATGACAAGAACGTTTGGGGCATTTACGTACAGATTCTTCACTGATCGTTCAGAATTGGAAATATACAAAAATAGGCTTCATTAAAAAGCTTATCGAAATAACCATCGACTTTATCCTAAGGGTTCATCGAGCGATATCTCGGTTTCGCGCGATAACCGTCGAGATGACACCAAAAACCTTAATTTAATAACTAGCGGATTGAAAAAAATCAACTTTTAGTTTTGTAATTTGTTATTCAAGTAAAAACAATGAGATGAAACATTTAATTCCAGCACAGCATGAAGGAAAGGATATGGATATCTCCGATTCCGTGGAATTCGAGAATGAAATTCTAGCTAAGAACTTTTATTTAGAGGCAAAGAACAGACTATTGGCTATCAACAATTGGAATGAGGTAGCAAAAGTACCCGTTTCGACTTTCGAGCATTTAGATGCCTTTGGCAAACATTCTGAAGAAAGGCCGCAAGAAGGCGATTTTGTTAAGATAGATATTCCCGGACCTGGACTATGGAGTACTTCAGGTTACGATTATGTTCAAATTGAACAGATCAATGAATCTTCTGATACCGAACATGACTTGATTACGCTTACCCTAAGGCCAAGTTATATGCCGCATCAAGATCATGATCATGAAACTAAACATTTCTTTAAAAACATGGCGACATCGAGCTTTCAGGTGAAGCGAGATGGCAAGACCGTTGAGGCCTCCTATTTTGGAAGGAATGAAATCATGAACTTGGAGCTTGATTCCATCCTAGATCGATTAAGGAATATTTTTGTTGCCTTAGGTGCAAAATTAGGAGCCTCTTATCCACAATGGAAATCCTTGATCGAAGGGATTTTACAAAAGTAAATTAAGGATTTCCCTCCTCTAATAACGTGCTGAGCAGTTCCTCGAGACAGATTGTTGCATAGGTCGACTCATGGTCAGAGTAGGCATACGGCAGGATCAATTGATTGTTATGGATAATCTGCCCACAGGAATAGAGTACATTTGGCACATATCCATTTCTCTCCTCCTCATTGGCAAATAGAAGGGGTTCCTTTAGTTTCCCCAAGACCTTAGTAGGATCATGCAAATCGAGCAGCATTGCTCCGATCACATATTCGCGCATGGGTCCTACAGAATGGGTGATAACCAACCAGCCCTTTTCCGTTTCAAGAGGCGATCCACAATTGCCGACTTGGATAAATTCCCAAGGGCTTTCAGGTTCGGCAACCAGATGGATTTCATCGTGCCAATTGGTAATAGAATCCGAAAAAGACACATAGCTATTTTCACCATCCACCCGACAGAGCATAACGTATTTGCCATTGACCTTCCTTGGAAAAAGAGCAGCACCTTTATTGGCGATCTTACCATTGATAGGCTGCACTTTGAAATTGATAAAATCCTTGGTTGAGAGCAGTTTTGGAAGAATAGAATGACCATCATAAGCCGTATAGGTAGCATAATAGGTTATATTGCCTTTTTCGCTTTTATAGGCTACAAAACGGGCATCTTCAATTCCATTCTTCTCGGTATCGCTGATAGGAAAGATTACTCGTTCTGAAATAGAAGTATCCAAGGAATAAGAAATCTCATAATGTGAAGAAGCCAACCACATGATCTGGTGCATCAAAATCTGGTTATCATGGGTCAATTCATTTTCTTCCTCGATTTCTTTAACAAAACGCAACAATTCATCATAGGTAAATGAATCCGTCAATTTGCTTTCTATGATTTTAGTTAAATCCTCGTCTACCCAATGCATCTGCATCAATTTTTCAATAAAATCGTCCTTTTTATAGCGATAATTTTTAACATGCTTAGGCTTGTCCAATAAAATGCCTACCTCATCGAGTTCAATGTTTAAATTCTTATCGATGATCCCTGAACGAAAGACTATGGAAGATAAATGCCCTTCCCCAACTGCCCTGAAACTCAGCACTACCCTTTTTTCGCCTTCATGTGTTTGGGATTGATCAGGTGAAAATACGATCGAAGGGTTAAAATAAGCGGCAGCTTCGATGGAATATTCCATGGTAAAGAAGGAGCCAATCAGTAATTTTTCGACTTCTGTCAATTTCTTGGTATCGATCTTTAGGTCTTTTAATTCTTGGGCCTTCAGCTTGTAGTTTCTTTCTAAAATATTGATGACACTGCGATGTCTTCGGGCATAATTTCTTAAAATCTGGGTAATCAACTCATTCTTTTTTACATCGCTTAAATTCAGTACTCTTTCAATAATTCTTTTAGAACGTTCTGGAGATAGGTTGAAACGACGAGCTAATACCCTATCCAACTTAGGTTTGAATAATATATTCTTTCTATTTATTGTAATTCCCATATCAATTTAATTATAAGCCAACAACTTATTTATAACGATTAAAAAGAGGTCTTGTTTAATCTTTGTCATATTTAATTTTTATTAGGCTTAAATCTGAACAATTTCATCTTACTGAATGTTCAACAAGTAGTAAAGAATTAGTTATAAACAATTTGCAAAAGGATTTTTATGAAAATTTTGATTATTGGCACCTATCCGCCTAGGAAATGTGGGATAGCAACTTTTACCCATGATTTGTTCCAATCTATTTTGGACCATTCCAATGAAGTTGAGGTTATTGCTATTACGGACGGGACAGAGACCAGCTTTCCTCCTGAGGTGAAAAGAACAATAAGAAGAAATGAGAAATCAGACTATTTGGAATCGGCAGAGTGGGCAAACCATCAAATGTATCAGTGCTGTATCCTACAGCATGAATATGGAATATTTGGTGGGGAGGCAGGAGAATATATTTTGGATTTTATCTTACGGATAAATGTTCCTATCATAACTAATTTGCACACCATCCTTCAAAATCCTAATCCAATGGAGTTTAACGTCATTCAGAAATTAAGCATTCTGAGCGATAAAATCACTGTAATGACGCAACGAGGGATCGATATGCTGGAAAAAGTTTACCATATCAATCCTGATCGGCTTAGCCTGATTCCACATGGTGTTCCTAATTTTAAATCAACAAAAGAAGAAGCCAAAACGATTTTAGGACTCGAGGACAAAATCGTAATGTTATCCTTTGGACTTTTGGGAAGGAATAAAGGTTATGAAATTGCCATTGAAGCGACCTCAAAAATACGCTCGGATAACTTTGTATATATCATCCTTGGGGCAACCCATCCGAATGTTTTGAAGGAAGAAGGCGATACTTACAAAAATAGTTTGATGCAACAAGCAGGCAAGCTCCAGCTTTCAGGCAAGGTATTCTTCGTGAACCATTTTGTCAGTGATGAAACCTTACAGCAGTATTTAAAAGCTTGTGACATCTATGTTACCCCCTATCCAAATGAAAGTCAAATGAGCAGTGGCACGCTATCCTTTGCCCTTGGCGCTGGTGCAGCCGTCATTTCCACCCCATATTGGTATGCTAAGGATCTATTGGATGAGAATCGAGGAATGTTATTTGATTTTAACGATGTAGAAGGATTGGCAAAATGCATCAACAATCTGATTGAAGATCCCAAACTCATGGAAAGCTATCAGCAAAGGGCGGAAAACTTTGGAAAAGCGATGTCCTGGATGAATGTAGGAAAACAACATTTAAGTTTAATTTCTGCTATCAATGCTCCAAAATCTAAAGTACAAAGCATGGAAAACCAAGACAAGACATTAAAGTTCTTGGATCCTGGAAAATCAAAGAAATTGATTTCTTCTTAATTCCTTATCAAGATGGAGGAAATTCAGGTAGATAATAAGTGCTATTCAAAGATAGTCAAGACATTTTTTGATCGGGTTCCAAAAATAGAGTTTCCTTATATTGAAATTTTGACGACCCCGACCGGTATCCTTCAACATGCCAAATTCAATATCCCGAATTACCATCATGGTTATTGTTTGGATGATAACTGCAGGGCTCTGCTATTATTCTGCAAGGCATATCATCAATTAGAACCCAGTTACAGAAATAAATACATCAGTAATTTCCTGGGATTTATCCATTATGCACAGAAAGAAGACGGGATCTTTAGAAACTTCATGTCCTTTGACCTACAGTTCATCGAGCACATAGGATCGGATGACAGCTTTGGAAGGACAATTTGGGCCCTAGGTTTTCTGCTTTCAAAAAAAGAAATTGCCAATTATCATCCTATAGCCAAGGAATTATTTGATAGATCCTATCCTCACATGGCAGATTGCAAATCTGCACGAGCTGTAGGCTACCAAATTTTGGGATTGCTACACTATCTCGAAAAATATCCAGAGGATATGAAAATCCGAAAACAACTTGAAGGTTCCTGTCAATTTCTTATCGACGAATATAAAGCAGCAGAAAATGAAGATTGGCATTGGTTTGAAGAAGTCATTTCTTATGACAATGCGATCCTCCCCATGAGTATCTTAAGAGCATCGCGCTATTTTGGAAACAAGGAAATGGAAAAAATAGGATTGGCAAGCAGTGCTTTTTTAGATCAGGTTATTTTTCGAAAAGGTTATTTTTCAAGTATTGGAAATATTAATTGGTTAAAAAAGGAAGGTATTTGCAGTGATTTCGGTCAACAACCCATTGAAGTGAGCAGTACAATTATGCTTTACGAAGAGCTTCAACATCATGCAATTAGGATAAATTATAAAGAAAGAATCCTAGAAACTTTCTCTTGGTTTTTAGGGAACAACATAAAAGGGGAAGTCTTATTTGATTTCCAAAACATGGCTTGCTACGATGGCTTGGAAGAATATGGTGTAAACAAGAACCAAGGAGCGGAAAGTAATTTAGCTTTTTGGCTATCTTACTTGGATACAGCAAATTACATCCATTCTTGATTTAAGTATTTATTCCGATAAAACAGGTATTTAAACTATAAACTTATTCTTTTTTCAAGTGTTTTTCCATTAACACAGCGTTGGAGGCAATATGAAAAAACAAGGAAATACACCTATTGAAAGACATCCCCATAATAAAAACACTTTGGATTCCAGAAGTACCAACATTAAAGCAGATCCATCAAAAGACAGTACTAAGTCAGATAGTAATTCAAAAGCAGAAGCGACTGGAAACTCTGGCAAACAAGTGAATGATAAAAGGGAGAATTGATTAAGGTTCTCCGGAATCATTAATTAAAAAATGGAAAAATCCTTTACCCATAGTTCGATCGATAAGATTAAAGGCCTTAAGTATGTTGACAGTAATATTACCGGCTTTTCAAGAATAAAAAAGGGTAAGGGGTTTTCCTTTGTTGACCAAAAGAAAAAAATTATTTCTGACCCAAAAATACTAGCTAGAATTTCTTCTTTGGTCATCCCTCCGAATTGGGAAAACGTCTGGATCTGTCCTTATAAATCAGGTCATCTTCAAGCTACGGGGTACGATATAAAAGGAAGAAAACAATATATTTACCACCCGAAATGGAATGCCTTGAGGAAGGAAGATAAATTTGCCATGCTTCTCCCCTTTGCCAAAGGGCTAAGTAGTTTAAAAAAACAGATCAAACGGGACCTAAGACGAAAAGAAATCGACCTCCAAAAAGTAACAGCCTTAGCCTTGCAGATCATGGATCTAACCTCCATGCGTGCAGGAAATCAATTTTATGAAAAAACGAACGGCTCCTATGGCTTGACAACCTTAAAAAACCGACATCTTTCCATCGATAAAAATAAAATAACGTTTAAATATATAGGTAAAAAAGGGGTTCCTCAGGAAAAGAACCTTACCGCAAAGAGGCTTGCTCAGATATTAAAGAAAGTAAAGTCGATTCCTGGACAGCAATTATTCCAATTTGAGGATCAAAATCAGCAAGTCCATCAATTGGATTCTGGACATTTGAATGAATATTTGTACCAGGTTTATCAAAAACATATAACCTGCAAAACTTTTAGGACTTGGAATGCCTGTTTTTTATGCTTAGAACTATTTTTAAACAGTGAATATGCTGAAGATCCCAAACTTAGAAAATTGCATGCACAGGAAATTATAAAAACTGTGGCCAAAAAATTAGGCAATAGCAAATCAGTGGCCCTGAAACATTATATCCACCCAAAATTGATTAGTGATTATGAAGCGGGAACATTAGGAAACTGGATCAAGTATAACAAGGAAAGTTCGGCTAGCGAAAAGGAAAAGAGGATCAAAGCTAGATTAATAAAAATAATTGGGGCTCAATAACAACAAGTATTAACTCATTCCGCTGAGTACAAATACTTGAAAATGAAAAACTTAAAACTTATCAACTCCTTACATGGTTCATTGGTTACTAAATCGAACAGCAATGGACAATAACGAAAAGAAAATAGATCTGGTTAACCGAGCCGTTGAGATCAATAATGATCGGATTAAGGGCTATGAAAAAGCCATAGAAATTGCGGGTGATGCAAATCTTCGCGAATTGCAAGAACTATTCAGGCAATACATAGAGCAGTCCCGACAATTTATCACTGAATTAAGTCCATACCTGGAGCGGTATGGTCAAGAACCCACTGAGGACAGCAACTTGACAGGAAAAATATTCAGGATATGGATGGATATCAAATCAGCCATTTCCCCTTCCATTTCGCAAGCCATTCTAGAAAGTTGCGAAAAGGGAGAAGATGAATTCAAAGAAACTTATAAAGAAATACTCAGCGATTGCTTGGATGAATTTCAGGAATTAATTGACGTTTTACAGCAGCAGCTTGCCACCCAACTAGAAGCTCATCAAAAGATCAAAGAGTTAAGAGATTATTAAACAAAGACTCAAACACCCATATCCATATTTTGACAGGCAGCAGAAAACTCAATTCTTCTGCCTGTATTGATTTTACAAGTATAAAAAGAATATAAATACGGTTTTTAAAGAGCAAAATACGGTTTTTTAGGCATTTAAGCATTTATCCATATATAAAGTTGTATTTTAATTGAAAGGAAAAAATAATGGATTCAAGTTTATTGACAATCTTTTTAATCCTGGTCTGTGTATTAGTATTGGGCTATGCCGTATATAATATCCGAGCAAAAAGACGTAACAAAAACGAATAAACAGACATTTCAACAATTGATAAACTATTGATTTTGAATTATTTTAATATTTCAAACATCTAATAACAAGAATACAGTAATCGTTTATTTATAAAACCTTCATTTTCCAAAAACCCTCCTGCTCTCCGCTTGAGGGTTTTCCTTTGGGTAATTTTTTTAAAAATAGATTTAAATTATATCATTAGCCTTTTTACATATCAGAGTTAGGCCGCAAATATCCCATTTAAGCTAGACTTGTGAATATCCTTAAATTCAATAAATTTATTGTTTTACAATTGTACACGTGATAAATTTATGCTGCCTGAAAATTTTAAATTTTTAAACGAAATCCTCAATTATTCACCTTTAGCGACTGCTATTTACGACAGTCCGGATCTGCGTATTGCTTTTGTCAATGAGGCTATGTTGAAAATGTGGTGTGCTGATAAGAACATTATTGGCAAACCATTTAGTGACGTGTTTCCATCCTTTAAAGAAAGTGGTTTTTCAGGCCTACTAGAAACTGTATGGCAGACAGGTAAGAGCTATAGAGCTACGGATACAGAAGCTGATATCCTCAAGGACGGTGTTCCGATCAAAAGGTTTTTTGATTTTGAATATAAGGCCTTGACGGATGAAAACCATAATACTTACGCCATATTGCATACTTCTATCGATGTAACGGAGAAACACGTTGCCTTAAAAACCATACAATCGCACGAGCAGCACCTCAATTATAACAATGAACTCGAATTAATAACCAATACCTTAGTTCACGACGCCAAAAACCCAATTTCAATTGCCCGGATCGCGGTTGAAAACATCATGAATAATCATGTAAAGCAGAATCCCGATTTAAAGAATTGGTTGTTTGTCATAGACGAGGCACTGAGCAGCCTTACGCAAATCATCGACAAAACCTCCTTATTAAGTGAAGCTAGAACTTATAAAATCGGCAAGAAACTGGTGCCATTATCGGAGAAAATCAATATTTGGGTCAAGGAAGCAAAATTAATCTATCAAGTTCCTTCTCTCCAAGTAAAATTAGGGAGTTTACTTCCCGTGATGGCTGAACCAAGCTCCCTGTACCAGGTTTTTTCCAATATTATTGGAAATGCCATAAAATATTCTTCGCAACAGGAATACCCAACCTTAGAAATCCAAAGTGAACAGGTTAATGATGGAGTAAACTATTATTTCAAGGATAATGGAATTGGAATCCCAAGGGAGGAAATTGATGAAATCTATTCCAATATGCAGCGAGCTTCCAATTCAGGGAACTTCCAAGGTAATGGGATTGGCCTATTTATCGTAAAGCGGATAATGGAAACCTTACAGGGCACAATAGAGGTGCAAAGCGTCGTCAATAAAGGAACAGAAGTAAAGCTCTATTTTCCAGACAATTAATTAATGGAACGCTGTGTTTATAGCTTTTGTCCAACGATTTTTGTGACATACTGGACACTTCAGGCTCTTATCCACTACTTCCATGATTTTGCCACAGTACATACAGGCATAAGGACCTTGGCTGACATCAAGAGGTTCTATTTCTTTATAGTCATCAGGGAAAAGAGGTAATCCAAATTTTACATCTTCATTTTTAAAACGGAGAAGACTCATGGTACCATCGGTTTCCAAAACGGCAGTCCGGACTTGTCCTAAATGTTCAATCGACTGATTCCTCAATTCAGTGAAGAACTCCATTTTAGAGAAACTGCCAATATTTTCTTCATTGACCGCAAAAACACCGTCACGTACCACTACAAAGGGATCACCCTCCATAATTTTGTTAACAAAACTGAATTTTGCAGCTAACCAAGTGATTAACTTATATAGGACGATCACGGTCAAGAAAACCAATATGGCATGTAAGATGGGGAGGTCATCCTGAAACATGGGGTCACCTGCTGCTGAGCCTAAACCCAAAATAATAGCTACTTCAAATAGAGTTAGCTGCCGCACACCTCTTCTCCCCGAAATCCGTAGGATCAGCAAAATCAACAGGAACATGATCAATGTCCGCATCACTATTTCAATCAATAATTGGGAGCTTGCTCCATCAAATAAAATCTTATATAAGCTACTATCTTGCATTATGTCGAATTCTTTTTAAGCAGAACGATTATGGATTCAAATTGTTCTATTGCTGTAAACAAGATGATCATTAATTATAAGCAGCAATGAAAAAAGAAGGACAAGAATCAAAGAATCCAGAGACGAAATACCCAGCTCCACCATTCAAGAAGCAACCTCAATCTCCACCGGGAGAGACAAAATTAATGGACCCACAACCGGACCATGGAGAAAATAGCTATGTAGGACATGGCATAATGAAGGGAAAAGCCGTAATTATTACCGGTGGCGATTCTGGAATTGGTAAAGCAATCGCTATAGCCATGGCTAGAGAAGGCGCAGACATCCTGATCGCATATAAGGATGATATTGAGAATGAAGATGCCTATGATACCGCAGAATGGGTAAAACAGGCTGGTTCAAAAGCCATCCTATTTAAAGCTGATTTAAGTGAAGAACTTAACTGTAAAAAACTCATTGAGCTAGCTGTCACTGAATTTAAAAAGATTGATGTCCTCATCAACAATGCTGCTTATCAAATGACCTATAAGGATATAGAGGATATCACTGCAGAAGAATGGAACAAAACATTCGAAGTAAATTTGAGTGCAATGTTTTATTTGGTAAAATATGCTAAAAAGTATATTCCCGCTGGTGGCAGTATCATCAATACCACTTCAGTGAATGCCTATGATCCTAATCCCACCCTATTGCCCTATGCAGCCAGTAAGGCGGCAATCCAAAATTTCACCTCCAGCTTAGCGCAAAAATTCCTGGAAGAAAACACAGGAATCCGCGTGAATGCAGTTGCACCAGGACCAATATGGACCCCTTTGATTCCCAGTACCATTCCGGATCATGAAAAATTTGGAAGCAACACCCCAATGGGAAGGCCGGGACAACCGGCAGAAATTGCCCCAATCTATGTTTTCCTTGCTTCGGATGCAGCGTCCTATATTTCTGGGGCCACCATACCAGCAACTGGAGGAAGAGTGACTATTTAGGTTGTTGCCTTTGCAGTGTAACTTTGTGTAATAAAAGATCTCGGAAGCTGATGACAGTAAAGTGGAAGGCAATAAATTGGTTTTTATATATTAGAGATATAACCCCATTGGGGTTCCATTATTTTAGCAGACATGGCACATTAGCCTGGAAGTCGCGCAAAAACGATGTTCGATTAATCGAACATCGTTTTTGCATTAGCCCTTTATAGTTCAATACCAATTCTAAAATAATTCTGCCCTTCCAGGGCAGTAGTTCGCCAAAAGAGAAATAAATCAGAAAAATAAATATGGAGGCTAAATACTTAGAAACACAGATTTAACAAACGTGTAATCGGTACGCAGGAAGGATCTCGGATCCATACAAAGGATGGAGGTATTGGGTATATTTCTTCAAACAAAGTTAACAACTCTGGTGTCATCCTGAGAAGGAAAAATTTGAGCTAAATTTATCGGAAGGTGATGACAGCATGTTGGCAATGAAAATCTATTAGCTCTTTTATTTTTTAAATATAGAACCCCCATTGGGGTTCCATTATTTTAGCAGACATGGCACGTTAGCCTGGAAGTCGCGC
>NZ_JBIXGO010000007.1:0-128405 GCF_046161205.1 Sphingobacterium sp. BS-2
TCGCAGCTGTTGGAAAAACCATCAGCCGGGCAACCTTTGGCCCAAAGCAAGGGAAAGGGAAAGGAAAAACAACCATAGAGGCAAATAATCAAGAAAAAATTTGGAATACAACATAGAAGGGGCGTATCGCATACGCCCGCTATATACAGAAATGAAATAATTTCACCCTTTAGGGTGAATAAAATCTTCAACCATCTCTTTAAATCGACAAAAAATGGTTTTCTCATCTTACGATTTCGAAATGAACAACCACCTCAAAAAAAATAATAAATAGATTCTTCGCTCTGCTCTGAATCCCTCCCTGAGACATTTCCAATTCTGAACGATTAGTGAAGAATCTGTACGGATCTCCATAATATATGCCTGTCATTCTTTACCGAAGGTAAAGAACCTGTACGCCAATGCAATCCTCAATATTTATTCAAAATATGCAGCGGGCGTATGCAATACGCCCACCACCATGTTGGTAAACTTCGATTTTATCTTTGCCCATCCTCCTATCCTGTCCCCTGAGCGGCGTCGAAGGGCATCCTGGTTCTCCCCCAAATCTGGGTCTATCCATGGATCCCTTGAATCCTGGTTCAAATGTCAGCGGGTTTATGCAATAAACCCCTACCAACATGGCGGTAATTCTGACTTTTGATCTTGGCCAATCCTCCCACCCATTGAATCCTGGTTCAAATATGCAGCGGGTTTATGCAATAAACCCCTACCAACATGGCGGTAATACTGACTTTTGATCTTGGCCAATCCTCCCATCCATTGAATCCTGGTTCTCTCCCCAAATCTTGGTCTATCCATGGATCCCTTGAATCCTGGTTCAAATACCCCCCTGCCCCTCTTTTTTTCCTATCAGGTAACAGAAATTAAACATCCCCACCCCTATTATTAATCAATAATTTAATACATTTGGCACGATCGATTTAAAACCTCGTGTTTTCCTAAACTCAACCGATGAAATACGTACTGTCATTACTTTTAATCATTAATATAAGCTTTGCATACTGTCAGGATGAACGTAAACCTGTTGTATCTTTTGAAGATGCATACAAACGGGATTACCAAGCCACCAAAATCTCAGATCATCAACCTAAACTCGATGGAAAACTGGATGAAGACCTATGGCAAAACCAAGGGGTTTGGTCGGAGAAATTCTCGCAGGTTATCCCCTTTGAAAGGGCATACACCGGCTCTTGGACCAAAATGAAGATCTTTTACGATGACAAGAACATCTATGTAGGAGTTTATTGCAAGGATATACATCCTGAAACCATGAACGCCTTTATCGGGAACCGGGACGACAACAGCAATGGTGACCTGATCAGTATCGCTTTCGACCCTTACCACGATTACCGCGCGGCAGTGGAATTCAATATCAACCTCGGCGGTAATAAAACGGATTTAACGGTTACGGACAAGCTATCGGTTAACCTTTCCTGGAATGCCGTTTGGGAAGGCCGCACCCATCAAGATCTCGCGGATTCCAGCTGGACTGCGGAACTAAGGATCCCTTTCAACCAGATCCGCTATAACCAGAAGAACGACGATGGAATCTGGGGGCTGCATGTCCGCCGGATTATCCGCAGAAATAATGAGGTGCAAAACTGGTCCATGATCCCGATCAAAAACAATGGGCATGTGTTCTCTTTCGGAACGATGCATGGCATGCAAGACCTCCCAAAACCTAAGGGAATTGAGTTCCTGCCTTATGTGATGAACAAACTGATCCGCGAACCTAAGATCGCTAACAGCCCTTACCAAGATGGAAACCGCTGGAAACCCAATGCAGGTCTGGATGCTAAATTCGCGATCTCGGATTATACTATGGATCTTTCCATCAATCCTGATTATGGTCAGGTCGAGCTCGATCCTTCGGTCATGAACCTGACTGCCTACGAAGTATTCTATGAGGAAAAAAGACCCTTCTTTTTAGAAGGAAAGCATATTTTGGAATTTGATAACAATGAAGGTGGAATGATGTTCTATTCTCGCCGGATTGGTTCCAGATCTCGATACCAATACCCACTAGTGGATAATCAACAGATTTTTGCCAGCAGCACCGATTTCGTGCCCATCCTGGGTGCGATGAAACTTACCGGAACGAACCGCAAAGGCCTTACCATTGGGATCTTGGAAAGTATAACTGCTAAAACGTCCCAAAAGGTTACCCAACTCGGTTCCGGCGAAGAAAAAATCCAAACCGAACCTCTGACCAACTATACCGTAGCGAGGGTACAGAAGAACTGGGACGGTAATACCTTATTGGGCGGTATGATCACCTCGGTCAATCGTAAAATGGATGCTCCACATCTAGAGGAGTTCCTGGTTAAAGATGCCTTTACGGCAGGTGTGGACTTTACCAAGTATTTCTCCAATCGCCTATATTATGTAGAAACCAAAGCTATGTACAGTACGCTTTCGGGAACAAAAGACGCCCTAATGGCTACCAAGACCAATGCTACGCACTTCTTCCAACGCAAATCGGGAGCCGAATACCTCAACATGAATCCGGATGCCACCTCACTGAGCGGTACAGGCGGATATATCAAGGCCGGTAAGAAAGGTAATGCGCAATGGAACTATGCCGAAACTTTCAGCTGGTCCTCCCCTGGCTTTGACCTGAATGAGGTTGGATACCTTAAGCAGACCGACTATAAATTGAACGAATCGGAACTTGCCTTCCGCAAGACTGATCCTTGGGGACCATTCCGCGCTGCCGGTATCACCCTGACCCAAAGGAACGTATGGAACTATGGTGGCAAGGCCATGGACAACAACCTTGCGGTACGTTTTAGGAGCTTGACCATCAAGCGTAGAATAGAAATGGATCTCAAGGAAGCCTTTAGCTGGAATTCAGTCGACAGCCGTATGCTCCGTGGTGGTTACGACCTTCGCTATAACCCCAACTTCACGAGTACTTTCTCCATGAACTCCGACCGTGCCAAACGTATTTTCCTTAAGGTTGACTACGATGGTAAACATTTCTTGGATGGAGAAACTAGATATAATGAAATCAGGCCTTCCCTGACTTTCCGTTTAGGCAATCATATACATTTGGTTACCCAGTTCAATTATGCGTGGAACAAAGATAACCTGCAATACGTCAGCACAAGCGACCTCCCTAGCATCAATGCAGATGAAGCAACTTATGTGATGGGAAGGATGCGCCAGGAGACTTATGGATTTACCTTTAGATTGCAGGGCAATATCACCCCAGACCTATCCATTCAATATTATGGATCGCCATTTACATCGACCGCGCAGTACGATAGATTTAAATACGCCACAAATACCCTTTCAAGAACCTATTCTGAGCGTTTCCAGGAATTTAGTCCGGATCAGCTCAGCTATGCAGATGGCATATACAGTGTAGGCACGGGTGCACAAGCCGGAAGCTTCAAGGATCCGAATTTCAGTTTCAATGAATTCCGTTCCAATTTGGTAGCACGCTGGGAATATCTGCCCGGCTCAACCCTTTACCTCGTTTGGGAACACAACCGATCCGGCAGGATGCCCGTTTACCAACCCGGCTGGGGCAGCAACTTGGACAATATCTGGAGGATTGCTCCGACAAATACCTTTATGCTGAAGGTGAATTATTGGATCGGCTGGTAGGAAGAGCTGAATGATCATCGAACGGCGTCGAGATGGCAACCACCGATCAACGAGCGGCATCTCGACTTCGATAACCATCGAGACCAGGAAACAGGATCATTGCCAGAATTTCATTCAACTATAAATTATCACGTTTTGCAGGGGCGAATTGCATTCGCCAGCACATGCATTTGAACCAGGATTAATGGGATGAGAGGATATACCAAGATCTGGTAAGGAACCAGGATTAATGGGATGAGAGGATGCACCAAGACCAAAGGTCGAGCGGCGTCTCAGCTTCGAAAACCTTCGAAATGAGATGACCATCGAGCGGAGTCCAGATGGCAACCACCGATCATCATCGACATCTCAGCTTCGCTCGATAACCGTCGAGAGGACCAACAATCTTCTTGTTACTTTTGGAGCCCAAAAGTAACCAAACCGCTTCCTTCGGATGGGAAATGTTTGTTTATATTTTTAAACCCCTGGAAGGGGTGAAATCTTTGTAGACATCAGAAATCTTCAATGGAAAAACCCACAGCGTGGGTAGAATATTTTTCTTCAAATTTAGTCCCTTTTCGGGGTCATTCTGAGGAACGAAGAATCTCGGAACCATGCAAAATTCAAGTGAATCCAATTAAGATTGCATCGGCGTTCAGTTCTTTAATCTGCAATAATTTGTATTGGCGTACAGTTCCTGTACCTTCGGTACAGCATGACAGGACCTTTTGGGTGGAGAACCGTACAGATTCTTCACTGTTTGTTCAGAATTGCATATTCCTGAGAGGGATTCAGAGTAAAAAGAAGAATCTATTGTTTATTTTATTTATTTGAGATGGTTGTCATTCCGCTATCGTAAGATGAGGAAACCATATTTTTGTCGATTTAAAGAGATGGTTGAAGGTTTTATTCACCTTAAAGGGTGAAATTATTTCAAGTTTGTATATGGCGGGCGAATGCAATTCGCCCCTACAGTATCGGGTACTTTCCAGTGACAAGTCGAGCTTGGTCCATCCGGTGGGTGAGCGGAGCCGATACCCCCATCCCGTACCCTGAGCGGCGTCGAAGGGCATCCTGGTTCATGCCCAGATCTTGGTCCATCCTCGGATCCCATTAATCCTGGTTCAACCGTCTAAATACTAAATACTAACTACTTAATACTCTTCCCCTTCACATACCTACTCACCCCATACATCATAACCAGCGTAATAATACTGATCACGACGACGATATAACCTAACGTGGTATAGTGTTCAATTGGACTTTCGTTGGTTTGTTGGACGATGATCAAGCCGGCGATAATGGCTCCTATCCCACCCGACATCTGTTGTAGGGATGCGCTTACGCTCATAAAGGCGCCACGGTCTTCTTTTTCTGGGACAGCGGACACCAATGCAGATGATGGCGTTACGCGGCTTAAGATCCCCATCATCATCAAGATATTCAATACAACCACGATCGGGAACGCTGTTGGACCTAGAGAGGTGTAGATCAAGACCATGATCATCATCCAGGTGGTCGCAATGGCAAAGATCTTGTACTTATCGAAACGGTCGCTGAGCATACCAACCATGGGCATAATCAAAAGAGAAGCAATTCCTGAGATCATAAAGAGCTGTGGAAGCTGTTCGTGGGTAACGTGTAGGTTGTTCACCGCGAATACACTGCTGAATGGCATCATCATAAAACCTCCAACGGAAAGTAATGCGGTCGCCATAAAGCCGATCCTATATTCCTTGCGGGTGAAAGTTCCCCACAGGTGCTGAAGGGCTGATTGCTTTTTCTGCAGGCCGATATGTTCGGTAATAGGTTTTAATTTCAGGAAGATCAAGATGGCAATCAGGACCGCTACAATGGCAATCATCAGAAAAGCACTTTGCCAACCCCAGGCATTGCCGATATAGAGGCCGATTGGAATCCCCAAGACTTGGCTGGCACCGAAACCCATCTGTACAAAACCCATTACCCTACCACGTTGGTCCAAGGTGAAAACATCGGTGATAATCGCCATGGAAATGGAACCGATCACGCCACCGAACAGGCCGGTCACTATTCGAGCAGCCACCAACATGGGATAACTGGTCGAAAAACCGCAAAAGAAAGTTCCAATAATAAATCCGGTATAGAAGAACAACAGGAGTTTTTTTCGATCGAAACGATCGGCAAATCCTGCGGTCAGGAGTCCAGAAATCCCGGCACTGAAGGCGTAGGCAGAAACGGCCACACCGAATTCAGAAGGTTTTAGGTCGATTGCTTTCATCAGCATATCCCCCATTGGAGACATGATCATAAAATCCAGGACAACGGTAAATTGAGTAAAAGCTAGTATGAAAATCACCAATTTCTGGTACGCAGAAAGCGGTGCTTTAGTGGATTCTTCCATATAAAAAATTGCTCGGCTAAATATGTGTAATAATTTTCTAAGCCGAGCAAAGGTAGGGATTGCATCGAGCACTTGTATTTGCGTATTGAAATTTTGACAATCTATTTTGCTGTACAGTAGTTTCCTCAATTATTGAATAAATGCAATCGGCCAAAAAATCTGGATTTTAGTTGGGGAGTTGCTCCTGACTACTGTTCGGGACTTGCTTTACCCTTATTCGAGACATATTCGGAAAATTCAAAACTTGTCTCGAATAAGATCAATCTAATCTCCGAAAGGAAGAGCAATGCTTTTTTTGATTTCAGGGCGGTTCAAAAACAGGCTAGCCTAGTTAAAAACCTAAAGATTTTAATGAAGTATAGCATAAGCTTAGCTATCCTCCATTCCAAATACTCCCGACTATTCTTATCTTTGCGATATGTCTACAGGGTTAATTTCACAAGATACTATTATCGCTTTGGCGACCTCTCCAGGGGCCAATGGCGCAATTGCCGTGATCCGTCTATCGGGCTCCAAGGCCATCAGCTTGGTCAATGAGGTTTTCAAAGGTAAGGATTTGACGAAGCAAGCTTCGCATACCGTGCATTTTGGAACCATCCGCGATGGCGAACATATTATCGATGAGGTATTGGTGACCCTTTTTGTGGGGCCTAACTCCTATACCAAGGAGGATACCATTGAAATATCGACCCATAATTCGGCCTATATCATCGAACGCATTATCACCCTTCTGATCAAGAAAGGTGCTAGAGCGGCCCGTGCTGGTGAATTTACCTTAAGGGCTTTCCTGAACGGTGGAATGGACCTTTCCCAAGCGGAAGCAGTGGCAGACCTGATTGCCTCCAATTCGGCGGCTTCCCATCAGATTGCCATGCAGCAGATGCGCGGGGGATTCTCCAATCAACTTAAGCAATTACGTGAAGACCTTGTACATTTCGCATCCCTGATCGAATTGGAACTTGATTTCGCCGAGGAAGATGTGGAATTTGCCAATCGTGACCAGCTGAAAGCCCTGATCCAACAAATCCACTCGGTCATTGCCAAACTGATCCGTTCCTTCGAACAAGGGAATGTGCTTAAGAATGGTGTTCCAGTGGTGATTGCCGGGAAACCCAATGTGGGTAAGTCTACCCTATTGAATGCCTTGTTGAACGAGGAAAGAGCCATTGTTTCTGACATTGCCGGTACGACTCGCGATACCATCGAAGATGAGATCAATATACACGGCGTAACTTTCCGCTTTATCGATACCGCCGGAATCCGTCATACGGAAGATGTGGTGGAGGCCATCGGCGTGGAAAGGACCCGCGAGAAAATGAAGCAGGCCCGATTGATCATCTACCTCTTCGACCCTACCCAAGACCAGATCTCTGCCGTACAGGAGCAGATCGATGAGGTCAAAGGTTTGAATATTCCATTTGTGACCATTATTAACAAGTCTGATCTTCTGTCGGAAGAACAGAAAAAGGATTATGAAGTACTGAATCCGCTATATATTTCGGCTAAGCAGCAAATTGGTATCGATGAACTGAAGGATGAGCTCCTGAACCAGGTTAATCTTTCTAATATTAATACAGATGATGTCATGGTGACGAATATCAGGCATGTGGAAGCTTTGCAGCATACGCAGGAAGCGCTGGAGAAGGTCTTGTATGGGATCGATAACCCGATTACTTCGGATTTTCTAGCGATGGATATCAGGCAGGCGCTGCATCATCTTGGGGAGATAACTGGGACGGTGACGACAGATGATTTGCTGGAGAATATTTTTAGTAAGTTTTGTATCGGGAAGTAAAGGGGATAATATTAATTTTGTTGATGCATGTCATATTATTCCTTACCCTGTGTCATATGATGATAAAGAAACTAATAGGTTAGCTTTAATTCTAAATATGTCTCGAGCATTTGATTTAGCATTTTTAAATGTATTAAACTTTATTATTGTTTTGTATTATTGTATATGGTTAGATTTTGTGATAAATAATGAAGAAAGTAGAAGTAGTAGCAGCTATTTTAAAATTTGAGAATAAAATTCTTTGTGTTCAAAGAGCAAAGAACAAATTACCCTATATCTCAGAGAAATTTGAGTTCCCAGGAGGTAAAATAGAAGTGGGTGAAACACAAGAAGATGCATTAGCCCGTGAATTATCAGAAGAGTTAAATATTGTGGCAGATATTCAATCTTTATTTTTAACTGTAATTCATCAATACCCAGATTTTGAATTAACAATGCATAGCTTTATTTGTGGAGTCGCAAATACTGATATTACATTAAACGAGCATATTGATTATAAATGGTTGACTATAGACGAAATTCATTTATTAGATTGGGCAGCTGCTGACATTCCTATCGTAAATAAATTAATCGCAGATGCATAATATAAAACTGGAGTTTAAAGATAGTCTTTATACAGGTTTTATAGATAAAGAAATTTTATCAAATGCAGCCTATCAACCTGAATTATTAGTCAATCAAAAGACTCCACCTAAGAAAATCTTATCAACTTTATTAAGCGAATTAAGTGTCTGTACAGAATTTTATATCTCTGTAGCCTTTGTGACGACAAGTGGAGTTGCTACAATTATAAATCAATTAAAAGAATTAGAAGAACGTAACGTGAAAGGTTATGTTCTAGTATCTCAATACCTTAATTTCACTCAGCCTGAAGCACTTAAAAGATTAATGCAGTTTAAAAATATTGAATTGCGAATTATGATTTCAGGTAACGCACATGCTAAGGGCTATATTTTTAAAAACAATACCCATTACAACCTGATAGTAGGTAGTAGTAATCTTACTGCAAATGCATTATCTACGAACAAAGAATGGAATATTAAATTATCAGCATTTGATGAAAGTGGATTGGTATATAATGTTTTAAAAGAGTTTAAGGCTGATTTTGATAAAGCAACGGTTGTCACGCTTGATTATATAATAGAATATGATAAATTATTTCAAGAACAGTTTTTATTAAATAGAAAAATCAAAGAACAGACGGTTGATTTGTTTGAAGCAGTTGTTCCAAACACCATGCAGAAAGAGGCATTATCTAATCTGGCAGCATTACGTTTAGTTAGGAAAAATAAAGCATTAATTATTTCTGCAACAGGAACCGGTAAAACTTTCTTATCAGCTTTCGATGCTAAAAACTTCAACCCTCAAAAACTTTTATTTGTCGTTCACAGACAAACTATTGCCAAAGACGCTTTGAATTCCTTTAAAAAGATTTTCGGAAATACTCGAACTATGGGGGTATATTCTGGGAATAAAAAAGAAGTGGAAAGTGATTTTATTTTTTCGACAGTTCAAACAATCTCTAAACCAAATTATTTTAAACAATTTTCTGAAGATCATTTTGATTATATCATAATTGATGAATCGCATCGTTCATCAGCAGATTCCTATAACCGTATATTAAATTATTTTAAGCCTAGATTCCTTTTAGGAATGACAGCTACACCTGAGCGTACAGATGGAAATAATATTTTTGAACAGTTTGATTATAATATTGGATATGAAATTCGTCTAAACCGAGCAATGGAAGAAGAAATGCTCAGTTCCTTCCATTATTACGGGGTTACAGATTTGATAATTGGTGATAAAACCATTGATAATAAATCTGATTTTAATTTATTGGTTTCAGAAGAAAGAGTAAATAAGATAATTGAACAATCGAAATTCTACGGAAGTGACAATGGAATAATAAGAGGATTGATCTTTTGTTCTAGAAAGGAAGAAGCTAAAGAATTGTCAAACCTTCTAAATAAAAGAGGATTAAAAACGAAAGCTTTAACAGGAGATAATTCTGAAGAACAAAGAGCAGCTGCTATTACACTATTAGAATCCGATAATTTGAAGGAGAAACTGGATTATATCTTAACAGTAGATATTTTCAATGAAGGAATTGACATTCCTAAAATCAATCAAATTATCATGCTTCGACCTACCGAATCAGCCATAATCTTTATTCAACAATTAGGACGAGGGTTAAGAAAAGCGGATGGTAAAGGTTATTTAACAGTAATTGATTTTATTTGGAATTATGATAATAATTACCTGATTCCTATCGCTTTATACGGCGACACCTCGTATAATAAAGATACGATTCGTAAATTATTGAACGAGGGAAGTCGATTAATTCCAGGTTCATCAACAATAAATTTTGACCAAATTACAAAAGAAAGAATCTTTCGATCAATCGACTCTGCAAATATGCAATTGTTAGCAGATTTGAAGAAAGATTATAACCTTTTGAAATTCAGATTAGGGAGAACACCTATGATGATGGATTTCATCAAGAATGATGGTAGAGATCCTTTTCTTTTTGTGGAGTACGCTAAGTCGTACTTCAATTTCGTGAAGAAAGTTGATAAGGATTCAATCGGTGAATTAAATAGTGCTGAAACTAAGCTGTTAGAACTTTTTGCAAAAGAAATTAATAATGGTAAACGAGTTGAAGATAGTTTAATACTAAAATTATTAATAGAAAAAAACGAAGTATCCGTTACTGATTTCAAAAACTATATCAAAGAAAAATATGGTTATGAAGTAACTGACAAAACGATTAATTCATGTATTGTCAACTTGAATTTTTGAGTTTGTAAGAGAGAACAAGAATAAACAACTTATTCCTGTTCGAGAGATTTATAATTTAGATATAATTAAGCTACAAAACAACATATTTAGTCTTTCCGATAGATTCAAAAAACTTTTAGAAGGTAAATTGTTTCATGACTTTTTGTTCGATTCAGCAATATATTCAATCAATGAATTTGATAAATCTTTCGATGTAGAGAATTGGAATAATGGTTTTGTTTTATACAAAAAATATTCACGAAAAGATGTTTTCAGGATATTGAATGCATTTGAAAATCCAGTTGCTCAGAATGTAGGTGGTTATCTTGTAAGCTCTGATAATTCAAATTGTCCCATTTTTGTAAATTATCACAAAGAAGACCATATTTCAGAAACTACAAAATATGAGGATGAGTTTGTAAATAGAAATGAGTTTGATTGGATGTCTAAATCCAACCGAAAAATAGAAAGTAAGGATGTGCAGGCTATACTCGGTAATAGGGGAGAAATTAGACTTCCATTATTTATTAAAAAGAATAATGACGAAGGAACTGATTTCTATTATATGGGAGAAATGCAGCCTAAATTAGATTTAGTAGAACAGACTTCGATGGATAATGGGAAAGGCGGTAAAGTTTCTGTTGTTAAGATTCGTTTTAATGTATTTCCTTCTGTTAATGAATCAATCTATAACTATATCAATGATAATAGTTCGGATAACAAACTAAATACTGAGCAGATTCAGAAATCAAATGTTATAGAATCTATTGAAACAAAAATAGAATTGATTCAAATCCCTCTTTACAATTTTTATGCAGCTGCCGGCAGTTTTAGTGAATTGCAAACTGACAATGAATTTGAAATGATAGATGCGCCAAGTCATTTAAAAAACGCAAACAATTATTTTGCTTGTAAAGTTATAGGAGAATCGATGAACAGAGTTATTCCTAATGGTTCAATTTGTCTTTTCAAGCTTTATACAGGTGGAAGTAGAAATGGTAAAATTGTGTTGGTTGAAAACCTCGATAAACAAGATGTCGATTTTAATTCAGCATTTACTGTGAAAACATATACTAGTGAAAAGATAGTTACAAATGAAGGTTGGGCTCATTCGGAAATCAAACTTTTGCCAAACTCCTTCGATGAATCATATTCCCCAATAATTATCACTGAAGCCAAAGCTGAAAACATGAAAATTATTGGTGAGTTTGTTTCAATTATCTAATAGACTTACTTCCAATTTAATGAAACCTTGTTAACGTTGATATATCTAAGAATTGCTTCAAGAGATTTTATTACTACTTTAACATCCAACAATTCGCCATTAAATATCAATGTATTATCGAATGTATTGTAGCCTCTTTGACAGCTTGGTTCCGGATCGTTGAAGGATTTGTTTAAGGAAGGATTTATCTGACGATCAATATAAACTCCAGATGAGGAATGATTAAATCGCTCTTCTACCCTTTCATCAAAATGCTCAAAGTAATTACGAAACTTGCGTGAAGAAAGGATATTATTCTTTTCTATTTTAAGTATTCTCTAAGTAGCTCCCCTCTATCTTTGTAATTTCTATTAGATGTTCATAAGATTTTGGAAACATTTCCTGACTACTAATTATTTATATTATTTACTAATTCTTTTGGTGTATCTACATCTTGGGAAGTCGGTACATCCAAAAAAATCACCATACTTACCATGTTTAAGAACCAATGGATTCGAGCAATAAGGACACAAATTGCTAGAATTAACGAATGGTTCATCTTCTAACTTTTTAAGGTTAATATTTGGTTTATTACCGTTTAACCTTAATAATAGATCATAAATTTCATCTCTTGTCTCTTCTGATATATTTATATCATTCGTGCCTTTTATGGTTTTCAGCAATTTAGAAAGTTTAATCACAGGAAAACTACTATTCACCTTTAATTTTGCTGAACCTGAAAACACAACTATTGGATAATAATCAAGGTAGGGATAACTGGTTAGGTTTCCTTTAATTGCTTTGACATGTCCCAAATTTTGACGTAAAGGATTGTATAATTTAAATTTGTTCTTATAAATAACTTGGGTCCATTCTAATGAGTTTTCACCACCGAAAATCCAACCACTATAATTTTTGGTTTCAATTACAAAAACTCCATATTTTGATATCACGACGTGATCAATCTGTGACATCATTCCATTGTGGAATATTCGAAGATTATGAATGATTTTATATTCTTTTTTATTTAGAAAAAACAATCGCAGTCTAACCTTTAATTCTCCTAAGTAACCTTTTATTTTTGGCTTTAGAAATCTGTATAGGATTATTAATGCAATCGAAATAATAATGATTAATAAAATCCGATACTCATAAATAAGCTGTATCATTTTAATTCTATTCATAGGTACCCAAAAAAATCATAGCTCTACTTATACCTTTAGGGACAAAGTAAATACAAGGGTTAATATAGAGTCATATCACATAAAGTGAAAGATAAATATAAGACATTATATTATTTATTAGTTTTTATTGTTCCTATAAAAACTATTATTCTCTTTAATAAAACATTCAACTTTTGAAATTTGGTTATATTGAAATGGGAAAACAACAAATACATCAATAAAAAAATTGCCGTGAATCCTAATTATTGACTTTATGTTATTCAGTATATTACCTATTATTAATTATTTTAGATTTAATAGGTATATTTATAACATATAACAAGGGATTCTGGAGCATATAAAATGGAGCTTAATCAATTAATAAAGAAAATAATTGCATTTCGAGATGAAAGAGATTGGAAGCAATTCCATAATTCCAAAGATTTGGCAATTGCTTTAAATATAGAAACATCAGAATTACTGGAATTATTTTTATGGAAAAGCAATGAGGATGTAAATTTAGAAAAGCTAAAAGAAGAACTAGCAGATGTATTTATGTACGCCCTTCTTCTTGCAGAAAAACATCAATTGAATATCCAAGAGATTATTGAAACAAAAATTGAAATCAATAACAGAAAGTATCCTAAAGAAAAATCGAAGGGTACTGCAAAAAAGTACAACGAATTATAACCTAATAAATTCTATCCTACCTTAAAACATGAATTTTAGTATTCATCAATATCCTTCCGATTTTGATTTGGAGTCTACTATAGTTAATAATCATAGAGACTATTTAAACTGGCCTTTAGTCTATTTTTTGGAAGAAAAAGCACTAAAAGAAAATGTTTTACGTGAAGCTTATGTAGGTGAAACGACCGATGTAATAAGCCGCTTAAAAACACATTCAAAGACATTCAAAAAGCAGAAATTAAGTTCGGTTAATTTAATTTTCAGTGAATTATTTAATAAATCTGCTACGCTTGACATTGAATCAAATCTAATAAGATATATTGCTGCGGATGGCCAATATTCGCTTCAAAATGGAAATCTAGGTCTTTCAAACCATAAATATCTTAACCAAAAGGAAGTCTATTGGAAACTCTTCAACGAGATATGGAGCGAATTACGAAGCTTAGGAATAGCTCGTCATTCTTTGGAACATATAGATAATTCTGATTTATTTAAATACTCCCCCTATAAATCTTTATCAAAGGAACAGGTATCCGGATTAAAAACTATTTTGGAATGTTTGCTGGATGAGAATGCAAAAGTAAGTTTAATACAAGGTGGTGCTGGAACTGGAAAATCCATTTTAGCAATTTTTCTTTTCAAACTCTTGAAAACTGAATTGGATGATTTTAATTATTCCGATTTTGACGAAGAAGATGAGGAATTATTTCTTTTGGTATCAAAGGTTAGGGAAAAATATAATACTTTGAAAATGGCATTGGTTATCCCCATGACATCTTTTCGACAAACAATTGCCAATGTTTTCCGAAATGTAAAAGGGCTCTCAAAAAATATGGTAATCGGTCCTTCAGATATCAGCAAAGAAAATTATGATTTAATAATTGTTGACGAAGCACATCGTTTAAGACAAAGACGTAATCTAGTAGGTTATAAGACTTTTGATGATGGATTTAAAAGAGCAAACTTAGACCCTAAACAATATGATGAGTTAGAATTAATTCAAGTTTGTTGTGATAAATCCATTCTATTTTATGATCCACTACAATCCATTAAACCATCTGATGTAGATTCTATTAAGTTTAGTGATTTAACAGAATTATCTACGACGAGATTTGAAAAACTAACTACTCAATTCCGAGTAAAAGGTGGAAATAAATATGTGAATTTGGTTCATGAGATATTTAATGAAGCCAGCAATGCAACAAAGACTAATGATATTGGATTGTATGATTTTAAACTGTTTGACAATCTGGAGCAAATGGTTAAAGAAATTAATAAAAAAGAGAAATCGCTAGGTTTATCAAGAATGATTGCTGGATTTGCTTGGGAATGGATTTCTAATGAAAATCCCGAGGCATTTGATATTGTGATTGGAGATATCCAACTCAAATGGAATAGCATAACAGTAGATTGGGTAAATTCTAAAAATGCAATCAATGAAGTAGGTTGTATTCATACAACCCAGGGTTATGATTTGAATTATACAGGAATAATTATAGGCCCGGAATTAGATTATGACTTTAATACCAATAGGTTTATTATCTATAAGGACCTTTATAAAGATAAAAACGGAAAGAATACTATCAAGGATGATAACATCTTATTGGACTACGTAATTAACATTTACAAAACCATATTATTGAGAGGAATAGAAGGCACTTATGTTTATGTTTGCAATCCTAATCTTAGAAAATATTTAGGTCAATACATTTCAAAGTTTGAAGTAAGTGATAGCGGAAAGGAAACAAAAATAAAAATTACCGAAGAGCCGACTAAACATACAGTTCAATATTATGACCTAGAAATAGCAGCAGGACTATTTTCTGATGAATAGAATGTAGACAAAATAAAATATTTAGAAATGCCTACCCTCGTAAATCATGATGATTATTTTGCTTGTAAGGTGGTTGGGGATTCAATGAATAAAGTTATTCCAAATGGTAGTATATGTTTGTTTAAAAAATATACTGGTGGAAGTAGAAACGGTTTGATTACACTTGTTGAAAGTAGTGAAATACATGATGTTGATTTTGGATCAACCTTTACCATTAAGGAATATACTAGTAAAAAAACAATCGACGAGGATGGTTGGAAGCATGAGGAAATCATCTTAAAACCATTATCAACACTCCCCTATGAGCCTATAATCTTAAGGGATGAAGGCACAATAAATTTTAAGGTAATTGGTGTTTTTGAAAAAGTTCTAAAAGTTGCTTTGGAGACATAGATATTTTGCGGTAGATATGATAATTACTACTCCTCTTAAAAACTTAGTGTTTATGAATTATTGATAAACATTAAATTTTCATTAAGATATACCAGTTCAAAAAATAACTCTTCGATATACCATTAAAACTGAAAAAATTTCAAGCTCAATTCTATTAAAGCCTAACATGTTGTCAGGCTTTATAGAATTCTATATTGTGAATATCTAACAAGAAAAACTTATTTTTAATTACCAATTTTAGAATCTGCTAAAATAACTTTAATAGTTAAATCACGTAAATAAGGCATTGGTCCTGGTCCCAAATATTCTGAATTAAGGTGTAATTTACCAACGGAATAACTGGCTGAATATTTAAAACCATTGATTTCACCAGGAATCAAATGAAATGCTCTTGGATTACTAATTCTTTCAAGAATTGAAACTAAAACAAAACCATCTTCAAAGACTATGTTATCTAATTCAGGAATGGATAGTTCTAATTCATATTCATAATTTGATATTTTTTTCCAATCTCCTTCATTAGTATTGTAATAATAGCTTGCACCAGATGAATTGGGTTTTAATGAACTAGGTTCACCCCATCCCGACTGTGCCTTAGGACCATAGAAATCCATATTTATGAGGTTGATATAAAAGTCCCCCACATTACCAATGGTTATTTCAGGAGGTAAATTTCCACTAAAGATTCTATTGCCATCCTGTCCTTTATCACCTTTATCTCCCTGTTGACCTTTATCCCCTTGATTTCCCTGAGGTCCAATTTCTCCACTTTTACCACAACCTGACAAAGACAAAGCTATAGCGATCGCCATAGCGGACTTAATAATTTTGTTTTTCATATATAATAAATGATTTGGATCTGCAAACATATCATTTATCGATAAATAAAAAGCAACAATATTTGAAAATATAGATAAGACCTCGAAATCATTGATTTTATAATAATGAAATCTTAATGTTCGGTTTTATTCTTGACTACGGAAAACCGTAATAATTAGTGTATCCAATATCAATACCTTTACATCTTACCAAATTAATTTAAAAATGAATAAAAATTATTTAACCCTTTTTATTGGAATTTTATTAACATTATTCTTTTTCAGTTGTAAAAATACGGTATTTTCAGACCAAGAAATAGCTGAAAATCTAGTTTCAGATTTGATTTTAGAAAACCTAAATGACCCAAGTACTTATGAATCATTAGAATTTGGAAAATTGGATTCTGCAAATTTGATTGAAATTGATGAAGGCTTTTTAAAATTTCGAGAAGAAGCAAAGAAACAAGGAAGATCTAGGTCTGAACAAATTCAACAAGCATATTTAAGCATGGCTTTTGGAGAATACCTTGGTTTAAATTCTAAAAAAGAGGAAAAGAAGGGGTATAAAATATTACACAAATTTCGCGCAGTAAATGACTATGGATTATTAGTAGTTTCTCTGTATGAATTTTATTTAGATTCAGAACTCAAAACGATATTATATTCTGAAGAAGTTGAATGAGAAGACAATCCAATTGAGGATTCTTATTTCCAATGAATGTAATCAATAAATCCACTTTTAAAAGAATCAGTTTTCTAAATTACTTTTAGTTGAAAAATATTGGATTAGTATAATAAGATTCATTTGTTCTATGAAATCGCTTAAGTAAAACCATATTTAGAAACATCTTCACCCCAAAATAAAAAGGCCGTTTCAATTCATATTCTGAAACGGCCTCATTTAAATTTACAAAATCCAGTACTCCTTCTTATTTCATTTTAATGAAATACAATCTATTCCTATCTACACTTTTGGTACCTGGGAGGAACTTCTGGGAAAAGCTACTATTTCCATTATCGACTATCCCAAAATCATCATCATCATTAGAAACCACCAGAATATTTAATTTTAACATGGTTAAACCTTCCGCCTTATTGTGTGGATTAAGGTCTAGGTAGATCATTTACTTATTAATATCGAAAGAAGTTCCTATCATTAATATTTTTGTATTTATTTCCTCCTAATAAAGCAAGCACAAAAACACATTCAAATATTCAATATTTCTTAATAACTTAAGGCTATGAATAGAACAATTGAGATACTAATTGAGAATAGAAAGTTAGTTCTAGCAATTTTAGTGATATTATCTGCCTTTGCTATTTATAGATTCGGTTTTATCGTTGGTGAGTTTATTTCGCTTATCACAAAATAAACCTAGTCTTTTTGAGGGGCTTTGTATAAAAGATTCATTGATCAATAGCTTGTAATTATTATTGATGTACAAACCAATCCAATACTCAAAATGCGATCATGAAGACTCTAGCTGTAATTTTTCTTTTTTTACTCTGTTCAAAATCTTATGGACAGATTGACTCAAGTTTAATCTTCAAGAAAGCAGATTACATAATTAAGTTGATTGAAAACAAGAATATTGACTCCTTAATCATTAATAGTACCGATTCAATTAGATGCATTCTATGTAATGAAACTGGAATAGAAAAATACATAGATTCTAAAATTTTCTTCACGGAAAGGGTTCAGGAAATATTTACTCCAGCATTAATTTCTAAATTAAAATCAGCTCCTAAGTCTATAGTCAGGCAAAGTGAACCTTATCTTTCTTATATAGTATACTACAGGATAATTGCTAAAGATGAAATTGCTCCTGGTCATGAAGGTGTTGATTTTGGTATTTGGCTTAGGTCTGATGATCAATTAAAATTTACTGCCCTTGATACTGTACCTTAAATCCATATTTAATGCAAAGCATTCTTGAATTTGGGTACAGGGTAATGACAATTATTAGGAATAATATACTAACAAATTCAGTTCCCCCTAAATCAAACAAAATAAAAAGGCCGTATCAATTCATATTTTGATACGGCCTCATTTATCTTTTTTATATCCTGTACTCCTTCTTATTTCATTTTAATGAAATACAATCTATTCCTATCCACGCTTTTGGAACTTGGAAGGACTTTCTGGGCAAAACCACTATTTCCATTATCGACTACTCCAAAATCATCATCATTAGAAACCACCAGAATATTTCCTTTTAACATGGTAAGACCTTCCGCCTTATCGTGTGGATAGACCTCAGGTAGATCCTTTAATAAATCAATGGCTAGCGTTTTTGTTACTGGCGTAATACCAGCAGAAGCTAGTCCAGCTTGGTCCTTTAATTCTTCAACAGTTTTTCCTTTATACAATTTCCCAGAAGCAGCATTTGAGGCATCAGAGATATCGGTCGCTTTGCTTATATCGATTTTGAAGATCTTTTTGAAGAGTGCAGGCTTTGCAGGATCTCCGCTATAGAGACCATCTCTTTCCAAGGTTAGGAAAGTTGTATTACTCAAGGCCAATATTTCACTTACACCGGTAAGTGAGGGGTTGTCCATTAGGTAAGCGTATTGTTTTGTAGCTCCGGTTGCGATGTCAAAGGTTAGGATACGAATGATCATAGAACCTGATACGGCAGCCGAACTGGGATTGTACATTGGGGATTGCATAATACCGACCAAGGTTTTGCCATCAGGGGTAATCGTCAAGCCTTCCATCCCTCTATTAGCCCTGCGATTCGCAAAGACAGCAGGTATTTTACGTCCGCCGAAGCCAGTACCAAAAGGGTTGATTCGTTCAATGGTTTTTCCGTTCATATCAGTATGCACGATATGTGGACCATATTCATCCGAGATCCAGAAGGTGCCGTCCGCCGCGATTACCAATCCTTCAGAGTCGATACCGTCTGCAGATGCAGCCAATTGCTGTCCATTCAGATCAAAAGGAATTTCACCTGTGGAACCCATTCCCTTTGGATTCGGTAAACCATTTAACTTGGCACCTTTTTCATTCTTCAATTCGATTACTTGCTCTAGGACTAATTTTCCTTCCTTCAATCTGAATTTCCCAATCTGTGGTGCGAAGTCTGCTTTTCCAATGATGATAGCGTTCTTAGCCTGTCCAGCTACATTAGCCCTTCGATCTGTCATCATATAAAAGACTTCAGGATCATTCGGGTCTGCGACTACGGCTGAACCAAAACCCCCATTGTAGACTTTTACACCCTCTTTGGTCGTCATTAATACATTGGGAGTCTCAACCTCCGCCATAGCAGGATAGTTTACAACTTTGGACTTGTTGTGATCTTGATCTTTTTCGCAAGAAGTTAGTGCTGCAATAAAGGTTAAAGCAGTCGCTAGTGTGTGAATTTGTTTTATCATTAATATAGCTTAATAAATTGGCACAAATAAAGATGTTGAATATGAAACAGATGTTAAGCTATGGTGAAATTATTATCATTGCTAGAAATATCCCTTCATAAATATATCATAATAGTCCCCCTTCCCTATTTTGATTCCCCGACTATTCTTCCTAAATTCATGAAAACAACATCAATCATCATAATTATCAATCATTATGAACTTACTTTTCATAGGCAGTTTATTAGCTAGTGCGATTTGGATAATAATGTTATTTATTACAGTCTTTTCCATCTACCATATCGTCACGAACCGAGACCTATCCAGTGGCCAAAGAGTGGTCTGGATATTGGTTGTATTGGTTTTTAATGTGATTGGTTCAATTATCTACTTAGCCTTGAATAACTCCAAAAAAGCAGCTTAGCCTGCATTAGGATTAAACTTTTTGGTTTTCTTTATTTTCTATAATACATCCCTATTTAACCACTTACCGATTACCCAGCTTTTTTATCTTTGGCAAGGAAATTGTTTCTCGTCAAGAAATCACACAATCTACTTAATATGAAAAAGCAATTACACTTTATGCTATTTATTGCATTGGGTCTTATTGGAACTACGTCTTGTAGCAAAGACAGTAATTTGAAGCCGATTGATGCCGTGGGTAGTTATCAGGGGGATTTGAGCATTCATCTCTCTACCGGCAAGTTCACAAGTTATGACAATAGCATCGTAACGGTTACCCAAGTGGGTGAAGGCCAGTTAAAATTCACAACAAATCCAGCTTCGGGAAGTGTTTCGGAAACTTTTGATGTCTATGAGCAGAACGGCACTATGAGCAATGATGACGATGATCCAAAGGGAGTGTTCGTTTATATCAAAGACGAAAACTCATTATCGGTATCTACCTTGGGTAGCAAGGCTACTAAGCAGATCCTATTTACCGGTAAAAAAATCAACTAATATCAATAAAGCCTAATTTTTGGATTAGGCTTTATTCAAAATTCAAAATATTAGGATGATCTTTCTTGCCCTCGTCTATCATTCATGTACAAACAGTACATATTCCAGGTAGGCGAATAATTTTCTTCGAGATACCATTCCAAACGGGACTTTGTAATGGTTTGGTTATTGAAGTGACTTCCAAATAAAGACATGGATTGATCGGATTGTTGACTCAGCCAGTTAACAAAATCAGTTTCAGAATCACAGCTTGAAAGCAATGGCACCGGTCCATACCCATCATTGACCACGCCTAGGATAAATTGTAGGTTGATATAATACAATCCCATTCCGCAATAATCGCGATGGGAAAAATAAAGACCATGATCCTCGCCAGGATTTTGCATTAGCTTTTTACAGACTTTTGTAGCTATGTCAATGCCATAAGGTTCCTTATCTAAATCTTGATATATCTGTAATTCAGATGGTTCTAAGCTGTCTAACTCTATTTTGGAATTGTATAATTGCATGGAATCAGAAATAAATTAATGCTTGAAAAAAGAATTTTACTTAAATTAAGTAAATTTTGTAACGAATACCGAATTAAGATAACCAATTATAAAAACGGATTATGATAAATAAAAAAATCATACTTGGATTTGCAGCATTGATTGTTGTATTGATGATGTATAAGTTAGGAGAAGCTGCAGGTGAGTTTTTCTATTATATTACGCACTGATAAAAAGATATACGCTTTTTCAAATAACTCCCTATTCAATTCACATCCCATTTAGGGAAACCTAGGCTCCTATGCAAACATATGGAGCTATCAATTGTTAGAAATTAGGGTAATTAAACCCTACAGACTGAGCTAATTGGGATTTATATGGATTAATAACCTTTAATTAATCAAAAAAAATCACTAGCTTATTTTTATATACTAATAATACCTATGGTAATCATCAATAATTACGAAGAGTACAAAACTTATGAAGGGAAAGAATTAGGTCTTTCTGAATGGCATTTAATCGACCAAAAACAGATCAATTTATTTGCTGATGCTACATTGGACCATCAATGGATCCATGTGGATGAGGAAAAATCGAAGAATGAAGGCCCATTTGGAACCACTATTGCCCATGGCTACTTGACCCTATCCCTTATCCCCCATTTATGGAAGCAGATCGCCGATGTTAGGAATGTGAAAATGGAAATCAACTACGGTATTGAAAACCTTAAATTCGGACAGGCAGTAAAGGTCAATACCCGGGTTCAATTGCATGCTTTGGTAAAATCTATCAATAACCTACGTGGTACGGTCAAGGCGACCATTCAAGCTAAATTGATTAGTGAGGAATCTGATAAGCCTGTTTATGTAGGTGATGTAATCTTCCTTTATAATTTTAAAGATTAGGAACGAAAGCCTAACGCCTATGCTGGAATTTAGGAGAGAAGGGATATACTGTCCTCAGGGAAACTTTTATATTGATCCTTGGCTGCCGGTGGATTATGCCATCATTACGCATGCCCATTCCGACCATGCTAGGGTCGGAATGAAGCATTATCTCTGCCATGAACTGACAGCACCGATCCTGAAACTGCGGCTAGGTCAAGATATTAAAGTTGAAACTTTAGCTTATAACCAATCTCTCCATATCAATTCTGTAAAGGTATCCCTGCACCCTGCAGGGCATTTAATTGGTTCTGCACAGGTCCGATTGGAATTTCAAGGGAAAGTATCGGTTGTTTCTGGTGACTACAAAATCCAGGATGATGGGCTCTCCACTCCTTTTGAACCAGTTCGCTGCCATGAATTCATTTCTGAAAGCACCTTTGGCTTACCCATTTACAATTGGCTCCCTGTTGAGCAGATCAACCAAAACCTTGTGGATTGGGTGGCAAACAATAAAAAGAACGGTAATAATTCGATACTCATAGGCTATGCCTTAGGAAAGGCACAGCGCATCATGAAGGCTTTGGAAGGCTATGAAGACCATTATGTGCATTATGCTATTTCCAGGATCAATGCAGCATTTACGGAAAGTGGTATTTCCCTACCTCCATATAAAACCATTGATTTCAATGATCGCCCCAAGGATATGAAAGGAGAAATCATTATCGTCCCGCCTTCCCTATTTGGTTCCAATTTATTGAAGAATATTCCCAACGCACAGACAGCCATCTGCTCCGGATGGATGCAGGTGCGCGGTGCCCGACGATGGCGCAGTGCAGATGCAGGTTTTGCCATCAGCGACCATGCTGATTGGCCCGGACTATTGACTGCAGTGAAGGAAACAGGAGCCGAAAAGGTATATGTGACGCACGGCTTTAAAGCTGAATTTACAAGGTATTTAAATGAAATAGGCATAGAAGCTGAGGAAATAACCACCGCCTTTGGAACTGAAGATGAAACTGATGAACCGCTAATCAAGGAATAAGGATGAAGGTACTGGCAAGATTGATAAATGCGCTGGACAGCAGCAATAAGACCAATAGCAAGATCCTTGCAATTGAACAGTTCCTCGCGGAATCTTCTGAAATGGACAAGTATTGGTTTATCCGTCTATTTACCGGTAAAAGACCTCGCCGTTCAGTGAAGACCACTACCATGCGCCAATTGGCCATTGAATACAGTGGGATTCCCGAATGGTTGTTCCTAGAATCTTATTCTGCAGTTGGTGACCTTGCGGAAACCATCGCCTTGATCATCCCACCTGCCAAACATACCATCGACAAAAGCTTGGACCAATGGATGCAGGAAATCATGTCCCTGCAAGGAATGCCTGAGGATGAAATCAAGGGGTATATCCTGACGTCATGGGAAAGCCTAGGACAGACCGAACGCTTTGTCTTCAACAAACTCATGGGAAGCAGTTTTAGGATCGGTGTATCTTCTAAAACCTTGATCAATGCCTTTGCTAAGTTCTATGAACTGGACGCGAATTTGGTAGCCCATAGCATTATGTCGGATTGGGACCCTGAATTGCTCTCTTTTGAAAAATTTATCAAGGGTGAACATATCAACATCAACCTTTCTGTTCCCTATCCTTTTTGCCTAGCAAATCCTTTAGTTCAAGATCTAGAAAGTCTGGGTAAGGAGCAGGATTGGCAAGTGGAATTTAAATGGGATGGGATCCGCGGACAGGTTATCCGAAGGGATGGGGAAATCTTTATTTGGTCGCGTGGAGAAGAGCTTGTCAATGAGCAATTCCCAGAATTATTGGAAGAACTGAAGGATCAGGATATTGATTTTGTGATCGATGGAGAGATTGTGCCTTACAATGAAAATGGGGTAATGAGTTTCAACCAACTGCAGAGGCGTTTGAATCGGAAGAATATCTCCAAGAAAATGATGCAGGAGGTTCCAATAAAATTTATTGCTTTTGACATCTTGGAACTAAACCGGCAAGATCTTCGAAACATACCCTTGGAGGAAAGAAGGAAAATCTTAGAAGACCTACTAGGTAAATTGAATTCAGAAAATTACTTATTATCGGAGCTATTGGATTTCAACAATTGGAATTCACTTAATACGATTCGGGAAGGCTCAGGGGATAAAAACGCAGAAGGTCTGATGTTGAAAGCTAAAGATTCCGCCTATCAAGTAGGCAGAAAGAAAGGCTTTTGGTGGAAATGGAAAGTGGATCCGATGAGCATAGACGCTGTACTGATTTATGCGCAACGTGGTAGCGGTCGCAGAAGCGGGCACTATACAGATTATACCTTTGCAGTGAAAGATGGCGATAAACTGGTAACCATTGCCAAGGCCTATTCAGGTCTCAGTAATACAGAAATTGCTGAGGTCAGCAAATTCGTCCGTGAAAACTCTTTAGAGAAGTTTGGCCCTGTCCGTACCGTAAAACCTGAATTGGTATTCGAAATCGCCTTCGAAGGGATTGCAGCAAGCAACAGGCACAAATCGGGAGTCGCACTCAGATTCCCCAGAATAGTTCGTTGGCGAAAAGACAAACTAGCATCAGAAATAGATGATATCGAAGAAATCAAAAAGCTGATCTAAGCAACTACCTTTTTTTATTCTTTCTGGTCATCCGCGCCTTCTCACCACTTCCATAGTTATAGGTCTTGCTATTGCTTTCCTTTTTCTTATGGAAGGCCCCACCTCTACTCTCATCTTCAACAGCTTTTTCTTTGGCAGTCTCCGAAGGTTTATAAATCGCTAGGTCCTCTGGAAGCGGCATCACAGGTATCTTTTTGCCAAGGCTCTGTTCGATCTTTTTAACATCAGGAAGTTCAATATCAGTTGCAAAGCTAATGGCAATACTTTCATCATCTCCAGTTTTCAGGACATGCTTGATAAATTCCTCTCTGTTCTCTGGGATTTCAAAATGAAAGATAAAAGGCACCAAGGATAAGTCTATATCATCCAGACCTTCATTGGCAACAATCAAGATTCGGCATTCCGGCTTTTGCTTAAAGATATTGATATCATCAAATCCATAATCATCATGGAACATAGGCTTATAGATAGCAGCCACGCCTTTTTTGACATGAAGTCTATCCAACAGATTATGTGCCGTATGTTTAGTATTGACAAAGACAACGACCTTATCGAAGACTTCATCGTCAGACATAAGATCATTCAGCAGGTTGATCTTGGTACTGAAGTTAGGAACCTGATAGAGCATCAAATCATGGGTCTCATGACTGTTTTCTCCCAGTTCATCCACTTCAACCAAGGTAGCAAAAGGCATAAAGTCATCGATCATCAGGTGCAGCTTTTCATGTTCAACAGTACTGAAACATAAGTATTGCACCTTTCCACAACTTTGCGCCAATTCCCGAACATTGGTTTGAAAACCTTGTTTTACAATTTCTTCAGCATCATCGATAACAAAGGTTTCAATTCGGTTCAGGTTCAGACCCAATTTCAGATAGACAGCACGAGCACGAGCTGGTGTCGCCACCACGATATCTACCCCGCGTACCAGGTCTTCAATCTCCTCTTCCATCCCACCGCTGGTCTTCAGTCCCATGATATGCAGGTTCTTATTACGGCTTACGGTGTAAAAGCGCTCTACGATTTCATTGATTCTTTCTTCATTAGGTGCTAAGACTAAAACTTTGGGAGCTTCATCATCCGTATATTTCAAGCGCATCAATACCCCCAAGACGTAAGTCGTGGTTTTTCCGGCACCTTCAGGAGCAATCCCAAGGATACTATGGCCACCAACTATACGAGAAAGAGCATTTAACTGGAATTCCTTGGCTGTAAAATAACCCAATTCGGTCATCGATGCATGGAGACGCTTGCTAAGTTTTAATTTATCTAAAGACACTGCTGAATATTTAAAATGAATGTAAGCTACAAAGTTAGTTAAATTAATACAGTCTATGTGTATTAGCGCATCTTTTACAGCCAAGAATGTATATCTATGGTTCTTTTTGATCTAGAGTAACTAAGAAAGCTCCTTTTCTGAAACAACAATTCCATCTTCATCAGCATAGATAAAATGCCCAGGGATAAAGTCTGTATCGGCAAAATGAAGGGTAAGATCTCTTTCGCCTTGCATCTCTTTGGCGCTACGGTGTGGATTGCTGTACAGTGCCAGAACAGCCATATCTACTTCAGCAATTTCCAATACGTCACGGATAGCTCCATTGATGATCACTCCAGACCAGCCGTTCGCTTGAGCCAAAGCAGCGATATTACCACCTACCAACGCTCTGCGATCAGAGCCAGCACCATCAACAACCAAAACCTTTCCTGTTCCATCTTCCTCCAGTATTGCACGGATCAATTCATTGGCTTCATAGACCTTTACAGTTGCAATCTGCCCATAAAAGCTCTTCTTCTTCCCATAATTCTTGAATCCTATCGGCTTTACAACCTGTAGATTTGGCATATACGCATCACATAAATCGGCAGTTAAAATGATCTTCATGTTTTCTATTATTTAATACAGCTATTTTTATAAATCTGCCGCAAATATAGCTTTCCGAAAAGCAAATGTGTACCTGTACTCAAAACAATATTCATAGGTTTCATTATTTTTACTTTCAGTTAATAATCGATTATAACGCTAAATTTCTAAAGCTTTATTCGTAAATTCTGAATGCTTTAAAATTCATCGTTTCAATTCCAAATTGATAAATCATGATAGTTAGACATTTACTATTCTTCTGCACACTAATATTTATCCAAATAAATGCTATTGATGCACAGGTTAAGGATACACTGATCTTTAAGGAGTATAATGATGACGGCGACATTGCGCTTTTCTATGTGCAAGAAGGGAATAAATCTTGGCCCATGGTATTCAAAGCCAAAAATGAGCCTAGTACAGATTTACTGCGCGGAGATATCGTTGAAGTGGTATGGAAAAAGGAGAAATTAAGAAATATGGATAATGATTTGATGGATATCAATCAAGTCCTTTTGGACTATTCAAAATTAAAGGATGGAAAGGTACATGCTCTCCGAAGGAATCATCCGAACCTATTACAATATGACAAGTCTTCCGAACTCAAATTAACGGATTCCTATCTAGCCTATTTAACTGCATACTTGGAATACTATATCGCTTACAGCACCCAACCCCTTATCAAGGAAATCCTAAAGGAAAAGGGTCAAGCCGAGATGATTTATCAAGTGAATGAAATAACCTTTAAAAACAGACCTTATATGGTCATTAGCCTAGAAACTAACCATGAAAATAAGCAAAGCGTTATTCAATGGCTGTATATCGATAATGAAAACAGGAAACTTTATGAGTATGACATAATCAATGAAAAACTGATAGAATTCTATTGATTTCCCGATGCTATTTTGGACTTTGCTTTCGTCGATAATGTAGCTGTACCAATCCAGTTTCGAATGATTTTGCAGATTGCAATTCCAAGATTTGCTCCGTCTGATGCTCCTTAAACAGCCTCACACCCTCGCCCAATAAAATTGGAATTACTGAAATGATCAGCTCATCAATCAGTTCATTTTTTAGAAGTTCATTGATCAGCTCTGCACCTCCATCACAATAAATACCTTTCCCTTCCCCAGCTTTCAAATCCTTCACTAATGCTACTACATTTCCATTGAAAAAAATGATATTCCCCTGTGCAGGTCTTTCAGAACTTGTAACCACATAAACTTGACGACCTGCTTGATCATAATGTTCAGCACCTAAGGTCCTTTCCACAAAATCAAAGGTCTTTCTGCCAATGATAATAGTATCGATATCTGCGGTAAAATCAGCATATCCATAATCTTCGCCTTGTTTTTCAACTATTTCCAAAAAGCTGAGATCATCATTATGTTTAGCAATAAAGCCGTCTAAACTGCATGCTATAAAAAGGGATAATTTTCTCATGTCACCAAGGTTATGATTTAAAAATACAAGGATATTTTAAGAAACGTTTGCTAAAACTTTCCTTTTTTTTCTTTATTAATCTTAAAATATCTTTTAACATAACTCCTATCTATCCAGTATTTTTCAAACTTATTTAAGATTTTTAAGTTAATATAATATTAGCTTAACATTGAATCAATCTTAAAACTACAATTTTGACCAAATAACTAAACCGTTTTAATACACTATGAGAAAAACATTAATTGTTAGTCTCGCCCTATGCCTATCCTACCCTAGTTGGGCAAATGTGGACTTGAGACTTGCTGAGCCTTTCAAAGCTATTGGTTCAGAACTGCGACAATCGACTATCCGAGGTGTCGTAAAAGATAAGGATGGAAATCCTTTATCCTCCGTCACAATTACTAACCTGACCAACCAAAAGTCCACTAGTACAAATGACAATGGTGAGTTCGAAATTGAAGCCAATCAAGGGCAACAATTGCGGATCAGCTACCTAGGTTTTGAAGCCCAAAACGTAACGGTTACTTCCAGTAATGTGCAGATTACCTTGAGCCCTGATGACACCAATCTGGAAGAAGTGATTGTGGTAGGTTATGGAACGCAAAAGAAAGCCAACCTAACCGGAGCCGTAGACCAAGTAGGTCCTGAGGTTTTCGAAGGAAGGGTATTGGCAAATGCGAGCCAAATGCTGCAAGGTGCTGTACCTAACTTAAACATCGTGCCTGCTGATGGTAAGCCGACCCGTAACCCCAGCTTTAACATCCGTGGTACCACTTCTATCGGACAAGGTGGAAGTGCCCTGATCCTGATCGATGGAGTTGAAGGGGACCCATCCTCTCTTAACCCAAATGATATCGAATCGGTTTCCGTTTTAAAGGATGCCTCATCATCGGCTATCTATGGTTCACGAGGTACTTTTGGGGTGGTCCTGATCACAACAAAAAGGGCTAAAACTGATCGTACTAGCATTACTTACTCAGGAAATGCCTCGTTCCAGAAGCCCATTGCAAGACCCGACTTTATTACCGATGGTTACACTTATGCTTCCCACTTCTTCACGGCTTACAATGCCTGGAACAACTATTCATCCATTCCTAGTAAACTGAACAAAACACAGATTTTCACAATGGAATGGCTTGAGGAGTTCAAACGCCGCAAGGAACAGGGAATCACCGAAGAGGTAACAGTTGATGAGAAAGGAAACTACGTTTATTATGGCAATGAGGACTATTATGGCACCCTGATCAAAGACAACACCTTTGTGCAGGACCATAACCTTTCCATTTCTGGAAACTCTGGAAGATTCGATTATTACATATCCGGAAGAACTTATGACTACAACGGTATGTACAATTACAATACCGACAATTACAATACTTATAACACCAGAGCAAAGGCAGGAATGCAAGTCAACGATTGGTTAAGGATTACCAATAACATCGACTATTCCTTTGCTAAATATTGGGATCCTTCCACAGCTGGTGAAGGTGGAAATATCTGGAGGAATATTGCCGATGAAGGCCACCCTTCCTCGCCTATCTTCAATCCAGATGGCTCCTTCAGTTTCTCGGCTGCATATACAGTCGGTGATTTCATTTATGGTAAAAACGGTACTGGAACAAAAAATGCTGACCTCCGCAATACCACCGCATTCGAGAGCAAATTTTTGGACAATTCTCTAAGGATTAAGGGTGATTTCACATTCAGAAACCGGGACTTTAATTCTACCCGGGTACGAGTACCGGTTCCCTATAGTGTTGCTGAAGGTAAGATGCTGAAACTGGAAACTTCCATGAACAATAACATCTACCTCGTGGATCAACAATGGAGATACCTTTTCGGAAACTTATACGGAGAGTATGAAAAAACCATTGGAGATCATTATTTCAAAGGCTTGTTAGGATATAATTATGAGCAACGCGTTTATGAATCAGATTACATCACAAAGACTGGTCTTCTGACCGAAGATGTTGACAATATCAACCTGGCATTGGGTCAAAACACCAACGCAACAGCTGGTTACAACAAATACAGGAATATCGGTGTCTTTATGCGTGCGAATTACATCTATAAAGATCGATACCTATTTGAATTTAACGGCCGTTATGATGGATCGTCTAAATTCCCGATCAATGAACAATGGGCATTTTTCCCTTCCGCATCCGTTGGATGGAGGATTTCTGAAGAACCTTTCTTTGAAGTGGACAAAAGCGCGATCTCTGATTTAAAACTAAGAGCTTCTTATGGTTCTTTGGGTAATGGTAATATTGACCCTTATGCCTTTATGGACCAATATTCCATCAGCATTTCCAATAGAGTGATTGGCGGTGTAAAAAACCCATATACCGGGGTTCCTGTGGTTATCCCAAATAACCTAACCTGGGAAACAGCAAGAACAGCCAACATTGGTTTGGATCTATCTGCTATCAACAATAAACTGACCTTTACAGCCGATTTCTACCAACGTAAAACCTTGAATATGTATACCGTTGGCATGACCTTACCAGATGTATTTGGAGCAGCTTCCCCTAAAGGAAACTATGCCGACATGACCACCCAAGGTTTTGAACTATCACTAGGATATAGAGATAGCTTTGAGGCATCAGGAAGTCCATTTAACTGGTCCGTGAAAGGAACTTTGGCTGATTATGTGTCAACCATTGATCGCTACAACAATGAAACCGGAAATCTATCCGATTATTATATCGGCCAGACCCTAGGAGAAATATGGGGATATGAAACCCAAGGTCTTTTCCAGAACCAAGCCGAAATTGATGCAGCAGCGACCCAATCTTTAATTAAATCTTCCAATTCCGGAAAGATCTATCCAGGTGATGTCAGGTTTGCAGATTTAGATGGCAGCGGTGTCATTGACTATGGAACCAATACCTTGAATGACCATGGTGATAAAAGAATCATTGGCAACAAAGAACCTCGCTATATCTATAGCTTCAACCTGAACTTGGATTGGAAGAACGTTTATATCTCCTCCTTTTTCCAAGGAGTAGGCAAGCAGCAATGGTATCCTGGAAATGAATCTATCTTCTGGGGACAATACAACAGACCTTACAACAACCTACCATCTTGGCATGTGGACAATTACTGGACTGAAGATAATCCAAATGGGTATTTCCCACGTTATGCAGGATACAATGAATCCATCAAGGTCAATCCACAAACAAGGTTCTTACAGAACATCTCTTACCTGCGAATGAAAAACCTGCAGATAGGTTATAACTTCCCAAGTTCTATCACCTCAAAACTTAAGGTTCAAAGCTTAAGGATTGGATTGTCTGGCGAAAACCTATTTACCTGGTCTCCATTCTACAAGAGAACAAAAGATTTAGATGTGGGCAACTTAAGACCTTCGGATCCTGATATCTCAACAGGACATGGCGATGGTTTCAATTACCCGGTTATGAAAAGCTATAGTTTTAACCTATCTATTGGATTATAATCATGAAAACATTAAGAAATTTATTATATCTACCTGCTATCGCATTACTGTTTAGTTCTTGTGAACTATCTGAAACGCCGCAAGCTACCGCAACCGAAGATGATATCTTTGGAACCGAAAACGGATTGAAAACCTACAGTATTTCATTCTATAACAACATTACCTCGGGCTCAGATGCCTTTAAAGGCGATGCCATGACCGACTACTCCGTTGTCAATAGTCTCAATGACTTTATGGTCAAGGGTGCTTATTCTCCTGAAGTAAGCACGGGCTGGTCTTGGTCAACCCTGAGAAACATCAACCAAATGATAGTCAAGAACAACCGCGAGGAAGTCAACGAAACTATCCGTAATAATTATACCGGTCTAGCTCGTTTCTTCAGGGCTTGGTTCTATTATAATATGGTGGTCCGTTTTGGCGATGTTCCTTGGATAGACCATCCCATTTCACAAGATGAAAGAGAAGTCCTATTCGCAAAGCAAGATTCCCGTGAAGTGGTCGTAAAGCACATCATGGAGGACTTGGATTATGCTTATCAAAATATCACGGAGAGCGCAGGCGATGGAACAGTAATCAACAAATGGACGGCATTAGGACTAAAAACCCGAGTAGCACTTTTCGAAGGGACCTTTCGTAAATACCATGCTCTGGATCTACCAACTAAACCAGATGATTTCTTCAAAATGGTGGTTGATGCCGGCGATATCCTAATGTCAAAAGGACCTTACACCCTAAATACAGCTCAAGGGGTTAAATTATCTCAAAGACAACTCTTTATCAGCAATACGCCGGTGACCTCTGAGGTCATGTTGGCAGTAGCATTCAGCAAGGAATTGGCAATTTTAAATGATGCCAACTGGTGGTGGACTTCTGCCACCTATGGACCAAGATTGAGCTTATCTAGAGAATTCGTGAATAGCATCTTGAACATCGACGGAACACCGTACACCGACCGTGCAAATTATAAAACAGAAGAGTTCTTTGAAGAGACCCAAAACAGGGACAATCGTCTTTCGCAGTTGATCCGTACCCCGGGATACAAACGCAATGATGCTCCGGCTCCGCCGAACTTCAGCAGCTTTACTTATACCGGGTATCAGCCTATAAAATATACCTTGGACGACAGTTTCTATGATAACGGCGGATACAATACCAATGCTGTTCCATTAATGCGTTTTGCCGAAGTCTTATTAAATTATGCCGAAGCAAAAGCTGAATTGAAACAATTATCGGTTACAGACTGGCAGAAAACAATTGGTGCACTTCGTGCTCGTGCGGGCGTGACTGGAGGAATCAATGCTTTACCTACAAAGGTTGACCCTTTCCTTCAAAAGACCTTCTTCCCTAATATTTCTGATCCTATCCTCTTAGAAGTTCGTCGTGAAAGACAAGTAGAACTAGCATTGGAAGGCTTTAGATTCAATGACCTAAAACGTTGGAAATTAGGAGAATTAATGGCAAACCTTCCTTGGACTGGTATTTATGTACCAGCATTGAATACTTTAATGGATTTAGACCATGATGGTAAGATGGATGTCGTATTCTATGATGGAAGTCAATCTGGACCATCCATAACGGTACCTTCAGGTGTTGCAAAAGTCGCCATCGGTGGAAAGGCGACCAACTTCCAAACCCTTACTGCGGATAAACACTTGGAATGGTTCAAAGCCCAACCTCGTACTTGGGATCCTAACAACAAACAATACCTGTATCCTATCCCGGCTACGGCGATTGTAAAAAATGAAAACCTGGTGCAAAACCCAGGTTGGTAAGAAAAACGGTTAATTATTATATTCTAGTGGCTGCTCCTTTTGGCAGCCACTTTTTTTATAAATCTCCAATTTCATTGACCACAAACCATTTATTCCTTAGATCCATTGGGGTACTTACTTGTGGTCTTCCATCAGCATCCCGATAGGCAACCGTCTGTCTATAGACAAAATTACCCCAGTTCCGATTTAGGTCATTCTGCAATGGCCACAGGTTCGACACCTGATCCCTGCCCCCAAAGCCTAGGTCTTTGACATGGTCAAAATCATAACCCGATAAGGTCAGATGATAATTCTCTGTCATCAATCTTCTGAACCTATCCTTTTCAGCGCCGCTGCCAGAACTCGAACTCCTTTGCAATTTATCCCCTATCCTTACAAAATTATCGCTATCAACCCCGATCATAATAAACTCAGATCCCTCACCCGGCATCTCATTCCTTCCACTGTAGCCCCTTCGGGTTGTTGGCGGAAGCTCCAGTCGGGTCCTTCGGTCGGCTGGTGCATATTCAATCGGATCTGGTGGATTCATACCCCTGCTTCTCCATAAAGAATCTTTTGGAATCAGGTCAGTCATAGCAAGCAGATGTCCCCGTTTGGTCCAACGAATGGTAATCGGATTTTCATAACTTCCATCTGGCAAATCCCCTTCAGAGATCAATATGGCTACATGTTCAGAAAGATTAGTCAACATCAGATCCAATCTGGCTTTCTTAGCCAAGAATGCTGCACGCCTCTCTTCCGGAGTCAATGTCCTAGGAATAAAATTCATCTTTTCACGGTCTATTTCTTGCGCTATAGGTATAGCTGCCTGTTGTGCCCTTTGTTTATCGGCATCATTGGCAACAGGAACATTTCGAATAAAACTCTCAAATGTTGTACCCCTTCTACTGGCTACCATCAACGTGGCATTTTCCTCTTCCCCATTAAAATATAACTCATGGTCCCTGCCATCCCTAGCCCTAAACGATTTCATCGCTGTCCACCAACCCACAATGGCTGCTACAGCTTCACGACCACGATCAACCAACCAATCTCCCGCTGCCAGCAATCGATCCACTAACCAATCTATCTTCTCATCTATCCATTCCTCAGCCCGAGTGGCCATTTCCCTAATCCTTCTACCTACCCGGCTCATGCTTACTTGATTGGACAAGAACTCTAAAAACAATGGTATTGCTCGCTGCAAATTATTCTCAAAACGCCGAGCCGCATTCATAAAGGTACCTGCCATCACTTCCCCAACATTATCCAACACCCCTTCGACCAGTTCCAAGATTTCCCTTGCCCTATCTATAGCTGTTTCCACAGCTCTATATAAGGTCACGATGGAATTGACAACTGCCATGATCCCTGTCGGGTCCAACATGCTGACCAGCCTTGCACTCACCCGCGTGATAATATTGCTCACGATCCAATCAATGACCGAATCCACCAAGGTTTGCAACAGTTCAGCACCGCGATCCCTGATCATGCTAATGATTTCATCCAAACTATGTTCATGGAGGGCAACGACCCAACTCCATGCTTGGGCGGCTGCTCGACCGATCCTTCCGATCCATAACCGGACCCTAGCGGCCAGCTCTGCCCCTCTTTTCCGCTCAATGCTCCGATACACCTTTTCCATACCCACACTGAATAGGCTACCTAACATTTTGAATATCTCCGAAAAGTTAAATGCCCTAGGGATATAGATCGGACTACCTTGGACAGCATCAAACAGCCAAGTCGTAAATCCTTCTCTCAAATGGGTCCATTTACGTTCAAAGAAACCTATAAAGCCCAACTTCGCCGTCTGCAGCATATTCACAAAGAATACCCTTGGCCTTTCAATGATACTATCAAAAACTTCAAAGGCCTTATTGAATACTTTTACTGCCAGCTCTGCTGGAAACCTCAATACCTCGAGCAATAGGTTAAACACTTCCCATAGTGCACCTTTTACATCACCATGCACAAACATCATGTTCAATATCAGCATGCACCTAGTCCGCATGGCCGTCCAAGCCCCTTCAACATCCTGAACCTCTCGAAGCAATGGGATATGCTTGAATATATATTTTACAAAAAAGGCAATTATTTTATCTCTGATACATTTCGGAATCCTATGGAATAGATCATCCAAGATCAAGAAACCTAATTGAATATAATTGGTCATTGCTCGACCTATCTTCGCCAAGATCCTAGTTATCGGTTGCAAGAATGTTCTGATTCTGGCAAATGCAAGCTGCAGATTGACAATCAACTGGGTTGCCTGTATATTTGCCCAAGCTTCCAACTCCACAAACTTTTCCGTCAACCAATTCACAGCCGAATTGATAGCCGTCAGCATCAAGGCAGAAACATCCTGAGGGATACTTTGCAAGGAAACCACCGCTGTACGCAAGGTACCACTTATCATAGCGATCTTAGCACGCAAGAAATTACTCAAGCTTTGGATCGATTGAAACAAGCCCGGTATCAAGACCCCATTGATAAAGCCTCTTTCCCGAATGATGGCATCCCGATGTATGATATAATGCCTGATCCTGGAAGCTGCATACATAATTCCGGTTATCATCGCTCCGGCAACAATAAATGGTCCCGCTGGTGACAACAGCAAAATAATGCCGCCTAATATCATCAATTGGGTTTTATAAGGTTCAAGAGTTTGTTTTACCTCTTCCCAGAGGCTCAATACTTTCCGTTTGATCTGTTCCCATAGACTATCCTGATCATCCCCTTCAAAGCCTATCGCCCTGGCAAACCAATGCCAGATATCCGCATAAACCGAAATGACCGTCTGTATATGGTTCCATATCCTTTCCGCAACCCATTTGATGCCGTCCCAGATCCTACCGAATATCCTCGAGACAAAATCCCAGATCGGCTTGCCGATATCATTCCAAACATGGTCAATAAAGCGCTTGATCGGAGCCAAAAAGGTCTTGATCCTATCCAAGACAGGATCGGCAATCCCTTCTAATATATTATTAATGAAATCTGTGGCTTCTACAAATGGCGAACAATCCCCTTGTTTCAAGCGCTCAATGGCAGTAACCATCCAAGCCTTGAAAAGATGGAAATTGGTCTTGATCATACTGATAATGGAAGCCCCTAATCGAATCGGCTCGCTAAAGGTATTCACCGTGCTGTTCACAAAGTTGGCTACTTTTTCCTTAGCCCAATTCGTGAAACCTTTGACCCTGAATATCTCATAGACCACAGGCGATGACTCCCTCAACAAGGTCCACAATGCCTCTTTGGCCTGTTCCAATAAAAAGCCATCTTCTTCATCCTGCTTGGCAACCTTCTTTTCGGTTTGGCTCAAACTCGGATTGACCGCGGCATGCGATGGATTGGTACCAGCAGCATGGGCCGACTTCTGCTGCACCTGCTTCGGTCTAGCCCCAGCTTGCTGTATGGTATGGGTCAGCTCATGGGCCAATAGATGCTTTCCAGCTGGACTATTGACATCAAACTTGCCCGTATTAAAATAAATATCATTTCCATGGGTAAATGCCTGCGCATGCAGGTCCTTACTCATTTGAACCGCCAAGCTATTATCATGCACCCGGACCTGCGAGAAATCAACGCCAAAGGAATTTTCCATCTGCCTTAAGATAATCTCTGGCAAGGGTCTACCTGCCCCCTTCGAAGCCGATAGATTATTCTCAACAGCATTAGTTTGCTGATTCGTAAATTGATTCTGGTTACTTACCTTCCTTTGCACCGCTTCATCCCGCTCCTTTTGATCCACATTACGCTCAGGGCTCACATTCCGCATCAGCTCAGGCTCATTCTGCAGCCTACGCCTAGTCTGGTTCCTTAAGGTACGCCGATTCTGTAAGCGCAGATTCATTCGCTGCCTCTTACCATCCTCCAGTACCACGCTCATCTGGCTTTCATTGGCAAGCGCCTGCTTTTGCAATACCTCCTCCTCCTGAGCCTTTTCCTTCCGTTGGACTTTTTGCTTTTCCTCCTCCTTCAATTGTAGCTCTTCATTTCCCGCCTCCTTGCGTTGCAGCTTGTCCTCATGTTCACATTTTTCACATTTCTTCTGAACCAATGGCGTAATCGAATGCCTACTTTCATCCCTTTCCTTCCCTCCGGCTTCCTTCTCCTCTATCCTTTGTACCACCCGATCGGCAGTAGCATCAGCCTCCTTCTCATAGCGATCATTCGGCTCCGAAACATTCAACTTCGTCTGGACAAAAAATGCATGGCTCTCCGACTTCCGCTGAAAGAAATCAGCATGCGAAGCACTATCACAAAAAAATGATGAATCAGCCCCTTTAGAGAAAAAAGAGCTGCTCGATTTGGCAGGACTTGCCACTGACTTTGCTTCAGCAGCTTTCATATCGGAATCGTTAGGACATATCCCTTAAATTTCCGCAGGAAATGCAGAAATAGCAATAGCTAGCAGTAGTCAATTTAAATGGCAAAAACCAATTACCCAAACTACGCATTAACCAAACAACGATCCGAAGATTTTATCTTTTTAGGTCGGTATAGATTTCAATCAAGTTGCTTTCAGGATCGCGGAAATGGGCAACCCGAATCCCCCAATCATCCATATCCATAGGAACGGTAATAAAATCAATCCCCTTTTTCTTTAGCCCCTCATAAGATTCATCCACATTCTCGACCTCCAAAATCAAAGCAAATTGATCATTCGAACCACGCCTGTTCTCCATGGCCGAAATACCCAAGGCCATATTCATCAACTCCGATTTAAAGAGCGCCAAGCCCCCAGGTATGCCAATATTAAAACTGGCATAAACCTCTCCCAAATCCCCATGCACACATTCCAGTCCTAAAGTTTCCTTGTAAAAGGTAAAGCAGGTATCAAAATCCCTTACCAATAACCTGATATTGTTGAGTTTCATAGCGATGATTTTTAGGTTAGCTTAAACTAATATACTGATAACTATGAAGCTAACAGCATAAATATTTGTTTTGTTTTTCGCAAGTAAATAATTGACTCCAGCCTTTCCTGGATAAATACGAGAATAGTTAATTTTTTGATCACAATTAACTATTTAAAATATAGATTTTTCAAACTCCTAACCAAATAAAAATGGCAATTATCCTATTGCCATTTTTATTTCACCTATGGTTCACCCTCTACCTCTTCCTTCCCAGCAATCTATTGATTTCTTCTAGTGTAAAATAATCACGTCCACCTATTTTAATGGGTTTAATAATATGGTCATTTTTCATCCTGTAATAGGTTGATTTACTTATTTTAAGCAGTTTAATTAGATCATCAGCATCAATAAGAGTATTATCAGGAATTGGTTTAGTGTGTTTAGTCTGTTCGTTAAAAAGTTGGGCACTTTTAAAGAATTCACTGTTTGTTCGGGAAATCTCGGTATGATCGACTAACGTTTCATACTTTTTTTCCAACAACCTTCTCACCCGCAGCAATTCATTGAATCTTGGTCTGGATGGATTTTCGTTCATATATTATGATTTGATTACTATCATGTACTTATCCAATTGCAACTCTACCCTAATGATCAAATTTAATTTTTAATTAAACACTATGAGTAGCTTTAACGTTAAGAAATTGACATAAAAGTATTAAGCACATCCCCTTTCCAGCTACCTATCGACCAATTCTTTGACTTCTTCAGCATTCAGGTCCTTTTCTAAACTTTTTATTTTCATCAGTTTAGCCCAACGGACAAAGGTTCCTACAAATACAATAGACAACAGGAACATCGCGATAGCGGGAAGGCCAGCTAATGGAAATTGACCATTAGGGATAAGATCTCTTGGATCTGTATATAGCCAGCCCAGAGGGTCATAACCAACATAAATATCCTTTCTCCTTTCTAAATAATTGTACATCTACCGGCAAAATACTCGTGAAATCTGTCTATATTGCCAAAATTTAATAAAGATCTGATGGCTTAGATCTTGTGCATTTTCAGGGGATTTACATAATTCTTTAATTATCATTTATATATTTTCTAATTTTTTAAAGTAAACATCAAGGAATTAAGCTGCTATAATATTAGAGTCTGATAAAAACATGTTTTAATCGATTATTTTTTCCAAAAATTATTCTCGATGGATTTATGAGCAATTCAAAGCGGGAATCTAGCTATGAGCAAGAAAATTTTACACTCGTAGAAATTGATTTTTCGGAAAATATTGGTTTTTGATGAGCCATTTTATATTGACCTTGTTTTACTTTCATTCGAGACATATTCGGAAAATTCCGAATATGTCTCGAATGAGAGCAGGAAGAGATCAGGAAATTCTGATGGAAATTTATTTTTTGTTTCGAAGGATTATTCTGCTGTGTTTTTCAGTTTTTCTAGGATTAATTCGGCGCTATTTTCCTTTTCCGCTCCAGAGTTTTCGCCTAAATTTTCATTTAGGTATTGTCGGTACTGATAATTAAAATCTTTAAGGAATTGAATTTGTTCAATCCGAACTATTCTTTTAGGAGTAAGGGCTCCGAACCATTCCTTGTCATTTTCTACCGTCCAAGTTACTTGATATAGGCTAGCCTTTTCAGGAAAACCATGCCGATTGGAACTTTTTATTTCTTGCCACGCTAAGTCATTCGCATAAATTACCGACATATTGCCATCCTTTGGCTTATTCCACAGCGTTACGGGATGCAATAGCAATGGGTTTTCAGGTAAATCTTTGAAACTTAATCTTGAGGCTTCAACATTAATCAATGTCCCTGTATGGTTTTTACAACTTATATTTAGTGCAAACATACAGGCAATAAAAATATATAGGATGTTTTTCATGTTAATTCTTATTTAAGGTTCGTAAGAAGGAATGGCCTAGTAAATACATAATTACTTTCTTTTAGTGGCTTATGGCAGTTTGTACATTCCGTAGTTAAAATTGCTTCCCCACCATAAGGCTTCAAGTCTTTTCCTCGCCACCTTGCCCAGCCCCATCCCAAGCTATTCTTAAATTTTTGTGCATTCTTGATCATAAATTCTACCTGAAAGAATTCTCCGCTAGAAAGACTTCCGTCTGAATTGGTCTTAGATTTCCATGCTGCCTTCGCAAATATGGCCCCATCTGGCCAAGGTTTAACCTTATTGTCCTGGATTGCTTTTACTGCGATATCATTTGCATAGATAAGCCGCATGGTACCATTATCAAAGCGATCTGAAAAACTGATTAGCTTCCAATCTTTATAATCGGGGATATACTCGATGCCATTGGCATTCGGAGCAACCACAATCTTTTCTTCCTTTTTAAGTGAAATCAGGGTTTTATTGCTATCTACCCCTTGGCTTGGATCAAATGCATTCCTTGGAGTCCGCTCTTTCAAATAACTTTTTAGGAGAGCGATATCATTTTCGGAAGGCTTGTTATCTCCATGTATATAGCTATATGATTTCAATGGCATTTCCCCTTCCAATATTTTATTCAAACTGTAATATAGCAGATTGTTTCTGGCGGGATTTCCTAAGGAATCCCATTTTGAGAAATCCAAAGCTGCCCTACCCTTCTCAATATGGCCATTGACAAAATAATCTAGCGGTACTATCTTATCATACCAACTGAGATTGCTCTGGGAGGAATGGCAATCGAAACATGACTTTTCTAAAATAGCATTGATCTCCTCGGGTACTCCTGCCAATGGTTTAGCAGGGACCGACTCAATGGGATCGGCTTTTACAAAGGGTAAAAATTGCAAAATAACGATGCCGACAAATAGAATTAAGGGCACAAAAAATGATTTATTCATCTTAACTGATTTTTGGTTCATTAATCCAAAGTTACCTTGTAACCTTACGGAAAGCAGCTTCAATGACCTCGAAAGGGAGAAATTGAAACCTAAAAGTGAATATTTGCCCCTGAAGGGGGGCATGGATCTGTTAAAAAGGGAATTAAAATCAAGTACAGCTGCAAGAATTTTTGATTCCCTAACAAAAGCTATACATTTGGATGTCTCAACACTTAAAATGAAAAGCTCCAAACATTATTTATGGACATTTATAGGCCTTACTTTTCTGGCACTCCTAGCTACTACTGCCTCCTTGACTTATTATTACCAAGAAGCCAAGACTTCCCTGCTCCAACAGAAGGAAAGTGCAGGTAAAAGGGAAATCAGGGAATTGGGTATTTTGTTGGAACAGCAAATCCTTGCAGGGATTGCAGAAGAAACAGTGATTGAGAACCTGCAGAAAAGCATCCTGAACACTGATGTCCATAGTGAATTTGTGTGCATGTATAATACCCAAGGAATTGAGCTTTGCCATCCCGATCCAGCATTGATCGGACAAAAGATCGATGCATCAAATTCTTCCATCAAAATTGCCGGCCAGCAGAATTCGTTTCGCCAGATTTTGCAGGAAGGGAAGGAACAGTCCGGAACCCGAGAATTCCCCCTTAATAGCGAAAGAAGTTCAGAAATTGTCAGCGTTTACCCTGTTAAGGGAACAGATTGGATGCTGGCCAGCCATGCCAATATTGCTGCAATTCAAAGTCAATTAGAGGATCTATTCCTAAAATTTATCGTTGGCGGAATCATATTTACTTTATTCATTAGCTTCTCCTCCTTCCTATTGATCCGATTGATCTATAGGTCCTATGAAAAGCAAAAAGAAGCTGAAATTGCTGACCTCAATATTCAAGTGAATACCCTACAGGCCATGAACCAGCAACTCGAAACGGTAAAGAACAATATCGCACATGAATCTCCAGAAAAGAAACCGAATCGAAAACGTATTATCTCATATATCAGGGATGAGGTTATTGCCTTGGACACAGAAGACATCGCCTATTTTGAGCTGAACAACAATGCTATTGTCGCCCGGACTTTTGATGAAAACAGTTATACGGTCAATGGTAGCCTGGATGAGCTGGTCAATGAGTTGGACCAAGAAGTATTCTATCGAGCCAACCGACAGTTTATCATTAATATTAGAGCCATTTCCAATATCTGGGTCTATGGAAGAAATCAACTTCGTATAGAAACTACTGCCAAAAGTGAAACTCCTATCCTGATTAGCAAAAACAAGGTTGCTGAATTTAAAAGGTGGTTGGATCGCTAAGGGGGTTATGGTTAACTGCCATTATCTTTGATGAATTGGGAGGGTGATAGTTTATACATTTTCAGAAAACTTCTATGGAAATGATTGGGAGAACTAAAACCTGTTATATCTGAAACTTCATAAACTTTATAATTACCTGTGGCAAGTAATTCTGCAGCTTTTTTCAGCCTACTATTTATGATAAGTTCATGAACTTTTAATACACTCAGCTCACTAAGTCTTCGATACAACGTAGTTCGGCTCATATTCATCGCTCTAGACAAAAATTCACCATCCATCAATACATTGTCCAAATTCTCCATAATAATCTGGTTCAATCGCTCTAAAAACAACCTATTTTCAGCGCCATGCTCTTCTGCACTTAACATAACAACAGGCGAATGCGCAAAATAGGATTTGATAATTTTTCTGTTTTTCAAAAGATTGGAAATCTGTAATAAAAGATGTTTAGGAGAAAAAGGTTTGCCTAAATAAGCGTCAGCGCCAAATTCTAAACCTCTATATTTATAGGAAAGCTCTTTGCGAGCTGTCAACATGATAACAGGTATATGACAAAATTCCTCAGAAGATTTTACTATATCACAAAACGTAAAACCATCTACGCTAGGCATCATAATATCTGTTACAATTAAGTGAACAGTCTGTTCTTTTAAAATTTCCAAGGCACCCGCAACATTTTCCGCCAAATAAACCTCATAATGCTCGGAGAGAAATACCGAAATAAACTCCAAGATATCCTGATTATCATCCACAATTAAGACCGTTTGTTTCATATACTAAGTTTTATCCAATAATTGGGAGCTTCAAAATAAATCGATTCATAGTATTATTTAGATATTCATAGGTCAGTGTTCCAGCATTTCTTTCAGTTAATATCCTCGCCAAGGTCAATCCTATGCCAGTTCCTAATCCTTTTTTATTTTGAACCCGATGAAAAGCTTCAAATATTTTTTCTTTTTGATCCGCTGGAACTAAAGCGCCATCATTCGCAATTGAAAAGATAAGAGTTTGAGACTGACTATTTTCAACCTCACATTCAATAATGATTTCACAATCTGCATATTTTATTGCATTTGATAATAGATTGCTGATAATTCTATGAAAAATTTCCTCATCAATGTAGATACTAACATTTCCTGTATTGCAATAACTTTGAATTTTTAAATTTTTAGACTCTGCAAGGATATCAAATTCCGAAATCAATTCTTCTAATACTGAAGCAATGTGTATATTTTGAGGATTATTTCCTTCAAGATTACTTTCCAAAGCTTGAAAATCTAATAATTGGTCAGTTAAGGAAGATAATCTTTCTGTATTTCTATTAATAAGGCTGAGAAATTGCTGCTGTTTTGGATTATTATTCATCTTCTCTGAAATTAATTCCAAAGGGCCTTTGATCAAGGTTAGTGGAGTTCTGATTTCATGTACTATATTCGTAACAAAATTCATTTTAGCAGAATAATATTCCGATTGTTTTTTTAAATCAAGTTCTTTAACGGCATTTTCACGAATCTGTCTTTGCCTTTTATGGTACAATAAGAAGGAAACTAGCAAGATCATAATCAACAGAATGCTATAAATGATATAGGCTATATTAGATGCCCACCATGCAGGAGCAATAAAAATATGGAGTATTTTTTCATTTTCATTTCCATTTTGTCTGTTTAAGACCCTTACATGAAATCTATATTCTCCGGCAGGCAATTTGGTAAAGTTGACGTTTCGGTTTCTGGAAATATCTGTTCTCTTATCTTCAGCCCCTTCAAGCCAATATTGATAACTCAATGTGGAAGAAGCTGCAAAGTCTAACGAAGAAAAACCTATTGAAAAAGAGGATTCGTCATGCCTTAAATAGATTGAATCCCGAAAGAGAATTGAACGCCAATTCTGTTGATTTGCTGGGCTCAGCTCACTTCCATTGACCTGAAAACTTGTTATGAAGATCGGTGCTTTGCTGTTTACCTTGAATAGATCGTCAGGGAAGAAACTTACCAAACCTTTTACACTGCCAAAAAACAGCTCCCCCTCTTTGCTAATATATCCCGAAGAATAGTTAAACTGGTCAGTTAATAAACCATCATCTTTTGTAAAACTGACCCATTTGCTTTCTCCAGGGAGCAAACAGGCAAGACCTTTGGAAGTACTCGCCCAAAATCTCCCTTTTTGATCCTCAAGGACCACATATACCATATTGCTAGGCAGACCATTTCGTTCGGTAAAATAGCTGAAGCTTTTACTTCTCACATGGTACTTACTGATACCTCCGCCTTCCGTAGAAAACCAAATATTACCTGCCCTATCCTCAAATATTCCACAGACTGAATTATGGCTCAAATTATTTTGTCTTCGGGATTGATGCGAAAAATTTTCGGTTGTACCTGTTCTAGGATTATAGCAAAAGGCTCCCTCTCCAATTGTTCCTGCCCAAATCCTGCCAGCTTTATCTTCCAACATGGTAAAAACATAAAGGTTCCTAGGGAAATTTGACGATAATAGAAATTGATCTTTAGCCGGAAAATATTCATAAACTCCATTGCTACTTCCCAATAATAAAATACTAGTTGAAGTCCTAAGGGCGGAGATAATAAAATTTGATTTCAGTCCATCAAGATTACTATTTTTCTCATAGTGCTTTACGATTTTACCTGACTGAGTATTTAGGAGAAATAGTCCATCCTGAAAAGTACCGACCCATAAACCTTTATCGGTTTCAGCGATAGCATGCACATTGAAAGGTTTAATGGCATTAAATTTTTCTATCGGATGAATTTTACCGGTTTTTAAATCCATTCGATTAAGTCCAGCGTCTTCTGTCCCAATCCATAGCTGCTTCCCGGACCGATCTGGATACATCTCTCTAACAGCCCAGCCACTAATACTTGGAATACCTTTTTGGCGGAAATATTTTCTGAAATTATTAAATCGTGGATGATGATAATTTATCCCGCCAAAATATGTTCCACACCAAATACCTGAATCCTTATCTATGAACAAACTATAAACGGCATTATCTGAAATTGAATAGGGATCTGTATCATCTTTTTTCAAACTTTTGAATGAAGCAGTTTTTCCATCAACAATAAACAAACCTTGTTCAGATGCTACCCAATATTCCTTGCTATTATTGGAGATAATATCTCGCACGAAAATTTCCTTTCCTAATTTAGATCCCAAAATCCATTTTACGTTTTTAGTCTGCCGATTATACCTGAGAAGTCCCATAGTTGTCCCGACCAATATTTCATTTGGGTTAGGAACATGCAGTACAGAGATAATGGTGCTTTTAAGTTCAGAAAGTTTATCCTGTAAATGAAACCTTTCTAAATCTACATCATATTTGAATAGCTCTCCATTCTGAGAAATCAACCATAGATTGTTTTCAAAGTCCAAAGTCATCCCTAAGAGTCTTTGATCTTTGAAAATATCCATTTTATTGATATTCCTTATTTTTTTGCCATGGGCTTGATATTCATATAGCTTGCCCGAAACCAAAAAAAATATTTTACCTTTTTTTGCTTTGCAAACCTTTAATATTTCATCTGTATTAGTTTTGTAAAGGCTACTGGATTTTTCAGTGATGGGATTAAATTCATATAGGCCACTACGGGTTCCAAGTATCAGCATATTATCGTCTGTTTGTGCAATGGAATAGACAAATTCATTCCCCTCATTTTCGGCATTTGGGATTATCTTAAAGGACCGAAAATTCGTCCCATCATATCTTGATAGTCCTTCTTTGGTTCCAAACCACATAAATCCCCAAGAATCTTGAAAGCTTACAAACACGGTATTATTGGCCAGCCCATCTTCTACTTGCAAATGGCGGAAATAAACCGGATCAGAAATTCCTTTTAACTGTTGTGAGAACAGCAACAACAGTATTAGCACAAGCCTCATAACGATAGATTAATTAATCAAATATAAGGAGATCAGACTTGAATTCCTGCGCACATAGGTCAATGGAACAAATTGCTAGATTATTGAAACAGATTGCTAATCTTCCCATTTTTTTTCGCTTTTACTTTGTTGAAGGGAAAAATCAAAATACAATTCGATGAACCATTTATGATTACTAACCCATCGAATAACCTATTCAACAATAAATGTTATGAAAAAAACAAATTCGAAAATTTACGGAGTTTCCTTAAAATGCCTCTGTTTGATTTTCTTGACCTTACCTAACTCCAGTTCTGGAGTATTTGCAGGGAACAAGTCGCATCTAATTTCCATGCCGGCCAGTTTCCAGCAGCAAAAAAGAATTCAAGGAACCGTAAGGGATGAAATGGGGAAACCATTGAGCGGGGCTACCATTAGAACTAAATTGACCAAGAATGCAGTCTCTTCCACAGCAGATGGAAACTTTGAAATTGAAGTAGCCAAAAATGGAGATTGGATCAGTGTCCACATGTTGGGCTACCAGACTGCTGAAATTCAAGTTTCTGATCAAACCGAAATAAATATTACTTTAAAAACGACTTCCACCTCGTTAGATGCTGTAGTTGTTGTCGGTTATGGAACTCAAAAAAGGGATCAAATCACTACGTCAGTCGCTTCAGTTAAAGCAGAAGATTTTATTAAAGGAGCTGTCCAAGATCCAGCTCAATTATTCCGAGGAAAAGTAGCCGGATTAAATATTGTCACCCCCGACGCAAACCCGGTCGGAAATTCCCAAATCAACTTAAGAGGAATTACGACCCTAACTGCAGGGACCTCGCCCCTGGTTATTATAGATGGGGTTCCTGGCAGTTTACAGTCAGTTGCTCCACAGGACATTGAGTCCATTGACGTTCTTAAGGACGGTGGAGCAGCTGCTATTTATGGAACCAGAGGTACAAATGGGGTAATTTTGATCACTACGCGAAAACCAGATGGTAATCTGGAACCCTCCATTATGATCAATAGTTATATTTCTTCTCAACAAATTAATCGAAGATTGGATTTCTTGAGTCCGGAAGGTTATAGAGAGCTGGTGGCTCAGAAAAAAGCTGGAGCTTATGATTATGGACATTCCACCAATTGGTTAGATGAAATCAGTCGTAACGCTATATCCCAAGTCCATAACCTTAGTATCAGTGGCGGAAGTAAAAACACCAGCTATCTGGCTAACCTGAACCTAAGAGATGATCAGGGTATCATCCTAAAATCAGATAACCAAAGGATAATACCTCGAGTTGAAGTCAGTCATCAAATGTTTGATGGAAAGTTGAAATTAACTGCCAACCTAACTGGGTCACAACAAAAATATTTTGCTGGTGCAGACGGAAGTAGCTATCGGGGTGATGTTTACCGAAATGCTATCACCTACAATCCAACCGACCCATTAAAGGACGAAGATGGCAATTGGACTGAGCATACAGATAAAACAAACTATGCAAACCCACTTGCATTATTAATGGAGACCAAAGGGAAAAACCAAAATACGACACTCAGATCACTAGGTTCTATAAATTATAGACCTATTCAAGGATTAGATATCATGGCCATGGGATCTAGGGAAATCTTTAATAGTGTAAGAGGGTATTATGAGACAAAAAATCATTATTCGACGAGAAGGGACAGTAAAAATGGTTTTGCATCAAGAGGGACAACTAGACGGGAGGAATCATTGATGGAATTGACGGCAAATTATCAAAGGAATTTTGGCAATCACGACTTGAAAGGGTTGCTGGGATACAGTTGGAGAGAAACAAATCATGAAGACTATTGGATGCAAAACTGGGATTTTCCATCTGATGATTTTTCATACAACAATATTGGGGCTGGTCTTGCTTTATCTCGGGGTGAAGCACCACAGAATTCCTACCAAAGTAGCAATAGGTTAATTGGATATTTTTTTAGACTTAATTATGCCTACAAAAACCGATACCTATTAATGGCCAGTATCAGGAGAGAAGGATCTTCAAAATTTGGAAAAAACAATAAATATGGAAATTTTCCGGCCATTTCTGCAGGTTGGAATATCAAGAATGAAGGATTTTTAATGGACAACCAAGTCCTGAGTACCCTTAAATTAAGAGCTAGTTTTGGAATAACAGGAACTGAACCTGAAACCCCATATCTCTCTCTCAATCGTTTGAATTTTGACAGCAACGCTCTTTTAAATGGGGTTTGGTCACAAGTGGTGAATGTGTCATCTAATGCCAACCCTAATTTGAGATGGGAAAGGAAACAAGAAACCAACCTAGGCGTGGATTTTGGTTTCTGGAACAATAGATTAACAGGAAGCATTGACTTGTACCAAAGAAAGACCAACGATTTATTATTTGATTATTCTGTTCCTACTCCACCATACTTGTATAATAGAATCAGGGCGAATGCAGCTTCGATGGAAAATAAGGGAGTAGAAGTCCAATTGAACTATTCGCCCATTATGCATGAAAAATTCCAATGGAATAGTTCGATCAATTATTCTACAAACCGAAACAAGCTCTTGTCTTTGTCAGATAAAAGTTTCCAATTGGCTGCAGGATATTTTGATGCAGGAACAACTGAAGAACCAATACAACAACCATTGACCAGGATCCAGATCGGTCAACCGATAGGAAATTTCTATGGATACAAATCAGTGGACATTGATGAGAACGGATATTGGATTATTGAAGGTAAAGATGGCAAACCAAAACCAATTGCCGATCAAAAAGCTGAAGACAAACAAATTATCGGAAATGGTCTTCCAAAGCATTATTTAAATTTCAACAACAATTTCAAATATGGAAATTTTGACCTAGGAATCAGCATGCGTGGTGCTTTTGGATTTGATATTTTAAACTTACCACAAATGTTTTACTCAGCACCAGTAATGTTGACAAGAGGAAATATTCTAGCCAATTCGTATGATAAAATATATGGCAAAAGACCTTTAGCTGACGATCAATCCCTGAACTATCTAAGCTATTATATTGAAAAGGGTGATTATTGGAAAATAGACAATGTGACCTTAGGTTATCGCCTAAACTTTAACCAAAGTAAAATTAAGTCAATGCGTTTATATCTTTCAGGATCAAACTTGGTGACCATCACAAACTATAGTGGTATTGACCCAGAAACACCCATTGTTGGCCTGACACCCGGGGTGGATGAAAGGGATCGTTATCCGTCAAGTCGCACTTTCACCCTTGGAGCATCTTTAACCTTTTAAGCATTAAAAAAATGAAAATCTTATATTATATATTAATGAGTTCGCTGTTCCTTAGTCTTGGATCTTGCGACACTGACCTGAATGAGGTGGTCTATTCAGATATTACTGAAGACTCCTATTCCTATACTGATGCGAATGCAGCCATAGGAATTGTATATGCTAATATGCGAAGTCTGTTTGGCCACACCAACTTTTATATGGTTCAGGAAACTACCTCCGATGAAATAGTTATGCCTGCTAATCCTTCTGGATGGGATGATGGTGGAATTTTCAAAACCCTACATTTACATACTTGGAATTCAGAAAATCCTCAATTAATAAACATGTGGAATGTTTTTTACAGAGGGGTAATCAATTCAAACCGATTAATTTCTCAACTTGAAAATGACCAGATACAATTAAAAAGTGATCAAAATAAATCACAATATATTTCAGAGATGAGAGCTGCTCGTGCGTTTTTCTATTGGTTAATTTGCGACAATTTTGGAGACGCACCCTTGGTGACAAACCCTTCCACTGATTTGCCCCAAAAGACCGTTAGAAAGGATATTTTTAAATTTATAGAAAAGGAACTCAAGGAATCCATCCCCCAGTTATCGGAAGAAAAAAGCAGCAAAACTTATGGTCGTTTTAACAAATGGGCTGCAAAAACTTTACTTGCTAACCTGTATTTAAACGCCGAGGTCTATTCCGGCGAAAACAGATGGAGTGATTGCTTGAAGGAGGTGAATGAAATTATTGCCTCCAATAAATTCAGTTTGGAAAGCAGCTATAAGAATAATTTCATTACGAATAATGAAAATTCCAAAGAAATAGTTTTTGCCATTCCGTTTGATGAAAATAAAGCCGGGGGCTTCTTTGTTCAACAATTTTCCTGGCATGCGGCATTAAGGGATAAAAGGGCTACCCAAAGTACCCCTTGGGGAAGTGGATCAGCAATGGGAGTTTCACAATTTATTGACACTTATGACCCTTCTGATAAAAGATTAGAAGATTCCTGGCTAATGGGACAGCAGTATGCTCTAAACGGAACCACAGTTTTAAAAGGTTCATATGATAAAGCAGGCCAACCCTTAATTTTCACTAAAGACTTGCCTGACGGTCTATTTACAGGAGAATCAGAAGGCTATAGACAAAATAAATTCGAAGTAAAGGTAGGTGCTCGCTTTGATTTAAGCAATGATTTTCCATTTTTCAGATATGCACAGGTCTTGCTAATAAAAGCCGAGTGCCTACTAAGATTAGGACAATCCGCCGAAGCAGTCAAATTAGTTAATCAAGTTCGGGCTAGGAATTTCAGTGATGACGCTAAAGCAAAGGTAACTGAAGAAAATCTTCTTGGAAATTCAAAATACCAATATGGGCTTATCAAAGACTATAAATTAGTTGACAAAGGTAATACAGAAGTTATTAAATACGGTGGTCTACTTGATGAACTAGGTTGGGAGTTTGCTTGGGAAGCTCAAAGGAGAAGAGATATCATTAGATATGGTGTGTTTACAAAGAAAAGTTGGTTATCACATAAACCCCAAGGTAATGATCGGATAACATTTATGATTCCACAAGCAGCTGTAGACGCAAATCCAAATCTTAAATAATAATTAGAAATAAAAACAGAGCATGAAATCTATTTTCAAAATTATGATCCTAATAACTCTAGGATTGGTACAAACCACAGCAATTGCAAGAGATAGACCAGGTAATAGGCTAATCAGTGATACAACGAAAGGTTTAAGACAAAATCCTTATATAGAACTTTCATTAGGTGAAATAAAACCGAAGGGATGGTTATTGGAAATGTTAAAGCGCCAAAAGTCTGGATTAACTGGTCAATTGGATGTACTCTATCCTGAAGTGATGGGCGAAAGAAATGGCTGGTTAGGTGGTGATGGTGATCAATGGGAAAGAGGACCATACTGGATAGATGGCCTATTACCTTTAGCCTATATTTTGGAAGATAAAGAGTTGATCGAAAAAACAAAACCCTGGGTGGAATGGGCAATCAAAAGCCAAAAAGCAGATGGCTATTTTGGGCCATCACAGGATTATGATGAAGAGACTGGCCTGCAAAGAAACAATAGCCGGGACTGGTGGCCGAAAATGGTCATGTTGAAGGTTTTAAAACAATATTATTCAGCAACTAAAGACAAAAGGGTAATCAAATTATTGACCAATTACTTTAAATATCAATTGGAACATTTACCGAGCACACGATTGGATAATTGGACCTTTTGGGCTAGATACCGTGGAGCGGAAAACCTAATGGTGGTTTATTGGCTCTATAATATCACAAAAGACGAATTTTTATTGGACTTAGGGGAAATCATCCATAAACAAACCTTTGATTATACCACAGCTTTTAACGAAAGGGAAATGCTGACCACAGAAGGAAGTATACATTGTGTCAATCTCGCTCAAGGTATTAAAGCCCCACTGGTTTATTATCAAAGACATCCTGAAGAAAAGTACAGAAAATCTGTTGAAACTGCCCTAGCTGATATTCGCAAATTCCATGGGATGGCACATGGCATGTTTGGAGGTGATGAAGCACTACATGGAAACAATCCAACGCAAGGTTCAGAATTCTGTTCAGCAGTTGAAATGATGTTTTCTATGGAAACTGTCCTACAGATTACGGGAGAAAACAAATATGCCGACCAAATCGAAAAAATAGCATTCAATGCTCTACCGGCGCAAGCGACGGATGATTTCATGAATAGACAATATTTCCAACAGGCAAACCAAGTAATGGTGAGTAACCAAATCAGGAATTTCCAAACCAACCATGATGGAACAGATAATTGTTATGGCTTATTGACCGGATTCCCATGTTGCACGGCCAATATGCATCAAGGCTGGCCCAAATTTGCCCAAAACCTATGGTATTCAACCGCTGATCATGGTATTGCAGCCCTCCTCTATTCGCCGAATGAGGTGAACACGACAGTTGCCGGAAACATTGCGGTTAAAATAGTGGAAGAAACTAACTATCCTTTCCAAGAGGACATCAATTTTACCTTCCATTTTGAAAAAGGTGTAAAGGATAGTGAATTCCCATTCCATTTAAGGATTCCTTCATGGTGCCAATCTGCTGAAATTAGGATAAATGGTTTACCCGTAAGTTTTAGTCAAAAAGATGGTATTGCTATTTTAAAAAGGAAATGGAATAGTAATGATGTTGTGCAATTACACTTGCCAATGAATCTTTATCAAGAAAAATGGGATGAAAACTCAATTAGTATCCAAAGAGGCCCACTTACCTTTGCTCTAAAAATGGGTGAAAAAATGGAATTAGTCCAAAATGATAATCCCCCAGGATCGTATGGTGGCAAAGAATTTTATGAAATCTACCCTACCACTCCTTGGAACTATGGGTTAGTCCAAGAACATCGAAAATTTGAAGATAATTTTATTGTTGAATTCAATGACCCTGGAGTGAATTACCCTTGGAATTTAGAAAATGCTCCAATCCGAATCAAAACAAAGGCAAAACGTATTCCTTCTTGGCAACTCTATAATGGGATGGCTGGTCCACTCCCCTATAGTGGAACTTATAGAATGCAAGCCGCAAAAAACACCGAAGAAATCACCTTAGTCCCCTATGGTTGTACACAATTAAGGATTTCACAATTTCCAAGGCTTGATTAATGAATTCCCAATAATAAATAGTAAATAATGTTGCTCCTAGTCTATTAGTAGACTAGGAGTTTTTTGCTTTCACAATAAATATTACACACATGAAAAAAATATTATTCCTAATTCTATTTAATTTCTTTCAACATGCAAATGCTCAAAACCATCCTGAAAACCATGAAAAGCTTATGGATAATTTAGCCAGTCAAATTAAGCATGATACCATCAATATAGGTTTCCTTTTATATGATGGTGCTGTTTTACAAGATTTTGCCGGACCTATGGAAGTTTTTTCAAAAGCAAAATCCTTAAGTCATGGCAAATACAAAACTTTTAGTATTGGTTTAGAAAATAAGATCATAAAACTTGACAATGAAATGTTAGTGGTGGAAACAGAATACATCCTTGCGAACGCCCCTAAGATTGATTATTTAATAATTCCTGGAGCCAATATGAAAAAAATACAAGAAATCTTGGCTAACTCAAGTTTAATGGAGAAATTTAAAAAAGCGATGTCGGGAAAAAATCAAAATATCATTTCCGTATGTACAGCTGCTTATTTATTGGCAAAATCAGATATGCTGAACAATAAAAAAACAACCACTCACTTTTTTGTTGCACAAGACTTTAAGGAAAGATTTCCAAAGGTAAATTTAATTACAGATGTTCGTTTTGTAGAAGATGGTAATATTATCAGTTCTTCTGGAGTAACATCAGGCATTGATGCAGCACTATATTTAGTGGAGAAACTCAGCGGACAAAAAATGCGCGCAATGATCAATAGAGCTTTACAACATGATTTTAAAATTGAAGATAAATGGCCTGTCCCTCCTAATGGCATGAGATATAAGATGAACAATCATGAATAATTTCATTGAATACATAAACCAATTTGAAGAGTTCTCCACAGAACAAATTGATTTTGTACAGCAAAAGGCCTCTTATTTAGATCTGAAAAAAGACGAATATTTTATTGAGGCTGGGCGGGTTTTTAAATCTGTCGGAATTATTCTCGAAGGAATAATGCGGATTTGTTATTTCGATAACAAAGGAAATGAAATCACGAAGATATTCTTAGAGCCGGTCCATCTCTTGTTGGGAATGGAAAATGTTCCATCTTCTGAATATATACAGGCAATATCAGATTGCAAGATGCTGGTTTTTAAACTGGAAGATTGGAAAGAAATAAATCAAGTTATTCCTAATTGGGAAGGAATGGTCCAGAAATCAGAAAGATCTGCCCTGATAAAGAAACTACGATTAGTCAGCCCTTTAGTTTCTCAAGACGCAAGTACTCGATATAAGGAATTTTTAATTAAATATCCCCTATTGGCAAATAAGATCCCTTTGGCTTATATCGCATCTTATATTGGAATTACCCAACAATCTTTAAGTAGGATTAGAAAAAACATCAGATAATTTTCTTTTTACCAAATGGTAAATCCTTTCCATCGGAAAAGACCAAACTTTACCGGTGGAAAATTTATATCAATGATGAAAGAAAGAAAATTCGGAAAATTAACCGTACCTCCAATTGGATTTGGAGCTATGGGATTAAGTATGGGTTATGGTCAAGCTCCTTCACCCTCAGATGCCATCAAAATGTTGAAGGAAGCATACGATACAGGTTACAGACACTTTGATACCGCGGAAATCTATGCTAATGGGCAAAATGAAGAAATGATTGGCGAAGCCTTAAGGAGCAATCGGAAAGAGATTATTTTGGCCACTAAGTTCATGATCCAAGAACCTTGGGAAAACAAGAGTAAAGCCAACCTAGAAAAGGAGCTTAGAACAAGATTGGAAAATTCGCTCTCACGATTGCAGACTGAATACCTGGACATCTATTACCAGCACCGCGTCAATAAGGATATTCCCGTGGAATGGGTTGCAGAAATCATGGGTAAGTTTATTGATGAAGGAAAAATCATGGGTTGGGGACAATCACAGCCCCAACCTCATGAAATCATCAAAGCCCACAGGATTACTCCATTAACCTGTATCCAAAGCGAATATTCGATGATGGCAAGGCAGTTTGAAAAAGAAATCATCCCGCTTTGCAATGAATTAAAAATTGGATTTGTTGCTTTTTCACCACTCGCTGGAGGTTTTTTATCTGGAAAAATCACTTCCAAGAGTACATTTGAAGGTTTTGATGCCAGAAGGGTAATCAATCGATATGAAGAGAAAAACATGCTTGCAAATGAACCACTTCTAAATTTATTAAACAGCTTTGCCAGTAAAAAAGCAGCGACCCCAGCACAGATTTCTCTAGCTTGGATGTTGCAAAAAAACCAGAATATGGTAGCCATTCCTGGTGCTAAGAAATTGAACATGATCAAAGAAAATTTTGCTGGATCTGAAATATCCTTCACTGATGAAGAATTTAAATTATTGGATGATGAAATCTCAAAGATTCCAATTTTTGGAAATCGAAGGGATGAAGATATTGCTAAACTCAGGGATTTGATTTCAATGGATTCCCGACCTTAATCCTGTTAATAAGTCAGCAATTTGTGGTTCTTTTCCTGGTTAAATTTATGAGTTTAAACAACAAATTGATTAGCTCAACTCATCTATCTTTCTTAAAACATTTAATAAAGCAGCCTGTTTTTTAAGAGTATAAGAAACAGAGTTTTAAAATTTAAATGATTAAACGATGAGTATGTTAGAAGATTTGAAACTAAAGAAGGACCTGATTATTGCCAATTTCAAGGAAGCAGCAAACGATGGTTATGACCATTCGATTGAGTCTGCGGGAAAAAAAGGTCTTCGTTCTGGCCGTGTGTCTGAACTGACAGCTATTGCAGATTTAAAACCTGGAGGTGGAGAGCGATTAAAGAAAATCATGGAGATTGCCGATGGTAATCTTGGAGGAGCAACACGCGTAGGTACCTTACATGACCTACGGATCGTCCTGTTGGATAATGACAGCAAAATACTGTTCTGTACCGCCTATGATGGTGATTGGGATGCTTATATCGATGATTTTGCAACCAAAATCCCGGAATTGATGGATATCATCTTTGGTAATGTAGAAGGATGGCCTGGGATCAAGGATCCAAGTGTTAAACAATTTATCATTGACCATCAGATTACGGCAACCGGTTGGTATGTCGGTGTACCACATTTAACGGTCAACGACATCCGTAGGCAAGATAAGATCGTATCTGGATTGAATAAGGTGATTGATGAGGCAAATAAGAGTTAAGATATGGCATTTGAGATATTAAAAAGGATTTTCAACCCGAATAAGGTTGAAATAGAATTGGACGATATCCAATCCATGATTCTGAGGAGTCGTCCTATCCCCTACTATGGCACCACGGCGGCCATCCGAATCAAGTCTGCAGAGGCTGGTAAAGAATTGGTCAGAGCCGTTTTACCTTTGGTCCATTCTGCCCAAGATTGGGATAAAAACGAAGGTGCGACTGTATTTTTAACCTTTACCTACAAAGGGTTGGAAGCTTTGGGTTTGCCTAAGGAATCTTTGGACTCTTTCCCTGTATCCTTTAAGGAAGGTATGGCTGCTCGAGCCAAGTTTTTAAAGGACATTGATGTCAATGATCCCAAGCATTGGGAAAAGGCATTTAAGCAGGAGATCCATGTCGCGGCAGCTGTAATAGCAGATTCGAAGGAGTCATGGCAAGCATTATTGCAAGAGTTTAGAAAGGAGCTGGAGGGCAAATCTGGTATTGAGATCTTGTTTCAACATGATTTTGGAGCGACAGAAGAGGTCAAAAATGTATTCGGGTTTAGAGATGGCATCAGCAATCCTGAGATTGAAGGCAGCGGGATTGAGTTACCCGCAAGCTACGATCGTCCAATCAAAGCAGGTGAATTTATTTTAGGATACCCTGGCGAAGCCGGTGTAGTAGCCCCTTTCCCTCAACCCGAAGTTTTGGGAAAGAACGGTTCTTTCTTGGCTGTACGAAAATACCAAAGCCAAGTTGCAGAGTTCAATAAGTTTATCAAAGAAAACAGCAATAGTCCTGAGGAAGGCGAATTATTGGCAGCAAAAACGGTTGGCCGTTGGCGAAGTGGTGCTCCTTTGGTATTGAGTCCTGAAGAGGATGATAAGGAATTGGGTGCGAACATGCATAAGAACAATGACTTTTCATTCAAGCATGATGAATATGGAAAGAAATGTCCTTTCTCTTCCCATATACGCAGGATGAATCCAAGGGATTCTAAAAACTTCGTTATGGAAGATGTTCGCTTGCACCGTATCATCCGTAAGAGTGTCACTTTTGGGGATATAGTTCCACCGGAAGTCACCAAGAATGATGGCAAGGAACGTGGCCAATATTTTCTTGCCATCAGTGCCGATGCAATGGGGACCATGGAATTCTTACAAGGCCAATGGGTCAATGACGGGAATTCCCAAAACTTGGGAACCGAAACGGATCCTCTGATCTCTGTCCAAAAAGATGGCTTATTTACCGTTCCTGCTGACCCCATGGTCAAACGATACCATAATCTCCAAACTTACAATATTGTAAAAGGCGGCGAGTATTGTTTTATCCCTAGCCTTTCTGCTTTGAAATGGATCAGCGAATTGGCATAAAACATCACACTGAATTCAATAAACGCTAAACTATAGAACATGAACAAGGAGTATATAAAATACAGCCCTGATTTGGAGGAAATCCCAGAGAATTTCGAAGAATATATGGCTACCATCAATAAAGATATCCAAAACTACATCCAGGAAACCAAGCAACTCAGCAATATCAACCATTATACCCGAGATGCACATGCCAATGGCTATGCAGCCTTAAAAGCGGAGTTTGAAATCATGGGGAATTTACCCCCCGAACTGTCGCAGGGTGTATATGCGCAGGCCGGAAAACATGAAGCTGTAATCCGATTTTCCAATGGATCCTCTAGGGTTTTACCCGATAAATTAAGTGGCAATGCCCAAGGCATGGCGATTAAGGTTTTTGATATTCCAGGAAAAAAATTGGCACCCAATGAGGCGGATTCCCCTAATATGGATTATAATCTGATCAATAATCCAGTATTCTTCTGCAATACAGCAGAACATTATGTCTTTATCTCCAAATTATTCCTAAAGCTGACTGATTTCTTTGAAAAAGGGGCCTTAGGGAAACTGGAATTTGCAGCATTATGGGCAACAGAAAATAAAAAGGCTTTTCCAAATTGGGAAGCGCTCAAGGAATTGAATGCTCTAAAAACCTTTGAAAAGATCCCTGCCATCAATAGTTTTCTCTATGAATTCTATAGTATGGGTGCGGTCCGGCATGGTGATTATATGGCAAAGATTCGGGTGATACCTACATCGGAAACCAAACAAAAAATCCAAGAGAAAGAAGTCAATATTGAATCAGAAGATTGGCCATATCGCGCTTCCATTATTAAGGAGATTGCTAAAAACGACCTGACATTTGAACTGCAGGTACAACTCTGTAATGACCTAGACAAACTGCCGATCAATGATTTGACAGTGGAATGGGACCAGGAGCTTTCTCCATTTCAAACAGTAGCCAAAATTACGATATTTCAACAGGAAGTCCCTAAAGATGGAAACTTTGAGATCATGGAAAACCTGTCCTTCACCCCTTTCAGAACGATTGAGGCAAATAGTCCAATCGGAAATTTGCAACGGACCAGACAACAGGCCTATGTCACTTCATCGACGAGTCGACATGCCCTCAATCATAAGAAAAAGGTAGAACCCAAAAATTTAAAAGAAGCATTTGACCCAAGCTTTTATAATTTGTAGATATTAAGATCGCGATAAATTGGTTTATCGCGATATTTTTTGATTTGTTTGGAAATGAATTGTTCTCCTATAAAAGGAATGATCTCGGGATTTCACATACCTAATCAATTAAAATATTAAAGATTGCATTGGCGAACTTTCCTTAATCTTCTTTCCCCCTTGCTGTCATCCTGACATCGGAAGGATCTCGGAACTATACAAGACAAATATTTGAATATCAAAAATTTAAATAAGCGAACAGGTCATCCATCTTCGATGGACGATGACAAGAACGTGTGGGACATTTACGTACAGATTCTTCACTAATCGTTCAGAATTAGAAGTGTCCCAAAGAGGGATTCAGAGCGCAGCGAAGAATCTATTTTTTGTTTTTTTTAAGGAACAAAGTCCATTTCGAAATCGTAAGATGAGGAAACCATTTCAAATGAAGAATGGATCGTTCCGAGACTCTTCGGGCAAGCTTTCAGGGTGACACGATAAGGGTATAGAAAAATATTTCACCCCCGCTAGGGGTTATCCGTTATTACAATTCATTATTCTATAAATATTTCACCCACGCTGTGGGTTCGCCATTACAAACACCCATATTTTCTACAAAGATGTCACCCCTTCCAGGGGTTTCCTAATTTAAACAAACACCATCCTTCCGAAGGAAGTCCTTTAACCTTCGGCTCATTTCCTTGGCTGAAAAATGGATAGAATGCCGATGCCCTGAGCCATGGGATTGGCCTTGGAATTCTTTTAATAGATCATCTCATTAAAAGGATGATCTATTAAAAGATATTCCCGACAACAAGGCATTCTATCCATGTGCGGATGATCGTGCGAAAAGCCACCTTAAATGGGCCGAAGCGTTACGGATTCGAGTTGTTTTTGGTATCCGTGAGCTCCTTCGTCGGTTTTGGTTACTTTTGGGCTCCAAAAGTAACGAAGAATCTATTCGATTTATGGTTTACCAACCTTATGAATTAACTTTGTTTCTGATAAATACATCAAAGAATTATTTAAAAACCATGATCAAGATATACCACAATAATATGTGCAGCAAAAGTAGAGCTGCCTTAAACCTTTTGAAGGTTAATAATGAAGAAATTGAAGTCCAAGAATATCTGAAAGTAGTACCCACTAAGAGTGAATTAAAAGAAATCCTAAAAATGCTTCAGATGAAACCCTTGGAACTGATCCGTAAGAATGAAACTTTATTTAAGGAAAACTACAAAGACAAAAACCTATCAGATGAGGAATGGATTGACATTATGCTTGAAAATCCAGTCTTGATTGAAAGACCCATTGTAGTAAAGGATGGTAAAGCCGCAATCGGCAGACCTATTGAAAAGATTATTGAGCTCTTGAACAATTAAGAACCTATAGCTTAGTTTTGTATTTCTCTTTGACAGTCTATTATACAGCTATGATAATTACCTAAAAACTGGTATTTCAAGGAATTTATTATTCCTTTAATTTTGTTAATAACAACATCACATTAACTCCTTTGCATAAATACATACAATTAGGATAGAATGAAAAATGCCCAACCGTATGGCTGGGCATTTTATTTTATAGGAGTTTTGGATTTTATTTATCCAAATCTCTTAACCAGGTTTGAACTTCTTCACGAGTTTTTCCCGTTTTCTTCTGAAGTTTACCATAAAGTTCGTCTTCTTTACCTTCAACATACAATAAATCGTCATCCGTTAGATCTGCATATTGTTGCTTTACTTTTCCTTTTAAAATATTCCATCTTCCTTTTAAATCTAATGAATCCATTTGCTTTTAATTTTAAGTGAATTAATAAATATGTGTGTATAATAGGAACAATGGTAAACCTAAATAGTTTGATTTTTTATCAAATCAATATTAATATTGCAAAAACCAATTGACTTTTATTTTGTTTTTATTACATGGATTTAAACAGAACATTTGAATATCATCATCAAGGACACGAGATTCATTTCAGCGTGAATTATGATCCTAAGACCCATTCATTCAATGTGGTTGAGGACGATAATATCAATTATATCCTGTCCTATAACCCCGCCACACGTGAATGGACAAGTACCGAAGACCCTGGGCCTAGTATTTCAGTGGATAAATTGGCACAATTGGTCCAAAAAAGTTTTGGGGTATTTGTTTAACAAAAAGAAATTTTAATTAGTTTTTCTTAGAAATGCAGGTTTAACGTCTGCATTTTTTTATTAAAAAAACAGCTCCAAAAAAATTTCGGAGCTGTCTATTATTTAGACATTTTACCTATTTCTGCCTTAAGGTAAGCTGTCCATACTATTTCTTCAAAATGCCTTTGCGAGCTTATTTATCGGTAGTATTCATAGAGTGAACAGGCGAGAAAGGAAATAGTTCATTCTTCTTTAAATAGATTTGGGTTCGACGGTTATCGATCCAGGACGAGATTCCGCTCAGGGTACGGGATTGCCCAACGGCATTTGAACCAGGATGGAAAGGATTAGAGGATTGACCAAGATTTGGGAATGAACTATAATTGATAATATCTGATTTCCAACATTAAAACTTATAGTGCACATATCACCCTGTAAGGGTGAAATTATTTTAGCAAAGATTTTTCAGCTGTATTACCCCTTTAGGGGGTTGGATTGGTATTAGGTCAATAAACTATCGGAATCCAGATTGAACCCCTAAAGGGGTAATCCTTCAATTCTATCATTTTCTAAAATAATTAAACCCTTAATGGGGTTTTCCAAGGTGTTAAAAAAATATTACCCTTATCACCCTGAAGGGGTGAAATTATTTTAGCAAAGATTTAGTAAGCTGTTTTACCCCTTTAGGGGTTGAATTGGTATTAGGTCAATAAACTATCGGAATCCAGATTGAACCCCTAAAGGGGTAATCCTTCAATTCTATCATTTTCTAAAATAATTAAACCCTTAATGGGTTTTCCAAGGTGTTAAAAAAATATTACCCTTATCACCCTGAAGGGGTGAAATTATTTTAGCAAAGATTTAGTAAGCTGTATTACCCCTCTAGGGGGTTGGATTGGTATTAGGTCAATAAACTATCGGAATCCAGATTGAACCCCTAAAGGGGTAATCCTTCAATTCTATCATTTTCTAAAATAATTAAACCCCTAATGGGGTTTTCCAAGGTGTTAAAAAAATATTACCCTTATCACCCTGAAGGGGTGAAATTATTTTAGCAAAGATTTAGTAAGCTGTATTACCCCTTTGGGGGTTGGATTGGCAATAGACCGATAAACATCAGAAACTTCCCCCTCTCCCTAACTCAAAAAACCTTCCTTTTAGACCACCTAATACCCCCCCCGACAGGTAAAATTCAAATAGCTACCTGAACTTTAAATTAGACTTAAAAATAAATCTATCAACTATTGTTTACGACTAACAAATAAGTAATTCAATTTAATTACTTTTGTTGGAGTTAACCGAAATATGAAAAAAATCTACTATCTAGCTATTTTGCTGGGCTTACTGATGGCGTGCAAAAAGGACTCAGATCCTACGTCTCAAAATTCGATAAGCCAGCAAGTAAAACCAATTAAACTAGAAGCCATTGTCCCTGAAAGCCAAGGTGTTTCTGGAATGAAGTTCATGGGTAGGGTTTTGCACCTCAATGAGGAAAAAATCATTGAACATGGTTTTTTATTACAAGAGCAAGATCCCTTTAATCCGGGCCTTCCCATACGCTTAAAAATTGACAAAAAGATCCAAATTGGAACCAATGAGCTATTGTATGCCAACATCCCTAAAACAGGTGTTAACTACACAGCCAAATACTATATCAAAACGGATAAACTGGAATATCTATCAGGAGGGGTAACTTTCCGTTATGTCCCTGTAAAACTAGAACCTTTTGCTGAACGAAGTGTCCATCAAGGTGATGTAATCAGTATCAATGGTGATTTTTCTAAGATTGATGATTCTTATTATGTATTAGGTTTGACCCTTGACCCTATAGCATATGAGATAAGTACAGATAAGAAAACCCTGAGATTTACCATTGACGGACGCTTCAACCACGGTGATGAACCAATTTTCACTTTAGTAAAAAACAACACTATGCCTATTTATCTAGGGCGCGTCAATGTCTTAGCTAAATTGTTGCCATTAGATAACTTCATGGTAAATTATAGGGAAATGATAACCTTTGGTGCTTTAGGTTTCAAATATGATAGTAAAAAACCATTCGAGATTATAGTAGGCTCTAATTCCTTTAGTTTAAAAACAGGTACACAGTCGTATGTCTCAGACCTAGTCAAGAACCTAAAGGGCAATAGTTTCAAATTTGGTTATTATGACGGAATCGATACGGTCTATTTTCCAACTCCATTAAAGTTAGATCCCCCAAATGTTAATGATGTATTCTTTAGAGAAAAAGTGACCCATCCAAATTCATCGCTACGTCTTAGTGTATATGGTCTGAACCAGAAAATGCCATTAGAAAAGTCCAAAATAACCCTTGGCAACTATCCCGCCATCGCAACAGCAAATTGGAATGGAGAGGATTGGTTGACGGTCAGCGACATCCCGGAAGGCAATTTTGGATTAAAATTCGTCAGTGACTATTTTACCTATGCTCCTACCGACAAAATCACGATCAGAAAACTAAACGTGGGATCATTTTCTCCTAAAGAATTAGTATCGACAAACTATGTCACCATTACCGGGAACTTTATCGATGGCAAGACCTATCGGATTTACAGCAATATTGGTATGTCTCCGAGTTCTCCTGCAGCCAATGGCAGTATCAATGTATACTTGGATGAGAGTTTAGCTGACAAATTTGAGATCAAAAAGGTGGGATATTATGACGATATCCTTAAAAAGGAAACGCTGGTAGATGTTTCATTTTCAGTGCAATATGGTCCCATTACCTATTCCCATTTTAGTCCCTCAACGGGAAATTATAATACCAAGATCACCTTATATGGTGAAGGGATAAGCCGAGGGATGATCTTCTTTGATGGTAAATGGATGCCTGCTGATGAAGTCGGTTTAAACCAGGTCAGTTTCTATCCTTACATGGTTACCCTTCCCGGAAAGTACAAAATTGCGGTTTTCCATAAAAACAAATGGTTGACCGTGGACCAAACATTTGAGTTTAAATAAGCCATGACAATGAATATGACACAAAAGGATTTAAGGACATTTCTTTACTTAAGCTTGATTTCCGTGGGTCTGTCCTTCTGCGCAGGCTGCTCGAAATCTTCTGGTAACCCAGAGGTTGAAAAGGGAAATAAAGAATATATCATCTATACTACTGGATTTTCAAACCTTAGCTTAAATGAGGTTAAACTTACAGGAAAGATCGAAACTCCTGGTGATGAAGCCATTTTGGATCATGGCTTCATCGTACAATTCAGTAATCAGGATGGGGAAAAAATGCCGGAGGAGACCATTAGTCTTGGAAAGACCACAAAAACTGGAGAAATTACCGCGCTTTTCAAACCAAAAAAGATCTTTGAGCAAGGAGTTTCTTATTCCTACCTCTTGTATGTGCGCACAGAGAAGAATTTTTACAAAAGCAACCCCTATGAGTTCATGTTAGGGAATCTAAATGCCGTTGCAGAAGAGAAATTCTCCTATGGATCAGATACCATCAAAATAAATGGAAATTTTGAAGGACTCGCGGACCATTATAGGTTAGCGGTCCGCGGAGCTATGGAGATTTTCAGTCTTCCCTTTACGGTGAGTCCTGATAAAAAATCAATCAGTTTTATCCTTAGGGCCAGCAGTGATGTTTATAATTCGGACCAGGTTCAAGTGAGTTTAGTTAGAAAAAATGAGAATCCAAGAAGATTTGAACTTAACCTAGCAAAGATCAGTTATTTCTCTCGGCTAAAATTCACCAAAAAGGATTATGACTATTCCGACTTCCTGGATTTTTCGGTTGCCAACCTTGCAGATAGTTACTATACCATACCGAATTTGTACATTTTGATCAATGGAAAAAAATTCCCTTATCAAAAAGGATTAAGGTTCCATGATTTGCCAGATTTTTCCGAAGGAACTTTCAAAATAGGCTATATGAACGGAAAAGATTCTGTTTATTTTCCAGAGCCCTTTTCCTTAGTCCAACCGGCAAAAGATCTAGTACTGAAATCGAATTTCCCTAGGGTACATCCTTTTTCCTACATCCAGTATGATGCAATTGAACTTTCACGATTCTTTTGGTCTGAAGTAAGTGGCACAGTGGGGGGCCAAGAAGCAAATGTGGGCTATGATTATCGCACGGGATTGCTGACCGTTTCCCCAGGCGATTTAGTCGATGGCGATTATGAGCTGAAGGTCTTTAATCGATTCCATAGTTATCTATCCCCAAAGAAAGTTAAGGTAGAAAAGTTAAAGATTACCTCCCCAACCTCAGTGACTGGTTATGCAGGTGATACATTGACGCTGAAAGGCAATTTTATTGATGGTATGCAGTACTTCATGGTTGATAAGAACGATTTTCAAGTAGGGATGGCCAATGCCCAAGAAGGGGTTTTAAACTTTGTGCTAAACTTATATTTTAAGCCTGAAGATACTTTTCAAATTGGTTATTACACACCTACAGCTGTGTTTTATAAAACCGAACAGGTTATTAACTATAAATCCCTGGGATATACATTTGACAAATTTTATCCTAACAAAGGCACTACGGGCGATATCCTAACGGTAGAAGGCAAAGGCATAGGCTTAGTAGGCACCGTATTTCTAGGAGATCAAATGATCAATGCCATAAAAATCAACAACAATAAGGTTAGCTTTTCAATTCCTAGACTTCCGGGAAAAGGAAAAATGAAAGTTGGCTTTTCTATAGGAACCGATCTCTATCAAAGCACAGATTATTTTGAATATTATTAGGTTTTACTCCAAAAAGCCTGTCATTATCTTGGGATTATTCTTGAGTCTAATGACAGCATGTTCCAAAACTTCTGTAATAGATCCAAATACGGAATCGGCAATTAGTTTGAGTACGGATGTGGTCACTATCCTGGCTAGCAATCAGATCAAAATGGTTGGTGAAATCAAAAAGCTCAATTCGGAGCCTATCCAAGAAATAGGTTTTGTGCTCTATGATCTGGACCTCGATCCTACGAACCCGAAAGAAATCAAAATAGATAAGCCTTCTACTAAAGAAGGTAAAAAAGAATATACTTACACCGCCAGCAATCCATTTGTAATCGGCAAAAAATATGCGTATTGCTTTTATGTGCGAACCAACAAAGCATTTTATAAAGGGAATCAAGTTGAGTTTATGGTGGATCAGATCAAAACAGATCCCGAAAAAGAGACAAAGGCTGTCGCAGGAACCTATATGAGTTTGGAAGGAGATTTTAGCCAAATGGATAAAGACAGCTATATTACCTTAGCTGGCAAGGAATTGGGAAAACTGCCCTTTGAAGTCGCAAAGGATAAAAAATCCATTAAGATCTTGGCGCCAATCCAAATGGTTAATCATGATGATGTTATAGACATTATTTTAAATAGAAAAGATCCAAATGGGAACAACTATTTTTCAAGGACAATAGGAAAAATGAAGATCATAGCTCGTATCCATCCACCGAAAAGCTATGAGATTTACTATAACCAAGCCCTTCCCATTACTGGAGATGCGCTTCCATATCAGAAGAGTAGTTTAAATATCATCATCAATGGCAAAAAATTGCCCTATTACTATGGAATAACCATAGGAGAATTTGGACCAATTAATCAATCTAGTCTAAAATGGTCAATAGATGATGGTGTTAAAGTAACTGATTTTCCAGAACCTCTTCAGCTTATAGCTCCAAAACCTGAAGATTTATCTTTAGGTCCAGTTCAGATTCATCCAGATCAATCAGTTGATATTTTTGGAATAGAGTTTAATAAATATTTCGGAAATACTCTCCAAAAAGTTAAGATAGGATCTAAGGAGTTTGGATACTATATGAGTTATCCATCCTATCTTAGCATTTCCGTCCAAGACCTTCCTTATGGAAAACATACTGTAAGTTTACAATCATCATTATTTAATGTGACTTTAAATCAGCAATTAGAGCTACTTCCTTTTAATATTTCCTCTATTTCACCAAGTGAAATCTATCCAAATGAAGAGTTGCAGATTAATGGAAACTTCATTAAAGGAATGGAATATTCAGTAACCTTTAATGACTTCTTCCAAACTTCAGCAATTGCGGAGTCCAATTCAGAAATCATTTATAAGGTTCCCTTCCTGATTGGGAATAACTATGAGGTAAAATTAATGTATAATGGCAAAGCAATTAATGATCAGACCCAAAAATCATTTCGATTAAAGTTGCTCAACCCCATCATTACGAGCTTAAGTGCAAAGCAGGTCAATCCTGGAGATGTTTTGATCCTTAAAGGCAGAGGTTTAGAAAAAGTCGATTATATATTCTTTGAAAACTACGCTGTAGTTACTGAAAGGACCTCTAATGAGGAATTAAAAGTGAAAATGCCATTAATGCTTTTGCCAGGGAAATATAAGATTTATCTCAATGGTAATAACTCCTCAGAAAGTATTCTAAGTAACCAAGTAATAGAAATATTGTAAAATGAAAAAATCATATTTCAGCAGCCTATTTGCTCCGATTTTTGGATTGATTTTCTTGAATCTATTGCTTTCTTGCAGTAAAAAAGAAGAGGTTAAACCCGATAATAAACCGATAAAAATAGATGTTTTTCAGGCAGGTAATGTATCGGCCACTAAGGTGACCTTAAATGCCGAGCTTTTATATCTGAACGATGAGAAAGTATTGGACCATGGTTTTATCATTTTGGATAAAAACTCCAGCAACCCAATCAAAATATCCTTGGGTGCAAAAGTTAAAACTGGATTGATAAAACATGATTATCAACCAACAAAAGCTTTCCCATTAAATGAGCCCTTATATTTTAAATTTTATCTCATCACGGAGAAGCAAGAATATTTGACCAAACCATCGCTAATTAGGGTAAGGGATTTTTGGATAGATCAAGAAGACGGGATTAGGGTGACCTTAGGTGATACACTAGTATTGACCGGAAATTTTAAACAAATCACCGACAAGAACAAGGTATATGCGCATTTAAACCAACCCAATCTGGAATTGATCAATGTCCCTATCCTCAAGATTGAAGAAAAAAAACTGATCCTAAAAATCCCTGATAATTTAGGCTTGAATGGCTATCCCGTTCAGCTTTACATCAGCAACGACCAACCAAGCCAAGCCTATGGCGATGAACTAGGCCTCATCATTGTAAATATCTTAGGAAGGATAGATTTTTTGGCGGATAAACCCATTTATTTTGGAGATGGATTAAAATTGAAAACATTTGGTTTAACTTCTTATTATGGAGATTTCCCGATTATTGTTGGAAATACCAGCACCTCATATTATAATGAAACAGCTAATCTGGAGGACATTCAATATACAGGTGAAAAACTGAGACTTGGTTATTTCAATGGTTATGACACTATTTTTTCAAGTCAGAAACTCGAATTGATCAAACCAACTCCGGCAGCTCTATACTTGGAACAAGAGCATTTCCACCCAGGCAATAATTTTTTTATTACCTCCAGCTTGCTAAATAGGTTATATGGCAATAAAGAATTAAAGATCAAGCTTGCTGGTCAAATATATCAAAGCTATTTATATCAAAACTCAATCAGTACTTCCTTTACCATTCCCAATCTCAAAGCAGGATCTTATGATGTAGAAATAGTATCAAGTATGTTCCCGACAGTCAAATTAAACAATAAGCTGACCGTAAAGCCAATTTCAGCCAAAATCAGCAGCATGGCTCCTTATTACTTTGACGAAAATGTAGAATTCACGGGGAATTTTGTTGACGGTATCAGGTACTTTGCAAAAATGGATCAATATGAGATGGAAATCGAGTCCGTAAAAAACGGAAAAGGATATCTGAATTTACCCTCTGGGTTGTTTGGCAATCAAAAAATCCATATTGGTTTAGATGTTCCAAACTCAGGCCTCAGCTTCCAAGAAGAGCCATTAAACATTAATATATTAGGTGCAGAAATTGAAAGTGTATCTCCACTTTCTGCCTACGCTGGAGATATCATTACGATTAAAGGTAGAGGCTTAACCTCGATGGGTTTTGAAGTTTTCATCGCTGAAAATCAATGTAAAGTAGTATCCTACAATGCAAATGAAATAAAATTCATGGCTCCAGCGTTACAGCGAAAAGGCAAATATCCTGTTGAATTAATTTTCTTTTACAACTTTTCAAGAATTAAATCAACGGAATTGCTAGAATTGAAATAAGGTTTTATTAAAAAAGATAAAATTTTTTAAAGTAAAAACTCTTTTGATTCGTCTTTGTCTGTATGGACGAGGCACAGCTAGAACGTATGTCGGAAAAAAACGCCAAATCTTTCTCGGAGGTCGTCAAGGAATATGGCGGACAGTTGCTGCGCTTTGTTAAGGCGCGGGTGAAAAAGACTGCCGATGCCGAGGACATCTTGCAGGAGGTTTGGTATCAATTTTCTAGGGTTACAAATATTGAAGACTTGGGTAATGCTGGGGCTTGGCTATATTCTGTTACCCGCAATAAAATCACAGATAGTTATCGAAAAAAGAAAGATGAGTCGCTCGACGAGCTTACTGAAGCTGCCGATGAGGACTCCTTCCCTATTGCCCATCTCTTAGTGGCCGACGAAACGGACAATCCAGAACTCAAGATGTTCAAGGATATCTTTTGGGACGAATTGATGAAGGCATTGGAGGAATTGCCAGAAAAACAAAGAAAAGTCTATATCCTGAACGAAATCGAAGAAATGACCCTACAGGAAATAGCAAACCTTGAAAATGAAAACCTAAAGACCATTATCAGCCGCAAAAGCTATGCAGTGAAGCACCTGAGATTAAGGTTGCGAGGTTTATACAATGAATTAAAATCTTAAAAAATATTAGCGATGAATAGCTCATTCAATACAAAAAGAAAAGGGAAAAAGATCTTTATTGGGATAGCAATGCTGATCTTATTCTTCTTGGTCATTGGATTACTCCAATTTTTATGGAACAAGCTTATGCCAGAGATATTCGGTTTGAAAACCATCGATTATTGGCAGGCACTCGGACTGTTCGTTCTTTCAAAACTCCTATTTGGCCGAGGTTTTGGAAGACCGGGCGGTGGTTTCGGGCGCAAAATGAGGCAAAGAGAATTGGATCGATCGGACCTTAGTGAGGAGGAAAAGGAAAGGTTGCGTGAGGAATGGAAGCGCCGATTTGATTCAAAATGTGGATTTTAAGGTAGTCTACATGGAAATTGAAAATTTTTCAAAATAATTTAAGGTAAAAGGATGGGTTCCTGCGTCTACTACATCAAAGGCCTTTAAATAGAACAAAATAAAAAAAACATGAAAAATAAATTTCAATCCATAATTCCAAGATTACTAGTAGCAACTGTGCTAGTTGGCATTGCGACCCTGTTGATCGGAACAATCTTTAAAGTACTGTTGGTAACTACCATCTTGTTTTCTATCGGAACTCTGATCTACTCCAAAATAAGCAGACGTCGACATCATTCCGAATACAACGATTATATGCCAGCTTTTGAGAGGGTTCCAGAACGTAAATATATTATGGCAAACCCACAGGCTATCGTTCCTATTCAATATGCGAACAAAGCAAATAAACCCACTATTGTCCCTATTTACTAATTCATAAAAAAAATAAAAAAATGTTCAGAAGAGAAACATATAACCAAGACGCAGAAGCACAACGAAATTTTTGCAGAAGCAATTTTAAGAGAAAATTTGACCGGTTCCAAAGTCAGTTTTTCAATGATGGCAATCCTTTTAACAGAGGCCAGAAATCAAATATCCCAGTCAATATTGCAGAGAATGATGAACTATACCAAGTTCAAGTATTTGCGGCAGGGAGAAAGAAAGAACAATTCCAGGTGAATATTACCGATCAGGTCCTGACCATCTCTTGTAAAGCAGCAGAATTGGAATCTGGTTTGAAATATATTTACCAAGAACAGCACTTGGGCGAATTTGAAAGGGCTTTTCAATTGCAGGATGAGATATTGCTTGATAATGTACAAGCCAGTTTTGAGGACGGTATCTTAACGGTAATCCTTCAGAAAGATCCTTCCAAAATAAAACAGGCACAGGAAGTTCAGGTCTCCTAGTAGACTTGAGAAAACATAGGACCATAGAAAGAGCAACCTGATGAGGTTGCTCTTTCCTTTGTATAAAAAATTATCCTTGTGAAATCGCTGAAGAAAGGATTATGATCCAAAGAAGTATCGCTCCACATCTTTCGATCCATTCAATCTTTCAAAACCAGTTTCATGGATATTGTGATAGCAATTAAATATCAGGCCAGTACCCGAGAAAGAACGTAGATTATAGATATGGTCATCGATCATATAGTCTGCTTTGATGATGCCCTTATTGCCACAAAATACCACTTGATGCCAAGTAATAAATGGGAAATGTTCTTGCAGCCAATCGAATTTTTCCACGAGGCTCCAAGGGAATTCCATGGCAGCGGAGACGATATAGATGTCAAAATTATCATTTAGTCGTTTTACTACCTCTTGGGCATCGGGATTGAGTGGTAGAGTCCGAAAGAAATCAGGTTTTTCCAAATATCGGTAAACAGCATCTGGATCCTCAAAACATTCAGCTTCCGGTTTTCCTTGAATCTCGGCTTCAGTGATCCGGATTCCTGTTTCCTGGAAATGATAAGCTAAATAATGCGCCATGTTATTGGCCAAGACCCCATCCATATCGATGGCAATAGTTTTACGTGTCGACATATTGGAAGATATGAAATTATTTGATACCGAAAAATCATCTAATTGATATTTTCGATCAATCTTTCTTTATCAGGAGGTTCGAGAATTACCTTATTATTACAAAAGAACCTTAAATAATTACGGACTTTGAAATTGGAAGTGGTTCCCCATTCATTAAAAATTTTACAGGCATCCTCCTTCCTATTTAACATGAGATAACAAATCCCTAAGGTTCGTAGGCAATCATCAAAATAAAAATATTGTCTTCGATTAACGGGAAGCTGGATCGCTTTTTCCAAATAGGGTAATGCCTCCTCATATTTACCATTATGGTAAAGTTCATCACCTTTTTGAAACGATGACATTGCATCTTTGACCTCTTGACTTACATCCTTTTTACCGAAGGTTGAATATTGAATTCTTTGAACGACCAAAACATTCTCCTTGAGATCGTTAAAGTAAAATTCTTTAATCTTATTCAAAGCTTTCCTTAACTCAGTTTCCAGTTTTAGATCAATTGGGTTTAGAAAAACGACATCCCTGATTACATTATTCGTATCCAGTACAAATTCAATCTCACAAAAGAATTCCGATTTTGATCTCTTTTTTAGTTCATTGGAATAAAATTCCATACTGCTTGCGAAATCCATATTGCTGGTAAACCTCACCTTATTAAAAGCATCTTCAAGGAGTAATTTCTGACCGTTTCTTTCCACATATTTTGGTTGAAACTCAGGATATGTTTTTATGAAAATGGAATCTCTTAGAAAATAAAAGATATGGTCTGGATCACCACGTTCTTGTACAACAAGGTAGTCCCCATCAAAAGAATAAAAAAGAGTCCTGTTAAGCATTTCAATATTCCTGAGATCATCATATACTGCCTTAAATGCCGTATTGTTAATTTTTATCTGATCTTTTGATATTTCATAAATGGTCTCATTGGAAAACATGGGTGAATGGATATCAGAAATTAACTGATCGGCATCTGTGATAAAATCAAGTACCCAACGCCCGATCAGTCGATTCTCTTGGGCATTGATCGGTTGGAAAAACAAGCAAAACAGAAAGAAAAGCAGAAAGGACTTGCTAGGGAACATGTTTGGAATGCCTCCAAAATATTTGCAGTTCATAATAATTGATTAAGAGTAGTTGAAAGTAAAGATATTTCCCAAGAATTCGAAATGGTTCAGCCCCTAAACTGAACTGTCATTAAACAGCGGTTATTTATTAATAGAAACTTAACGAAGTTAAGTATTTGTGATAACATTTTCTTAATATTTCAACCATAATTTTATGTTTTAAAGATCAAAGCAAATTAACCTCATGAAACGTATCCTAAAACTCTACCATCAAAACAGGTATTTTTATAATTGTTTTTTAACCTGGTACTTTTTTTTGAGTTGCATTGTATTTTCAATTCCGAAACAAGATTCCTTTTTATTTATTAACAGCAAGCACTCTTTGTTTTTCGACTACTTTTTCACTGTTATTACCCAATTTGGGGATGGCATATTTGTGATCGCTTTAGCATTGATCTGTTTCTTTTTATGGTCCCGAAGGTTAGCTGTAGCAATCGCGGCTACTTATATAGGATCTGGATTGATCTGTTCACTATTGAAAAGAACCTTTCATACACATAGACCAGGTTTCAGTTTACATGATGACCCAAACTTTCACTCTTTGTCCTGGATGCCTATGTCTTATCATAATGCTTTTCCTTCGGGTCATACCACTTCTGCCTTTGCCTTAGCAACCTGCATTGCCCTTTATTCAAGGAATAGGAGTCTATCTATCCTAGCATTCCTTTTAGCCTGCCTGACAGGTTATTCAAGGGTATACTTAGGACAGCATTATCTTGATGATGTTTGGTTTGGTTCCATGCTTGGTATCGGTTTCTCCTGTCTTTACGCTTTACTGGTTTCCTATTATTCTGAAAACCGTTTTACCTTATCAAACCTGCCCAGCAATTTTAAAATATAATCTATGCTAAAGCTTCTTTTGAGCGCTGTTAAATTCGGAGCGGTAGGCCTCTTGGGTATGGCCATTGATTTCTTTTTTACTTGGCTCTGCAAAGAAAAACTTAAGATCAACAAATTTATAGCTAATGCGATTGGTTTTTCCATGGCGGTCATCAATAATTACATCTTGAATCGTATCTGGACCTTTTCGAGCAAAAACCCACAGATATTTGAACAATTCCTTTATTTTCTAGGTATCAGTAGCATAGGACTAGCCCTCAATAGTAGTTTCCTGTATCTTTTCCATAACAAATTCAAATTGAATTTCTATTTCAGCAAGCTCCTAGCCATAGCTATCGTTTTTTTATGGAATTTCTCCGCTAACCTCCTCTTTACTTTCAACAATGGAAAATGATTATAGGATCAAACTTAGGTGGTTAATCGTTGTTAGCACCTTAATGCGTTGCTTATTTGCGATCTTCATTGAATTAGGAAATGATGAAGTCTATTATTTCAGCTATGCGCAACATCTAGATTGGAACCATTTTGACCATCCTCCAATGGTTGGCTTATTGATACGATTTTTTACGCTTAACCTGCATTGGGTCAATGATTTCTCCATGCGATTTGGAGCAATAATGATGGCTGGCTTCAATACTTGGTTAATTGCCGGAATTGCAAGACAATTAATGAGTGAAAGAGCGGGATTGATTGCCGCCGTGCTGTATACAGCCTCGATTTATGCCAGTATTATTTCTGGATTATTTATTTTGCCAGACTCCATAGCCAATACATTTTGGATAGCCGCCCTATATAGTATGACCGCGATTGTAAGCAGTATAGATGTCCATAGACAAAGCAATCAGCTCCTGTTATTAGGATTATGGATAGGTCTGGCCTGTTTGAGTAAGGTACATTCCATATTTTTAGGCTTTGGGTTTATCTCCTATATCCTCCTTTTTCAAAGACAATTACTTAAAAATAGAGCACTTTATCTTAGCATACTGATCTTTATGGTCTGTGTGCTTCCTATCTGGCTCTGGAATGAAGAGAATGATTTTATCACTTGGAAGTTCCATAGTCAACGGGTTAGCATATTGGAATCTGGAATTCGTTGGGATTATTTTGCACAGGCTTTTTTCGGTCAAATATTTTATAACAATCCGCTTTTAGTTTATATGTATGTTTTTGTTCTTTTCTCACTGATCAAGCAAAAGTTTAAGATAAAAGGCGTATCCAAAAACATCGTATATCTCTTATTATTCACTTCTATCCCTATTATTCTTGCTACTACAGGAATTTCTTTTTTCAGACCGACTTTGCCACATTGGAGCGGGCCGGGGTTCTTTGGAATCATGATCATAAGCAGTTTGTGGATTGATCAACAGTTGGAACTCGACAAGATACCGAGGATAAGGAAATTACTGAATTTCCAACTTAGTTTTACCTTGATTATTATAATCCTAGGCATCCTTCTCATTAGATATTATCCTGGAAATCTATTTTCTGTTTCCAGTAAGGAGCAATTAGGAAAAGGTGATGTCACTTTGGATATGATTGGCTGGAAAGATTTAAAGAACCAATTTGAAGCATTGAGGGCAGAAGATATTGGCAAGGGTGAAATGTCCACGGAGGATGCTTTACTTGTTGATAAATGGTATCCAGCAGGACACCTCTATTTTTATTTGGCAAGACCAATGGAAATCAGAATGATAGCTGAAGGTAAACTTACAGACATCCATAAATATGCTTGGATTAACCTTACTGTAAACCCGATTAAAAAGGGTGAAAATGCATATTTCATTGTACCATCAAATAATTTCATTTCTGTAGAGAATTTATATTCCAATCTCTTTACGGAAATAAAATTAAGGAAGGTCTTAAATCAGGAACGGAGCCATACCGTGATCAGACAATGGTACATTTACCAATTGAAATCTGCAAAAGAAATAATAGGCAATCAACATCCACTATCTTATCTGGAATAAAAAAGGTTGCCATAAATGACAACCTTTGGTTTAAAATATAAAGATATAATTGTTTAAAAGATATACCTCCAAGAGTTGATAATAGTCATAGGGACATAGAGCAAGGTCAATAACAACGCTGTTACGAGATCAGGTTGCTCTAGTTTCTTGTACCTTGCATAGGAGAACAAAATTAAACAGATCAATAGAAAACCTATTCCAATAAAAAAAGACCAGGTATTTCCAGCAAGGTTATTTAGGAGTATCCCTGATTTCAGAAGAACTAAGACCAGAATTTCCCCCACTAATATTTTCTTCCAATTCATGAATTAAATAAATAAAACTAGTTGAACAATGTTTATAAATTAAGTTGAGTAAAATGGTTTTTTCGGAAATTCACACATTTTTATATGTGCCTCTATAAAAGAGCAATACCACAAGGGACGCAAAAACATTTCATAATAATCAATACTTAATTAATGATATTCGGTAATTGTGGGTTTATGAATTTATTGTTTTAATCAAAATATATTTTACGGTTTACCGTAAAAAGCAAAAATATTATTGATTTTCAAAACTCCAGTATTCTCCACAAAATGCCGAGCCATTTGCATTAAATGGCGGTTAAAACAATCCTGTGGTACAATGTTTAAAAAATAAGGCTAAGAAAAAAGGTTTTTTGGGACATGTGCGATCTTTAAGGTGCTTTTTACTTAAAGCCCTAAATCCACAATAGAAGCATTTGTTAAGCATACTACTAATTAACTGTTAATAATTTGACGATTTGGTTAAGACAAAGATATCTTTAAAAAGTGGTTAAATATTACGGTATACCGTAATATTTTTATTATTATCCTCTATTAATTAAAAAGATTTCAACAAGTTAAATATAACCTCTTATTTATTAAGTGTTTAAACAAAGAAAAAAAGATAGGTATATATTAAAAAAAAATAGGAAAAGGACCTCATTCTGTCCTTTTCCTATTTAATTGAATATTTTTTTATCTATTTATAGGGCTTGACTTGGAGAATAATCAACCTCAGTATGCATTGAACATTTCCATTTACCATTTTCTTGGATCCAAGTGGAACTACAAGCGCATTTGGACTTACGAACCTGCCCTTGATTTTCGACTTCAATTTCGACCAAATAACCAATGGTTGCAAAACTCTTACTAAACATCTGTACTACTGCTTCAGTAATGCCTAGGATTTCCATTTTCATGCCTTCACCCATCTCAAAGTATTTTTTGTAAGTGGGTTCATCAATGTATTTGACACCATCTTTACTCACTACGGTACAAGGGAAATAAGTAAGGTCCCGGACGGTGTCATAATCTAGACTGGCCATTCCTTGCCAGTATTCCTTTTCTAAATCCAGAATTTGATCTTCCATAGTGTTAAAATGTTGATTATCTAAAAAACAGTTTCAAACTAAGAATAGTTTTAGATTTTAAGTTTTATTCTCAATAATTGATCTGTTGATGTCAGATAAAGATAGCCATCGGCAGCAAATGCACAATTTGCCGTATGTACCGTTGAACGGATTCTACCAATAGGTTTTCCTGTGGAATTGATGACCACTACCCCATCACCGGCAGCTGCATACATATTTCCATTAGCATCTACTTTGATACCGTCTGCTGCAAGGGATTCTTCAGGAAAATTCTTTTTGAAATCAAAGAATATACGGCCATCCGATAAAAGTCCATCAGGTTTAATATCATAAGCCATGATATAAGGGTTATTACCATCACTTAAGGCTACAAACACTTGTTTTGCATCTGCGGATAGGGTTATTCCGTTGGGTCTTGCCAAATTGGAAACAACTTGTACAGCCTCTCCTTTTTGGTTGACTTTATAAACACCATTTTCTTTGATCTCCTTGGTTTCGGTATCGCTTTCACGGCCAGGTAATCCATAAGGAGGATCAGTAAAATAATAATCGCCATTTGGATGCTGACAGATATCGTTTGGTGAGTTGAACTTCTTGCCTTCCCAGTTCCCAACCAATGTTTCTTTTTTCTTGGTTTTCAAGTCAATTTGAGCAATTCGGCGATTTCCATGGTCACATGCCACTAATTGACCCTGTTGGTTTATCAATAAACCATTGGTTCCCTCTTCTTCAGAATAGGTCCCAGGCCCTTCAAAACCGGCAGGTTTAATAAATTCCTGAAGCCCAGCAGCCTCCGACCATTTATAGATAATATTTTGTCTAGTGTCGGAATACAAGAGGTAGTTGCCCTCTTTCACCCAGACCGGACCTTCAGCCCAAGTCATTCCATCAGCTAATTTTTCTACTTGCGCAGTACTGTCAACAATATTAAGCATCGCTGGATCCAGAACTTCGACCCTTCCTAATCTAGGATAATCTTTTGAAGTACTGCTAGAATCAGCTTGGACCTCCTTATTAGATTGGTCTTTAGCGGTATTTGTACAAGAGCCTAAGATTAGGGATAGCAAAATTGTTGTTAAGAAGATTTTATGCATAGCAATAGGTTTAAAGTTTTCTTAAAAATATGATTTTTTATCTGAATACTTTAACCTTAAGATAAGTAAGATCCTAAATTCAATTTTCTATAAATAAAATCGCACCCATTCTTATTCCACAGGATTGATAGGCTGTTCAGTCAAGGTACTGTCTATTCTTACACTATCTAAACTATCAAGCCTTTCTGCGGTATCGATGGGTTGATCCATCTGATTATTATTGTCAGTATTATTTGGATTTGTACATGAAATAACCATTAATGTTAATATTAATGGAAACAAAGGAATCAGCTTTTTCATCATATTGTTATTTAGTTTTCTTTTTTGTTGGCTCTTTCGGAAACTCATTCGGATTGGGCATGATATTAAGCTGCTCCTTTTGAGGATCAACTCCTGCTTCACCAGCATCGTCTTGCTTCTTTTCTTTACGTTTCATAAAGGCCGTCAGATCCTTTTTTTTATCAGGTCTGCCATTGTTATTTAAACCTTCAGTTGCACTTTCATTTTTCGTAGCCATAACTATTTTTAATAAAGAACATATTGCAGATGAATTAGTTGGCATAAGAATAAAGACTGACCATTTTAAAGAATAAAAAATAAACCAAGTTATCTTTAAAATTTTCGAGATAACTTGGTTCTTTGCAAAATGGATAATTAAACAATTCTATGATCAAAAGATTTTAATCATTTCCATGGATCTTTACTAATTTATTGTAAAGTCCCATTATTAAAATGGGTGATACCCATTGTCCCAAAAATAAAGCGATATGTTTATGGCCTTTGCATTTGAAAAAAATGGATAGCCCCATGACGGTAAGAGCAGCGCATATAAAATGTTTTGAAGATAATCGAGTCTTACACTCTTCAAATCTATTGGTCATTTCCTTTTCTCTTAAATCTGGGTTTTTCATTTGATTTTCCATGATTTGTTATGTTGATATTCTTAATTAATTCCTTGCTATTATATATTGAAAACATCAGCTTCTTAATTGTTGAACAAAAATTGACAAAGGGTATTTATACTTGACATCAAGTATATTTTTTTTTCAACTAAATCATTATCAACCTGTTCACTTAATAAAAAAACAAAATGAACTCAACAATCAACCAGGCAATAAATAGGCAAGGACTTATTATTGCGATTAGTATAATGCAGGATCCTGAAGAAAACAAAAACAATAAAAATAATGAGCCGGATTATCAAAATCCTTTTTATGATCCAGATTCAGATCAGGGCTCACAGGAATATGACCCGAAAGAGGATCCATTGAAAGATGATAATGAACCCATTGGAGAAGATTACCCTTTAAAAGACAACATCGAGCCAGAGGAAGAAGAGGAAGAGGAAGAGGAAGAAGAGGAAGAAGAGGATGCTGATGATCTATTCAACGATGATGAAGGTGATGATGAGGACGATAATCCAGGCGATTTTTCAACTCGGTTATTTTAAATCAATAAATCAGGAACAATTGGGGACCTCAGGAAGATTCACCTGAGGTTTTTATTTTGTTCAAAATCTGTCATCTAAGCGTTTAAAAGCATATTAGAAGGCCTTTTGGCAAACTATTTGTTATAACAGCGGAAACTATCATATCGAAAGTTTGAAATTTGAAACAATTATTTATTATCATGAAGAAAGTATTTTTACCTATTCTAACCCTTTTTATTTTAATGTTTGCCGCGAATGAGCAGGCAAATGCGCAAACCCCTTACCGTACTGCAATCGGTTTAGGCGTAGATGTGGGTGATGGAGAATCATTATTTGGACCACAAATTAAACACAGTTTCAGTGGCCGTGATGCAGGAAATGCACAGGTATTATTTGGAGACCACATTACAGTAATTGGTGTTGATTACTCTTACAACCAACGTATCTCTGGAACTAGAGGTTTAACTTGGTATGTAGGTGTAGGTCCTCAATTATCATTTATTGACCATGGAAAATGGGATGATGATTGGTATGATGATGACAAACACTGGGATGGTGACACCCATACAGACTTTGCAATCCGTCCCGCTTTAGGTATGGAGTTTAGAATTCCTTCAACTCCTTTAGCGATGCACGTAGACTGGAAACCTTGGTGGAATCTATCTCATGGCTCCCATTTTGAAGCCTCTAGATTCTCTTTAGGATTTAAGTTCGTATTGAAATAATTTTAACATTTAGAAGCAAAAAGGGTCTGCATAAAATTATGCAGACCCTTTTTGTTTTAGAATTGTTCTTTTAATATGAAACGTCCAAAAATGTTCAATAAAATGTCCAAATATCAATATTGGGCTTTCAAATGGTTCTTCGTAGTTCCAATGTGCATTTATCTCGTTGGAGGATTGATTATGTTGATCGTTTCAGTATTCGATAAAATGAGTAAATAAGTTTTACTTTTTCACGAGCTCTACCCTTCTATTTTGCTCCTTACCCGCATCGGTATTATTATCAGCAATAAAATCATTGGCACCAAATCCATTTGCGTTTAACCTAGATTTATCGATTCCAGCTTGTACTAGGGTAGTTAAAACGGTATTAGCACGATCTTTAGATAATTTCAGGTTATGGTCTGCATTGCCAACATTGTCTGTATATCCATTGATATCCAATTTCAAGCTTTCATTTGACTTTAACACCTTGCCTATTTCCGCCACTACTTCTTTACCATCTGTTTTTAATGTGGCTTTATCGGTATCAAAATTAATGTGCAAAACAGATTTTCCTTTTTCATTCAGGTCCTTTTCTATTTTCTCTGCCTTGATAATCCCAATAGTCTGTTTGAAGGCTTCACTCTCACCGGTATAAATGGCACCGTAAGCAGAATTGCTTGCAATTGCAAACAGGATTAATTTTCCTTCTTTTTTAAGACCATAGGTCACTATATTTTCCATATTTGAGGTTGCAAAATCGAAAAAATAGCTGTCCTTATTTTTTGATTTATTTAAGGCATCAATTTGGTCTTGAGGAATCTGTCCCTCAAACAATTTCTTGGCACCAAAACTTTCAAAATGTTTTGCAAAAGATTGAACAAACTTGAATTCGTCCCAACTCCCATTCATGCCATAACCTTTGACTTTGACCCTACCCTCTAAAGGATAAAATGAATTGCCTGTATAAAACTCAATCTTTCCAAAATCGGATTCCCGATCATATCCATAGCTGCTCTTTGCATCCACCCATTCTGGAATAGAATAATATGGGAACTGGCCCATATCTGCAGTTGCTTCTGGTAAAGTTTCGGGATTGAATTTAGTTGAGGCTGGAACTGCCGAAGTACTAACCGTTGTGTCAGCACTTGTAGCAGAAATACTATCTTGATCGGTTTCAGCATCTTTATTTGCCGAATTATTACAGGACATCACAGTCAGGAATGCAGGCAGTATACCTAATAAAATGGTTTTTTTGTTCATTTTTCATTAATTAGTGTATTTAAATATAGGAATATTAGATGTTAATTGTCACGAAAATATTGAGTTTTTGAAGGAGAAAGGAATGAGGAAGGCTTGAAAATCAAAAGATTCTATTTGTTACTTTTGAAGCGCAAAAGTAACCAAACCGACGAAGGAGCTCAGGGATACCAAAAACAACTCGAATCCGTAAACGCTTCGGCCCATTTAAGGATTACCGATCTCATTGTTACTTTTGGAGCCCAAAAGTAACCAAAACGCTTCGGCCCATTTAAGGTGGCTTTTCGCACCATCATCCGCACATGGATAGAATGCCTTGTTGTCGGGAATATCTTTCAGTAGATCATCCCTTTTAAGGGGATGATCTACTGAAAGCATTCCAAGGCCAATCCCATCGCACAGGTCGACGGCATTCTATCCATTTTTCCGCCACTGGAAATGAGCCGGAGGCTAAAGTGCTTCCTTCGGAAGGATGGATGTTTGTATAAATTGGGAACCCCTGGAAGGGGTGAAATATTTGTAGAAGGTTGTAACGATCAAGGGATAACCCAGAGCGTGGGTGAAATATTTTTCTGTACCCTTTTCGTGTCACCCTGAAGGCCGACCCGAAGGGTCTCGGAACGATCCACTCTTCATTTGAAATGGTTTCCTCATCTTACGATAGCGGAATGACAAGCATCCATAAAAAAATAAAAACAATAGATTCTTCGCTGCCGCTCTGAATCCCTTTCTAGCGCATTTCCCATTCTAAACGATTAGTGGAGAATCTGTACGTCAATGCCCCAAAACGTGCCTGTTCATCATCCATCTTCGATGGATGACCTGTTCGCTTATACATTTATGGATTGAATAGTTCCGAGAACCTTCATGCCTTCTCAGGTTGACCACAGGGAAGGATATTTTTTTTTGAGTTATACTGACCTGGAAGGGCATTATTATTTTAGCATTCCCATCGCAAAAAGGCATCGGAATTCCAACCATTTTTCCGCCTTTGGATATGATATCGCTTTGGCTTATTCCTCTAAACGAATATTTAGGATTGGCATTGCTCAAGATCATTAAATTGTTTGTTATAGAACATTTCAATTGGTGAAGAGGAGATCCAAATAAGGATGATTATTTCAGATAAATTTAGCTTGACAATTGATAAAAATTCGACAAAAAAAGAAGGGTTTTATTCGAGACTTATTCGAGGCATGTTCGGGACATGTTGCGAAAATTCGGAATGTGTCTCGAATAAGGACAACATGAAAATGTAGGTTAAATCTCTAGGATTTTCTTATCTAGGCAACGAGTAAAAAAGGAGTTCGAAATTCTTCCAAACTCATTTACGCTGACTCTTGCTTTTTTACTTCCATAGGGCTGGGTAGTTTGATCCGCGGGAGTCTCATCTTTGACTTCATCTTTACTTGCAAACCACCATAGTGCAAGGCCTACAAATACGAATGCTGTTTTAATCAACCTTGCCGTTCCCTCTCCCCAATTATAGATCCAAAGCAAGATACGGGGAATAAGAATCCTCTAAGAGTTGTTAATCCTTGTGAATAATTATTAATCAAATTTAGAGATGTATCGTTTTTCTGAACATTCCTGTAATTAAGTATTTATCTAATGGAGTTGGAATCTTTACATTGCTACCCCCCTAGCGGCCAATGTCATTAAGTTAAGCTTTTTTGTGTAGTACTGAACTTCATCCGATTATCTCATCATGCGAAACTTCAAAATAAAAAACATCATGGTTTACTCTGGTTTACAGTTCCTTAACCTTCAGTTAAGGATGACAAGATCTTAGGGAGGAGAACCGTACAGATTCTTCACTATGCTCTGAATCCCTCTCTGGGGCATTTCCAATTCTGAACGATTAGTGAAGAATCTGTACGTAAATGTCCCGAACGTTCTTGTCATCATCCATCTTCGATGGATGACCTGTTCGCCAATACATTTATAGATTGAATAGTTTCCTCATCTTACGATTACGGAATGACAAAATTTTCCAAAAAAAAATAGATTCTTCGCTGTGCTCTGAATCCTTCTCTGGGGCATTTCCAATTCTGAACGATTAGTGAAGAATCTGTACGTAAATGTCCCAAAACATGCTTGTCATCATCCATCTTCGATGGATGACCTGTTCGCCAATACATTTATGGATTGAATAGTTCCGAGATCCTTCCTGCGTACGATGACACGTTTGTTAAATCTGTGTTTCTAGGAATTTAGACCTATATTTCCTTTCCAGAAGAATATTTTTTATCCGCCATACATCCCCAGCGGGGATGAATTATTTTAGCATGGATGGTAAACAATAAAGGGGTAATGCAAAAACGATGTTCGATTAATCGAACATCGTTTTTGCGCGACTTCCAGGCTAACGTGCCATGCCTGCTAAAATAATGGAACCCCAAAAGGGGTTATATCTCTAAAATTAAAAAAACTTTTTTTGCCTTGCACTTTGCTGTCATCACCTTCCGATAAATTTAGCCCAAATTATTACTTCTCATCATGACTCAGAAAAACTCTACATACAAGACGTGGAATATTACCAAATCCCCTTTACATCATAGACCTCAAGTTCTAATACCTCAATATTGTTTCCCCAGAAATGATAACCTTCTGTATTGTTTTTGTCCGGTTTTCGATCTAGGTAACTTGAATAGATTCCATTATCAAAGAACACTTCGATGGAGGTTCTGTCGATAAAGATGTCGGCAGACAGTTCCATGCTCGTAGGGTCTTCTGGGGAATAGAACATGCCATTCAACATATTTGAATTCATATCGTAACTGATCATCCGCTGCGCATAAAGATTGAATCCTGCTTCTGTAGCATGAGAAAGTTTGATTTTTGTTTTAATGCGTAATTTGTCTTTATCACTGTACTGATGCAATAACTCATTCGCTTTCGCTGCAGTTAAATTCTTCCATGAATCTACTTTTGTAAATAATTTCTCAGTTTCTTTAATCGGAACACTAAATAACCTTGGTCCGTCTTTGGTTGTTCTTAAAGTCAACTCCGTTGGAAGCATCATCATGCCATTGAAAGGCATATCCCCCTGCGGGATTCTCCCCCAGCCGATCTGGATCCTTCTTCCGTCAGCTTCAGGAATATTGCTGTAGGTTTGTGCAGCATAGAGATGCCCTGCATTATAAAAGTATTTTCCAGCCTCGGGAGTGAATTTCTTTCCATCAAATGAGCCGATCATATAGGTTCCTGTAGCACCGTACATAACCCATTTTTTATTGTTGGCATCGCCATCAATAGGAAGTTCAAATAATTCGGGACATTCCCAGAAGCCTGAGACATGACTTTGGTAGGTCCAATCTTTTAAGTTATTTGAATTATAGATGGAATGGCCATCTCTTTCGTTCAGCACCATTACCCAATGTTTTGCTGGCTCAAACCAAAAAACCTTGGGGTCACGGGTGTCCTGACTATTCCACTTTTCCTTGGAGTCAATTAAGGGATTCTTGTCGTATTTTGTCCAGGTCCTACCTTTGTCCAGACTATAGGCCATGCACTGTACCTGCCTGTCGGAACTAGCAGCCGTATAAAATGCAATCATTGCAGGTTCATTCCCTTTATTGTAGCCAGCTGTATTCTGATAATCAATGATCGCGGAGCCGGAAAACATGGTCCCTAATTTATCAGGATACAATGCCGTTGGCAATTCCTTCCAATGAATCAGGTCCTGACTCACAGCATGTCCCCAATGCATATTTTCCCATTCTCTCTCCATAGGATTATGTTGGTAGAACAAATGATATTCACCATCATAATAGACTAAACCATTAGGGTCATTGATCCATCCCCTTTTCGTAGAAAAATGAAATTGGGGGCGATTTTGTTCTTGGTACAAACTTTCCTGCCCTTTTATCTCATCAGCCTGATAAATTTGCTTCAGTGCTTTCTCATCTCCTTCATAGGTAATCTTTAGGTTTTTTCCCTTTAGATGTGAAACATCATAAAACACCCAATAATCTGCATTATCTGGGGCTAATCTAACGACAACAGACCAAGCCTCTTGACCATTGGGCATAAATTCCATCTTCTTCCGATCTTGCTTGTTGGAAATTGGAAAATTGAGGTATTTCTTATTGATTTTTAAAGTGATTTCAGAGGCAAATAGTCCAAAGCTCAGCAAGGTCGAAAAGATCAGTAGGGTTAGTTTTTTCATAGTGAATGGATTAGGATAGAGTAAGATAAGCATTTTACTCAAAACCCCAATCAATTAGAAATCGTAAAATTTACAAGGCAGTCGAAAGAACAAATTTTTCCTCTATCTTTGCAGCTCAAAATAAAATCGAGCGAATCGTGATCAATGTAAATAACATCTCTGTTTCCTTTGGAGGAACAACTCTTTTTTCCGATGTGACATTCTCTATCAACGAGAATGACAAAATCGCCTTAATGGGTAAGAATGGTGCAGGTAAATCCACTTTATTAAAGATTATTGCTGGGGTCGGAAAACCTACAACTGGCAATGTATCTGGACCTAAAGATGCAGTAATTGCCTATTTACCGCAGCATTTGTTGACAAAGGATAATATGACCGTGTTTGAAGAAACTTCAAAAGCATTTGAAGAAGTCTATCAGATGCGCGATGAACTTGAGGAACTGAATGAACAATTGAACATTCGCACCGATTATGAAACGGATGATTACATGAAGTTAATCGAACGTGTTTCAGAGCTGAGTGAAAAATTCTATTCCATCGAAGAGACTAATTACGATGCTGAAGTGGAGAAGGTATTGAAAGGATTGGGATTCGAGCGTTCAGATTTTAACCGTCAAACCTCTGAATTTTCTGGAGGATGGCGTATGCGAATCGAATTAGCAAAAATCCTTTTAAAGAAACCTGACTTGATTTTATTGGATGAGCCTACCAACCATATGGATATCGAAAGTATCGAATGGTTAGAGGACTTCTTGATCAATCAGGCCAAGGCCGTAATCGTGATCTCCCATGACCGTGCTTTCGTAGATAATATTACCAACAGGACTATTGAGGTGACTATGGGTAAGATCTATGATTACAAAGCTAAATACAGCCATTACTTGGAACTTCGTAAGGAACGCAGATTGCACCAATTAAAGGCTTATGAAGAACAACAGCGTTTTATTGCAGATAACCAAGAATTCATCGACCGTTTCAAAGGCACCTATTCAAAAACTTTGCAAGTTCAGTCAAGGGTTAAGATGCTTGAGAAATTGGAGATCATTGAAATCGATGAAGTCGACAATTCAGCATTGCGCCTGAAATTCCCACCTTCACCAAGATCCGGAACTTATCCTGTCATTGTAGAAGATTTAACCAAGTCTTATGGTGACCATTTGGTATTCCAAAATGCGAATATGGTCATTGAACGTGGACAGAAAGTAGCCTTTGTAGGTAAAAACGGGGAGGGCAAATCGACCATGATCAAAGCTATCATGGGGGAAATTGATATTGAAGGAACGCTAAAAGTTGGGCACAATGCGAAAATCGGATATTTTGCGCAAAACCAAGCTGCTTTATTAGATGAAGAACTTACGGTTTTTGAAACAATAGACCAGATTGCTGTTGGGGATGTCCGTGTAAAGATCAAAGATCTTTTGGGAGCATTTATGTTCAGTGGGGATGATACAACCAAAAAGGTAAAGGTTCTTTCAGGTGGTGAAAAAACAAGGCTAGCCATGATTAAGTTACTGCTGGAACCAGTGAATGTATTGATCCTGGATGAGCCTACCAACCACTTGGACATGAAAACCAAGGATATTATCAAAGATGCCCTTCAAGATTTTGATGGCACACTGATTTTGGTATCCCACGATCGTGATTTCCTTGATGGATTGGCTACTAAGGTTTTCGAATTCGGAAATAAACGCGTTCGTGAGCATTTTGAAGACATTAAAGGATTCTTGGAATACAAGAAAATGAATAGTTTGAAAGAAATAGAGAAATAGAACTAATCGACATAAAAACAAAGGGTTAACATACAATATGCTAACCCTTTGTTTTTTAATAGATTCCTCATATTAAACCACTACTGGAGTTTCTTCGGAATGTAATTTCTGTTGTGAGATCAAATGATGTAATACTTCCGTGGATAAACCATGAAGTGTCAACCTAAATCCAGCTCCATAGGTTGGCAATGGAATCATAGGGTGTTTGTTATTTAATGCGATCAATTTTTCCGGACAACTCATTATTGTCGCTGCATATACGCCAATTACCTCGTCCAGCTGTAACGAGTTTGATGCCCTCCAAAAGTCATTATCCGTTAAAAAGAATTGATAAACTGGAGTAAATACTTCAATCGCAGAAGATAGATCCATCATATTGGTCCAACGATTTGGAAATTCCTCAAAGGGGATTGGACCTGCAGAAACAGCAGTGAAATCTGGATTGGAAACAGGTTCAATTTTCAGTCCCTTCTCCTGAATTGCCGTATTTAAGTTGATAATGAAATTGTAGAGGTTAAGATCATGCTCCAAGAACAGGTTATCCTTGACCACCTCCAAAGACAAGGGCTTTAATGGATTCATCGGAATATCCTCCGCTCCTTTTACATTATCCTTGATAAATCTTAAGACCTCAGATCCTAGGTAAAAATGCCTTAAGATCAAAAAGTTGGCTTCCGGAGAAACCCAATATTTCATTCCCCAATAAAGAAAACGGTGTAAGGTCTTTGGTGCATTGATGAGATTTGGAGCAATTGCCTTAAAAATCTGCAAGATGATAATGGTCAATCTTCCAAATACCCTCAAAAAAGGCAGCATAAACTGTTTGCTCTTTCTATTGGAATCAAATAAAAAAGCGGCCTTTGCATCCTTATTAAAGGGAACACTATTGTCTAAGAACAAGGCATGCCAATGACTTGGGTCTCTTGGATTGTTCTTTTTATGTTCGAAATATTCGCTGGTATGTAACATAGGAGCTGATTAATAATTTCCGATTTCTGCCAATTGCATTTGATATAATTTAGCCACCACCTTTGCGGTCTTGGCTACTCTTTTTGCCATTTCTTCAGTTAACAATTCTGAATTTAGTGCCTTTTCAAAGCGTTCAAAATGGTTATCGTTGGAGTCAGAAGTTTCATGATAGATAAAGAATGAAACCTGGTCGTCCTTAAGATCCAATTGATGCTGGATAGCACGACCCCATTTGCCCGCCAATCGATTACCTAGGCCTTCAATAATAAACATTCCACCTAATAGATCAAATGGATTTGGTTGGCTTGCCTTATGGAACATGTAGGCACTCAAAGCCTCCGAACCAATATTTTTTTCTCCCTGGTATAGTGCTTCTTTACTTCCGCCACAATTAATAAAGTTTTTCTCTAGGATCTGGTAATCCTTATGTTCATCGCGAGAATGGGAAATAAAGGATGATCGGATATCAAAATAATCCATGCTTACGTTGGATGCTGCACGAGCAATCCATTGGGAACCATCAATGACCTGTTGCCTTAAGTTCAACAAAAGGAGTTTATAATCCTCTAAACTGATCGTCCCATTGTAAATACGCTCAATAATTGCTGTATTCCGCAAGGATAATTCAAAATCCACCCAAATCTGCGTCAGATCACGAACTAGCTTTTCTTGGATAGGCTTATTATCTATGTGTATCTCTGGAGCTAAGATTTCATCCTCTTTAGAAATCAATGGTTTCTTTTCAGTCTGCACATTACCTACTACTTTAAGTTTCATAAAAGTGGTGATAAAACGTCCGCTCTCCGGAACCATGCAAAGGATTTCCTGATTGGGTTTTAATTTCCCGCTATAAAGCAACTCCTCCAACATTATGTAAATTGAAGCTGCTCCAGTATTTCCCTTATCGTGTAAATTGGTGAACCATTTGTCTTCCTCAATGGTCAATCCTCCTTTTTTCAAAAGGTCTACAATGGGTTGTTTGAAATATTCTGAGGAGTAATGGCAGACCAACCAATCTATTCTTTTTGGATCTACCTTGCCTTCTTCAATCAATTGAAAAAGATGTTGGACCCCTAAGCTTACTGTATTGTTTACCAGTTTGATATCTTGCTTCAGATTAATAGCGGCATCAGCATCGGCATCAGAAAAACTTGGATAATCTAACCAATATTGATCAATAGTTCCATCTTTCTTTTTATTTGCTCCAGTATACATGCAGACTTCAAAACTATTGGCATAGGATTTTACATCTATCCATTCAATTTCAAGGCTCAATCCTTTAGGATTAGGTTTATCGGAAAGAAACATGGCTCCTGCTCCATCAGATAACATCCATCTTAAAAAATCGGTATCCAATGGCAAGCCTTTCTCTTGTATTTCTGGCTGTTTTTCAAATCGTGAAGCCTTAAACATGCGGCTAGGCATATCCGCAGCACAAGATATAGCATTATCATTTTCACCAGTCAATATATGCAGGTAAGCGCTTTTTAAGGCCATAATTCCTGATGAGCAAACACTCTGATGCGAAACAATATTACATACAGGTAGCTTTGCTTCTGCGTGGACCATACTAGCAAAGCCAGGAATAGGCACATCACCTTGTGTAGTACCAGCAGTCAGCAACTCAATTTCATCTTTATTAACATTTGCCTTATCTAGACAATCCTTAATTGCCTTGTCCGCCATGCCCGCCACTGAATCGGTGGATTGCTGGCTTTTATCAAGTGCATAAAATCTTGTTTTAATGCCATTTTGCTTCAGCATCCTTTCCTTAGCTCTTGAAGGCTTACCTCCTATCAATCCTAAATATTCTTCCATTTCCTCATTAGAAACTGGAGAATTGGGAAGATGCATCCCAATGGCATTTATATAAACTGGTCTATTTTCTTTTTTCATTAGTGTTTATTATCTGAAACTTGGGTATTAAATATCTTATCAAAAATGCCGAGCATAAAGCCAAAATTGCCTCTGCCCCACTTATGATGCATGCTATGTCTAAACGTATATTTTGAAAAGGATGTACTTGGCTTATCACTTGGGATCTCATGGTTACAATGTCCAAGCAAATTGATTACCAAACTCATCACTGGTAAACTCAAAATGGAATAGACCTGAAAATCATGGAAGAATAATGGAAAGAAAATCACGGTGCCTAGCAGAAATGATTCGATCCAATGAAAACTAAATATGGAGTATGCCGTTGGTTCCTTCGACCAATGATGGACTTTGTGGACATTTCTAAAGAACCAAGGTCTATGCAATAACCAATGGACTGCATAAAAATGCGTCTCATTCCAGAGGAACAATAATGGAATTTCCCATAGGCAGTTCCAGTTGTTGTCAAAACGGACCTTAAAGACGCCTATGGAAAACAGGTATTGAAAAAAGATAGCTTGAAGGGAAAAAACAAAAATGGATACTAATGAATTTTTAATTTCCTTTGACCGCTGTCCAGGTTTTTGGGCAAATACAATCTGCCTTAAACTTGCGTTTTTGGTCTTGTACTGTACAATAGTTTCTGTAATAAAGGTCCCAAGAAAGTAGAGGATACTAAAAAACACAAAGAAAAAAGCACTTGTGTAGTACCATTTCGAGAGCACGAAATTAAATGTGTTTTCCAGCAGTTCGTTCATTAATAATCAGGCTTCAGCTATTGAAATTCAATTAATTTATTAACTCTTATTAACGATGTTTTATTATTCAATAAGTAATGGAAAGGAAAAATAAATACTTGGAACGTTCCTTAATAAATATGTTAACCCTCATTACAATTCTAAAACTTCAAATTAGCGAAAAATATTGATGAAATAACCACTGAAAACAGCTATATTTTGGTTTAATCAATAAAAAAGGGAAGTAAAAAATAAATCTTACTTCCCTTTATTCTAATGTGTTACCTATTACTTTTTAGGATTTGCTTTTTTAGCGATTTCAAAAAGTTCAGGACCGATATGGCAATATCCTCCTGGATTCTTATCTAAATAATCTTGGTGATAGGTTTCAGCATCATAGAAATTTCTCAATGGTTCGTTTTCTACCACAACTGGGCTTTGAATGGATAAAGATAAAGCATGCAATTTATCTTTGATCAAAGGCTCATCGTTCTTATCGGTATAATAGATCCCGGTACGATACTGGGTCCCTCTGTCGTTTCCTTGTCTGTTTAAAGTGGTCGGGTCGACACTTTCTAGATAAAGGTCTATCAATAGTCCAAGATCGATAACTTCAGGATCGTATATGACTTTTACAGTTTCCGTTGCTCCTGTACTGCCTGTGCAAACTTCCTCATAAGTAGGATTTGTTTTATTTCCATTGGCATAACCAACTTCAGTTCCTACTACACCTCTTACCAATTTGAAAAAATGTTCGGTTCCCCAAAAACATCCACCGGCAAAATATATCTCTTTTTCTTTTCCTGTTAAACTCATTGTGCTATTTGTTTCTGATTTTTCTTCTTTTTGATTTCCCTCCGAAAAGCCCATGGTCATGATGATTACAGTGACTAGGACTGTGGAAGCAATAACTGCTAATTTTTTCATGGCTTTAAGATTTGTATATAAAGTTAAGGATTTTGAAGAAATAATGTGTTTGAGGGATTAAATGTGAGATTTAGTTGATAAATAAATAGAATGTAAAACTCTTATAATCCATAATAATATTCAGCCAATAAAGCATATTCTGCCGCATAAGTAAACATGAACATTCCTTCTAAACCTTTAGGCTCCTTACTTCCCTCCCAACCTTTTAGAAGATTGGTTGCCAAGAATCCATCTTTGTTGGCGTGCTTATATCCATAATCAAGGTTCTTTTGAAACGGATGAATATATTGTCCATAATTGCTATTAATCATAGCCAAATCCTTAAATCCCCTAAGCAATATTCCATTGAACCAATTCTTGAAACCTTCTGTGCCAAAGGAATAATATTCGGGAATCTCCTTTCCTTTTACAGAAAAGTGAGAAAAACTATTCTTTGCCAATTCCTTGGCATCATTATCAAACTGGAGATCCTCCGTAGCAAGGTATAAATCAACCGCAGCAGACAGCATCGTACCTGAATTATAGGAGTAAGCCTCTCCGACTGCCTTAGTCAGTTTGGTATTTGCGCGATAGTTTTTCCCATCAATTTCTTCGTATCTAATCCTACAATCAGGATCGCATCCCCCCATCATATCAGCATAAACTCCATTATGGGTTAATAACTTATCCTTTTGCCATTTGTAAATAGCTTTTGCAAAACTTAAATAATATTCCTGCTTAGGTTCCATTTTTGACATCCTGGTTTTCCCGTCTTTTGGATCTATATAGCGATGTTCAATCTGCTCATTGTTGTTTTTATAAATATCATGGAGCCAAACCAATGAACTAATCAATGGAGAATTACTACAGGCATGCTTGGTTGTATAACCAGGTCCCCAAGGAATTCCGCCAATTTCTTTTCCATTTTCATCTATACTTGGATCCCATCCATCCAAAACATAAGCTGTAAGATATTCTGCCTTTTTCAGATATTCCTTGTTCCCTGTAAGTTTATAAGAGTGTATAAGCTCCCTCAACAACCACATTTGGTCATCATAAACATTCAAAACCCCAGTTACATTGGCTTTTCCTTTTTCTTTTACCCGGTCAACCGCATATACTGACCAAGTTATCGTTTGAGTAAATGAAACCAATTCAAAAGTTCCTAAATAATAATCAAGGTTTTCATATAATTTAGCCAATAGCTTTTCATATTTAGGATAATTCAATTTATAAAGGTTCTGGTCAGCATTTTCTTTATTTGACTTTAATGCAGAAAGTATAGCATTTACTGCTTCTATTCCCGCTGTATACATCCATACACTAGCTGTTTCTTCAGACTTCACTTGAGTAAAAGGATTGTAATATCGGCTCATTTCAAAAGTATTTGGGTTGAAATAAGCTAAAATGGTTTTATCAACTAAGGCCATTGACCTTTTTAGGTTTTCATTAGGCAAGTCCAAAAAAGGATTTTGGGTCTCGTGCTTTTTTAAGGAACTTTGAGCTAAAGAGTGGAAAAAAGGGTTAGAAATTAATAATAAAACGATTAAAATCGAAGTGGTGGTAAGGTGATTTCTTTTTGACATTTTGGAAAAGGAAAATTTAGGTTTATTCATAGTAGCTCTACAATCTGAACATTCAGAATATTAAGATTCAAGATACATAAAAATTAACCAAATCTAATTACCTTATCCCATATCTCACTCCTACCTTAACCGCAAACTGGCTAATACGATCAACATGGTTATCTGATTCGAAAGGTATTAAATTATAAGATTTGAAAGCAGGTTCTAAATAAAGAGTCCAGACTCTTGAAAAATTATATTTAGCACCAATTCCTAATTGTGCTCCAACCCCATTCTGCCTATCTAAATTTTGGTACTGTCCAGATACATCAAAATGCAATATAGGTCCCAAATTTGCATAAAAATTCTTCCCTAAATTCATGTTGGCAAGAATAGGGATTTCAAAGATTTTTAGGCTTAAAGTATCTTTAAAACGTTCTATCATGGGATCAACTATTGCGCCTTGATAAGCAACCTCCTGTTTTGAAAAACCTAATCCTGTTTCAAATGAAAAACGATTGTTAATAGGATATAGGAAAGAAACATCCATTCCAAAATACTTTTTACTCGAAAAACTCCCTGCTCCTTGTAGATTTTCAAATGGACCAATATTGCGGGTTGAAATTGCTGTCCAAGACAGACCTATTTCCGGAGAAGGCTTTTCAACTTGACTAAAGCCTAAATGGAAACTTAGAAATACTTGGATAAATAGCGACGCTATAAATAGTAAATAAGAGGTTTTCATATAATTAGTTAATTCTTTCTGATAAGACGTTGCATTATAAAAAATGGCTACATAAATCTCTAAATTAAAATTTGGTTGCCCATGGGGGCAACCAAACCTACTAATTTATTTCTTAGGGCGCGGAGGTCGCACCTGTCCCAAATCACCATAAGCTGGATCATCATCGCCAGAATTTGTATTGGACTGCATGATTACTGGATCATTGTTGATCGGTTCAATTGGCATAGTTGGATTGCCAGTGTTCATTAAATGGTATAAGATTAAGTACCACATTTCTCAAAAAATTAGAATGTAAAAGCCTGCTAGGTCCGCACACACCTTGTGTGGGATTGCTAGAAAATTTTCCAGAAGGCCTTCTGAATTTTTTGGAATTGAGGTTCATGAATTCCCCAATATTGAAATCTCTTTTGTATCTTTCCTTGAAAGCACAAACACACTATTAACCGCTGATTTCAAAAGCAAAACTAACGCACTAAAAACCGCTCATAATCAACCATTTCCGATATTTCCGGTATTTCCATGTAAATTCCGGTATTTCCAGTGAAATCAGCTGTGAAACAGTTTTTATGTTTGAAATGTATTATTAATTAGAATTACGAATTCGTAAATCTTGGGGAGAGAAAAACATTAAATTCAAGGAATGTCAGCATTCAATAAATTTAAAGAACGTGTTCTTGCCAGCTATTGGGAAAAACACAAAAACAATGAACTACATGCTCGATTAGCAAATCCAACCTCTGCTAATCTAAGAGACTATGCCTTATTTTTAGTGAATACAGGAATGAATCCTGATGACAAGAAAACATTTAGAGATTTTTTTATTTTGAATGATGATCTTGGAGATTTAGAAAGGGCAATTGCTGGCATAGACATCGACAAATTAAAACCAATTCGATACTTTATTGACAGAAAAACCAGTAAGCCTGATGAAACCATAGTCAAACTTTTAGCGGTTTTGATTGATTTTCAACCTAGACCCTTTAAAATTGATGATTGGATGGAGCAGGATAAAAATCTACAATCAGAAGTGACTAGAACACCTTTAAATCGTCCTTCGCAAATTGATGGACAGAAGGTTCCAGTTCCTATTAAGAAAACGCCGGAGGATGAAGCCTCAACTTCAAATGTTAAATCTATTCCTTCAAAATTCAGCAAAAAGGCATTGTTGTGGGTCAGCTCAGGTGGATTAATTGCAGCAAGCTTAGGCTATATTACTTTGAAGGATAGAAAGGAATGCATGTGCTGGTTCAAGGACAGGTATATTGTTGTAGACTGTCAGGACAATAATATGTGGAAACAACAAGTTATTGCATTGGATGAAGATAAGTTAAAAAACTTCAGGAAAATCACTAGATATGATACCTTAGGCCTTAAGGACGTCAATAGAATTTGGTATTCAAAAGTCAATAATGAAGTCGAATTTTTCACAGACGCCGGTTTACATCCCGAACATAGCGAAAGAGGACTCAAACTTGCTAGTGAGCATATCATCCGAAAATATGCTATGGGTGAAGATCCTGAAGGCAATAAAAATGAAGAATAAAGGGGCAAATAATACTTTGCCCCTTTATTCAGGTGTAATCTATGCTATAGTCACTTCTTTCATTAAATAGACATCTTGAATTCCATGAAGCAGCTCTACCCCTTCTTTCATTGGTTTTTGAAAGGCTTTTCTTCCACTAATTAAGCCCGTCCCGCCTGCTCTTTTATTGATTACTGCAGTTTGCAAGGCATCCCTAAGGTCATTCTTACCAGACGCTCCTCCAGAATTAATCAATCCCGACCTACCTGCAAAACAATTTAACACTTGATAGCGGCAGAGATCAATAGGATGGTTAGAGCTCAACTCACTGTACATCCTTTCATCAAGCTTTCCATAGCTGCTATTCCCTAAATTCAAGGCTTTATAACCTCCATTTACTTCTGGTAGCTTTTGCTTAATAATATCAGCTTCTATAGTCACTTCTAAATGATTGGCTTGACCCGTCAAATCAGCAGCTAGATGATAATCTACACCATCTTTTTTAAATGCATCATTTCGTAGATAGCACCAAAGTATGGTTGCCATCCCAAGACTATGGGCTTCTTGAAAGGCTTTGCTGACTTCAACAATCTGTCTTCCCGACTCTTCAGAGCCAAAATAGATGGTGGCACCTACCGCAGCAGCTCCCATATTCCATGCTTCCCGAACTGTCCCATATAGGATCTGATCACTTTTATTGGGATAACTCAGTAACTCATTGTGATTGATTTTTACCACAAAAGGAATTTTATGGGCATATTTCCTTGACACAGCCCCTAAAACACCAAAGGTAGAAGCGACAGCATTACACCCACCTTCGATAGCCAACTTCACAATATTCTCAGGATCAAAATAAATAGGATTTGCAGCAAATGAAGCTCCGGCACTATGTTCTATTCCTTGGTCAACTGGAAGAATGGAGAGATATCCCGTTCCAGCCAACCTTCCGTGCCCAAATAAATTACCCAAACTTCGTAAAACCTGAGGACTTCTGTCAGTCGGTCCATATACATCATCAATAAAGGTTGGAGAAGGCAAATGAAGCAGATCTTTCTGTACTGCCTTACTCTCATAATTTAACAAATCTTCACCGCCGAGCTGTTCGATCAAATTGCTGATATTCATATTATTACGTTTTAATATTTTATTTAAGCTATTATAATAAATGAACATGTTATGAATGGAATTGTTTCTCGTAATAATGAAAAAATTATCAACAATCGGTAAAAATATTTATTTAAATTTGGAGGTAACTTTTTCCAATTTATCTGAAAACCTGAAGTGATGAACCTACTAATAATCATTATTAGCATCTTGGCGCTTTTGACAATCCTTTATTTCATTTATGAGGAGCATAATTTGCACTCTGAAGAAAGAGAGCGCCTAAAAATTTCTGAATATGGATTCGAAGAAAAACAGGTTTCGTTGGAAAATGGAATAGTTTTAAATTATGGTGAAGGTCCGGATAATGGACCTGCTTTACTGTTGATCCATGGCCAAGGGGTAGATTGGAAAAATTATGCAAAAGTACTTCCAGAATTATCTCAAGATTTCCATGTATTCGCAGTAGATTGCCATGGTCACGGCAAATCTTCGCACGCAGCAAAAAGCTATAGCGCCGAAAAAATGGGTACAGATTTTATATGGTTCATAGATCATGTAATTAAAGAACCAGTTTATTTATCCGGCCATTCTTCTGGAGGATTATTATCAGCATGGATATCGGCAAATCATATCCGGGTACAAAGCACTGTTCTCGAAGACCCCCCATTATTTTCAACAGAGAAAGACCGTTGCCAGAAAACCATCGCTTGGCAAGATAACTTTCGGATTGCTCATGAATTTCTTCAGCAGTCCGAAGTGAAAGATTTCTTAATCTTTTATCTCCCAAGAAGCTACTGGAAAAATAAATTCAAGGGCATTTGGAAAATCATTATTGCTAAAGCAAACAGGTTTCGAAAAAAGCATCCAAATAGAATTTTCAGGATTGGATATCTTCCTTTGGCAATCAATAAAATTTGGGAGTCAGCATCCGATAACCGGTATGATAAAAGATTTGCTGATTCTTTTTATGACTGTTCTTGGTTTGAGAATTTTGATCAAGCTGAAATTTTAAAAAAGATTTACTGTCCTACAACATTGATTTTTGCGAAAAACTCCAAATGGCCTCAGTACGATGAAAATAGTATTCTCATGGCTGCAATGTCTGATGAAGACGCCCATAAAGCTGAAAATTTAATTCCCGATTGCAAGTTGATCACCGTCAATTCAGGGCATGGTTTCCATGATGAGCATCCTGCAGAGTTTATCAAAATTATCAGATCTATGCAAGGGATTTAACAATCATAAATTGACCTGAATTGATTTTCTTTCTTGATTCCTGAAAATCTCAACATTCAATTTATTCATATACTGATCTCGTTTTAACACCAGTTGAAGGCCATTCACATCCTTAATCTCTACTCCTTGACAACCTACAATGACATCTGACTTTTGAACTCCTGCTTTCGCAAGTGGAGAGGAAGGATCTAGCTCTAAAACCAAAACACCTGCCATGCTTGGCAAACCGGCAGCTGATTGTTCCCCTAAAGATTCAATGGACTTTAGTTTTGCACCTTTCCAATTGAAAATAACACCCTTTGAAATATTACCTTCTTTGTGGATTTCTGGAATATGTGGTAAATCGATCAGCCTTTTTAGCCTTGGATCTGTAACTCCAACTTCTTCCAAATTCAATGGCTGGAAGTTTTTCAGGCTTCCGGAAACAACCTCAAATTTACCTGTTGCAACATCTGTAAAATTTAACTCTACAACTGTGGAATTCTTGTCCACTCCTTTGGCCTGGTCAATTTCCAGATCTTTTGAATTGGTATAATTGTTTTCATCCACTTGATCTCCCCAAAAGTTAACCTGTATATCCTGATGCGCATGCATCACAATATTATTTCTAAATACATCATGGCTGTTTTTGAACCATACATGGGGATGAAAGCCATTATTGATCATAATATTATTGTAGACAGTTCTATAGAAACCTTCTCGCAGTTTCAACCCTCCACTCAGACAGAGATTATTAAATATTTCATAATTAGAGGAGCCATCATCTAAGTCTATATCCCAGCCATGATCACAGCTAAACCTATTGTTACTGATGACGGTCGTTTCGATAGCATCCAATTTTATCCAATCTGGATGGGCTTCTACAATTCGATCCATCTCTTTTCTGTCTGGATGCCAGAAACGGTCTCTTCCCCATGAGTTGAACGCGCCATGATCACTCGTTTCCAAAACAGTATTAAACACATCATTAAATGAAATCTGATGTCCACCCCAGGTTCCATCTCCTACATTTATTCCCGCCCTTGGAACATCATAAATACTATTGTGAAGCACCGAAATCCTTGCTGACATCGAAATCTGTACCCCTGCAACCTGTTTTTCAATCAAACCGATGTTTCTGATGACATTATCGCTGGCCTCACAATCTGCAGGATAGTTCTCTGTTGTTGGCCCAGGAATAATGTCCATTTCATTTTCGGGAACAAATTTCTCATATCGGAAGGAAGGACTACGAACTGCATTAGGATCACCAACGAAATTAATTGCTCCTCCCCCAATCTGCTCTATTAAATTTCCACTAACCTTTACCCCTCGGTTATAATTACTCAAGAAAACAGCATTTCCACCTAATTCAACAAAGTCCGAATTAGAAACACTGCAATTTTCAGCTCCTTCAAAACGAACTGCAGCTTGCCTATAAATCGTCCAATCACTTCGCAACAATGGTTCTTCAGTCTTCATAAAAGTTGGATCGGTATGTACAAAGCGGATACCGCTGACATGAACATTTCGAACAGGTCGTTCCATCGATCCTTTTATCGAAATCAAAGACTCCAATTGAGGCGCTTCAAATTCAATTTTATTAGGATCCTGATCTCCAAAATTCAGATACAATGTTGAAGATGCCTTATCAAGGTACCATTCATTCACGGCATCTAGTTCCTCAAAAACATTTTCTACAAACCGGTATCTTTCATGCATTTTACTTGGACGGTTATTCTGAAGGCCGCCCTCTAATGTCAATTCTCCATTTGCATCCTTGCCAGTTACCAAATAATGAAACCCACCCCATCTACCAATATGCAAAGCATGGACAATTGCCCCATTGGGGTTCTTCCAGCCTTTTACTCGCTCTGGGCTAATGGCATCTTCTGCATATCCATTAAATGGAAGGATATTAGGATCATAATTAGGATATCTTGCCCGGATTAAAAGTTCACCATTGGCATAAAGTCGCTGAGATTGCAAACCTGCTGGCACTTTTGCAGTCCACATATTGTTCTTGGATTTTGTCCATTTCAGGTTCAGTTTTTGGGCAGCAGAAAAAATCACCTTCCTTTCATTTATCGCTTTTATGGTCAAGCCATCAACATTTATTTCAAGGGGTTTTGACAAATAATACTTCCCATCTTCGATTAGCATTTCAACAGCTTGATCTGGATGTGCTTTTTTATATTTTTGGATTTGTGCTAATGCATATTCTGCAGAAGCAAAAGGTTTAGCTTTGGTCCCCTCATGCTGATCAGATCCCTTTGGAGAAACATAGAATGAAATGGCCTTTTGTTGGGCACTTGCGAAAGGAATGATCAAGGCCATGATCATGGATAGACATAGCACATTAGCAAAAAATAGTTTAGGAAGAAGATGCATCTTAGTTTTTTGGGTTAGTATTGATTAATGCTCTCCATAAGATAAGAAAAAATCATCGAAAAATGGAAAGAAGTAAACCATCTTCAAAATTTCTTCAAAATTGTACCTTTAATTACATGAAATTATTTCGATGAAATGAAAATCCTGATTATTGAAGACGAAATCGAATTGGCAAAAAGCATGGTTCAATATCTTTCTGAAGAAAAATACCTCTGTGAAGTATCTAATACCTTCGCGGAGGCTACAGATAAAATTGAACAGTTTAGCTATGATTGTAGCTTATTAGACATTAGCCTCCCTGACGGAAACGGACTGAAGCTATTGGAAGAATTGAAATCTCAAGGCAAACAAGATGGGGTCATCATTATTTCAGCAAAAAACTCGCTAGATGATAAAATCAAATGGCTCCAAATTGCGAATTCAATTGCTATAAAGATAATCGGCTGTACAAGTTTAAAGTCTAGAAATTCAAAATTTCTTCTAAATCACCTATGATATTGTCAACAATTAAAGAAAGATCATTAGAATGCTTATAAAATTTAGAGTCACACTAATTACTTTGGTCTACGTGCTATCCAGTATGGTTAGAGTTTCTGCTCAAATCCAAGATAGCACTAGCCAAAATAATCCAGTCAAAATTGACCTTCAAGCCCAGCACCTTACAAATAACTATAAATTAGATTACAGGCAGCTCATTGCTCCAGCAGTGTTCATAGGGTTTGGAGTTGCAAGCTTGACCAATGAATCCCTGAAAGAACTCAATAGCTCCACTCGATATGAAATATATGAACATCAACCGGATCACATACAGCTAGATAATTACACCCAATATGCCCCTGCCTTGTTAGTTTATGGTCTGAATGTGGCAGGAATAAATGGAAAACACAATTTGCGCGATAGAACCATAATCTACCTCACCTCCCAAATGTACAATGCGGCAATGGTACTCCCATTAAAGCACCTAATCCATGAGGAAAGACCTGATGGCTCTAATAATCTTTCATTTCCTTCCGGACATACCTCTACAGCATTTTCTTCAGCACAATTTATGTTCAGGGAATACAAGGACAGTAATATTTGGCTTGGAATCTCAGGCTATTCCTTCGCGCTGTTCACTGGCGTTTACCGAACTATCAATAATAGGCATTGGGTCGGTGATGTAGTTGCTGGAGCAGGATTTGGAATTCTATCTACAGAATTGGCATACTGGTCCTATCCTGTAATAAACAGGCTATTAACTAAAAAGGACACACAAATTGCCTCCATGATAATGCCTTATTACCATAACAAAACTTTTGGCTTGAGTTTATGTAGAGTATTCTAAATACCAATTCATTATGTGGAAATTTTATGTATTACTATCGGCCCTATTTGCAGCATTGACTGCTATTTTCGCGAAAATCGGAGTCTCTCGAATCAATTCCAACTTAGCCACAGCTATTCGTACAGTCATTGTATTATTTATGATTTGGAGCATCGTTTTAGTCAAAGGCGAACTGAAAGATATGGGAAGCATCTAAAAACAGAATATCTTATTCTTGATCCTATCAGGTATTGGGACCGGACTATCTTGGATATTCTATTTCAAAGCCTTACAACTCGGCAATGTCTCTCAAGTCGCTGCAATTGATAAATTAAGCGTCGCCATTACCATCATCCTATCCATAATCTTCCTAAAAGAAGCCCTCACAGTAAAAACTGCAATTGGAGCAGGACTTATTATCTTAGGCACCTTTGTTCTTTCCATAAAATAGCCTTGGTAATTATGCCATTATCAAACCCCTAAATTGAAAAATCAATCAAACTTGTTACAAAAAAATGTTTAACTAATTAACTTATTGATTTTTAATTAATTAATATTTTTACAGACCAAATTAGATATTTTATCAAAACTTTAATAAACTCTCCAAAATTGATCTATTCAACGCTTACTAATCAATAAAAATCTTGATTTAACTAAAATAAACCCACTATTTTCAAACTTATACCGCAAACATGGTATATTCTTTTATTTATTAATCGAATTATCATTAGAGTATTATATTTTCTTAGTAATATTTAAGTTTGTTTATAAATGTTAAAGTTTTTCTATATTTGACACAATCAATAATTATGAAATCAATAAGCCTTCACTTATTGAAAATGTTTAACAAATAGTATTACTAACAAAATTTATTTACGAACAACGAAGTATTATGAAACAAAGATTACTCAGCGTTATTCTGCTGTGCTTGCTATTCGTAGGAGTAGCAAATGCACAACTAAGGCAGGTAAGCGGTAAAGTGACTTCGGCCTCGGATGGCAACTCCTTAAGCGGGGTTTCAATCCGTGTTGATGGAACTAATACTGCAACCCAGTCTGATGGTGATGGTAACTACACCATCGATGTATCTAGAGAAAATGCAACCCTTGTATTTTCTTACATTGGATATGCAACACAAAGAGTAGCAGTAGGAAACCAATCTACTGTAAATGTGCAATTGACCTCCTCTGACAACGAACTTGAAGAAGTGATCGTAACGGCTTTAGGGGTTAAAAGAGAAAAAAGAGAATTAGGTTATTCTGCTGAACAGGTAGATAGCAAAACCGTAAACAAAGCCAGCGCAGTAAACATCGCAAATGGATTACAAGGTAAAGTTTCAGGTTTGAATGTCACCACTTCCAATTCTGGAGTTTTTGAAGATGTCCGTATCAATTTACGTGGTATCAGATCATTAACTGGTAACAACAATCCTTTACTAGTATTGAATGGGGTACAGATGGACATTAAATATCTATCTTCCCTAAATCCAAATGACGTAGAAAATGTATCCGTTTTAAAAGGTGCTGCAGCGGCTGCAATCTATGGTCCTGATGCTCGTAATGGGGTGATTTTGGTTAATACCAAAAGTGGGTCTGAAAGAACTGACATTAATGTCAGCCATTCTACCCAATGGCAAAACATCTCCTTCTTTCCAAAATTGCAAAAACAATTTGGACAAGGTTACGATGGAATTATTGACCCAGTAGAAAACTGGTCTTGGGGACCAGCTTACGACGGACAAATTGCAGATATTGGTCCTCAATTACCTGATGGTAGCCAACAAACAACTCCTTACGTAGGTACAGATGAACGCGAAAAATTCTACGACACTGGTGTTACTAACCAAACCAACGTATCTATTAATGCGAAAGACTTCTTCTTAAGTTTAGAAAACTCAGATATCAAAGGTATAGTACCGGGTGATAATAACAGAAGAAACGGTATTCGCTTAAATGCAAAACGTGAATTTGGCATGTTTAGAGCAGGGGCAAACTTCAATTACTCCCAACAGAACTACAATACCTTTAACCAATCGGGTCCAGAGGATTACTTCACAGCCCAAGGTACTGGCGGTAATGACGGCCTTTTCAGCCAATTGATCAATACACCTGCGCATATTCTGCTTACCAAATACAAAGATTACAAAAACGATAAATTCGCGACTTACGAGAATTGGTTTACCAACTATGGCTTAAACCCATATTTCACTCTTGATAACTGGCGTACTACTGGCAAAAAGCAGGATTTAATTACCAATATCGATTTTGGCTTCAAACCATTCGACTGGTTAGACTTCACTTACCGTGCAAGTTTAACTTCTAGAGGAATTGCAGAACGAGACCTTACTGTAGGTACTAAATCAACCCCATTCGGACAGTCTCGCGGTAAGACCCCTATCCCTTCTTCATTAGAGGAATATAGCTATAACCAAACTATTTTGACTTCTGAACTCTTTGCGAATGTTACTAAACAAATCAACGATGATTTCAAATTCAACGGTATCTTAGGAACCTTTGTAAGACAGAACGAATACAGAGCGACAACAGTTGGCGCAGGCAACCTAGTAATCCCAGAACTATACAACATCAGCATAAGAACCGGAAACTTAACTGGTAACTCCGACGGTTATAAAACGAGATTGTTCTCTACCTACGGAAGTGCCGGTTTTAATTACAAAAATTGGGCTAATTTAGAATTCACTGGCCGTTGGGACAAAACTTCAACTTTAGCTCCAGGAAACAATTCATACTTCTACCCTGGAGTGAATGCTGCAGTAGTGGTTTCAGATGCTCTTGACATCACTTCTGATTTCTTCAATTATTTGAAAATAAGAGGTGCTTGGACCAAAACTGCCAATTCAGACATTAGCCCTTACTTCCTTGAAGCAACTTTCTCTCAAGCCAACGGATTCCCTTTCGGAGTAGTTTCAGGCTTGACTGCTAACAATGAATCCTATAACTACAACCTGAAACCAGAACGTATCAACACAACTGAGGCTGGTTTTGAAGCAGGATTTTGGAACAATAGATTAACATTAGAAGCAACTTACTTCTTCTCGAAGAATACTGACCAAATTATCAGGGTGAGTACTTCAGAAGCTTCTGGTTACTCAAGAACAAACACCAATGCTGCATCATTCAACAGTAAAGGTGTTGATTTTGACTTCAACCTATCTCCATTAATTAAATTTAATGATGGCGGTATCAACTTCAGAGGAAATTTCCTTTGGAATGATTCAGAAGTAACGAGCATCTACGAATGCTCAGGGATTGAACCAAAAAGAACTTGCTATCGGTGGTTATATTGCAGCAGGAAACTATGCTATCGTGGGTGAACCAGCATTTGTTATGCGTGGTACCGACTACGAGAGAGACGACCAGGGCCGTATCATTGTAAGTGAAGCAGATGGTCGCCCTTTCACATCATCAACCAATGTAAACTTTGGAAGAACCCTTCCAAAATGGATCATCGGATTGAACCCATCTGTAAACTACAAAAACTTCAACCTTTCAGCGTTATTTGAATATAAAGGTGGCCACGTAACTTCATTCTTTGGATTAGGTTCTGCAATGGCTTGGACCGGTGTATCTGAAGCGACAGCTTACAACAACCGCGAACCTTTTATCCTGCCTAACTCTGTGATTGAAGATCCCAACAACCCAGGTTCATACATTCCTAACACCACCGCTAAAATTGGTGAAAACGAACCTATTTACAACTACTATACAGGAGAATTCGGAAATACCGCATCTAATTTTATTGTAAGTGCAAACCATTGGAGATTTAGGGAATTGGCATTATCGTATGATATTCCTGAAGCATGGCTTTCAGCAAGACAGAAAACCTTGAAAGGTCTTTCTATCGCGTTTGTTGGAAGAAATTTAGCTTTATGGCTTCCTAAAGAAAACAAATTCATGGACCCTGATTTTGACAGCATGGCTTCTGATTACCCGAATGCTTATGGTAATGTCAATGACACTTCAAACCCACCTGTTAGAAATTTTGGGTTTACAATAAATGCTAGGTTCTAATTTAATCGAGAAGAAAATGAAACAAAAAATATTATTGGCAATACTAGCAACTTCATTAGTATTGTCGGGTTGTAAAGATAGTTTCTTTGACATCAACACCAACCCAAATAGACCTACGATTGCCTCTGTCACTCCGCAGTACATTTTACCAATGGTACTGAAGCAGACAGCAACAAGAATGGGAACTCAATACTCCTTTGCAGCTTCTTGGACCGGATATTATGGCCGTGGCGCTAGTTATGGCCCAAGCCTACCTTTGGAAAATTACAGCATCACGCCTGCTTTCCAACAAGGTCAATGGGCAAACAGCACAACCACTTGGTTTGACGTTCTAAACGACGCTGAATTAATGGCTCAAAAAGCGGAAGCAACTAATGAAACTTTTTTCTTAGGTGTATCCAAGGTAATCAAGGCTATTGGCTTTATGTACCTGGTTGACATGTACAATAATGTGCCATATAAAGACGCATTAAAAGGTGATGCAAATATTGCTCCCGCATACGAAAAGGGACAAGACATCTATGCGGATTTACTTGTACAACTTGAGGAAGCTCGCCAAATTTTCAAGGCTAATCCTGAAATTTCAGATGCAACGGCGACAGCAGATGTCCTTTTTGGAGGCGATCTAACCATGTGGAGAAAGCTTGCTAATACCCAATCCCTTAAATTATTGATTCACCAATCAGAATTTGCCCAAAACCCTACTGCTGAGATCGCAAAAATTACTGCCGATGGTAGCGGATTTATTGAAGCCGGTAATTCAGCGAATTTAACCTTGAGCTTTGCCAATAACGAAGGCCAAGTAAACCCTGTCTATATGTCATATGTAGCAGACCAGAGTGGAATTGAAACAGATGCTTTCAATAGGGTAAGCGCATATTTATTAAACAGATATGTTTCCAACAACGACATCCGGTATCAATATCTTTTCGATAAGGCTGATTCACCGGTAGACCCTACCATTGAATATGTAGGCGCTATTTTCGGAGGCCCTACTGTTCAAGGATTGTATTCTGCGAACCAATCTAGAGTAGTTGGCCCAGGCATCGTTTCTTCTGGCTCTGCCCCGATGTGGTTCTTTACCTCTGTGGAGAGCTTATTCCTTCAAGCTGAAGCAACTCAACGCGGTTGGCTAGCTGGAAATGCTAAGACAACTTATGAAAATGCGGTATCGGAATCCTTTAAATGGCTAAATGTAACCAATGCACAAGCGGAAGCAACGGATTTACTTGCCAATTCTGCAAATTGGGACAACGCAGCAAACAAACTGGAATTGATCATCAATCAAAAATATCTATCCCTTCCAAGTATCAACAACTTCGAAGCCTGGGTAGATTATAGAAGGTTGGGATTCCCTACAGACGTTCCTTTGTCTGCAAACCCTAATATTCAAGGACGTAAAATCCCTCTTCGTTTGATGTACCCTCAAAGTGAATACAGTTACAACAATGCAAATGTAACCGCACAAGGAGACATCGACCCACAGACCAGTAAAATTTTCTGGGACGTGAATTAATTCGCACAACCAATCTGAGACATTCAGATTAAGAGAATAAAAGAAGGTCAGCAGTAATCAATTGGTTACTGCTGATTTTTTTACAAACACTCCAGCATATCCTTTATTCTAGCTCCAATACCCTTAGATTTTCCCTCCAAAAAGTCTGTTTTATCCTTGAATTACCTTACCTTTGGCAGATAATAAAAATTTAAGAATGAGCGACAACAAGATTATTCTTCCCGATCAGGCATCTCAAGAGCAAAAACATGTGCAGGTGAGAAAAATGTTCAATTCCATTTCAGGGAATTACGACAAACTCAACAAGGTCATTACTTTTGGAATGGAAAAAGGTTGGAAGAAAAATGTCTACAACCTTGTCGCAGCAAAAAGCCCCAATAAAATCTTGGACATTGCAACCGGAACCGGTGATATGCTCCTGCTTTTTGCTAATAGCAAAGCCTCGGAAATTATCGGAACAGACATTTCAGAAGGAATGCTTGCCGTAGCTGAAGAGAAAGTAAAACAGCTGGGCTTGGAAAACAGAATTAAACTTGATCAACAAGACGCTGAAAACCTAGAATTTCCAGACAATTCTTTTGACGCAATCAGCATTACTTATGGCATCCGGAATTTCGAAAACCTGGACAAATGTTTACAAGAGATCTATCGCGTTACTGCTCCAGGAGGTCAGCTAATCGTCCTTGAAACATCCGTGCCTCAAAATTTCATCCTCAAGTCTGGTCATTTAATCTACACCAAATGGATCATGCCTTTATTGAGCCGCATGTTTAGCAAAGATAAAACTGCCTATAAGTACCTTTCAAAATCCGCTTTAAACTTCCCATACGGCGAAGCATTAAAAAAACGATTCGAACAAGCCGGATATACAGACGTAAAGATTATGCCTCAATTTTTCGGAGCCTCCAGCATTTATCAAGGTATCAAGAAATAATAGATAAATTAACATATCCAAAACATCCAAAAAAAAGGATAGTGTCACAAAACACTATCCTTTTTTTGTTGTTTAAAATATCAAATTTCATCAATCAATTACATCACACTATCTCACCAACTACAACAACAATCACTAGTCTAAATACTAACTACTAAATACTAACTACTAACTACTACACCCCATGCACAGCCTATTACCATTTATCTTGGTTTTAATACTGTTGATCGTATTTCTAACCATCTTTGCCAACCAGCTCAAAATAGCCTACCCTATCCTATTGGTATTGGCTGGTTTAGCGATTAGTTTTGTTCCAGGGCTACCTATCCTTAAGATCGACCCAGATCTCATTTTCTTTGTATTCCTTCCGCCATTACTCTACGAGGCGGCTTGGGGCGTCTCTTTCAAGGAAATGAAAAAATGGTGGCGCATCATCGGTAGTTTTGCCTTCCTAGTGGTATTCTTCACAGCCTTTTTAGTCGCGATTATCTCCAATCAGATCATTCCAGGTTTCAGCTTAGCATTAGGATTTGTTCTTGGTGGAATTGTTTCACCTCCCGACGCAGTCAGCACAGGAGCTATAACTAAATTCGTCAAGATCCCCAAGTCGACAACAGCCATTCTAGAAGGCGAAAGTCTGTTGAACGATGCATCATCGCTGATTATTTTTCGCTTTGCTTTGGTTGCGGTGGGTACTGGTCAATTTATTTGGCAAGATGCAGGCACCCAATTTCTATGGATGTTATTTGGAGGCGTTGGCATCGGTCTCTTGGTGGCTCAAGTATTTATTTGGATTCACAAACATTTGCGGACTGAAGCCGCTTCAGACATCGCATTAAGCCTTATCAGCCCCTATTTCATGTACTGGCTGGCAGAACAGGCACATTGTTCTGGCGTACTGGCCGTCGTTGCTGGAGGTCTATATATGTCCTCCCAAAGACTCAAGTATTTAGCGGCAAGCAGTAGGATCAAAGGTGCATCTGTATGGGAAAGCTTTGTATTCCTATTGAATGGCATGGTTTTTTTATTAATCGGACTAGACCTTCCCGAAATCGTTGCTGGAATCCGATCCCATGGTACTCCATTAGGTACAGCGATTGGTTATGCCGTAATCATTACCTTGGTCTTGATTGCTGCAAGGATGATTTCCGCTTTTGCAGCCATGTTGGCAACAATCGTGTTCAGGCCACAGATTGCGCATCAACAACAATTTAGTACACGTAGGTGGTATACCCCACTCCTCATGGGCTGGACAGGAATGCGAGGGGTAGTTTCGCTTGCCGCCGCTTTGGCTATCCCATTAACCCTCCCAAACGGCGAAGCTTTTCCCCATCGAAATCTTATTTTATTTATCACTTTTGTCGCTATTCTCTTAACCTTAGTTATCCAAGGGCTCACTCTACCCTATTTAATCGCTAAAACACAACCTTTCAAAGGTTACAAAAATGAAGAGGAGAAAGAAGCTGAAAATAGACTAAAAATGAAACTTGGTCTAAAGTCCCATGTTTACAATTTTGTCAAAGATAAATATGAAAACCATCATCAAGCTGATGCAGCCATGGAAAGAATCCTAAAATACTGGGAAGACCAATCAAAAGTCCAAGACAACAGCTGGATGAATGGTGTCAGCAAACAGACCTTATTGGAAATTTTTGCAGAACAAAGAATATATTTAACAAACCTCAACAAAGAGGAAGAATATGATGAAGAAATAATCCGTCAACAGATCTATCAAATCGATTTGGAAGAAGAAAGGATTATTTTAGTTTTCAAAAGCCATTAGCAACAAAAATAACAACAACAAAACAGCTTGTAAAACGTTTATTAGGAAACAATAAATCAGAATTATGCCAACATTGGAACAAAGGATTGAGGAATTGAACAGACATTTTGGATTCAGGGAACATCCCGAAGACTTTAACTTTGAAATGAATCCGGAACGCATCGCTTATAAAAACGAAGCATTAAGAACAAAAAACAGAGACCTTTATGCATCTTACCTAGCCGATAATTATCCACGAGAAATGGACCGTGAACTAGCAGATTTCGACAGTAAAGCAAACAGCCTAATCCAAGTCAGCAAAGACGAGGCTGAACAGCTTTTTGCAGATAACAAAATCAATATGCTAAAAAGTGATATCAGCTACAAAGACCCTGATGCCATCTTCCAAATGAAAAAAGTAAATGAAGAAGATTTAAACTGGCATTTAGAAGGACATGAAACAGATTTACTGAATGGGAACTCCAGACCATTCGAAGCCTTGGAAGGCAAAAGCAATATCTGGCTGTTAAAATAAAACTCTCCCAATAATTCTTATATAAACATCATTTTTAATAAAATCTGCAACTATTCATTAGTTGCAGAACATACCTTTTGTTACAAAACAAACAGTTCCCTCCCATTTATTTTACTAACTCTAATTCCCTAAAAACCACTATAATATCTTAATAAATCAATTAATGTTTATTATTGATAAGTTAATTTTATTAATAATAATATGTGTACGAAATACATTTTCTTATTTATTTGAATAATACAATCTATTTTTGCTCACATTTTTATTTAATCAGTTAATATAAACACATTAAATTTTTCTTTGCAATAAACAACATGAACTACAACACTAACGAAAAAAAAGTTTATGTCAATCCTATTATCCTCATTGAAGAAATTGAACTGGAGGTCGGGATTGCAGTCGGATCTTATAATATTAAGACAGGGGGAACTTCAAACGAACCAAGAATGGAAGATTGGGACACGAATACGGATGGTAAATTCAAAAACTTTGATCTATAAGTAAGAACCTAGAACACCCAAAAACCAATTTCTAATTTAAACCAATACTTAATTTAACATGACAACAGTTAAAAAGACCTATCTATTCTATCCAATTTTCCTATTCTGGATGTTGACCATTATAGCTTGCCATAAGCCTACTGGAGAAACTGAGAAACCTAATCCAGCAAAGGAAAATTCACTACATTTTAGAATTCAGGGAATCCAAGATATCAGTGAGGCTGAAAATAACAATGAACAGCATAAAGCCTCTACAAATTCAGCGTCCACAAGACGTAAAGTTGCTGCTGAAAGTGACATCGTGAATCTGGATGGAATCGATGCTATCATGACGATATCTGAAAATGTTCCAAACGAATACCCAGATAAACTCGAAAAAAAATCAAGGACTGTAAAAAACGCAAGGCTTAATGCCGGAAGCAATGGAAATATTGCAAGAGCAATCTCACAGTTAAAAAATGGTGTTCAATATAAAATAGTGCTATATAAAGCGGATCAAAACGGCAAACCTATCGAATTTGTTGATCAAGCAGATGGTCAAGTTGGTGGAAAGGATATTTCCATTGAAGCTTACAGAAACACGAAATACCGTTGGTATGCATATACCTATAACAATAGTAGTCCACTAGAAGTATTTACTTCAAACCAGAACAGCCTGCCAGTAAAACCTTCTGGAAACAATAATATATTAAGACAGGACTTTGCTTATGCAACAGGGCTAATTACAACTGGCAATGTCATTGATGGCAGTAGCAGTATCAACAACATTGTCTTGACTAGGAAAACCGCGCAGATCATTGTTGAAATTAATTCTAGAGGTATGTTTGGCGCAATTGCTTATGCGAGCCCTCGATTTAAGGACAACTCTGGCCTTAGCAAAGCTGATTTCAGATTAGTGGATAGCAGCTTTCAAAATCCAACAAAAACCATTAATTCATTCAATGTATATAATCATCATGGATCCGGTTATTCTGTACCAGTAGGGACTGATTCAGTCACTGTTGCCGATTGGAAAAGGAGATATACTTTTTATACCGTCGCTAATGGATCTACTCCTGTCAACCTAGTCGTTTCTCTGGATACGTTAAGAATATCAAGTGAACGGATTTCTGAATTCGATGGAAGATCATACTTTGTTGAAAGAAATTTCTTTAGCAGGGACTTTAGTTTCCCCAATTTCATCCCTCAAGCTGGAAAAAGCTATTTTATTTCAATAAAATTGGTTGAATCTGCCATCCCAATCGGCTCAACACAATGGGCAAGAGCAAATGTATACCGGAATGCAAAAGGTCCTTTACTTCCAGGGAATTTTTGGGAATACAGGTTCCGATATGACAACCCTTTGTACATCTCGACCAGCGTTGTTCCACCTATGACCGATATGTTCACCAATGACATTTATAATATTGGTGGAAAAAACATCTGTGAAAGAATTTATCCTGAAGGTGTATGGGATCTTCCAACTAGAGAGGATTTCAATGAATTAGATAGGTATTCAAATAAAGAAATTATACGAGAACCAGGGAATTGGTATTTAAGGTTTATCCCACAAAACTCAGTTCCATTGTCTATTGGATATGTAGATGGATATTTAAATTTAGTACCAATTGGCTACAAAAGAATCAGCACTGAAGGTTTTAGCCAATATTTCCCAACTAGTATGCGATTCAGGGAAACCAAAGGATATTGGCGAACAACAGACCCTGCAGTATTTGCTCGCGTCAACTTCAGTACAAATCCAAACGACTATATCAATACAGGCACATACACCGCTTCTTGGAATGCTTGTATCCGATGTATAAGGAAAAAAGACTAATCAGCGATTTTCTCCAAGAATATCCGATCCAACTCAAATTCATTACCTTTCTCTCCTTGTTTCCGGACGTGGAAGGTAATGGAATTGGTTTGTTTCGTGATCTTAATACTTCCCACTTCTACTTTCTCATTTAATTTCTCTTGGGTAGCCTGACTTGACTTCCAATCTGCAATTAACTTTTGTCTTTGCCAAATTGCGAACTCAGCCCCGTTTTCTTTCTCAAAATAGGAAATCGATAATTTATACTCGCCTTCTGGAACATCAGTCAGCATAACTCGAACGGTATGATGCCCATCAGAACGCATCCGTAATCCACGGTCTTGCTTGACTTCTGCTCCACCACCGAGTGTCACTTCCATCAACTGCGGGAAATACTCATGAACCGTTGGCAAATAAACCTGACGAAGTTCATCTGTAGGCTCTATTTTAGAACGCAAAGGTTGGGCTCCATAATACATGGCTATCGATGTGTAATCCACTGGAAACTCATTCCCTTCTGGTCCATGTTCGATTACATGGTTGATCTCCTTTTCAAAAGGCATTTTATCAGTCATAAAAAAGCGATATGCCCCTGTCCTACCCATTGGCAGACTATAATCTAATGATCCGTGTATAGGCAAGCTTATTCCGCGGTCCCAGCGATCCAATAATGCATACCAGCCACCATTGTAATAATCTTCCGATCCTGTTCCATGCAACCTTTGTTTACCATCAATTTGGGTTACATCATCACCTTCAAAAAACAAGGTCATTCCTGGCCTCAACCCTTGCGCTAAATGAATAGTCCCCACATAATGACCTTTGCCCTCAGTTTTTAAGAATTCATAATATTTCCCCTGTTCAGGTTTTTCCCTTCGCCAAACCGCATAAAACTTCCCTTCATTTTGTTTATCCCTTGCTTGGGCTGTATAATACACCTTAGTTTTTATTGATATTGGTGCTTGTTCCCCATTCGCTCTTTTTTTATACACTATTTTCAGGACAGCCGATTGATCATAAGGCATTGGAATATAGCTATAATTCAAATTCCCCTTGCTCCCCATCAATAGGCCTCGCATTGCTTTTTTACCATAGGCATAGCCAAAGAAATCTGCTATTGGAGCATAGATCCCTTCAACATTTTCCCCATCCCATTTAGCCGATAAGACAATATCTTTTTGCATTCCCTCAAATGAAGTCCCTCCATCAATTTCCATCCCAACGATCCGTCCCCCTTGGGTAGCATTAAAAAAGTCAACTTCTTCCCCTGGATTGATCACAAATGTTTTCTCCTCTGACTGTATTCCCGCAGACCTACCTTTAGCAAAAAGATTAGCTTGGGGCTTCATTTCAGTAAATAGTTTACTCACTTCATCAATTTTGGCCTTCTCCAAAGCTGAAAAATCCCCAGTATAGGACTCAACCTTTTTACCATGAATTTGTCTGTTTTGAATCTGCAAGAACAAGATTTTTTCTCCTTCAAATACTATCTTCAATGATTTCTTATATGGAATTGGTAGATAAGTGAAATAGCCTCCAACCTCATTCCCAGAAATACCCTTTACAAATGGATATACATTTCCTGAAAAAAGATCTGAGAACCGAATCCTCAACCTCGCTTTTTTCTCTCCATCAAAATAAAAGGCAAGTGTATCATCGGTCGGGGTTGGTGTCCAAATTCTGTTAACCACGCCTGCTCCTTTATAATCGGCAATGACCAAATGATTTCCTTCTTTTCTAATAAATGAATAAGCTCCCCCAAATCCATCATCATTCTTGCCGGTCCGATCATAACTTGATATCTGCTCCACATATTCTCCAGTCCGGTACGCCGGGAGTAAATCAGGTCGAACTAAATTATCGAGCTCCTTCACAAAACTGTATTCGGATTTTTGCGAAAATGAAGGATTGCTATTCAAGAAAATAAAGGAAATAGCCAAGATGGACAGGTAAAAAACTCTTTTCATTGCAATAGAATTAGAATTAAAAACTTGGGTTTATTATGGTATTAAACGTTTAAGCTACTCTAATATAATGAAAATATGGATAATCAATATCTCATTTTGTGAAAATGTTTTCAATACAGAATATGGATGGGATTGAAAATAAGAAAGGCTATTGAACCCTGAGCGTTGAATAGCCTTTCTTATTTTTTAATAGTCTAGTGAAAGCTCTGTAAATACAGCCTTTTCATTTGGTCCGCCTTTCACTTGTAAGCCCGGTCTTGGACTGCGGTCCCATGGAGCAAGTTCTTTTAGATTAAATGAACTTGAGTCTTTTATTTCAATATTGGTCCAAGTTCCATTTTGGACTTTGAATAATGCTTTGCAGCTTAGATCCGCCTCTGTTTGAAGCCTAAGCTCAATCGCTTTGGTATTTCCTTGAATTTCTTGGCTAGAGAGGACTTTCCATTCCTCCCCATTGACCTGCCAAACAATTAACTGATTTCCTTGCGCAGCTAAACCTATCGCACGATCTTTATCACCATATATCACAATGCCTTTCATTAAGTCTTTATCCGAATGGATTAAATCCAATTTTGCTGAAATAGCGTATTTCTTATTAGCGGGTCTCCAAGTTAGCACTGATCCTACTTCATTTTCTTTGATCTGAGCAGGTGAAAGGAGTAATCCAGATGTATTCACCTGGATATTAGGAATGGAATTTCTAAAATCCCATTGCCCAAATACCTCATTCCTTTTTATTTTTCTGAAATCCAACCTAAAGCTTGATTCCGAATCCTTATCCTCATTTTTTATGAAATCAAAAACTGGCTTGTCTTGATCTGACCATTCCAATTTCGCCAATAAACCTTGCCTACCAGTAAAGACCGTCCCATTTTGGCTATATCCATGAAAAAGGTAATAATAATCTCCCTTTTTATCGGTCACAAAAGTTCCATGCCCCATACATTTCCATCTTTCATTGCTGCCTAAGAGTACGGACTCGCCTACATCTTCATAAGGACCTCTTATGGTTTTTGAGCGAACTGCCTGTACATGGTAATCACATCCTGGACCACAACATGCACCCGCAGAATAAAACATATAGTAATACCCATCTTTCTTAATAAAACTCTGCCCTTCAATACCAATTTTTGCAGTATCTTGTAATATGGAAAAGGGTTCTCCTTCAAGCTTCAACCCGTCTGCTGAGAGTTTGCTTCCCAATAACTCTATGGGGCGCTTATCAAGACCATAAGCCTTCCAAGTCATGTAAAGATCCTTGCCATCTCTTACAACAAATGCATCGATAGATTCAGTTCCATAATCCACAACAATTCCTTGATCTACAAACCCCCGATCTGGAAATTTCGAAGTTGCCACCCCAATACAAGAAACTCCATCCGACTTCCTTTTCGCAGAATAATACACATAATAAGTTCCATCCTGATAAAAATATTCCGGAGCCCAGAACGATGATGCAATCCAATCCGGAGTTTTTTCAAAAACAAAACCTACCTGTTTCCATTCCAATAAATTCGTCGAAGTATAAATGGGTAAATGGGGAGCCCATTCACTGGAGGTACCTACAGCATAATATTTTCCATTGGCAGATATGACGCTAGGATCTGCAAAATCTCCAACTATCCTTGCCTGGTTCTGCGCCAATAAAGACGTAGAATTAAAAACAGCCGCAATCAGGAAAATAGCTACTAATATTCTTTGAAAAGTTAGTCCGTAATTCATAAGGTTTGTATTGATTAACTGCAAAATAGCAAATAAATCGAAGCCAATCAAGGATAAGCTAAATTGATTAAGCTATTTGGATATGAATACTATAAAAGAATTTTATATGCCTCAATTTCCTCGTCTGAATTGCAGCTTGCAGAACCTCCGTAATCCTTTTTTTACATCCTAAATACAATTATTACCCTAAAAAATGGTTTATTTATTAAACACTTAAAATCATGCTAAGCAAAATCATCAAGGAAGAAACTAAAGCATCTCACCAAAGGCTGGAAGGCAATATGGTTAGAATAATCAAAAAAATTAAAACTGAAGCTGAATATGCGACCTTTTTAAAAAGTTTCTACGCCTACTTTAATGCTGTCGAACAAGAAACCGGAAAATTCATTAATGCCGAAATATTACCTGACAAAGCTTTACGCCGTGACTCTACCTACCTCTTAAGAGACATCCAAACCCTTGGATTCGATTTAAACGACCTACCTCCTGCAGAAGCGCCAAAAGTTGAAAATACCCTACAGGCCTTAAGTTCATTCTATGTATTAGAAGGATCCATCATGGGAGGTCCATATATCGTCCAAATGTTAAAGAAAAATGGTATATCTAAAGGCTTTTCGTTTTTTGAAGGCTATGGAGATCAAAGTGAAGAGATGTGGAAAAAATATACGGATGTATTAAACAAATTTGCTTCAGATCCTTCTCAGGAAAAATCAGCAATTGATATAGCAAACCAAACCTTTGATAATTTTGAAGAAGTTTTTATGGCTGAAAAACTAAAATAACGAAAAAAATAGAACAGCCCTTGAACAGGTATTTTTGGTATATTTATTCTTACATGTTTAACTTCTAACAATGTAAACAATTTACCCATGGAACTCTTCACAAATTTGAAAAGAGAAGATCTCAATAGACTTTTTGATAATTTTTATCAATACAAGAATAAAGTCTTACAGTTTAGAGACTATACAAAGCAAATCATTGAGGTACCTGAAGCTGACCCTGAAACTTTCAGAAAAGTTTCAGGCTTTTATGCTGACAAAAACCATGTGTTCTATCAATGCCTCCAAGATAATTCTCCTGAAGAAACCATTACAAACGCTTATGGGCATAATATGAATAACCCTGAGGCAAAATGGCAGATCTCAATTGTTCAAGGCCTCGACGGAAAATCATTCAATTATATACAGGATAAATATGACACCGTTTATTGGAAAGATAAAAATGGAATCTACATCAAAAGAAATGGCTCTTTAAAAGCCTTAGAAAATGTCGATAAGCAATCCTTTACATATCTAAATTTCCTGTATGGAAAGGATAATAACCATATCTATTATGAAGACCAGATTCTTCCAATCGATGTTAATGAATATTCGCTGGATCAATGGGGTTTTATTAAAGATCAATTCCGAATATTCCATTACGATTTCGAAATAGGCTTAGATCCAAAATCATTTGAGGTTGTATATTACAACCTCATCAAACAACCAATAATATTGCAAGATAAAAATGGAAAATATGAGTACACCCGCTCCATTCGTGAAGATTCAAAAATAATAAAGCAAGAAGGTTAATCGACAAAATCCATTTGAATGGCTTAAATTTGCATTTCAATAAACATTTCATAAAATGAGCGATCCCAATTCTAGAAGCAACATCAAACCAGGAATCCTGGTCAATATTATCCTAAAAAAAGACCAAAGATCCGGAAATCTCACCGAAGGAATTGTTAAAGACATCCTTACTTCTGCTCCTTACCATAGCCGTGGAATCAAGGTCAGACTGACTGATGGTCAAATAGGTAGAGTCGCAGAAATCATCGACGAAGACTAATCTCCGCTTTCTAACATCCACATGACAATTAAATTCGTTTAGCCAACATTTATTGGCTATGTTTGCCTCTTTTTGGCGCGAAGACCGGTGATTTATTTATTTTCGCCAGCCTTTTCAATCGAATTAAGAGCATCATGATCGCAGATTTAGAAGATAAACAGATAAAGGAAATCTACAGAACCTCCATCATCCAACAGACGGCCTATTGGTCTGAAGTTAAAAAGATGCAAGGGGTTCAGAGCGTTGCCTATAATTTTAGGGTAAAATCAGCTGACTTGTTCAATCATCCTTCAGATGACACCTATATTGTTGGCGACTTATTGATTATCATCCAACACCTCGATGCCGAACATTGTATTGCTTATGTTCCTTATGGCCCAGAAATTGAACCAGAAGCTGAAAACCAAGGTTATTTCCTAGAACAACTTTCTGAAAGCCTTCGAAGTTACCTCCCTCCTTCTTGCATAATGATTCGCTATGACCTATCATGGGAGTCCTTATGGGCAAAAGAAGAGGATTGCTATGACATCCATGGTAACTGGATCGGTGTACCTGAAAAAAGAATTCAAGAATTAAGATTCAACTTCAATACTGAAAATTGGAATTTACGTAAGGCCAACACGGATATCCTCCCTTCCAACACCATCTTCATGGACCTCAAAAAAGATGAGGAAGATATCTTGGCTAACATGAAATCCAAAACCCGTTACAATATCAATCTGTCAAAAAGAAAAGGAGTACAAATCCGTTCCCTAGGCATAGAAAATCTGGATGTTTGGTATGAGCTTTACCGACAAACCGCGCAAAGGAACAATTTCTTCCTGCATGATATCAATTACTTCAAGTTGGTACTGAGCGCTAGGGCAAATGACACCCAATCGCCTGCTCAAGTTTTCTTATTGGTTGCGGAAGTTGATGATCAACCTTTGGCTGCCATGTTTTTAGTTCTTGCCGGAAATAGAGGAACTTATCTTTACGGAGCTTCTGCAACAGAGAACAGGAATTATATGGCGACCTATGCCTTGCAATGGAAAGCTATGCAAATAGCCAAAGAAAAAGGATGTACTGAATATGACTTTTTTGGGATTTCCCCACAGGCAGATGAATCGCATCCAATGTATGGTCTATATCGTTTCAAATCAGGTTTCGGAGGTCAGGTTTACCACAGGATGGGTTGTTGGGATTATCCTTTGAATAAAGAAAAATACAACTATTACGCATCCATGGAATTCCAAAACCAAAGTTACCATCTGAATTAAAAAAATAAAAAAATGGCAGTCCAATCCAGGACTGCCACTTTTATTTAATCCAACCAATTATCTAAATACGAACCTTTTCACTTTTGGACTTTTTGCAGTAGTTTGATTTGCATAAAACCATTGTTTCAAAATATCAAGCAACAAACCCAAGTACTTGATCAGTATCAAGACCTTTCCTGAAAACTTTATGGATGATGACCTCAGCATCAAAAAAACCTGAGATAAAGCTTCTAATAATAATTTCATTAATTTTCATTTTTGCTTTTAGGATTAATCATAATTAAATTCCTGCAAGCGGTTAACAACTTTGATTCTTCCGGTTCCCATCTTTATTTTCTCGACTAAAACTGGATACCAGGTTTTATAAGCCAGAGCAGATTGCAAGACCATAAAATCATCGCCTTCTTTCCGAAAATAACTTCCCATCAATGGACAGCCTTTGGTATCTGTGTGATAATTGCCAATATGGAAAAACACTAATGAAAATTCTGGAATTTTCTGGATTTCCAACATGCCCTTGTGCCTCCGACCAAACTTGGGCGAATATTGACTGTTCATTCCTGCCGTTGTGTTCAAAGACAAGGGATAGATCCCTTCGTGAATACAGGTCTTGGCAAAAATCTTCTTGGACCTAATCTTATCCTCCAATAGATAGCAAGCAAATAATCCGTCGATATAAAGATGAGACACAGTGCTGTTCTCAGCACTGTGAACTCTTACCAATTCAATCATTAAACAGTAAAATCATTAATGAATTGGCTCTCAGAAATCCTATTGGTTTTCTTATCCATAGTATACAGCCAAATTGCCAATTTTTCGCCCTTGTCAAATAATCTCAAGGAGATTTCACCCTGCGCAGTTTTTCGAGATCCCAATTTAAAGTGATGGAAATGATTCTTATTTTCATTATAAATTACGCCCCGAACCTCAACCTCAGCTAAAGGGACTAAGTACTTCTCCTCAGCGCCCCATTTAACCGATATTACTCGATCTAACTTTTCTGAACTTATATCCAGCAACTGTTCCACTGTCCCTTTGCTGATGATAATTTTAGAATAATTCAATTTGATTTCAGGTAAGTTGCCTTGAACCGCATGCCTTAAAATATGACTGGACAAAAGGTTGGCTGAAGTCATGTACCTGATCTTCTCATCTTCGTAATTTTCCTTTAAGAAACTTCTCAATGGATTCACAAAACTCATGGCCAAAGCAAATTTTGCCTGTTGATTTAACATCTTTTCCGTCGGTACGCGTTTGACCTTTTTGGGTAGTGAAGGAATGTATTGGATGCCCCTCCAACTTCCACCTACAACTGATCCTACTTTTCCTGAAAAACTCCCTAAAATTCCGTTTGAAATAATTGCCATTTTTTTTTAATTTTTAAAATTTAACCATTCGATTGCATGCAATACTGTTTTGATATCGACAGCTAAACTCTAATTTTACCAGCTCTTATTTTCATCTTGACAGCAAATGACTCAAATTGAAACGTCTTGAACCATTTTGGAATTATACCGATTCATCCTCCTCCATATCCCCTAATTCAAAATCAAACTAGGTATTGAATTTTGTTTCCAATAAATTTCTATATTAGACCTAACTAATCAACTAATATGAACGTTCAAGTTTCCCCAGCTTTTCAATCTCGAGTTAAAAAAACATTGTTTTCCATCCTAATTTTTATCCTTGTTTACAGCATCCTGCTATTAATCAGTATTGGGATCACGGCTTTCTTTACTTATATAGGAATCTGGGCGATTATCAATTATCCAAACTTCTTGACCATTACGTTAGGTTTAGGATTGATTGCAGCCGGTTTTATGATTCTTTATTTCTTGATCAAATTCATTTTCGCCACTAATAAAACCGACACCAGCGATTTCATAGAAATCACCCAGGATGAACAACCCGAATTATTTGCAATGATTCATGATTTAGTGAAAGAAATAGAAACAGACTTCCCGCAAAAGGTCTTTTTATCTCATAACGTTAATGCTTCCGTATTTTATAATTCGAGCTTTTGGAGTATGTTTTTCCCCGTCCGAAAAAACCTCCAAATTGGCGTAGGATTAATTAATTCGTTAACTAATCAAGAATTAAGGGCGATACTAGCACATGAATTTGGACACTTCTCACAAAGAAGCATGAAGGTCGGCAGTTATGTCTACAACGTCAACAATGTTATTTTCAATATGTTATACAACAATGACACGTTAAAGAAAATGCATGAGAATCTTGCCAATTTAAGTTCTTATATCGCTTTGCCATTAAACATTTCAATACTCTCCATAAACGGCATCCAAAAGATCCTCCAAAAACTCTATGATTATGTTAACATCAATTACTTAGCATTATCTAGAGAAATGGAATTCCATGCGGATGAAATCGCCGCAAATGTGGCTGGATCTAATGCCATGACCGATGGCTTAAAAAGGCTAAGCTTTGCAAACCATTCCATGGAAAGTGTCATATCCTTTTACGAGAAAAACCAAAAATTAAATTGGATGCCACAGGATTTTTATGAAAACCATCATTCCGTCAACTTATTTCTCGCAAAAAAGAACAAATATGAAATCAAAAATGGATTTCCTAACGTTCCTTTGGATGCAGAATCCAAATTCAATAAATCAAAATTAAATATCGACAACCAATGGCAATCACATCCTTCTACCCAAGATCGCATCAACGCCATCTCCAAATTAAATATCCAGGTCGCATACAATAATCAAGCTCCTGCGATCAACATCCTCAGAAACAAGGAAATCCTATTTCAAAAAATAAAAGACTATTTGTTTGCAAACATCAATCATCAAGGTCAGATACAACTCCTCGACCCAATAGAGTTTCAACATAACTTTGCGAAGGATTTTGAAAAAAATGATTTTGATGAAATTTATAATGATTTTTACTTCTTTCTGAATCCGATCATCGACGATTTTTCAAAGGTTGACTACCATGCTGCCCCTATCCCAATTTCCGAGCTCTTTTCAGATCAAAATCGAGATCTTTCCTTTAAACTTAATTCCTTATCGAATGATAAACAAACCTTAATCGATATCAACAAGAAAGCCTACAATATTAAATCTTTTGATTATGATGGGGTCAAATACAAAAGTTCAGAAGCTAATCGAATTTTAGAGGCTGTGGAAGTTGAAATAAAAACCAAACAGGCTCAGATAAATGAAATAAACAAAAAAGCATTTGAGACGTTTTATAGCCTCGCAGCAAATGATCTGTCTAAAAACCAGTTAAAGAAATACTATGAAGATTTGAAAGAAATGGATACCATCTTCAATGAAAAGATCGAATTCTATTTTGAGCTGAACCAAAAATATTATTTCATTTATGAACAGGTCGAATATTCTGATATCATCAACAACTTGATGAAAAACAAGCCCTTGGAAATGAGATTAAAAACAGAAATTGCAGCACTTCTTACAAATTCGGAACTAGTTGAAGAATTGCCAGAAGATTTATTGAATTCCTTAAATGAATTCCAAAACAACGAGCTGGAATATTTCAAAGCAAATCAATACGATGACAACAATTTAACCTTGCTTTTCACGGCTATACATAATTATTACAACCTGATATTTAGGTCCTATTTTCTTCATAAATACAAATTATTGAAGTTCCAAAAAGAAATCTATGATTCGCAATAAAAAATACTATCCTGAAGAAAACCTTTTCAGAGGTTAGGTATTGATATCCTAATACATGACTAATAAATTCTATAATCCTACTCCGATACAGGTTCCTCGTTTTGAAGAGGCGAAGGGTTTTTACACCAGTAAAAAGCGGAGTAAGATTATGTCTAAAATCAAAGGCAAGAATTCGAAACCGGAAATTATCTTACGAAAAGCACTTTGGAACAAAAACATTCGCTACCGCATTCACCAAAAGAAATTACCGGGAACTCCAGATATAGTCATCCAGAAATATAAACTTGCCATTTTTGTCGATGGTGAATTTTGGCATGGCTATGATTGGGAGAATGTGAAAACAAGAATAAAAAGCAACCAAGCCTTTTGGATTCCAAAAATCGAAAGGAACATGCAAAAAGATTACTTCAATAATAAAGCCTTGCGCGACCTCGGCTATACGGTATTTAGATTTTGGTCCCATGAAGTTTTAAAGGACCTGAAAAAAGTATTGAACCAAATCGACCTGTATATTGAAACCAGAAGCCTATACCCCTAATCCAAACACTTTCAAACTCAGCTTATTCCTATCCTTATAAGCCATATTCTTATTCATCTTTTCCAGTTTAAAAATTCCTATAACCCATAAATTTTCCTACCTTTAAGAGAGAGGCAAATTGACGTTACCTTAGTTAATTTTCCCCTCCAATTATCATTTTATAAACTATTTATCCCATCACGTATATGAAGGATTCTGCAGGTCGTAAATTTAAAGAAGCTATTCAATCTGAAACCCCATTACAGGTCGTAGGCGCCATCAATGCCAACCATGCATTATTGGCTGAACAATCTGGATTTAAAGCTATATACCTATCTGGTGGCGGCGTAGCAGCTGGTTCATTAGGAATTCCAGACTTGGGAATCACCACACTGGAGGATGTCCTGATCGATGTTCAACGGATCACCAATGTTTGCTCCCTCCCCTTATTAGTCGATATCGACACCGGCTTTGGACCATCGGCATTTAATATTGCTCGGACAATCAAATCCTTAGAAAAGGCAGGTGCTGCGGGAATCCACATGGAAGACCAAGTCGGTGCCAAACGCTGTGGCCATAGACCCGGCAAAGAACTGGTCTCTACAGAAGAAATGGTCGACAGAATCAAAGCCGCAGTCAATGCACGCACAGACCCTGATTTCCAGATTGGTGCCAGGACAGATGCCCTAGCCTCCGAAGGATTGGATAAAGCCTTGGAACGTGCTGTTGCCTATCAAATTGCAGGGGCAGATTTCATTTTTGCAGAAGCAGTAACCAAGTTAGAAGATTATCTGCGATTCGCTGAAGCAACCGGTCTCCCGATCCTTGCCAATATTACGGAATTTGGAAAAACAGACCTTTATACCGTACAGCAATTAAAAGATGTGCGGGTCTCTATCGTCCTCTATCCGCTTTCTGCATTTCGTGCCGCCAATAAAGCAGCTCTTAATGTCTATCAACATATCAGGAATGACGGTTCGCAAGCTCAGGTAATCGACAGTATGCAAACCAGAGAAGAACTTTATAAAAGTATAGATTATTACCGTTATGAAAACGAACTAGACCAATTATTTAAAAACAAATAATATGAAAGAAGCAAATGAATCCGGTTTCAAACCTAAAAAAAGCGTTGCCCTTTCGGGTGTTCCCGCTGGAAATACAAGCCTTTGTACCGTAGGTAAAAGTGGAAATGACCTGCATTATAGAGGTTATGATATTCTTGATCTTGCAGAACAGGCAACTTTCGAAGAAGTAGCTTATCTATTGATCCATGAACATCTTCCAACTTCAAAAGAATTGGAAACTTACCAGCAAAAACTCATTAAAGACCGTGGACTTCCTGACCCTTTGAAAGAGGTCCTGAAACTGATTCCAGAATTTGCCCATCCAATGGACTTACTTCGCACTTCTGTTTCGGTTTTTGGAAATCTAGAACCTGAACCGCTACAACACGAGATAGAAACCACCAGAAATATTATCGATCGATTAATGGCAAGCATGGGATCCGCCCTGCTATACTGGTATCACTATAGCCATAATCAAAAAGAAATCGATGTAAAAACGGATGACGCTACAATCGGAGGACATTTCCTGCACTTATTGCACGGAAAAAAACCTAGTGAGTCCTGGGTACATGCCATGCAGGTTTCGCTAAACCTATATGCTGAGCATGAATTCAATGCCTCGACCTTTACCGCAAGAGTCATTGCGGGTACAGGATCTGATATCTATTCCTGTATTGCAGGTGCAATTGGTGCCCTCCGAGGACCCAAGCACGGTGGGGCAAATGAGGTTGCTTATGAAATTCAGGAACGCTATGCCAATGCCGATGAAGCCGAAGCTGACATCAAAAAAAGGTTAGCGAATAAAGAGGTTATCATTGGGTTTGGGCATCCCGTATATACCATAGCCGACCCTAGAAACCAAGTCATCAAGAAAATTGCCAAAAAACTATCTGAAGAAAGTGGCGATATGCGCTTATTTGATATTGCAGAACGGATAGAAACCGTAATGTGGGATGAAAAACGCATGTTCCCGAATCTGGATTGGTTCTCTGCAGTGGCTTACCATTTAATGGGAATCCCTACGGACATGTTTACACCATTGTTTGTTATGTCCAGGATTTCAGGATGGGGAGCCCATGTGATCGAACAGAGACAAGATGGTAAAATTATCAGACCGAGTGCCAATTACACCGGTCCTGAAAACAGGGAATTCATACCTTTAGCCGACAGAAAAAATTAACATAAAAACACTTATATATTAGAATGTCATCACATATTTCAAACAACAGACCAAATCCTGACCAGGTTTTGGTTGATATTGCAGATTATATCCTTGATTTTAAAATCAATAGTGACCTTGCCTTAAAAACAGCACACTATTGCTTCCTCGATACCATCGGTTGTGGTTTCGAAGCTTTAACCTATCCTGCTTGCACAAAACTTATGGGGCCCATTGTTCCCGGAACAGTAGTTCCAAATGGCGCCAAGGTTCCAGGAACTCCATTTCAATTAGACCCGATCCAAGCAGCCTTCAATATTGGCGCAATGGTGCGTTGGCTAGATTTCAACGACACTTGGTTGGCCGCAGAATGGGGACACCCTTCAGACAATTTAGGCGGAATTCTGGCAGTAGCCGATTGGATCTCTAGAAATAGAATTGCTGCCGGTAAAAAACCATTGGTCATGCTAGACGTATTGGAATCAATGATCATGGCGCATGAAGTTCAAGGTGTGTTGGCATTGGAAAACTCATTCAATAAGGTTGGACTTGACCATGTTATTTTAGTGAAGGTGGCCTCTACAGCAGTTGTCAGTAAACTTTTGGGATTGGACAGAGAAGAATTGATCAATGCCCTTTCTTTAGCCTTTGTGGATGGACAGTCACTGAGAACCTATAGACATGCTCCAAATACTGGAAGCCGAAAATCTTGGGCTGCCGGTGATGCGACATCGAGAGCAGTTCGTTTGGCTCTCATTGCCCAAAAAGGTGAAATGGGATACCCATCTGTCTTAACAGCTCCAGTATGGGGTTTTTATGACGTTTCGTTTAAAGGTAATCCATTTAAATTCCAACGTCCTTACGGCACTTATGTCATGGAGAATGTATTGTTTAAGATCTCATTCCCAGCAGAATTCCACTCCCAAACGGCTGTAGAAGCTGCAATGACCTTACATCAGCAATTAAAAGATGCAGGTAAGACTTCTGATGATATCAAAAGCATCAAAATTAGAACCCATGAGGCAGCCATTCGAATCATAGATAAAAAAGGTCCTCTTCACAACCCAGCGGACCGTGACCATGCCATCCAATATATGGTGGCTTTGCCTTTGATCTTTGGTCGTCTTACAGCCGCTGATTATGAAGACAATGTTGCTTCTGATCCGAGGATTGATGCCTTGAGAGAGAAAATTACCTGTTTCGAAGACCCGCAATTCACCAAGGATTATCACGATCCAGAAAAGAGATCCATTGCCAACGCATTAACCCTCGAACTGAATGATGGTAGCATCTTCGAAGAGGTGGTTGTTGAATATCCAATTGGACACCGTAGACGCCGAGATGAAGGAATCCCTAAATTGATAGAAAAATATAAAATCAACCTTGCACGTGTTTTCGCAGAAAAACAACAAAAAACAATCCTCGAAAACACCTTGGATTATGATAAAATCAAAGATATCCCAGTCCATGAATTAGTGGATTTAATGGTATAAAGAAAAAGCGGCTGGTAGGCCGCTTTTTTTTGAACCAGGATGCCCTTCGACGCCCCATCGGCTCCGCTCAGGGAGCGGCTCAGGGTACGGGATTAGAGGATTGACCAAGATCGTGGGAATGTACATAGCTTTCTAGGCCAAATTTATCCCCGTTTTCGTAGGGGCTTATTGCATAAGCCCGCTCCTTACATACTTGAAATAATTCTGCCCTTCTAGGGCAGTTTATCACAAAATCGTTCCTTCCCGACGTCATTCTGACGAAGGAAGAATCTCGGAACCATGCAAACCAGAATTCCATTGGCGAACAGGTCCTTGATCCTCGAGCGGCATCTCGACTTCGATAACCGCCGAGATGACGTTTACACACTGGATAAACCAAGATCGTGCGAATGAACATTGCTTTCTGTGGCAGATTTAACCCCATTTTCGTAGGGGCTTATTGCATAAGCCCGCTCCTAACATACTTGAAATAATTCTGCCCTTCTAGGGCAGTTTATCACAAAATCGTTCCTTCCCGGCGTCATTCTGACGAAGTAAAAATTTGGACTAAATTTATCGGAAGGTGATGACAGAAATGTGCAAGGCAAAAAAATGTTTTTTAAATTTTAAAGATATAACCCCTTTTGGGGTTCCATTATTTTAGCTGGCATGGCACGTTAGCCTGGAAGTCGCGCAAAAACGATGTTCGATTAATCGAACATCGTTTTTGCATTACCCCTATATTGTTTACCATCCATGCTAAAATAATTCATCCCCGCTAGGGATGTATGGCGGATAAAATATATTCTCCAGATAAATAAATATAG
>NZ_JBIXGO010000008.1:0-183044 GCF_046161205.1 Sphingobacterium sp. BS-2
AATGGCACCAAAACCCAAGAAGAATTGAGGACTAATGCTCACGATAAGTCATGAACTTACGAGCCGAACTAGTTCACCTCAATTCTTCAGGTTTTCAGATATATAAATTTAATATAAATCTCTTTTACAAATCTAATAGCGGAGCCGAAGGGGAGCCGAACCCCAATCCTGGTTCAAATGCATTCGGCGGGCGTATGCGATACGCCCCTACGAAATTTGGTGAATTTATTGTTGAATGTAATACCAACGATAATCCTGTGCCGGGTCTCGACTCCGGGGAACACCTCGCCGCCGCTGATACTCGATGGCTCAGCGGAATCGAATCCCACCCCTGGCTCTAACCCCCCTATTCTATCGTCTTATGTCTTATGTCTAGTCTAAATCTCCCTTACTCCACATTTGCCTTTGCATCCTTCAATTGAGTAGAAAGATCACGGAACACTTGATCAAAGGAATCATCGATAATCACGCCATAAGACTTCAAAAACATAGGACCTATTTTTCCTTTATGGTATGCCAATCCCTCAATGGGGAAAAGCTCTCCTTTGGGATTTAATTCTGCATGATAGTGCGGGACGGCTACTCGCTCGAGTATTATATTGGAAAGGGTAACGATATACTTACCGTCTTTCACCTCTATAAATAAACCAGCATTAATGACGGAAAATTCTAATTTTTGAGTCCTAGTGCTCACATATTTTCTTTCATTCTCGTAATTTGGAGTCACATTCACCAGTCGGCCTGAGAATTGATTTCCAATTCGGAAATGGTCCTGTATAAAACCTTATGCATTAATCCGCATAAAAACTTCTTCTGGACTTAGATCGGTCTCATAGGCCTTTTGCCAAACAAATTTACCGCTGGCATTTAACTTTAAAGTTGGGATCTCAAAAATTTCGGCTTCCTTTTTCCAGATCGTATTTCCAGCAGAATCCACGCGCAAGGTCAGAACATCATTCTGCGCATAGCCTGCAAAAATAAAACAAGTGCACAGCACAGTAAAAAGCAACTTTTTCATATGATTAGCAATTAAATTAGTTTTTAAGTGGAACTCTTCCTGGAAGTTTCACTAGAGATACTGACTGAAATTAATGAAAAAAGTTTAACTGTAAGGAATTATTTTTCTTGATTTTTTTCCAGAGCATTGCTATTCATCAGAAGGACATATAACAAAGAAAGCCCTGATTTTTCAATCAGGGCTTTCTTTGTTATGGTTTAATAAACCTTAGTCTCTTCTACCGAACAATAGAGATGCGTAGTACAATAAAGTAACCAAAGCTGAAAGCGCAGCAACCACATAGGTCATAGCAGCCCATTTCAATGCATCTTTTGCACCATCATGTTCTTCAGTGCTATGGGTGATATTGGAAGCATTTAACCAAGCCAAAGCGCGGTTTGAAGCATCAAATTCCACAGGTAAGGTGACAAAGCTGAACAAGGTAGTCAACGCAAGCGCAGCAACACCAATGGCCAACACATACACATTACCAGAGAATGCCATCATAATTACCCCAATCATCAACACCCAAGTGGTCAATTTTGAGGCGACACTTACAATTGGCACCATGGCAGAACGGAACTGCAACCAAGAATAGGCAGTCGCATGTTGAACCGCGTGGCCACATTCGTGGGCAGCAACGGCAGCAGCTGCAACCGAACGTCCATGATAAACATCAGGACTTAAGTTAACCGTTCTGTGTGCAGGGTTGTAGTGGTCTGTCAATTGTCCTTCTACAGAAATAACCTGTACATCACTGATTCCATTCTCATTTAGCATCTTCTGTGCTATCTCCGCTCCAGAAAGCCCTGAAGACAGTGGCATCTCCGAGTATTTCTTGAACTTATTTCTGAAAGTAAACTGAACTATCCAGCTCACTACCATGATTCCGATAAAAATTATCCAATACATATCTTATAATATCTTATTATTCTATTTTCTATTAACCTATCAAATCTAATTCCAATAGACCTTTTACCACAAAGAAATAAAAAATTAACACGAAAACAAGTCGAAATGTACACAAAAAGGACAAAGTGACAGAAAACTTACCCAAAAGTTAAAATAAAAATGAATTTCCGATCTTCAAAAATCCGCAAGATTCTTCTTGACCTGATTCGGGTCTCATTCGAGACACATTGCTGAAATTCGGAATATGTCTCGAATAAAGTCAAGCCCGAATCCATGACATCATGACAAAAAAATAGGCCTGCAAAAATTGCAGGCCTATTTGAAATTTATCTTGATCCTATTATTATCCTAATTGAAACATCATGTTGTTTTCTTCGATCATTTTCCTCAAGTTGCTCAAGGCATACCGCATCCTACCCAAGGCCGTATTGATACTCACTTCAGTGATATCGGCAATATCTTTAAAACTCATATCGCAGAATAGACGCATGATCAACACTTCTTTTTGATCGTCTGGAAGCAATTGGATGATTTTCTTTAGATCTACATCTCGTTGATCTTTTACCATCTTCATTTCAACACTATCGTCCGAGAATTGCAGGATTTCAAAAATATCGAAACCATCGTTATTGACTACGTTCGGTGCTCTTTTCTCTTTCCTGAAATGGTCGATGACCATGTTATGGGCAATGCGCATGACCCAAGGTAAGAACTTACCTTCATCATTGTATCGACCAGCTTTAAGGGTATTGATCACTTTGATAAAAGTCTCTTGGAAAATATCTTCAGCTAAGTATTGATCTTTAACCTGATGGTAGATCGAGGTATAGATTTTCGTTTTATAACGCTCTAATAGTACTTGCAAGGCTCTTTCTTCGCCTTTAACATACGCTTGTACCAGTTCCTGGTCACTTTTCTTATTCAATAGTTTCATAATTATGCCTCCACAAATGATGTAAGAGTTTTCTATGTCTTTGTAATATTTTAGTTTAAGCGTAGTAGTGTTTCGATAAGCGATTTGTTTAATGTTATTAGTTCAAAGAGAATTAAAATTTCCGATTAATCAAAAAATGCATTGGTATTTTAACATTTCTTCACATTAAATCCTAATAACAAAAATGGCTCCAAAGTTATCCTTTAGAGCCATCTGAATGTTATTTTTTACTCAATTACTTATACAAAGGAAATTGAGCCATCATTTCTTTTACTTTTCCGTGGATACGATCTAGTGCTGCATTGTCTGAACGGTTGTTCAATGCTTCGTCGATCAACTCACCGATTTGAATGATTTCGTTTTCTTTGATTCCACGTGTCGTGATTGCTGCAGTACCGAAACGAACCCCTGAGGTAACGAATGGTGAGCGAGAATCGAAAGGAACCATATTTTTGTTGGTTGTGATACCAGCTAAGCCTAAAACAGCTTCTGCATCTTTACCTGAGATATCTTTGTTTCTAAGGTCTACCAACATTAAATGGTTGTCAGTACCGCCAGAGATAATCTTATAATCTCTGTCTACAAGGAACTGGGCTAATGCAGCAGCATTTGTTTTTACTTGTTTGATGTATGTTAAGTAATCATCAGACAGGGCTTCACCGTAAGCAATCGCTTTTGCAGCAATAGTATGCTCCAAAGGACCACCTTGTGTACCAGGGAATACCGCTAGGTCTAATAATTGAGTGATCGTGCGGGTTTCACCTTTAGGCGTTTTGATGCCCCAAGGGTTTTCGAAATCCTTACCGACCATGATCATACCACCACGAGGGCCACGAAGTGTTTTGTGGGTAGTGGTTGTTACGATATGACAGTGAGGAATTGGATCGTTCAATAATCCGCGAGCGATCAAACCAGCAGGGTGAGAAACGTCTGCAACTACTAGTGCACCGATTTCATCTGCTACCTTACGGATACGCGCGTAATCCCAGTCACGAGAATAAGCCGACGCACCACAGATAATTACTTTTGGTTTTTCACGACGAGCAGTTTCTTCTAATTGTTCGTAGTCGATAAGACCAGTATCTTCTTTTACACCATAGAACAATGGTTGGTAAAGTTTACCGGAGAAGTTTGCTGGAGAACCATGAGTCAAGTGACCACCATGGCTAAGATCGAATCCTAGGATTTTATCACCAGGTTTTAAGATGGCAAGGAAAACGGCCGCATTAGCTTGTGCACCAGAGTGAGGTTGTACGTTCACCCATTCAGCGCCAAATAATTCTTTTGCACGGTCGATGGCAATTGTTTCAATTTTATCCACAACTTCACAACCGCCGTAATAACGTTTTCCTGGAAGTCCTTCTGCATATTTATTGGTCAAAACAGAACCAGCAGCTTCCATAACCTGCTTGCTCACAAAGTTTTCTGAAGCGATAAGCTCAATACCTTCTTCTTGGCGTTTTAGCTCCTCGGCAATTAGATTAAAAATGGATTGATCTCTTTCCATATTGCTATTTTTTATTGGGGGGTATTAAAATTTCAAATTTGTTGCAAATATAGATAATTACAAAGAATTGGACTTATAATTACCTAAATTTCTCCAATGATTTTTAAGGATTGCCATTTTGTTAAGTTTTTTCTCAATTGAATAAAGGACTGTCGAACCCCTCCTACTTAAAACGGCCGCTGGTTAACGATAGTATTTCCTTGCCCCCCTAATTGGTTAATTGGCCAATTATCCCGCTGACAATTGCCCTTCATTGGCAATCTGCTCTGTGTTTGCCGATTGTCATAATCAGGTTGCATATTTAAAAGGAAACCTAAAATTATGTATTTTTGTGGCTATAAATTCAGAGGAAATTAATATGGCTTCAGATAATTTGACAGCTGTAGCTCCGGTAACTTTTACCGAAGGTGCACTAAACGAACTTAACAAACTGATCGACCAACAAGAAATTGGTGCTGATTTTGGATTGCGCATTGGCGTAGAAGGTGGTGGTTGTTCAGGGATGAGCTACATTTTGGGATTTGACCAAATCAAAGATGGCGATACTGAATATAATATTCAGGGTATGCGCGTCTTTATGAACAAAGCTCATGGGCTATATTTAGCAGGTATGGAGATTGACTTTAAAAACGGTCTAGATGCGAGAGGATTCACCTTTAATAATCCGAATGCATCAAGCACCTGCGGCTGCGGAAGCAGCTTCTCTGCATAAAGAAAACTATTGCCGTTAAAAGGTTTCGCCTTGTACATCGACAGTCAGTATTGAAACATCGCTAGCGAGAATACCCAAAAATCTGTTGTTTAATTTTTACACGCCTGCGCAGCAAAACTATTCAAACTGTCTTTTTTGGCGAAGCCTTTTTTTATGCTATTCCCAATAGCATGATAATGCCGGAAAGGCAACCAGCAGCGAGTGTGAAATATTTTTCTATACCCTTTTCGTATGCCCCTAAGGGATCCCTCCGATTGTCTAGGAACTATCCACTCTTTATTTGAAAATAGTTTGTTCATCTTACGATTACGATGACACCGGAAAAACCTTATTTTTTGCGATAAACTGCCCCATCGTGGGTGACACATTTTTCTATACCCTTATCGTGTCACCCTGAAGGCCTGCCCGAAGGGTCTCGGAACGTTCCACTCTTTATTTGAAAATAGTTTGTTCATCTTACGATTACGATGACACCGATCCTTAAAAAAAAAATCAAAATAGATTCTTCGTTTCGCTCTGAATCTCTCTTTGAGAAACTTGCGATTCTGAACGATCAGTGAAGAATCTGTACGTAAATGTCTCAACATGTCCTTGTCATCATCCATCTTCGATGGATGACCTGTTCGCCAATACATTTACGGATTGAATAGTTCCGAGATCCTTCCTGCGTATCAATGACAAGTTTAATAAAAATGTGTTTCTAGCCATTCAGTCCCATATTTATTTATCTGAAGAATATTTATCCGCCATACATCCCCAGCGGGGATAAATTATTTTAGCATGGATAGGAAACAATATAGGGTTAATGCAAAAACGAAGTTCGATTAATCGAACTTCGTTTTTGCGCGACTTCCAGGCTAACGTGCCATGCCAGCTAAAAAAATGGAACCCCAAATGGGGTTCTATATTTAAAAAACAAAAGAGCTAATAGATTTTCATTTCCAACATGCTGTCATTACCTTCCGATAAATTTAGCTCAAATTTTTCCTTCTCAGGATGCACTGAAAAGGGCAAGGGAAAGGTTTTTAGGATTAGTTCCAGGCTAACGTGCCATGTTTGAACATACCGTTAATGATCTTGCCTCATTAATCCTGTGCCGGGTCTCGACTCCGCTCGACCTTCGGAAAAGATCTTGGCCCATCCTCTCATCCCGTACCCTGAGCGGCGCCGAAGGGAATCCTGGTTCAACCCCAGTACCCCGGCCCAAAAGCCCCAATCCCTTCTGTCTATTATTTATGCAAATTTTTCACTAAATTAGCGACCTTTAAAAATCAGAATTAGATTACGTGATGTACAAGGAATATAAGCAGTTAAATCTTTCAGAAATAGGCAAAGAAGTATTGAAACGTTGGGAGACTGACGACATCTTTGCAAAGAGTATCTCCAATCGACCAGCCAGCAAACCCTACACTTTTTATGAGGGACCTCCATCAGCAAATGGAATGCCTGGTATTCACCATGTTATGGCAAGGACGATCAAAGATATCTTTTGCCGATATAAAACCTTGAAAGGTTATCAGGTTAAACGTAAAGGTGGTTGGGACACCCATGGTTTGCCTATTGAATTAGCTGTGGAAAAGACTTTAGGGATCACCAAAGAAGATATCGGTAAGAAAATTTCCGTAAAGGACTATAATGACGCCTGTCGCAAGGAAGTCATGAAATACACCGATGTATGGAACGACCTGACCCAAAAAATGGGTTATTGGGTTGATCTAGAACATCCATATATCACTTACCAAAATGAATATATCGAAACCCTTTGGTTCTTATTGAAGGATCTGTACAAAAAAGGTTTACTGTACAAGGGCTATACCATACAGCCATATTCTCCTGCTGCAGGTACAGGCCTGAGTTCACACGAGTTGAACCAACCTGGAACCTACAAGGATGTGAAAGATACGACCATCGTTGCTGAGTTCCGTTTGGACAAGCAACAGATCCACCCTATGATGGATCGCTTGGTGGAAAACCAAGATGAAGATGTGGCATTCCTTGCTTGGACGACTACTCCTTGGACCTTGCCAGGAAACAGTGCCTTGACCGTGGGTAAAAACATTGACTATGTCAAAGTAAAAACCTTCAACCAATACACTGGAACTGCAGTATCGGTAATCTTGGCAAAAAACCTGATCGCTAAGCACTTTAAAGCGGATGGCCAACAGGTTTCCTTCCAAGACTATAAATTTGGCGACAAGGTTATCCCTTGGGAAATCGTTGAAGAATTTAAAGGTGCGGAAATTGAAGGGTTACGTTATCATCAATTGATGCCTTACGTGACTTCTGAAGAGCTAAGAGAAAAAGCATTCCGTGTGATCTTAGGTGACTTTGTGACCACTGAAGACGGTACAGGTATCGTGCATACCTCACCAACCTATGGTGCAGATGACTTTAGGGTAGCTCGTGAGAATGGTATTCCATCCATTATGGTACTTGATGAAAATGGCAAAGAAGTCCCTACGGTTGATAAAACAGGGAAATTCGTGAAAGAAATCACTGATTTTGCAGGCCGTTTTGTAAAAGAAGAATATTACTCGAATGAAGAGCGCGCAGAAAAGGATTTCCGCCCTACGGATGTTTTGATCGCGATCAAGCTGAAAGAAGAGAACAAAGCATTTGATGTAAAGAAATATGAGCACACCTATCCACACTGTTGGAGAACGGATAAACCGGTACTTTACTATCCTTTGGATAGCTGGTTTATCAAAACCACAGCAGTGAAAGAAGAATTGGTGGCCTTGAATAAAACTATCAACTGGAAACCAGAAGCAACAGGAACCGGTCGTTTCGGCAACTGGTTGGAAAACCTGGTTGACTGGAACCTTTCCCGTTCGAGATACTGGGGAACTCCCCTACCGATCTGGAGAAGTGAAGATGAGAATGAAGAGATCTGCATTGGTTCTATGCCAGAGTTGAAATCTTATTTGGAGGCTTCATTAAACTCAGATGTCTTAACAGAAGATGAAAAAGCAACCAACAAATCCTACTTGGACAAATTTGGAACTGATGATCTAGATCTGCATAGACCTTATGTGGATGACATCATCTTGGTTTCAGATGGCGGCCAGAAATTATTCCGTGAACCGGATCTGATCGACGTTTGGTTTGATTCAGGAGCTATGCCTTATGCGCAGTGGGGATTAGATTACGATAAATTGGAAAAAGGGGAAGCCCTTCCTTTCAAGGAAGAATATTTTTCAGCATTCCCTGCGGATTTCATTGCTGAAGGAGTTGACCAAACCCGTGGTTGGTTCTTTACCCTGCATGCTATTTCAACCATGGTACGCGGATCGATTGCATTCAAGAATGTTGTTTCTAATGGATTGGTTTTGGACAAAAATGGAAACAAGATGTCCAAACGTCTAGGCAATGGAGTAGATCCATTTGCTACGATCGACAAATACTCAGCCGATGCAACCCGTTGGTACATGATCAGCAATGCAGCACCTTGGGATAACCTGAAATTCAATGAAGAAGGATTGGATGAAGTTCGTCGTAAATTCTTCGGCACCTTGTACAACACCTATGCATTCTTTGCGCTTTATGCCAACATTGATAAATTCAACTATGCAGAGCCAGAGATCCCATTGAAACACCGTCCTGAGATCGACCGTTGGATTATCTCCTTATTGAACAGTTTGAGCAAAGAGGTAGACGGATTCTATGCAGACTATGAACCGACCAAAGCAGCACGTGCAATCCAGAACTTTGTGGACGAGCATTTGAGTAACTGGTATGTTCGTTTATGCCGTCGTCGTTTCTGGAAGGGTGAATACTCACAGGATAAGATTTCAGCTTACCAAACCTTATATACTTGTTTGGATACCATTGCAAAATTAATTGCACCTATATCGCCATTCTTTGCAGACCAGTTGTATTTGGATTTAAATGCCGCTACTGGTAAAGAAAAATATGAATCTGTTCACTTAGCTGACTATCCTGTTTACCATGTGGAATTGGTCGATAAGGAATTGGAGGAACGCATGGCCTTGGCACAAGATATATCTTCATTGACCTTATCCTTGAGAAAGAAAACAGGAATCAATGTAAGACAGCCGTTGAGCAAGATCCTGGTGCCTGTACTGGACAGTTCGTTCCAAGCCAAGGTAGAGAAGGTAAAAGATTTGATTCTTTCAGAAACAAATATCAAGGATATTGAATTCATTACCGACACCACTGGAATCATCAAGAAAAAGGTAAAACCTAACTTCAAAGTGCTTGGTGCTAAGGTAGGTAAGGATATGAAAATGGTAGCCAGTGCTATCCAAAGTATGGATGCAGCACAGATCCAAGAACTAGAAAACCAAGGTTCTATTCAGTTAACTGGCACGGAATATGTAATTAGCAGCGAAGATGTAGAAATCATAGCAGAGGACGTAGAAGGATGGCAAGTTGCTAATTTAGGACGTTTAACAGTAGCTTTAGACGTTAATATTTCTGCAGAGTTAAAGGATGAAGGGATGGCCAGAGAGCTTATTAACCGTATTCAAAATCTCAGAAAAGATAAAGGATTTGAAGTTACAGACCGAATAAATGTGACCTTAAGTCAAAATACTGAAATTCAACAAGCTGTAGATAATAATTTCTCGTATATTTGTACGGAAATTTTAGCCGACAGTCTGAAATTCGATAGTGCACTGGCAAATGGAGATGCTATCGAAATTGATGGAGAGAATTTATTGCTATCAATAGAAAAAATTTAAAGTATGGGAAACACAGAGAAAACACGGTACAGTGATGCTGAATTACAGGAATTTAAAGCAATAATTCTTGAGAAGTTGCGCATAGCAAGAGAGGAATTGACCTCTTTGACTACTTCTTTAAGTAATAGCAATGCGAATGGAACTGACGATACAGCAGGTACCTACAAGACATTAGAAGATGGTTCTGCCACATTGGAAAAAGAGCAAATCAACCAATTAGCAGCTCGTCAAAAGAAATTTATCGACAATCTTGAAGCAGCCTTAGTGCGCATTGAGAACAAAACTTACGGCATCTGCAGAGAGACTGGCAAGTTGATCCAAAAAGAAAGATTGAAAGCTGTACCTCATACCACCTTGAGTATTGAGGCTAAAAACAAACAATATTAAGCAAAAGATTAATTAAATGGTCTTTGTTATCAACAGCAAAGACCATTTTTATATGCTATGAAAGGATACTCCAAGCCCGTTCTACTGATTATTATCATTTTATTAGTTGACCAAATCTCAAAGTTTTGGGTCAAATTAAACATGACCATTGGTCAGGATTTCAAAGTTTTAGGTGATAAGGTTCTGATTCACTTTATTGAAAATCCAGGCATGGCTTATGGAATGGAATTCGGTGGAGAATATGGCAAGCTTTTCCTGAGTGTGTTCCGTATCATTGCTGTCATGGGCATTGGTTATGGGCTCCATTATATGGTCAAGAACAAGTATAACCGTGGTTTTATCCTGAACGTAGCCTTGATATTTGCTGGAGCACTCGGCAATATCATAGACAGTGCCTTTTATGGATTGATCTTTAGCGAGAGTACTCCATTCTCCAAAGCAGTCCTATTCCCTGATGGCGGAGGATATGCGACTTTCTTGCACGGCAAGGTAGTCGATATGCTCTACTTCCCACTGATCAGCGGGACCTTCCCTACCTGGTTCCCTATTTGGGGTGGTGAGGACTTTTTGTTCTTCCGACCAGTGTTCAATATTGCCGACTCGGCAATCTCTGTAGGGGTTTTCCTTATCCTGATTTTCCAAAAACGCTATTTTAAGGAAGAACATGATGAGAAATCACATGCAAATAGTGAAATCGTAGAGGACTAAACCTTTCGATTAAACAAAGTTAACAAAGCTAATTACGACACTTTTCGCTTTATCCGTATATTTGGACATGAAAAATCTCCGAATACTATTTTCTGTTGCTCTTTGCCTGGCAATTTTAGGTTCAGCAAATGCGCAAGTAAACCCTAAAAATCTCAAAAAACACATCAAATATCTTTCAGCAGATAAAATGCTTGGAAGGGAGACAGGGATGAAAGGTTCTTCAAAAGCAGCAGACTACGTCGAGAAATACTTCAAGAAATATAAATTGCAACCAAAAGGAGAAAATGGATACCGACAGAATTTTCCCGCAAAGGTGACTAAAGTGAAGATAGAAAATGCCGAAAGAAGATCGGACAACATCATCGGATTCATCGACAATGCTGCTCCTTACACTATCGTTGTCGGAGCACATTATGACCACTTAGGCAAAGGTGAAATCGGCGGTTCTAAAGACTCCTTGGGTGTAGGGAAAATCCATAATGGAGCCGATGACAATGCATCTGGCGTAGCTGGATTATTGGAATTAGCGAGGCATTATGCTACAAACGACATCAAAGAACCCTTTAATCTCTTATTTATCGGTTTTGGCGCCGAGGAATTGGGATTAATAGGCTCAAAATATTTTACCGAAAATCCAACTATCCCTTTAGAATCCATCCAATGGATGTTAAACATGGATATGATCGGCCGTTATAATCCCGACAACGGTCTGGCCGTCATTGGATATGGAACAAGCTCAGCTTTCCCTAAGATCTTCGAAGGGATAAGCAGTACCATCAAATTCAACAAGAGCCGTGATGGAAATGGAGGCTCAGACCAAACCTCCTTTTACAGAAAAAACATCCCTGTCCTATTTTTCCATACTGGTGGGCATGATGACTACCATAAACCGACTGATGATGAGGAAAGGATAGACTACAAAGCCATGGAAGCTATTCTGAAATTGGAGATCGATGTGCTGGACAATTCCATGAAACAACCTAAGATGGACTTTCAATGGACCAACTAAGTTCGAATATCAGAGTCTTGATCACAGGATCCAATGGTTTCCTAGGACAGAAATTAACAGATTTCATCTTAAAAGAAACAGCCTATACACTATGCTGCACCTCTCATTCGGAAAACAGAAATCCGAATAACCAAGGTTATCAATTTGTACAATTGGACTTACTAGATTCCGCAGGCCTTATTCGCCTTATAGACTCGTTTAATCCTACCCATATAGTACATACCGCAGCAATGACCAGTGTGGAGGCTTGCGAGCAAGATCCCATAAACTGCAAAAAGCTCAATGTAGATGTGGTCAAATTGCTTGCTGAGGAATGCAAAACCAAGGATATCCACCTAACTTTCCTTTCTACAGATTTTGTTTTTGATGGAAAAAATGGTCCTTATGATGAACTTGCTGAGACCGCAGCATGCAATGCTTACGGACAGAGTAAATTGGATGCCGAAGCGGCAGTGAGCTATTCCGGTTGCCGGGCTGCTATATTGCGGACCATCCTGGTATATGGCATCATTGCAGACCCGAACCGATCGAATTTAGTACTTTGGGCTAAATCAAAACTGGAAGCCCAAGAGGCTATCAAAGTGGTCAGCGACCAATGGCGAATGCCAACCTGGGTTGATGATCTGGCTCATGCTTGTTTGCTTTGTATTACCAAGAATGCAGAAGGCTTCTTCCATATTTCAAGCGAAAAAATGTTCAGCATTTTGGAAGCGGTTGAGGAGTTGGCAGATTATTGGAATTTCGATAAGTCCCTGATCAGTCCTATCCAAGCGGCTGAAATTGGGCAAGCTGAAAACCGTCCTCGAAAAACAGGGTTTATTTTAGATAAAGCGATCCGCGAATTGGGATTTAAACCGACTCCATTCCGCGAATCATTGGCTTATATCGATCAACAATATACATACTTTAGAAAATAACTATGCAAGATAAATATGCAAGGGAGTCCTATACCGAAATGAATGAATTGGTACTTCCCAATGACACCAATACTTTTGGAAACCTAATGGGCGGAAGACTACTTTATTGGATGGATATCTGCTCGGCAATGGCTGCCCAAAAGCATTGCAATAACCAGGTGGTAACCGTTTCGGTGGACAATGTATCTTTCAAGCGTTCCATTAAGTTAGGTGAAGTGGTGACCATTGAGGCGCAAGTAACCCGTGCCTTCAATACCTCCGTGGAAGTAAGAATGGAAATCTTTGCCCAAAACCTTCCTCAAGGCACCAAAGTGAAGTCCAATGAGGCATACTATACATTTGTATCCATCGATGAGTCTGACCGCCCAAAAGCTATCCCTAAATTGATTCCAGAGTCTGAGAAAGAAAAGACCTTATACGATGAAGCCATGCAAAGAAGGGAATTAAGGTTGTTATTAGCGGGTAAACTAAAACCAGAAAATGCAACAGAGATCAAGAATTTAGTCAACCTTTTCGAGCATAAGGGATAAGGGATTTTTTTGGTTGAACGGGGGTTTGAACCAGGATTAAAGGGATGGGAGGATAGACCAAGATCATGGAATGAACCAGGATTCAAAGGATAGGAGGATACGTCAGGATCATGGGGAGAATTAGGATAGGAATTTTGGGGCGAATTGAATTCGCCCGCCGCATGCATACCCTTATAAAATGTTTCCCTTTAGGTCTCCATTAAATCGGAACTTGACGGCAAGGTAATACAGACGATCGTAGTAAATATGGAATCCTCATCCTCCTGATTGATCTGCATGGAAGCAATAGGCATAGGATAATAGCTATTGATGATATTGATCCTTTCTTGCACGCCTTTTATGCCGAAGGAACTTTGTTTGAAAGCCGAGGACTTATTATCGGAATCTTTATTAAAACCAACCCCATTATCCATAATCTGTATGACAATTTTCTTGTCATGTTCCGCAATGGAGATTCTGATCAGTCCTTTTTTGGATTTCAAATGTCGCACGCCATGATGCACTGCATTTTCAACAATTGGCTGAATCAACATGGAAGGAATTTTTCTTTCTTTTAGTGTCAGATCTTTTTGAATTTCCAATTCAAAATCGAAAGCATGATTAAAGCGCTCCTGTTCCAGTTCGAGGTAAAGTTTCAATAATTGGATCTCTGAACTCAGGCTGACGATAGAATATTGGGAATTTTCTAAGACCAATCGGCTAATGCTGGCAAATTTTTGGATCAGGTCACTGGCACTTTTGCTATCTTTTTCTACGACATAGGCCTCTATGGAATTCAAAACATTAAAGATGAAATGGGGATTCATCTGAGAACGGATAGCTTTCAGTTCACTTTCATATAGCTTCTGCTTGAAATCATTCTCCAAGCGCTCCTGTTTCTCCTTTTCAATATCAGCAGCTTGCTCCTTGATCTTCGATTCGTTCATCAGTAGTTCCTGTTGAAGCTTTTGGTTGTATTCTGCCTGCAATCTATTGATGTTCTTATGTTGTTGCAATCGATAGAAATAAAACAGGGTAATAGCCGAAAGAAATAATACAATAAACAGCAGCTTAAACCAAAGTGTTGCATACCAATGTGAAGCAAGACTGATATCGATTGTCGCAAGCTGGGTGGACCAGTTTCCAAACTGATCGCCTACCCTAACCTGAAACGTATAATCATCCCCTTCTAGATTATTATAGACGGCTAGCTGATCTACCGAACTTTCTACCCAATCAGTATCGAATCCTATTAATTGATATTGAAATTTAAGTCCTTGCCAAAAAACTTGTTCCGCTGCTGAGAAATTGAATATTAAATTATTCTCATCGGGGCTTAATTTGATTTCATTTTGGAATAGTTCTTCCGATCTATCCAAATGTTGAACAATAAATTGATTGATTAAAGGCTTAAAACTGATTTCATTATTTGGAAAAAAAACTGGCAAGTCTCCTTTGACCAAACCCCAATTGGTACACCAGAATAATGTATTCGCTTGGATAAAAAAACTATGGGTAATATATTCCTCAGGTGGGTAGATTCCAGCTGATTCATTTAAATGGAAAAAAACCTTGGCATCTGGATGGAATAACATGGTTCCATCCTGGGATTTCATCCAAATCAATCCATTTTTATCCTCTTGCAATTTCACAGAATACAGCCAAGGTTGGGTGTTTTTTTCAGGATATTGAATAAACTCATATTCACCTTTATTATTCTTCTTGATTTCTGCAATTCCTGAACTGGCATTACTGAACCAAAAACGGCTTTGGCGATCTAAGAGAAAGGAGAACACTGTATTGGATTGAATGGTTTTGGACTGTTGTTTATTTTGGGAGAACTGTATGAATTCGGGCTTTATCTTATTTTCCAATCGGACCAATCCATAGCCATCCATACCAAGCCAAATGGATCCCTCGGCATCTTTGCCGACGCAGATAACCTTGGAGTCTGGGAGCCCATCATTGACCGTGAACAAATCCAGTTGCCTTGTTTTTAAATTATACCGATATAAACCTGAATTCCAAGAACCTATCCAAAGAACGGCTTGCTTAGCAACGGTATCCAAGACAATACTATTGCAATCGGCTTTTCTAAGACCTTGATCCTCATTGCTGACTTCTAATGGAACCATACCTTTTTTAGGGTCCTTAAATTCATAAACTCCTTGATCGATAGTCGAAACATAAATAGCCTCATTTGTTGTTAATAGGGATCCAATCTTTAGTTGCTTTAAGGAATATTTTGATAGGCGAAAATCTTGATTTGCATCCAATTCCCCAAAATCAGTTTCTGTCCTATACCAAACTTTACCTTTCCAATTAAATAATTCTATGATGGGATCAGCATAGCGATCTTCGATAAGGTTATTGATTTGGTTGAGTTTGGTAGAATAATAAAACAAACCTGAATTGGTTGCTAGCCAATATCCATCCTTAACGATGCAGAAATCAAATATTCGGGTTGGTTTAGGAGTAATTGGCATCAAGGTTTGAAGCGAAATATACTCGACCTGATTGGTTTCCGGTTGATAAGTGTAGATACCATTGGAGACATGGCCAATCAGGATTTTATTTTCAGTTGGCCAAAAGGCGATGGAACTAATGCTATTATCATAAAAATTGACGCTTTTGTCCCAACCCAAAATAGAGGAAATAGAGTTCTGGAAATTATAATCAGCGGCGATAAGATCATGGTCATAATAGCCGGCATAGATACGATCAGGACGAAGGACAATTCCATCCACTGCATTTTCACCTTCATTCTCGAGATTTATCTGTTTTGCAGTATGTTTTTTAGGGTTATAGCAGATCAACCCATCATATCGGGTTCCCATCCATATATTCCCCAGGGAATCTTCGTCTAAGGAAAAGATGGTCAGATAGTTCTTACTGGGAATCCCAGGCATGGATATCTGTTTGATTTCTCCTGTTTCTGGATTGAGGGATTGAAGGTCTGTCTCCTGACCAGAAAAGTATATAAGACCAGATTTTGAAGCCAATACATCATAGAGGTTGGTTTTCACCAATCCTTTGTTGCTTACTTTGGCCGTATAGGAACTCAAGTTTTCTCCTGCTGGTTTATTGCGGTCATAACAGATCAAGCCATGGCTGTTACTGGTAATCCAGATCCTGTTATGATGGTCAATAGCCATGCTACCGAGATAATTGAGCATCACCCCGTTCGTGTGTTCAAATTTCACTTCGGTAAACTTCTGTCCATCAAAATAAGAAAGCCCACGTTTACCACTGATCCAGATCAGTCCATTGCTATCTTGTGCAAGCCCTTCAACTTCATTGCTGGAAAGACCCTCCTTCTCGGTAAAATGAAGGAAGTTATAAATTCGTTTTTGAGCATAAGCAGTTGAAGATATCAAGCATACAGCAAGGACAAACGTTAGAAAAATCCTCACATCTATTCGATTTAGAAGGTTGTAAACAGCCTATCCATCAATTGTTTCTTCTTATTCGGGGAGACTTCAATCTCTGATCCATCGACTAATTCCAAAGTTCCCCCCTCTCCTTTTTTATATTTTACGACATAATCTAAATTAACGATGACACTTCTATTGACACGGAATAGCTGTGTATTCTCCAATAACATCTCAAATTCCTTTAATGTTCTGGAAACAATGATTTTAGAAAGGTTATTTAGGAAGAAGATACTGTAATTGCTCATCGCTTCGATGCGGATCACATCATCTTTTTTCACGAGATGTATCCCTTCTGCTGTTGGTAGAGCTAGCCTGCCCATACATACTCGGTTTTCCGAAAGGTCAGCTTTTTTCAACTTTTCCTTTTGGGAGATCCGAAGTTCAAGTTTGACAATGGCTTTCTTGAGTTCCTCATTATTGACCGGTTTCAAGAGGTAATCAAGGGCATTTGCCTTTAAGGCATCCAAGGTATAGATATTATATGCGGTGACAAATATGACCTCAAATTCAAATTGACCAAGTTTTTCCAGAAATTGGAATCCATTCATGAAAGGCATTTCTACATCCAGGAAGAGCACATCACATTCCATGTTGGGCATTTGCAGCAAGGCTTCTTGGGGATCATTGAATACCGCCGTGACGACCAAAAGCTCCTGGAATTGTTGCAGCTTATGTTGCAATAATCCGGAACCACGAATTTCATCATCCAAAATAATTGCCTTGATCATATTTCTGGTGATTGGTTATTAATGAGTCAGCTTCTATAAAGTTATTTGAAATTTTTGAATTAATTAGGATGAATGAGCAAAGAAGGGATTTTAGCTATTGAAAGAGGATAGATAATGAGAAAATAAAAAAACTCCCCGATTTGGGGAGTTTCTAAGTCATTAGTCTGAATTTCCGAGTTGAACGATTCGATCGAACTCTTCGGCTTTGAGGGGCATCACGGATAGCCTTCCTTGTCTGACCAAGGCTATATCTTGTAACAGTGGGTCTGCCTTGATGGTTTCTAAGGTAACTGGATGTTTGAAAGTTTCCACTGGAGCCAAATCCACCACTACCCAACGTTCATCTTCAGTGGTCGGATCTTGGTAGAACTCCTTCACGACTTTAGCCAAACCTACAACCTCTTTACCTTCATTGCTATGGTAATAAAGGACCAAATCGCCTTTTTTCATAGCTTTCAGGTTGTTACGAGCTTGGTAGTTTCGCACGCCATCCCAAAAAGTCTCCCCATCTTTATTAAATTGTTCCCAACTATATTTAAATGGTTCTGATTTCACCAAAAAGTAATTCATATCTGCATATAGATTAAGCCAACATCACTGCTGGCAGATTCCCAAATCAATTAATTCTGTTGCTCCAAGATTTCCATTTTATCAGCGTAGTGGGCACAGTAGTCACGTAAATCGCCAATAATTTTTTCAGCCATTGGATCGCCTCCAGAAGACCTCAAGAAAGAGTCGCCTAGTGTTTGCAAAGTTTCGTAGAAGAAACGTTTCATTTCATCATAAGGCATATCTTTTGTCCAAAGGTCAATTCGCAATGAATTTTTATATTGGGCATCCCATAAAGCTAAAAACATAGCTTTCGCCGGTAATTCTTCTGTATTCTGTCCATCGGTCGAACTCCATTGGATGGAATTTGGAACATTTGAATCATCTAACTCGATTTGGAGTTTGATTTCTGCTTTCTTCATATCTAAAACTGTAATTTTATTAACATTGAAACAATACCCACCACTAAGATAAAACCGATCTGCATGATCCATAGGCGTTGGGTATTCTTGGTCCATAAGCGGAACAAGATATCCACAACGATGAGCACAATAGACAGGATGAGGAGCCAAGCCCATGAAAACAGCGGTTTATCTCCTGAACCCATTTCAGAAATTGCCCATACCAGGATACAAGCCAAGGTAATATTCAAAGGGGTTAGCTTCATCTCTTCTTACTGGGTTTGCTATTTCCTTTTTTTACTGGCTTACCTTTTCCGCGAGCCGCTCTTTTTGAGTTATTCGCCTTGATGGCATACTTTTTCTCGTGGAATGCACCTTTGAAATCAGGGTTATCTTTTTTCTTCTGATTATCAATTTCTCTAGCGATATCCTGTTTTTCGTCGAAAGGTGTCTTTTCTATAACCACATCAGCAGGTAATTCCTTCAAAGGAATGGTCTGCCTAATTAGCTTTTCGATTTTTGCCACATAATATTCTTCTGCTGGATTACAGAAGGTGATCGCATCACCTGTCTGAAAGGCACGTCCGGTCCTCCCGATACGGTGCACATAATCCTCAATCACAATAGGCACATCGAAATTGATCACATGGCTCACTTGGGAAACATCTAATCCGCGGGCAGCCACATCGGTAGCTACCAAGATCCGTACTTCACCTTCTTTGAAGGCATTAATGGAGTTGATGCGGGTGTTCTGTCCTTTGTTCGCATGGATAACACGGACCTCCTCAGGACCATATTTGCGTTCAAGGAAAGCATATATACGATCGGCAACCACTTTTGTCTTGGTAAAAACGATGATCCTACTGAAGGTTTCATCGTCTTTGAAGAAGTGTTGCAATAAGTTGATCTTCGTCTTTAAGTTGGGAACATGGTAAAGCTCCTGGGTCACGGTTTGTGCTGGAGTGGCCTGTTCGGTTACTTCAATAATGGTTGGAAAAGCCAAGAAATCACCTGCAATCTTGCGCACGAGTTCACTCATGGTTGCAGAGAAAAGAAGATTCTGTCTTTTCCTAGGGACGATTTCAAGGACACGGTGGATCTTTCCAATAAAGCCCATGTCCATCATCTTATCGGCTTCATCAAGCACCAAGAATTTAAGGCTCTTGACATTGATATCGCCTTCTAAATAGAGGTCTAAGAAACGGCCTGGGGTAGCGACAATGATATCGCAACCTTTAGCAAGGAGTTCCTTTTGGGTTTTAGGTCCCAAACCACCATATAATAAAACGGTTCTTAAGTCTAGGTAAGTGGAGAATTGCTTGATATGCTCTTCGATCTGCATAGCAAGTTCTCTGGTCGGGCTTAAAATCAATGCTCTTGGGTCATTCCCTTGGGCATATTTCAGCTTCATGAGCATGGGCAGCACAAATGCTGCAGTCTTTCCGGTACCAGTCTGCGCAATTCCCATCACGTCTTGCCCTGCAAGAATCGGTGTAATCGCCTTTTCTTGGATTTCAGTCGTGGTTGTATAGCCCGCTTCGGCTATTGCATTTAGGATCTGCTTATTAAATTTAAAGTCTTCAAATGACGCCATCTTGGCAAAGATAGTTAAATCCAAGGACATGCAGTGGCCTGATTTCCTTACAAATCATTTTGATTTGCGCCTAAATTCCAGCAAATTTGTCCTACCACAAAAAAGGTTGATATGAAAAAACTAGTATTACTATGTGTGCTGACGCTCGTTGGCACTTTCTCATTTGCAGATGAGGGCATGTGGTTCTTGATGCACCTAAAGCGTCTGAACGAAGCTGACATGCAAAAAAAAGGCTTAAAACTCACAGCCGAAGAAATTTACAGCATCAATAACTCTAGCTTAAAAGATGCAATCGTGCAATTTAACGGTGGTTGTACCGCAGAGATTGTTTCGGGAAGCGGATTGGTATTCACGAACCACCACTGTGGTTATGGAGCAATCGCGGAATTATCTACTCCAGAACATGATTATTTAACCAATGGATTTTGGGCTAAAAACCACGCCGAAGAGCTGAAGCCTAAATCATTGTACGTTCGTTTCTTTGTCCGCATGGATGATGTTTCAAAACGTATCTTAGGATTGGTAAACGATAAGATGTCGGAAAAAGAACGCGAAAAGGTTATCAATCAAGAAATTGCTAAGATACAACAAGAAAATAGTGAAAACGGAAAGTATGTAGTTTCTGTTCGTCCATTCTATAATGGAAATGAATATTATTACTTCGTTTACCAAGACTTTACGGATGTGCGTTTGGTAGGAACTCCGCCAAGCAGTATCGGTAAATTCGGCGGTGATACCGATAACTGGGAATGGCCACGCCACACCGGTGACTTCTCTATCTTCCGCGTTTATGCTGATAAAGACGGTAATCCTGCTGAATATTCAAAAGACAATGTTCCTTTGAAGCCTAAAAAGTTCTTACCGGTAAGTATCAAAGGATTCCAAGATGGCGATTTCTCGATGATCTTAGGATACCCAGGCCGTACAAACCGTTGGATGAATGCAGCAGGAATTGACCAAAATGTTAATTATGCATATCCTGCATGGGTTGAAGCTTCTAAAGTAGGTATGGATGCCATGAAAAAATACATGGACAAAGACCAAGCGGTAAAATTAAACTATGCTTCTAAATATTCTGGAGTGGCTAACTACTGGAAAAACAGACAAGGGATGATCGATGCCTTGAAAAAGCATAAGACCGCAGCTGCAAAACGCAAGCAAGAGAAGAAATTCAACAAATGGGCTAACCGTCCTGAAAACAAGGAAGAATACGGAAATGTGATCGCTGTAATCAATGATTTCTATGCAAAGACAAACGATAAGGCGAGACAAGACAATTACCTGATCGGTATGTTACGTTCTTCGACTTTCGCAGCTATCCCTGCTTCTTTAGGTAATGGCTTGAAACAATATGCGCAGGAAAACGAGGCTAAACGCAAAGAAATGGCTCCTCGTTTGGAAGCATTTATTGCAGACAACTATGAGAAAGCATACATGCCTTTGGAAATCGATGTATTAGCGGATGAATTGAACCTATATGCTGCTAAGGCTGGTGATATCGCTCCTTATGTTCGCGAAATGGCCAACAAAAACAACGGAAACTTCCAAGCTGATATCAAATCTGCATTTGACAACAGTATTTTTGGATCCCAAGCGAAATTGGCCGAATACCTAAAAAACCCTAAAGCTGAGCTGATTGATGCAGATCCTCTTTACAAACTATCTTCATCTTTGATGGATAAATATCGCGAGACCTCTCCTGAGGCTGAAAAGATGAATGATGAGTTCTTGGCTGCCTCTAGAAAGTTCATCGCTGGGGTATTGAAAATGGATCCTAACGGCAAGTATTACCCAGATGCAAACTCAACTTTGCGTTTAACTTACGGAACGATCAGAGCATTGCCTAAGGACAAAAGGAATGATGCCAAAGAAAATTATTACACCACATTGAAAGGCACGATTGCGAAATACCAACCGGGAGATGAGGAGTTCGATTTACCTAAAAAGTTAATGGAACTATATGAAAACAAGGATTTTGGACGTTATGCTGATAAAGCTGGCTATCTACCTGTTAACTTTTTAAGTGATCAAGATATCACTGGAGGTAACTCAGGATCACCAGTTTTAAACGGAAATGGCGAATTAATTGGCTTGGCTTTTGATGGAAACATTGAAGCAATGGCTGGAGACGTGATTTTCGACCCGAAATTGCAACGTACGATTTCGGTTGATATCCGATACGTTCTTTTCATAATTGACAAGTTTGCGGGTGCTCAAAACATCATCGACGAATTGAAAATAGTAGAGTAGATGCCACAAAAAAGGCGTTTATAACACAAAAAAACATTTTAAAATTCGCATTGTTTGCATTCCTTTTGTATATTTATGATATATTAGAGAATTAATTAAGAAAAACTAAAATTATATTAATTAAAAAATGGAAAACTACACTAAATTAAAAGAGCTAGTAGCTTCAATCGAAGCTGACGCAGAAAAATTCTTCAATAACGGAAACTCTGCTGCAGGAACACGCGTTCGTAAAGGGTTACAAGAGATCAAAACTTTAGCTCAAGAAATTCGTAACGAAGTTACTTCTAAGAAAAACGAGAAGAAATAATTCGTTGAATTAAAGCATAAAAATCCCGGTCAGTACTGATCGGGATTTTTTTTTCAGTTGAACCAGGATTGGGGAGACTTTTGAACCAGGATTAAAGGGATAAGAGGATAGACCAAGATTAAAACGGTCACCTCTTTCGAGCACAGACATAGGTCTAAATACTAAATACTATATACTAAATACTATATACTAATTACTCTCTCAAAGCGAAGAGCCGGATAAATCCGGCTCTTTGCATCATCATTAATTTTGAATTGCTTAATAAATTAAGATCTTATTATGATCCTATAAGAATATGGCAGCCATGATCAGGTTAAACTGTTTGTCGGTCATCCAACGGCCAAAGATCTCTTTCATACGGTCTTTGGTTTGTTGTCTGGTCATGGTATCCGCTTTTTTCTTAAAGATATTGGAGTTCACTGTGGTTGCTTGCATTTCCACCTTTGTTGCATAGATATTGAAATGTTGTTCTGGAACCACTAATCCCAAGATCATTCCAGGTAAGCCATGAAGGGTACTCGGTGATCCTGCTGTTGGGATCTGGTCGGTATAGAAGGCAACTACATACACAGAGTCCAATGTGACGCCGTTAGCTCTTCTACAATCGTATCCTGCAATGTTTCTGTACTCATTTGTTATCTTCCACTTAACGTTCGTCAGGGAGTCTTTAATGTTGATCTGAGAGCCTCCCATTTCCATGGTCTGTAAGGATTCATCCTTTGCCAAGTTTTGGTATACTTTAGCTCCGTAATCCAGGAGTCCCATACGCAATAGATTGGCCACCATTTGCGGCTGGTCCTTTTCAACAGGCTCAACGGAGAACTCGGAACCGCTAAATGACAGTTTCTTGGTCAATACCGCAGTTTCTGGAGCCTTGGTCATCATTTCCTCAAAATACTTCTTGGAGAAATCTCCGTCTTTTAAGGTTTGGATATGCCTACGCATCAGATTCTTGACGTGAACAGTTTTGTCATAGGTAATGGTTCCTTGTTCAGGGAAGAACGCATATTGTGCATTGGCGAATCCCATGCTCAGGATGGCCAAAAGTATAGTCGATAATATATATTTCATTTTCATAATTACTCAGCTCCTTTCATTGATGTGAATTCCCAAGATAGTTTCAGCATGTAATATCTTGCGATATTGTTAAAGCGTTGTTGGGTGATCGCTTGACCAGATTGGCTTCTGCTAAATCCAACGTTTTGGTTGAATACGTCATTCACGTAGAACGATGCTATCAGGCTTTCATTTTTCAGGAATTTCTTAGAGACACCAGGACTGAACTTCAACCTACTGAAATCGGTAGGTAATGATTTAGTCGCTGCCTCATATTCGTAGTTCAACTCACCAGTCAACTGAATTTTCGCAGGTAGGTAGTAAGTAAATCTACCGTAAGAGTCGAATGTGAAACCTTCAGAGTTCAACTCAGGGTTCAATGTCGTCTTCAAGACTCTATAGCCTGGATTGAAATTCAGATAAAAATCAAATCCTTTGGTTGTATTTTTTTGGAAACCGATATCCGTTCCGAAGCTGTAGCTGATGTTTTTATTTTCTTCAAAATCCTTTGGATTATTGACATCAGAAAGGTCTTTGATCTTGTTGTAATAGTTATTTAGGTTTGCATTCAATCCTAAGTTCATCTTGATCTGCTGTTTCTTGATCAGATCAAAAAAGTAACCACCATATACATAACCATTGATCATGGCCTTATCGGTATTGACATAATAAAGATCTCTTTTCAGGGAAGGATGGATAACCACATCGGTCTGGATCGCATTTAATGTCTGCGTCATACCAATTCCAGTGTACATATTCTTTCCTTTCAGCATATCATACCAATAATAGTTCAGGTTGTAGTTGTTTGAAACGGATGGTTTCAAACCTTCATTACCGAAATATTGGTTCATTTGGTCTTCGTTTTGTTTCAAGGGTTGGATTTGGAACAAGGAAGGCAATGAGTTGGACCTATTATAGGATAAGTTCAATGATTTTGCCTTGGTAAAGTTATACCTGAAACGAGCTCTAGGATTATAAGTTAGGTAATCTCTGCTCATCTCATTCCCTGCCAAGTTGTTCTTCTGGAACATATCATCATGTCTGATATTATTGGTCAAGTTAAACTCAATTTTATCAGCTTTATAGTTGAATGAAATATTCGCAGCATTTCTAACCGTATTGAAATTGAAGTCATTACTGAATTCCTCATCGAAATCGGTATAATTTCCAGAAGCATCTTTGTTGTAGGCGCTATTGATGGAATGTGCTTTAGAATTGGTGTACTCATACCCAAAGGCCATATTGATCTTCTTGGAGATTGGCTCTGTATATGTTGCAGCAGCCATGATCGAATTCGAGTTGTTGGAATTGTCTTTAAACTGATCAACTACTGTTTCCGTTCCTTCTACTACATTCTTTAAAGAAGAGTTCAACATCATATCTGATTCTGTCTTACCCAAGTTTCCAGTGAACTTTAAGTTGATGGAACGGCCTTCTTTTGCAAATTTCCTAGTGAAGTTAGCATCGTAGTTGAAGTTGTCATTTGAAGAATTGATATCTTGAGAACGCTCATCTTCCGATTGAAGTTCACCGTTCTTAAAGCTCTTACCACTACGCTGTGTATTATTTTCGCTGTTCATTTTTGAAGCAGCCACACGTAATGTCAGGGTGGTCAAGGAGTCGATATTGACATCATATTTTGTATTCAGACGATGTCCAGTACTTTTTGAGATATCATCGTTATCAGTTTCAGAATTTGAGATACCTTCCGTCAATGGTGTTTGGCTAATGGTGTTGGTATTGACTTCATTTTCCGCCATACCATACTTATAATTAAGGTTTAGCTTATGTTTCTTTTCTTTCCAAGCATCCATAAATGAAACCCCAGCGGTCAAGGCTTTAGGTTGTCCCCTATTGGTATTGTTCAGGAATCCGCCACCACCAGTGATCATGATTCCGCCATCATCCAGGACAGTCATATTTCCATTATCGACACCAAATTTCTCAGCTTCACGCCAGTCTAAATCTGTTGTACCATCATTAGAAGTAATTCCGTATGCCGAGATCTTCTGAGAACCTTTGAATTTATTGATGGCCGCTTTTCCAAGGTAATAACCGGAGTTATCATCTAGACCTCCGCCTCCTTCAAGCTTACCGAACATACCGTTCTTGGCATCTTCTTTTAATTTTACGTTGATGGTCTGCACACGCGTTCCGTCATCAACTCCTGTCCGTTCAGCCTCTTCAGATTTTTTCTCAAAGACCTGCACCTTATCCACCATATCCGAACGGATATTACGGGTTACGAGCTTAGGGTCATCTCCGAAAAACTCTTCACCATCAACAAGGACCTTTTCAACGGTCTTCCCTTGAGCGGTAATCTTACCAGAAGCATCGACAGAGATACCCGGAAGGACCTTTAACAGGTCTTCTACCTTCGCATTCTTCTCCGTAACAAAACTGGACGCATCGTATTCTACGGTGTCACCCTTGATGACTACGGGAATCTTACCGGTAATTAATACTTCTTCAATTAGGTTGGCGGCACTTTGCATAGTGACCTCACCAAGGCTCTTGTTTCCGGAGCCTTTGCTGATCGTTTCAAAGAAGTCACCGAACTTTGGATAACTGATGATGACTATATAATCCGTGGTATCGGGATTATTAAGAGAGAATTTGCCCTCTTGATTTGCTCGCGTGAAATCAACGAGAATGGAATCTTTCGCCTGCAATAGCATGACTGTGGCATTTGTTAGCTTTGTCTTGTCGGTTTCATCAACGACAGTACCCGTGATCTTAGTTTGGGCAAAACTTGCAAGTGAAAATAAACCGAGAAATAGGCTTAAGATTACTTTGGTTAGTGGTTTCATAAAAAAGTTAAAGTTTCAAATCAAATAAAGGCAGCACTAAATTATCACTATTGTGAGAAATAACAGAAAACTAAAAGCTCTTTAACAATCATTTAACACAATGGTTTAAAAAACGAGATTTCATTTATTGAAATTCTTTGTAATCATATGTCGTCGGGAGAAAGAAAAAGTTACAGCTCTTGTAAAATTTATTTCATTACCTTTGTAAAAACACTTTTGAAATGCAAAAAATCAAAGACTATGTAGAAGCAAACAAAGATCGCTTCTTAGAAGAATTATTTGAATTATTGCGCTTTCCATCAGTTAGTGCTGACCCACAGTTCAAGGAAGGTGTAATCAATACCGCACAATTTGTAGCTCAAAAACTTAAGGATGCAGGTGCCGACAATGTTGAGATTTGTCCAACTGCAGGCTATCCTATCGTATATGGGGAGAAGATCATCGACCCAAGTTTACCTACAGTTTTGGTTTATGGACATTATGACGTTCAACCGGCAGATCCCATTGAATTATGGGAAACTCCTCCATTTGAGCCAACTGTTCGCGACGGTAAAATCTATGCTCGTGGTGCTGCTGACGACAAAGGTCAGTTCTACATGCACGTTAAGGCTTTTGAATATATGATGAAAGAAAATGAATTGGCATGTAATGTTAAATTCATGATCGAAGGAGAGGAAGAAGTAGGTTCAGCTAACTTGGGTATCTTTGTCAATGCGAACAAAGAGCGTCTTAAAGCTGATGTAATCGTTATTTCAGATACTTCCATGATCAGCCTAGAAAATCCTTCCTTAGAAACAGGATTGCGTGGTCTTTCTTATGTTGAAGTTGAAGTTACTGGTCCTAACCGTGACCTTCACTCAGGTGTGTATGGTGGTGCAGTAGCCAACCCTGCTACCATCCTTTCAAAAATGATTGCTTCTTTACATGACGAGAATAATCATATCGCGATCCCAGGATTCTACGATGATGTCTTGGAATTGACCGAAGCAGAAAGAAAAGCTTTGAACGAAGCTCCTTTTGATGTTGAAGAATACGAACAAGATCTTGGTGTGAAGGAATTATGGGGAGAAAAAGGTTTCACTACGATTGAGCGCACTGGTATCCGTCCTACTTTGGAGGTAAACGGTATCTGGGGTGGTTATATTGGAGAAGGTGCGAAAACTGTATTGCCTTCAAAAGCATTCGCAAAGATTTCAATGCGTTTAGTTCCTAATCAAAATTCTGAGCGTATCACTAAATTGTTCAAGGAACATTTTGAAAAGATCGCTCCTAAATCAGTTAAGGTAGAAGTTAAACCTCATCATGGTGGTGAACCAGTAGTTACACCTACGGACAGCATCGCATATAAAGCTGCTGAAAAAGCATTGGAAGAAACATTTAATAAAAAACCAATCCCTACAAGAGGTGGTGGTTCTATTCCAATCGTTGCTCTATTTGAAAAAGAATTAGGTATCAAAACTGTATTGCTAGGTTTTGGATTGGATTCAGACAATCTGCACTCTCCAAATGAAAAGTATGGTATTGAAAACTATTTAAAGGGAATCGAAACTATTCCTTTGTTCCATAAATATTATGCTGAACTAAGTAAATAAAATAAAAAGCTTCACGATTGTGAAGCTTTTTATATTTTTATACCATCAGAAAAGATGTTTAAGGAAGATATGTTAATATTTTTAAAGAAAATACATAGGTTATTATATTTCGTATCCGTCCTTTTTTTCTTTTCATTATGTTTTCCAATTTTATATTTCCTTTCTAAAAACCCCGTTAAGCATTACTCTTCTATAGTTTGGTTCAGGAAATGGATTTCCATCCTCAGTGTACATCTAGTCGGTATCAGGTTCAAAATAGACTATGAGGTACCGATTGATTGGAGCAAACCCTATATCATCTGTCCAAACCACACTTCCATATTAGACATTACCGCACTCACTTATCTCTGTCCCCAAGAATTTTCTTTTATTGGTAAAGTAGAATTAATGAAGAATCCCGTTACGCGAATATTCTTTAAATCAATTGACATCCCAGTAAACAGACAAAGTAAGATATCAGCCTTTAAGGCATTTAAAAGAGCAACTGAGCTCTTAAAAGAAGGTAAATCTGTCGTGATTTTTCCGGAGGGAAAGATAGATGAGGAGTTTCCACCGGTACTGCACAAGTTCAAGGCAGGAGCCTTTAAAATGGCGATTGAAAACAACACTCCCATCCTACCGGTTGTAATCCATAATGCTTGGGAAATCTTATGGGATGATGGCGGAAGATTTGGTTCAAAACCAGGGGTAATAAAAATATCGGTACTCAAACCGATTGCTTATGACAGTGGTTCAAGTCAAAAATATGACTCAATTGAAATGGAAGTTTATGAAAAAATGAAAAAACTCTGGAATGAGAGCAGCTGATTTTAAGAAATGTTTCATTTTAACACGTTGATTTTCTGCAAAATATACTCGTTAACAAAGAATTAAAGATAATTTCCTTGCATTAGTTAAATTAAATATTATTTTTGCGAAAACGTGAAACTTAATTAAAGAGATATGTATTGGACACTTGAATTAGCTTCTCATTTAGAAGACGCTCCATGGCCAGCGACAAAAGACGAATTAATTGATTATGCGATTCGCTCAGGAGCACCAGTTGAAGTAATTGAGAATCTTCAGGCGTTGGAAGATGATGGTGAACCTTATGAAAACATTGAGGAAATCTGGCCAGATTATCCAACAAAAGATGATTTCTTTTTCAACGAAGACGAATATTAAAATCGGTATAGAAAGCGCCTTGAAGAAAGGCGCTTTTTTAATATCATGGGGTTAATGTGCCACGGAACATTCGTGAAATTCTAAACAAATTAATCCTTTCTGCATTTTTTATGTCAATAGAACGACAATAAAAACTACTGAATGAAACATTACTTACTTTATTTCTTGCTTTTGCTAAGTCCTTTGTTCACTTCTGCCCAAATTGAGCATGATGATCAAACGGAAGAATATACTTTCAATAGCAGGGATATAGCTACAGATTTTATCTATGACCTGAATGACAATGAAATTGCACTGGATGTAATCCTAAGCAAATGGGTCATTGTGAATGAGCCTTCTGATGAACTTTACGATTATTTAGAGGTAAGCCTGGAGGAAATCAGACTAAACTTAAACAGCAAGAACATCGATCAGATCGAAATCAGGAATTATTCAGAGCTACCACGCAAAGAAGTTCGTGATATCGACCCTGAAGATCTAGATGTTGACAATATGTACTTCGTTTATTATAAGAATAGACTGGTGACAAGCATTTATGTGGAAGGTGATAAAATCGGGTCTTTCACTTTGGTTTCTAAAGGAAACGAAATGGCACATTTTGTTACATATTAACAAAAAATCATTTTTTAAAAGGATTTCTTGCAATTCTCAAAAACATCTTGGATATTTGTTGAACTAACGATGATAACAATACAATTCAATACAGCTTGGTGGTGGCACAACAAATAATGTTGTGGCAGACACCTATTGGTTGAATTAAAGAACTAAATAATAGTGGGCTTGCCTTTTCGGCAAGCCCTTTTTTATTGAAAAAATATGAAAGAAATTTTAGCGCATCTATTTGAATACAAGTCCTTCAGCAGAAAAGAGGCTTATGATATCCTGACAAACATTGCAACAGGAAAATACGACACCCACCAAATTGCAGCCTTTATGACCATCTATGGAATGCGCAGCATCCGAGTGGAGGAGCTGGGCGGTTTCCGTGATGCGATGTACGACCTTTGCAATAAGGTAGACTTCGATGGTTTCGATTTAATCGACATGTGCGGAACTGGTGGCGATGGGAAAAACACCTTCAACATTTCAACTCTCGCTTCTTTCGTGGTAGCTGGAGCAGGTTACCATGTTGCAAAACATGGCAATGTCGGAGTCTCTTCAAGCTGTGGTTCTTCCAATGTAATGGAATACTTGGGCTATACTTTCACCGCTGATAAAGATGTTCTAAAGAAACAATTAGAATCAGCGAACATCTGCTTCCTGCATGCGCCTCTGTTTCATCCTGCCATGAAGACAGTAGCGCCAATCCGCAAAGCTCTAGCGGTGAAGACCTTTTTCAATATGTTGGGACCATTGACCAACCCAGCAAATCCGAAGTTCCAATCGGTTGGAGTATTTAGTCTTGAATTGGCTAGGCTTTATGCTTATCTCTACCAGAATACCGACAAACAATACAGTATTATGCACGCCATGGATGGCTATGATGAAATTTCCTTAACAGGCGATTTCAAGGTCATCAACAATCAAGGCGAGAACTATTATACCGTTGATGAACTTGGCTTTAAAGCGGTTGCTCCAGAAGACCTTGCGGGTGGTGAATCCATCGAAGAGGCTGCCAAGATCTTCAGGCAGATCATCGAAGGAGAAGGCACAGGTATCCAAAACAATGTAGTATTGACCAATGCTGCCTTTGGAATAAAGACTTTCCACCCAGAGAAAAGCTTTGCTGATTGTTATTATGAAGCTGAAGAATCTCTTTTAGGACATAAAGCCTTGAAAAGCTTTAAAACATTGATAAATGGCTAAGGAATTATTAGTAAAGGTCTGCGGGATGAAGGAAGAGCAAAATATCTTGCAGCTCTTGGAGCTCCCTATCCAATATATCGGCCATATTTTCTATCGGAAATCTGCAAGGTACGTTGGCGACCTAACGAATATTACTACTAAAGGTATCAAAAAAGCAGGTGTATTTGTAAATTCAGATCTAGATGAGATCATGAATGCAGCTGAAAGATACAACCTAGATAGCATTCAATTACATGGCCATGAATCTGTTGAACTGGCCAGCACATTAAAAACCAAAGGTTTTGAAGTCATCAAAGCTTTCGGAATTGAAGAGGATTTTGATTGGAAGCAATTGGAACCCTATATTGGGCATGTGGATTACTTCCTGTTTGACAGCAAGAACCCTGCTTATGGAGGCACTGGAATAAGCTTCAATTGGCAAAAATTAAAAGAATATCCCTTTGAAACACCCTATTTCCTTAGCGGTGGACTTTCATTGGAAAATTTACAAGAAGCTGTCAACTTTGAAGACAACAAATTGATCGGTCTGGATCTAAATTCTAAATTTGAAATCGAACCTGGACTCAAAGACATAGAAAAATTAAAATTAGCATTGAAAACCATTAGAAATGAGCAAATATCAAGTAAATAATAAAGGATACTATGGACCGTTTGGAGGGGCATATATTCCTGAAATGCTTTATCCAAATGTTGAAGAATTGCAAAATCAGTACTTGCAAATCATGGAAGACCCTTCGTTCAAAGAAGAATTTGAATACTTATTACGTGATTACGTGGGCAGACCTTCTCCCCTATATCATGCTCAACGTCTTTCGGAAAAATACAATGCCAAGATATTCTTAAAACGCGAAGACCTCAACCATACCGGAGCGCACAAGATCAACAATACCATCGGACAGATCTTACTAGCAGAAAGACTAGGCAAGAAACGTATCATTGCAGAAACTGGCGCAGGGCAGCATGGCGTGGCTACCGCTACGGTCTGTGCGTTAAAGGGATTAGAATGTGTGGTATATATGGGCGAGATCGATATCCAAAGGCAAGCTCCAAATGTTGCCCGTATGAAAATGATGGGCGCCAAGGTCGTAGCTGCGACTTCGGGGAGCAAAACCTTGAAAGATGCAACCAACGAAGCGTTAAGAGATTGGATAAACAATCCTGTAGATACACATTATATCATCGGCTCCGTTGTTGGTCCACATCCATATCCGGATATGGTAGCTAGATTCCAATCCATCATCTCTGAGGAAACCAAAAAACAATTGTTGGAAAAAACAGGTAAGGAAACAGCCGATATCGTCATGGCTTGTGTAGGTGGTGGATCCAATGCAGCAGGTATGTTTTATCATTTCTTGGACGATGAAGATGTACAATTGATCGCCGTTGAAGCCGCTGGCCATGGCGTGGACAGTGGAGAATCTGCTGCGACTACAGTATTAGGAAATGAGGGTGTATTACATGGTAGCCGATCCATCCTGATGCAAACCGAAGATGGTCAGGTCATCGAACCATACTCCATCTCAGCGGGCTTGGATTATCCAGGCATTGGACCGCAGCATGCTTGGCTGTTCAAATCGGGTCGTGGTACCTATGTGAGTGCTACAGATGAGGAAGCCATGCAGGCAGGACTCCTATTGACAAAACTAGAGGGTATAATTCCGGCAATTGAAAGTTCGCATGCCTTAGCACATCTAGAAAAAATGAACTTCAAAGGAGATGAAACAGTTGTCATCTGTCTTTCTGGACGAGGCGACAAGGATTTGGACAATTACATGAAATATTTCGGTTTTTAACATGATACAGATTAATAAACAGGCAAACGGATTGCTATCTATATATTTTACCGCTGGCTACCCATCGATAGACAGCACCCTTGAAATCGCAGAAGCACTGGAAAAAGCAGGCGCTGACTTTCTAGAAATAGGCTTCCCTTACTCTGATCCTGTTGCTGATGGTCCTACCATCCAACATAGTTCAGAGGTAGCATTGAAGAATGGCATGACCCTAAAGGTGCTATTCGAACAATTGAAAGATTTACGCAAAAGAGTGAATATCCCAGTTTTTCTCATGGGTTATGTGAATCCAGTCCTTCAATATGGCGTAGAAAACTTCTGCAAGGCTTGCAAGGAGGTCGGAGTTAATGGTACGATCATCCCAGACTTGCCGATGTACGAATATGAAGAATTATACCAAGGAGTATTTGAAGAGAACCAAGTGAGCAATGTCTTTTTGGTAACTCCTCAGACCTCTGAAGACAGGATTAGAAAAATTGATTCCCTATCGACCAATTTTATCTACCTCCTTTCCTCGAATGCGACCACAGGAACAAAATTGAATGTTCAGGAGCAATCAGAAAGCTATTTTCAACGGATCAAAGATATGGATCTCAAGAACCCAGTAGTAATAGGCTTTGGTATCCATAATAAAGACACCTTCCAAAAGGCCACAAAATATGCTAATGGGGCCATTGTAGGAACTGCTTTTGTGAAATTATTAACAGAAGAAAACTATTTGGAGAAAATACCGGAATTTATTGCCTCCATCAAAGGATAGAAAAAAACCCTGATTCAAATGAGTCAGGGTTTTTTATTTAATTAACTCTTCTCAGAATTTTGTTGAATAGGAAAATTACCAAGATTCCTGCTGATACTAGGCTTACCAAGCCCAAATACAACAGATTTGGATGTGCAGCTAAAGTTTCCATAAGCAAAGGTTTATAAAGTACTAAGTCAATTCGAATATAATTAGTGTGAATTCTTTTGACAAGAAAAAATTACAATTAATTATCCACATATTCAGTGTTAGTTTCCTATATTTGAAACCGACATGAGAAAAATTGTAGCCATATGCTTACTATTGATTTATTCTGTATGTAGTACAGGGGCTACCATCCATATGCACCATTGTGGAAAAAGTACCATGTTTTCCGTTCTTGAAGAAGCTAAAGTATCACATGACAGTTGCCCGATGTGCAGTGATCTGCACAAGGATCATGAGCACCCTGATGATTTAGAATCCAACACTCAATGTGAAGACGACCACACTTGCCAAGACTCAAAAGTAAACCTGGAATTGACCACAGAAAGTGACCAATTGCGTTCAAAGATGCTTTTTGGCACTGCATTCGACTTTTCTCCAGCAATCGTATTGATCCCTTGGATCATCAATAATTGGGTACAAATCATCGAGGAAAAACCTGAAGTACCTAATCCTTTCAAACCCGCTTTATTTGCGGAATCTCATTCTGTATACCTTCTCAATTGCACATTCATCATTTGATTAAATAAAACTTCAAAATCAATCTAGACTTTTTGAGTTTTTTTTAATCACAATGAACTATGCACTTATTTAGATATTTAATCGTATTTATTTTTATCGCTGTGGGCACAAGTCTGTTTGCCCAAAATAATATTAACACAGAAAAATTTGAAGTTTCTGGCAACTGTGCCATGTGTAAGAAACGCATTGAAACCGCTGGAAAAGATGCTGGTGCTTCCTCCATCGAATGGGATAGCAGTACAGGTATGGCCACGGTAACCTTTGATTCCAGCAAAAACTCCTTGGAAAAAATCAAACAAGGAATAGCAGCTGCAGGCCATGATACTAAAGAGTTCCGTGCACCTGATGCAGTATATGAAGAATTACACGAATGCTGTCTGTATCCAAGAATGGATGCAGAGGATGAGCACGATCATGACCATGAACATGCAGAAGAAGGCCATCAACATGAAGAAGGCCAAGAACATGACCATGATGATGATGGCGGACACAACCATGATCATGACCATGAAGTAACCGGAGTCGTAGTAAACGAAAGTGAAAAGGGGGATTTGACCCCAATTACTGAGGTCACCATCTTCTGGTTGGATAACCCAAGCAAAAAGGTAAAGACCAATGAAAATGGAGTTTTCAAAATCATGCACCAAAAACCTTACAGGAAGTTGGTTATTTCCCATGCCAGTATGCAGGGTGATACCATCGAAGTAAAGAACCTGCATGAGGTCCTTGTCGTTCAAGCCAAAAACAATACCTTACAGGAGATTGTCGTAACGAGAAGACAGAAATCGAATTACATTTCTAAATTGACTCCAAACCGTGTAGAGACCATTACTGCAAAAGAGCTATTCAAGGCTGCATGTTGTGATTTAAGCGAGAGTTTTGAGACTAATGCTTCTGTAGATGTTGTGAGCAGTGATGCAGTAACAGGAAGTAAGCAAATTCAAATGCTTGGTCTTGCAGGTATCTACACCCAACTTACCGTAGAAGGATTACCAGGACCTAGGGGCTTTGCCTCACCATTAGGGCTGAATAGTATTGCAGGAACTTGGATCGAAGCCATCAATATCAGTAAAGGGATCGGTTCTGTAGCCAATGGCTTTGAAAACATGGCCGGTCAAATCAACGTTGAACTGAAGAAGCCACATAATAGCGAGAAGCTATTTTTCAATGCTTACGCCAATAATATGGGCCGTACGGATATCAATTTAAACCTTTCCCAGCATATCAATGAAAAATGGTCAGTTGGATTATTGCTGCATGACAACTTCATGTACAATAAGAAAATGAACTTCAGTGACAATGGCTTCCGCGATATTCCAGTAGGAAACCTGTTTTCCGGAGTCAACCGTTGGCACTTCGAAAATGGAAAGGGAATCATCGCTCAGTTCGGGGTAAAATTCCTACATGACGATAGGATCGGTGGTCAAATTGAATTCAATGAGAACACTGATAAATTGACGACCAACAAATATGGTCTAGGTTTTAAAAACCAAAGAATTGAAGGTTTTGGTAAGTTGGGCTATGTATTCCCAACCAACAAGCACCGTAGTATCGGGCTTCAATTATCTGCAAGCCAATATAAACAAGAAAGCTTCTTTGGTTTGAATACTTATGACAATGAACAAAACTCCTATTATGCGAACCTTTTGTTCCAGGATATCATCGGCGATGTATCCCACAAATATAAAGTGGGAGCTTCTGTGCAATATGACGAGTATGATGAAGATCTAAATCGAGTGAATTCCAATAACGATTACGCATACAACTTTGGCCGTAAGGAAGCAGTGGCAGGTGCTTTTGCAGAATACACTTTCAGTCCTAGCGAAAAGTTTGATGCGGTTTTGGGTATCCGTCAGGATTACAACAATCTATACGGTTGGTTCACTACCCCTCGTGCAGTTTTACGTTACGAGCCGATCTTGGGTACCACCTTGCGTTTAAGCTCAGGTCGTGGACAACGTACGGCGAATATCTTTGCTGAAAATCTGGGCATCTTTGCCTCTAGCAGGGCTATCAACGGCCTAGCAAACTTAGCAAATGGTGAAAACGCTTATGGTCTAAAACCTGAAGTATCATGGAATACCGGATTTACCATCGACCAAAGCTTCCAACTGTTCGGAAGAGAATCAGGCTTATCGGTTGAGCTATTCCACAACAACTTCCAAAACCAAGTGGTAGTGGATTTTGAGAACCCTCGTGAAGTATCGTTCTATAACCTGGATGGAAAATCATACTCCAACAGTTTACAGGCTGAATTCAGGTTTATGCCTGCCCCTCACTTTGAGGCTAGAATGGCATACCGTATGCTGGATGTAGAAACAGAATTTAAATCAGGAAAGCTACAAAAACCACTGACAGCTAAACACCGTGGTTTTATGAACTTGGCATACAATACCCATTCAGGTTGGCATTTTGACTACACACTGAATGTAGTGGGCAAGAAAAGGCTACCAAATACAAGTAGTAATCCAGTAGAATACCAGTTGGCAAGTCATTCGGATGCCTATGTAACTATGAATGCACAGGTTAGCAAAACATTGGGCAAGAACAAAAACTTTGATATTTATATCGGAGGAGAAAACCTAAGCAATTTCTATCAAAAAGATCCAATTTTGGCATTTGACCAACCTTTTGGACAACATTTCGACACCAATATGCTTTGGGGACCGATGACAGGTAGAATGTTCTACACTGGAATCAGATACCATATTAAGTAAAGTAAAATGTAAAAAATAAGGGCGGGAAACATTGTTTTCCGCCCTTTATTTTTATTTGCTAGGATACCTTTAAACAGCAAACATTTCTTTAAGTTCTTTTTGCAATCTCGCAGTAGGCAAGCCAATCACATTTTCATAAGAACCTTCGATTCTCTCGATTCCTATCCTACCTATCCATTCTTGGATACCATAAGATCCGGCCTTGTCCATGGGCTGATATTGTTCAACATAGTAATTGATTTCATCTGTATCCAAGTCATTGAACCAAACCTTGGTTTCCTCAACGAAAGATCTTTTTTGACCTTGATAGGATATTGCAACCGCCGTAAAAACCTGATGCTCCTTTCCACTTAAACCTGCTATCACCAGTTCAGCCTCCTTGGAATCTTTCGGCTTACCGATTACCTCAGCCAAATGGTCCACTACGATGGTATCTGCACAAATAATTAATTTATCTTGGTAGCCAGCTTCATTAAACGCAGCCAATTTTGCTTCAGCAATATGCCTTACAACTTCAATAGCGCTTAAGTTTTTATCAAAGGACTCATCGGTTTCTCTGACTTCAACCGTAAAATCTAAATCCATAGATTTCAGAAGTTCTTTTCTTCGCGGCGATTTAGATCCCAATATGATGGGGATTGATTTTAATTTTTGTTGGACTATCATTAAACACTCTTTATTTCAGTCTGAACACCCCAACGACCTTGGAGCTTCAATATTTTTTCCAATACGTCACGAACCACACCTTCTCCACCTCTCTTTGGCGACATATAATGCGAGATAGTCTTGATATCATCCACAGCATCACTAGGGCACACCGCTAAACCAACCACTTGCATCACATCATAATCAGGCATATCATCACCAACATACATCAAATCCTCCAAACGCAATTGATGTTTCTCCATCAGTTGGTTCATCACCTCCATTTTGTTCTTCACCCCTAAATGAATTTCCTTGATACCCAAGCCTTCCAATCTCAAGCGGACTCCATTGGAATTACCTCCTGAAATCACCCAAATATCCAAACCCATTTTTATCGCCAATTGCATGGCATATCCATCTTTCACAAAAAATGAACGCAACTGCTCCCCTGCCTCTGTCACCAAAAGTCGGCCATCCGTCAGGACCCCATCAACATCCAATACGACTGCTTTGATCGCAGCAAATTTCTTTAACACCATAATGAATAGATATCTTCAAAAGTAAATATTTTTTATAGACCAAAATCTTTAATTGTTAATCCATTTACGCCAAAGTTTTATTTGTTGTAACAGATAAATCATTGAATTGTCAGAAAATGGTTGCAAGGGAAACTTTTTATCGACATTTCTTTGTAAATGTTAATTCTCACCGTACCTTTGTTTCATAATTCGAAGGATAAGTAGAATTAATATTAAAATTGTCTTTTCATAATTTAGGTTTATAATTGGTTAGTATCAAACCCTGGCGCCCATCGTCAGGGTTTTTTCGTATATAATCCTAAATAAATGCACATAAAAAAGCCATGAATCAAGAAGCTGCTAAACTTTCTTTATCATGGCTTTTCTTGTTGAATTAGATAAATTATTTTTTATCTGGTCCTTGCGGCTTAGATATGGAAGTTCTCATATCTGTATCCGCTTGAATATTTTGCATCTTATAATAGTCCATTATACCGAGGTTACCGTTTCTGAAAGCTTCGGCCATCGCCATAGGAACTTGAGATTCCGCTTCGATTACCTTAGCTTTAGCTTCCTGTGCCTTAGCACGCATTTCCTGTTCGGTCGCAACCGCCATGGCTCTACGTTCCTCTGCTCTAGCGTTCGCTACTTTTAGGTCAGCCTCTGCTTGATCCGTCTGAAGTTTCGCTCCAACGTTTTCACCAATATCAATGTCTGCAATATCAATCGATAGGATCTCAAAGGCCGTTCCTGAATCCAATCCTTTAGAAAGAACAGTTTTTGAAATACGATCTGGGTTTTCCAATACTTCCTTATGGTTGGCAGAAGAACCAATAGTTGTTACAATACCTTCACCTACACGTGCTAGAATGGTTTCTTCACCAGCACCACCGACCAATTGATTGATGTTTGCACGAACGGTTACCCTTGCCTTTGCTATCAACTGAATACCATCCTTTGCAACAGCTGCAACAGGAGGCGTGTTGATAACCTGCGGGTTTACCGAAAGCTGAACCGCATCAAAGACATCACGTCCAGCAAGGTCAATAGCAGTAGCCAACTTAAAATCCAAGGGAATATTCGCTTTATCTGCAGAAATCAAAGCCTTAATAACTTTATTGACATTACCCCCCGCTAGATAGTGGGTTTCTATCTCATTGGAAGTAATCTTTAAACCTGCCTTGGTCGAAGTAATCATGGCATTGGTCACCAAAGATGGTGGTACCTTACGCAACCTCATCAGCACTAAATTTAACAGGCTGATCTTTACATTAGACAATTGCGCGGTAAACCAAAGATTTACGGGCAACAAATACAGGAGGAAAAAAATAGCGATTACTGAACCAGTAATAATTAGCACTAATTGAATCGGTGAATCCATTAATATGTAGATTAATATTGTTTCTGACTTCTTAAAGATAAAAAAATAATCCGAACATGCTATCCTTACCCTTATTTCGATAAATTTTTAGTCAAAAAACGTTTTAAAAAATTAATAAACAATAAAAAACTATTTTTAAATTTATATGTTACACCAAGCAACGTTGGAGAAAAGGAATGTTATCAACATTTTTTAATGTACAATTCATTCCTAAAACGCTAATTATTAATTTTTTATACCGATGAATTTAAAATTTAAATCATAAATTTAGATTTTAGTATTTCGACAATTTTTAAAATTGGACCGATTAAATTATGGAAAAACAATTGATACTAAGTATAAATGGAATATATAGTGCTAATGATTCTTATTTAGTTCATTACCTTTGTCTAAATTTTCTAAATCCTGAATCGATTTAATCACATGGCGCAATTGGGGGTTTCAAGATTTAATTAGAAAAACATTATTTACTTCTCTAAGCTGGATAATGGAATTTATACTTATGAAATTTAAAGTTAATATACTATTCAAACATGAATAAGTTTAGTCAATTAAAGTGGCAATTTATAGTCAGCATTATTGTCGCTAACCTAATCATTATATTCTCCTATTGGTATTTCCTGAACAAACAACGTGAATATTCAGAGACCATCAACCGATATATAGAATTAGCCCAAAAACAGTTCTATAACATTCAAGAATGGGAACTTGATATCCAGAAACTTTCCAAGTACAAGAACCTGGAAAAAAGCGTAGACCCATTGGTTGAAGAACAACTCGAAGATAAGATCCAAAGCCTGATCTTACAGATGGAGCGCCCAAATGAATTGTACCAAACGCCTCCTAAGTCTGTAGAACACATCAAAACTTTAACAGCGACCATCAGTGCAAATGAGCACGATTTCAACACGGAAACAACCGATCAAATCTTTAAGTCGCTCGCAGATGAACAAACCATCATCAACGAGGCTAGGAATACATTTACCAATGATGTCATTGATGCCAGAAAACAACTGACAGATAAAAAATCCAAAGAACTGAACAGCACTAGGGTTTACACTGCCGTTTTCGGAATCCTATCTTTATTGGGGATTTTCTTTGCATTCATTCAAACCCTAAGGATTCTCGAATACCTGCGCAGAAATACCAAAAAAGAAAAGGAACTCAACCACAATTTAACCCAGACTTCCGAAGAACTGGAAAGTGTCAACTGGGTTCTTACCAACTCCTCCAAACTCCATAACACCATCTCTGGTGTATCTACAGAATCTGAAATTGCGAGTACATCCTTGAATGTCATTTCAGAGGTGACCCATTCATACGCTGGAGCATTTTACGTAAGGAAGATCGATTCTTACGAATTCAGGATGCAAAACTGCAAAGGTCTCGACCCGAAGGATAAAATTGAAATGTTCCGTCACGGTGAAGGCATCTTAGGTTCGGTTGTGGAATCTAAAAAACCGCAGGTACTCTCCTCTGTTGATGTCAGCAATAGCAAGATCAAAACTGGCATGATAAAATCTATCGAAGCCGATGTGATTCTATTTCCAGTGGTTTATGAGGATTATTGTATTGCCTTGATTGAAATCATTGGATCCTTCCATGATAATAAAAAAGAAAACATTCTAAGTTATCTGACCAGGACTAGCCGTTCCATAGGATCAGCACTTCATAGTCGTCAGAGCCATGCTTTGGTAGAAGGCCTGCTAGAGGAAACCCAAAGACAAACCGAAGAATTAGAAGCACAACAGGAAGAGTTGAGAATTACCAATGAGGAATTGGTTTACAAGACCAATCTCTTGGAAGCATCTGAAGAAGAGCTCCGCGTACAACAAGAAGAACTTTCTCAAGCAAACAAGGAATTGAATGAAAAAGCTGCAGAACTTGAGAAACGTAATAATGATCTAAACCATGCCCATACGGTCGTTGAACAAAAGATTACGGAAGTAGAACAGGCAAGTAAATATAAATCCGAGTTTATGGCCAATATGAGCCATGAACTGAGGACTCCGCTAAACAGTATCTTGATCCTTGCCAAACTTTTGCAGGACAACAAACATAGCAACTTAAGTGAAGAACAGGTCAAGTATGCCTCTGTAATCCACAATGCGGGTTCAGATCTGTTGCAATTGATCAATGAATTGTTAGACCTGGCTAAGATTGAATCTGGCAAGGTGGAAATCCATAAGGACAACATCAATAGCAAATATTTTGCGGCAAATCTGGAATCCCTATTCAAGGAGGTAGCAAAAGAAAAATCTATCCGATTCAATATCGATATCAAAAAAGCTCCAGACCAATTTATTTCCGATGAATACCGTTTGGAGCAGGTATTGAAGAACTTCTTATCCAATGCCTTCAAGTTCACCGATCAAAATGGCGAGATCAACCTTCAGATCATCAAACAATCTGGAAACTTGCATTTTGCAGTCTCAGATACTGGAAAAGGAATATCGGAAGACAAGCAAGCTCTGATTTTTGAAGCTTTCCGTCAGGAAGACGGCTCAACCAGTCGCAAATACGGAGGAACAGGCTTGGGACTGTCCATCTCTAAGGAAATCTCTTCCTTGTTGGGTGGAAGGATTACCTTGGAAAGTGAATCTGGTAAAGGAAGTAAGTTTACCCTGATTATTCCATACACTGAATATAAAGAGCCTGCTGCCAACGAGACAGCTGTAAAATTAACCCCTCCAGTCATTAAGGAAACCACTGCTCCAGCGCCAGTTCCTGCGGTCGAATCCGCACCTGTAACTGAAGTCGTAAGAGATAAGAAATCGATCCTAGTCATTGAAGATGATGTGAATTTTGCAGATATCCTCAAAGAATTTGCGCAAGAATTTGGCTTCAATGTATTAAATGCTTATGATGGAGTTGCCGGTATACAATTGGCGAAGGAAAACATCCCAGATGCCATTATCCTGGACGTGATGCTGCCATTGGCCGATGGATGGGAAGTATTGAAAACCTTAAAGGCAGATGATACCACTAAGCATATCCCAATCCACATGATGTCCGCAGCCAACTTCAACAAAAAAGACTTTTTGGAAAGTGGCGCGATTGGCTTTATGGCAAAACCTGTTACTGAAGAGAGCATTGGGATTGCCTTTGAAAACATTAAACTCAATATCAATAAGGACCTGAAAAAGATCCTATTGATCGAAGACCAGGAATTCCAAAGTGACCTGATCAAAAAAGCATTTGCAGAACAGAACATCAATGTTATCCAAGCTTTCACTGTAGAATCCGGATTGAAAAAATTGGAACAAGAGAAGAACCTGGACTGTATAATATTGGACGTGAAATTGCCTGATGGTAGTGGTCTTGAAATGCTAGATGTCATCAAATCGAATCCAAAATTCGAGAAACTTCCGGTTATCATCAATACGGCATATGATTTGAGCACCGAGCAGACAGAAAGAATCATGCGTCACACACAGTCTATGGTTTTGAAATCAAGCAAATCCAACAATAGATTGATCGACGAGGTAAATCTTTTCTTGAACAAGCTTTCTGCTCCGGCATATAACCCGATCAAACATCCTGAGAAAATTGGTCCTAAAGAAAATTATGGAACAAGTACCTTAGATCATAAAACAGTCTTGATAGCGGATGACGATATGCGAAATGTATTTGCATTGACATCCTCGCTGCAGCAATATAATATGCAGATTGAAATTGCCAATAACGGTTTAGAAGCTCTTAATATCATCAATGATGAGAACAAGGACGTCGATATTGTGCTGATGGATATTATGATGCCTGAGATGGATGGCTATGAGGCGATCCAAGAAATCAGGAAGAACAAGAAGTTTAAAGAATTACCAATCATTGCTGTAACAGCAAAGGCGATGAAGGGCGATAGGGAAAAATCCATTGAATTGGGGGCCAACGATTATGTTAGTAAGCCAATCGATCTGGATAAATTAGTATCATTAATGCAAGTATGGCTGAGTTAAAAGGTTCCAATGAATTAAGTTTTCAAGAAGTAGAGGAGATTGTCTTTCTATTGAAGAATGTGTCAGATTTTGATCTGTCTGGATATACACGTTCTTCATTGAAACGCAGGATCCAACGTATCATGAACCTTGAGGACATGGACATGGTGGACTTAAAGAATGCTCTGATCAACGTAGAAGGTTTCCAACAATATTTTATCCAGGAAGTTACGGTAAATGTGACCGAAATGTTCCGGGACCCTGGATTCTTCAACAAACTCAACAAAGATATAATTCCCTATTTACAGACATTCCCAAGGATAAAGATCTGGAGCGCGGGTTGTTCCACCGGTGAGGAGGTCTATTCCCTTGCCATTTTATTAAAGGAAAACAATTTAAGCGACCGTGCCTTTATTTACGGGACCGACATCAACAGCAAAGTTCTTGAAGTAGCTAAAAAGGGAATCTACCCCATCAAGAAATTCAAGGAATATTCCGACAATTTCAATGCATACAATTCTACTGAAAGTCTTTCTAATTATTATACCGCAAGGTATGATGCCGCTATCATCAACCATGATCTGAGGCAAAATATCCTGTTCTCTACCCATAACCTGGCAACAGATCAAGTGTTCAATGAATTCCATTTGATCACCTGCAGAAATGTACTGATCTACTTTGACCTGAAGCTACAGGAACATGTTATCAACTTGTTTTACCAATCTTTGGCACTCTTTGGCTTTTTATGCCTTGGAACGAAAGAAACCTTGATGAGGCATGAGATCATGGATAATTTTAAAGTAATCGACAAGGAGTACAATATCTATCAAAAAATAAAATAGAAATGGAAAACTTGGCAAAACATATCATAGTAATTGGGGGCTCAGCAGGCGCTTATGAACTGATCGTGGAGATCCTCGATCATTTGCCGAGCAAATTCTCCGATGCTATCGTCATTGTATTGCATAGAAATTCGAAATACGAAACTAAAATCGAAACCAGTTTATCAAAAAGATTGAACAGGAATGTTATTTCGGTTCGTGATAAGCTACCTATTTTGCAAAACCATATTTATTTCGCTCCCCCAGGCTACCATACTTTGGTAGAACCTGACCAAATATTTTCCTTGGACATCTCAGACCCCGTACAGTTTTCAAGACCATCGATCGATGTGTTTTTTGATTCAGTAGCGGCTGTTTACCACAAGGATGCGACTGCTTTTCTTCTTTCTGGTGCCAACAATGATGGCTCAACCGGCCTAAAAGCCCTAGTTGACCAAGGTGCAAAATGTTTTGTCCAAGACCCCAAAGAAGCTATTATTGACACCATGCCTTTAGCTGGCACACAAGTCTCTAAAAAAGTGCAAGTCATTTCAAATCAACATATCATAGATTATTTCAGTCAATTAAAGTAATGTCACCTATGAAAACGATCAATATTCTGATATTGGATGATAAGGAAGAAAACATCATCAGTCTGCATGCTTTGCTTCAGGAGGTTGACCATATCAACATCGTAAGCTCTACAGACCCGAATGAAGCCTTGAAAATCTGTTGGAAGGATGATATATCAATCGCCCTGGTCGATGTACAAATGCCAGAAATAAATGGATTCGAATTCGTATCCCTTTTAAAATCTAACCCTAAGACTAGCCATATCATGGCTATCATGGTTACTGCAATCTCCAAAGAAGACAAATACTTATTAAAAGGTCTGGAAAGTGGTGCAGTAGATTATTTATATAAGCCACTGAATCCAGAAATTACCATAGCAAAAGTGAGGTCATTTGTTCAACAGATCTTGATCCAACAAGAACTTATTCAAAAGAACAAGGAGTTGGAAGAATCTAAGATTGAACTGCTGAAAACTCGTGAAGAAGCCATCCAAGCAAGGAAATCCAAAGAAATTTTCTTGGCCAATATGAGCCATGAAATCCGAACGCCTATCAATGGGATCATGGGAATCATGCACATGTTCAAGAGCTCCGAACTGACGGTTGAACAAAAAGATTGGTTAAAAAGACTGGACAACGCTTCCCACTCCCTGCTGCTTATCATCAATGACATCCTGGACCTATCCAAAATCGACTCCGGAATGTTGAAGATAGAATTCGAAGATTTCAGCCTGACTAAGATGATCGAAGATATCAATCGGATTTTCAAGATCAAGGCTACCCATAAGAACCTAAAATTCCATATTGAGTTAGATGAAGATGTACCTCAGTATATCCATTACGATTCCTTGAGGCTGCAACAGATCATCAGCAATTTTGTGTCAAATAGCTTAAAATTCACTGAAAAAGGTTCCATCCAGCTGAACGTGAAGGTTGTCGATAAAGATTATGAACGTTTTAGGTTAAGGTTTTCCGTGAAAGACAGTGGGATTGGTATCCGTGAGGATTCCGTGGACAAGATCTTTATGGCCTTTGAACAGGCGGATGACGGCATTACCAAAAAATTCGGTGGTACCGGACTAGGTTTAGCCATTGTAAAACGATTAGCAAAACTATTGAATGGGGATGTTGGCGCTTCCAGTGTTTATGGCGAAGGATCTGAATTCTATTTTGAAGGATGGTTTGAAGAGTCTGCTCAGAGTGAAGTCGAAAAGGAAAAAGAAGTTCCGACCTACAACAGTTTCCCTAAGTTTGAGGAGATGAAAGTTTTGGTAGCTGAGGACAATGAACTGAACTCTTTTATGCTCGCCCATATGTTACGTAGTTGGAACTGCGCAGTGGACATTGTCAAGAACGGAAGGCTTGCACTCGAAAGAGTAGAAAACGAACAATATGATTTAATTTTAATGGATACGCACATGCCAATCATGAGCGGATTTGAAGCCATTAAGGAAATCAAGAACCATATTATACCTGAAAAACATGGCATTCCGATCATTACCATTTCCGCTTCTGTATTGGAACATGAACAAGCCGCTGCATTCCAAGCAGGAGCCGACGGGGTTATCGGAAAACCATTCGATCCAATCGAATTATATCAGAAAATAATCCAGGTTACAAACAAAAATAAAAACCCAAAATTGACTTCGTAATGATTTAATCCTCGTTTAAATCAATAATTTATGTTAAATTCGTATAAAATTTATTAAAAATAGCTATGAAGAAATTATTTATTATTCCAGCGCTAGTTTTAGCAATTGGAATTACTTCTTGTGGCAATAACGCTGAGAAGAAAGAAGAAGGCGCTTCAACCGAAACCACTACAACTGAACCTGAAGCTACTGAAACTGCATCTACTGCAACTGTAGAAGGTATTGAGAATGTAACATTGTCAAACCAATGGACAGTTGAAGCTAATGATCAAATGCAATTCAATACTACATTAATTCGTGTTAAAGCTGGTGAACCAGTAGAATTGACTTTGAAAAATGTAGGTTCTATGCCAGTTGAATCAATGGGTCACAACTTGGTTGTTTTGAAACCAGGTGTAGATGTGGCTACTTTCGGTGGTGAAGCTACTGCTGCAGCGGATAACGAGTATATCCCTAAATCAGCTCTTTCTTCAATCGTTGCACACACGAAATTGTTAGGTCCAGGTCAAGAAGACAAAATTACGTTTACATTGGAAAAAGGAGTTTATCCTTACCTATGTAGCTTCCCTGGTCACTTTGGAATTATGCATGGTCAAATCGTTGCTGAATAATCAAAGTACAAGAATATAAGTAAAAGGCCCCATAAGGGGCCTTTTATGTTTTTAACCAGCCTAAACTTTCCATTCTGAGCGAAGAGCGAAGAATCTGTCCGTTTTCTTCCCACACTATCCCTGTCATCCTTTTGCGAAGCAAATAGGACCTGTACGCCAATGCTTTTTCAACTCCTAATTTCCAACCATAATTCCTACATCCGAACGGTTCCTTAACCTTCGGTTAAGGATGACATCCAAAAAAAAATAAAAGGCCCCAGATTCTTCGCTAATCGCTCAGAATCCCTCTCAAGCACATTTCTATTCTGAACGGAAAGTGAAGAATCTGTACGCTTTCTTCCCACACTATCCCTGTCATCCTTTTGCGAAACAAATAGGACCTGTACGCCTAAGAAAGCCTCAACTGGGAAAGGAAACTTTTAATAAACCAAGAATAGTTCCTGCATCCGAACGGTTCCTTAACCTTCGGTTAAGGATGACAGATTTTTGTTATAATAGCGTACAGATTCTTCGCTCCTCGCTCAGAATTGAAGCTTAATTTCACATACTATCATTTAAAAACTTCCACGATTTATTTTGGGTATTAATTAATTCCTCCTTTCGTTTCCTCGTCCAGCCCTTAATCTCTTTCTCTCGAGATATTGCATCTATAACTTGTGAATAGGTTTCAAAATAAATTAGAAAATACACTTTGTACTTTTTGGTAAATGAATTAGAAGATAACGATGGTGATTGATGGTAATTCAATCGAACTTTTAAATCATTAGTTACACCTACATAAAGGACAGATCGATTGGAATTTGTTAGAATATAAACGTAATACACTATATTTTGATTTTTTCACAAATAAGCATTTTACTATTAAGCCTTCGTTCCAAACATATGAATTTTGTGTTTTTTTAATGATTTTCAGTAAATTTTATTCTGAGCGAATAGCGAAGAATCTGTACGCTTCCCCCCCCCTTTGATCCTGTCATCGTAAGTTTGAGAAAGTATAATTGGAGATCAATCGACAGAATATTATTTTGTTGGTCTATTTGATGATCCAGCCGAGAGAGGGAACAAGACTTTAACTTGTCATTGGTCATAAAGACCCCGGAGGATGTTAGTCCCCCTCTCTTATCCTTATTCAAACTTGGACAGTTCATTAGGCCCGCAGAGCCTGTTTTTACGATTGATAAGTTACGAATAAGAACTGCTGTGATCACAAAAATAATATATACAAATATGGTAACAGGTATCGATTGTTCAAAGGATTATTTTGATGTTGTTCTTTTAGACGGGAACAGGAAAGTTTTTGAAGGCAGGTTTGCCAACAACCCAAAGGGATTCCAGGAGTTGCTCCCCTATATCCAGCATTCGCATGTTGTCCTGGAGCACACAGGTCCGTACTATTTTTCCCTGGCATGCTTCCTCTGCGAATCCCATGTCCGGGTGTCTGTAGTGAACCCGCTGATCATCCGGAGGTTTTCACAGACCAAGATGAACAGGGCCAAGACAGACCGCAAGGACGCCCTGACCATAGCGGAATATGGCACGATGTACCAACCCCCGTTATGGAGCGTTCCCAATGAAAAGATACAGGAGATCAGGCAATTGGAGACCTATCTGAAAGGTGTGGTCAAGCGCAGGCAGGTACTGATGAACCAGTTCCATGCATTTGAACACGGAGGTAATTTCATCGGTTATATCCGTGAGAAAATGGAAGGTCAACTACAGGGTTATGAGCTGGATATCCAGCAGATTGAAGACAAGATCCACACCTTGATCCAGGACACCTTCCCTGAACTGCACAGGAACCTAAGGAGTATACCTGGTATAGGTCCAAAAAGCGCTGTGCTGATGATCGTAACGACAAATGGGTTCCAGGATTTTGAAAGCCACAAGCAGGTCATCTCCTATTTCGGACTGGCACCCAGGATCTATGAGTCGGGATCGAGCGTCAGGGGAAAGGCCAGTATCTGCAAAATGGGGATGTCATCTGTACGGGCAGTCCTGTACATGGCAGCAAGGGCGGCAAGGCTACACAACAAAAGCTGCAAGGAGCTGTATGAAAGACTGAGGACGGCAGGAAAGGCACATCGGGTGGCCATGATTGCGGTTGTAAACAAACTGATCAAACAGGCGTTCGCCATTGCAAAGTCTGGTGAGGTATATCGAGTGGAAAAAGGATTAGCAGAATAAAATTTGGAAAAAATTTAAAATAAATTTGGAAATAGACACAGTTCATCCTCAATCGAAGATTGAGGACCTGTACGTTGTGTTGAACCAGGATGTGAAGGATTGGAGGATGGACCAAGAACGGGGTTTGAACCAGGATGCCCATCGACTTCGCTCAGGGTACGGGATAAGAGGATGGACCAAGATCTGGACATGTACCAGGGTTGGGGTTCGATTCCCCCTCGACTCCGCTCGGGGCTCGCATCCAGCGAGAATTAGAGGATGGACCAAGATCTATTCCGATGGTCGAGCGGCATCTCGGCTTCTCTCGATAACCATCGAGATCCGGCACGGGATTATTGTTGGCTATTCATTTAACAATAAATTCTCCAATTTTCGTAGGGGCGTATCGCATACGCCCGCCACATGCATTTGAACCAGGATGCCCTTCGGTTTCGCTCAGGTTACGGGATAAGAGGATGGACCAAGATCTGGACATGTACCAAGGTTGGAGTTCGATTCCCCCTCGACTCCGCTCGGAGCTCGCATCCAGCGAGAATTAGAGGATGGATCAAGATCGATCTATTCCGATGGAGCGGCATCTCTGCTTCGCTCAATAACCGTCGAGACCCGGCACAGGATTATTGGATAGGGATTTGGTTGCTGAAGTTTGGTAGGGAATATTCGCCTACAAATCGACAAAAACAATTAAACCTCAGTTGCTGGCTTTGAGAACTTGATCGGTTAATAAAACATAAAATTCTGTTGTATAATGTCTGTTGTCTATTGTCTAAACAATATGTCTCTTTTTATTTGGAATAATTCTTAACAATATTTAGATTTGTTCCAAATTAAAAAAGAGCACATGATTTGTCCATTAGCAAATTTTGAAGAGATTTTCCAAACTGAGGATGGGGCTGTATACCAATGTAGCCGTAAAAACTGTTATTGGTTAGATTTTCAAGGGTCCACAACTGCTTTTAAGGTTAGGGATTTTTTTGCTTTTAAAAAGAGGGTAGATGCAGTTGATCTGGAAATGATGCTGAGCAATTCGGCTAGATCCTTTGATTTTGAGATTATTATGCCTTTCAGGACAGATAGCATCTTTATCTTGTCTGCTCAAGATATCATTAAATTGAAGGAAGTTCTTTCGGGGGCGAAGTTCATGATCGAGCTGAACAGCGAAATCAAAGCCTGCCTTCAATCCAAGGCTTTGCTTGCAATTTAATATTCTTTATAATTATACTGATTCTAAATAGCTTAGCTAATATTATAGCTAATTTAGACTGAATTTGTATTACATATTTTTCCTACAATTTCTTTCGTTTAGCTTTATCTTTGTGTTAAGGAAATCGACATAAGGTTTCTTGTTATTACATAAAAAGGAAAATATATTATGAAAGATTTATTGAAATTAAAAACATCTATCTCTGAAGAGATTGAAAACATATTGAATGCCCAAGTAAAAGTTGAAGCACACTCATCAGCATTGTATCTAGCAATGTCGGCTTGGTGTGATGATCAAGGCTTGGACAATGCAGCAGATTTCTTTGCTAAACAATCAGATGAAGAGCGTACTCACATGTTGAAGATCTTCAAATATATCAGCGACCGTGGTGGCCGTTCTATTTCGCCAGAAATCACAAATGTACCAGTTGATTTTCAATCTTTCAGAGGCGTATTCGAACAAACATTGGAGCAAGAAATGTTCGTAACTGAGCAATTCAACAAAATCGCTGACAAATGTTTCAAAGCAAAAGATTTCGTAACATTCAACTTTATTCAGTGGTTCTTAGAAGAGCAAGTAGAGGAAGAATATATTGCTAGACGTATCCTTGAACTATTCGATGTAATCGGTGAAGAAGGAACTGGACGTTGGGAAATAGACCGTCATTTGGTGAAAGTGACCTTCGATGGAGAATAAAATTCTTTAAAAAAATAAAAAAAGGGGTTAAAATCACATTTTAGCCCCTTTTTTTTATACAATTATTTTAAGTTTATACGTTTTATAAGTAAATTTCAGTTTATAGTTATTTAGTGAATTTTTAGATTGCCAATTTAGTCTATTGCTCTGTGAGAAATTACTGTTCAGGTATACTTATTTTGCTTCTTACTTTTTTAGGATTTCATGAGTTACATGCTCAAGAAGGCTTGAAAAGTGTAGAGGGTGTGGTAGTTGACAGTACAGGTCTAGGCATGAAAGACGCATCGGTAAGGTTGGTAAGTAATGCCGACACCATGAGCACCACCACCGATGAGAATGGTTTCTACCGATTCAGAAATATCAAGGGGAAAAATCTCAATATTTCCTATAGTATGTTGGGGTTTCAGATAGTCAACAAAAGTATTCCAACAACCGTTTTTATCAATAAGATCTTTGTTCCTCGTGTGGTGCTTTATCCGCAATCCACGTTAATTCCAGAGGTTAGGATTGTGAAGGTCATTCCTGTGGTGGACCGTGGGGATACCATTCAGTTTAATATGTCGGCATTCTCCTTTCCAGAACATTCCCTCCTTGAAGAGGCCATCAAGCAATTGCCGGGTTTTCAGGTCCTGAGAGACGGAACCACCTATTATAATGGGCAACTGATTAGAGGGGTACGTGTAGATGGTAAAAAGTTCTTTAGTGGGGATCTATTGACCGCGACCCGTAATCTTCCTTCAGGCTTTGTGAAACAGGTGGAAGTGATCAATGATTATGGAGACCTTTCTACGGCGAAGGGTATCAAAACTTCTGATCCGGAAAAGATCATTAACATTATCCTAGAGGAAGACAAGAAAAGGATCACCTTTGGTCAGGGGACCATAGGGGCCGGAACGAGGGATCGATTTATTGGAAGTATAGGGATCAATAAATTCAATGATGGCCAAGAGATGTCCATCATCGGTTCCCTGAATAATACCAATACCAGTCTGTTTCTTTTTGGGTCACCAGACGGAGCAGGAGGTAGAAATACGGATCTTTCCGAGGTAGGAGATTTCTCTGACCCTAATGATGGGTTAAATAAATTGGGATCCCTAGGGATTTCATTTACTGATAATCTAGGAGATAATATCACCTTGAATGGTGGCTATTCCTATCAAAGTAAATTTAATTTGACAGAGGGTAATTCCTTATTGACATCTTCTTATGCCGGCTATAAGATCCATCGCTATGAGAAATACCGGAATCGCACCTACGATAACTTGCATACCCTAAATTTAGAAATGAATGCCAAGTTCAAAAATAATGATGTATTAAAGATCAATCCTAAAGTTGCATATAATCGGGAATATTTCTATAACCAAAGAAGTACGGATTTGACCAACCGGAGATTGCATGAATTGGGTGAAAGACAAGATACAACCGTTAACAGTAAACCTTCGGCCGATATATCGGTCCTCTATTCCAAATACTTCCATAAGCCTGGAAGAAAGCTAGTAGGAGATCTGAAACTAAACTATCAATCCTTGACGAAAGATGATGTGGTTTCGGAATACTATGAAAGTTTCGACTCTACTGGTACCATCCCAACGATGACGAGTTATAGGCAACGACAATTAGTGGATGCTAGAAATGATGTTGCAGGGGTGAAGAGTTCTTTATCTTATGTGGAGCCATTCTATGAACATAGTTTGTTGGAGATCTTCCATGAGATGGATATCAACAATATTGAAGCAGTCCGTACGGTAAGGGATCCTTATTATCTGGGTGGAGAATTTGTGGATTCATTGGCCATGGACTATGCCTATCAATTTAGAAGTTTTAAGACAGGATTAAACTACCAATATGAGCCAAACAAGAAATTTAGGGTGAATATGGGTTTTTCAGTGCAGCCAGTCAATCTTTCAGGTAGAGTGCGAGGGGATACCATGATCTATAAATATAATAATGTAAATCTGGTTCCTTCGACGACCATCCGTTATAAATTCAGCAATGATCTGGAAATCAAATTGGCCTATTTAGGCAGAAATATCCAACCAACCTTTTTACATATCTCACCAGTCAGAGATAACTCCAATTCAAGGAACATTATTATTGGTAATCCCTCACTAAAGGCTGAATTTTCCAATCAGTTTTCTACGACCTTAAGGAAGTTTGTGCCTACTCGAGGTCAATATTTCCAGACCGATTTTGCCTATACTTTTATTGCGAATAAAATCGTGACTTCTAAGAAATCATTGTCGAATGAAACAATACAGGAAACCACCTTTGAAAATACCGATGGTTATTACGATATAAAATGGTACTACGAGTTTAATTCTCCGATTTTTTCAGATGAGCTGAATCTTGGGCTTTCCGGCAATGTGGATTATTACAATAACCTGTCTTATATCAACAGCATGAAAAGTACCACACAACAGGTTCTCTTTAACCAGAATATCCAATTTAGGTACTTGCCGAATGAGTACTTTGAATCGGTATTCAATACGAACTATTTCTTGAATCGGGCGGTTTATGAATTGCCGTACAAAAATAAGATTGCTGCCCATTCCTTTTTGTTGAGTTTGGCGGGTCGAGGCTACCTATCGGAGAACTTTGTGTTAGGAGCGGAAATGTCCCAGAAGTTTTATAATGGTTATGTGAGCGAATTAAGTGATGTTAATCCGACGATAATCAATACTTATCTAGAATATAGTTTTTTAAAAAACAAAGCAGCGTTAATTAGGTTACAATGTAATGATATCATGGACCAGAACAAGAATGTGGGTGTCATGACTTCATATGTTGGTAACGATGTCTTTGAATCTAGAAACAATAGGTTGGGAAGATATCTTATGTTGACTTTTAACCTGCGTTTGCAAACTTATCCGAATAAATAAATGAAAGTAGCGGTAATGACGACTTTTGGAGGGCCAGAAGTGTTTAGAATTGAGGAAAGAGCGGATTTATCGCCAGAAGGGGATGAACTTGTCATTGAAGTGAGGGCAGCGGGAATAAACCGTCCTGATGTCTTTCAACGAAAGGGTCATTATCCAGCTCCTCCCAATGTGATCCAGGAGATCCCGGGATTGGAGGTTTCTGGGGTAGTGCGTGCTGTTGGGCCAGATGCCAAGAAATTTAATGTTGGGGACGAAGTGATGGCCTTATTGCCCGGTGTAGGCTATGCGACCCAAGCCTGTGTTTCGGAAAGAGCTTGCCTCCCTAAGCCTAAAAACTTAAGCTTTGAGGAAGCGGCATGTCTACCCGAAACTGTTTACACCGTATGGCACAATGTATTTCAGAGAGGTCGCTTGAAAAAAGGCGAAAAAGTCTTGATCCATGGTGGAACGGGTGGTATTGGGACCACTGCTATTCAAATCTGTAAGATTTTTGGTGCTATCGTCTATTGTACCGTTGGCTCTGAGGAAAAGCGGAAAATAGCCTTGGACCTTGGTGCTGATAAAGTCATAAATTATAAAACCGAAGATTTTGTTGATATACTAAAGCCAGTAGGAGTGGATGTGGTTTTGGATAGCATAGGCGGGGTGTATTTTAACAAACATATTGCTTTACTTCATGAAGATGGTCGATTGGTACAGATTAATGCGATGGAAGGTGCTAAAGTAGAATTGAACCTTTTGAAGTTGATGCAAAAGCGGATCACCGTAACAGGTTCGACTTTGAGAGGAAGGGACCTTTCTTTCAAAGCTGAGCTCACTCATGAAATTGAAACAAATATTTTACCTCTTTTGGAAAAAGGGCAGCTGAGACCATTATTGACTAAAATCTTTCCCTTTGAGGAGGTCATTGAGGCACATCGCTATTTTGAGAGCCCTGAACAATACGGGAAAATAGTGCTTAGAATGAATGGCTAAATACTTTTAGCGGTTTGTTTTATCAATTATTTTCCTATATTTAAAAAATTGATAAAACCTATTTTTCACAACATGAACTTAAAATTTCTTACTACAGCTTTATTGATAGGTACGACTGTCTTATCAGGATTTGCTCAGAAAGTTGGGAAGGTTGAGAAACCGATCGATCTAGTGAGCACCTTGGTGGGTACACAATCTACTTATTTTTTATCCAGCGGTAATACGTATCCAGCAATAGCCCTTCCATGGGGGATGAACTTTTGGAGTCCTCAAACCGGGAAGATGGGCGATGGATGGATGTATACCTATACCGCGGAAAAACTGCGTGGAATAAAACAGACGCATCAGCCATCTCCATGGATGAATGATTATGGACAGTTTTCCATTATGGCGATGGTCAATAATAAGACCTTTGATCAGGACAAACGTGCGAGTTATTTTTCGCATAAAGCCGAAGTCGCTAAACCACATTATTATTCAGTTTATCTTGCTGATTATGATACTAAAGTAGAGCTTACTCCAACCGAGCGTGCGTCTTACTTTAGATTTACTTTTCCAAAGACCGATTCAGCCTTTGTGTTGATCGATGCATTTGACAAAGGTTCTTATGTGGAAGTAATCCCTAAGGAAAACAAAATCATAGGTTATAGTACCAAAAACAGTGGTGGTGTTCCAGAGAACTTCAAGAATTATTTCGTAATGACTTTTGACAAGCCATTTGCGAATGTTTCAACCTTTGCTGATTCCGTTTTGACGGATGGCAGGTATATGGTGAAGGCAAACCATGTTGGTGCTATTGTTGGCTTCCAAAATGCGAATGCTGGCGAGCAAGTGCTGATGAAAGCTGCTTCTTCCTTTATCAGTCCAGAACAGGCCGTTCAGAACTTGAAGGAATTGGATGGCGTTACATTTGACGAGCAGGTGAAAAAAGGTGAGGACATTTGGAATAAGGAATTGGGTAAGATTGAAATAGAAGGTGGAAATATCGATCAGATGAGGACTTTCTATTCTTCCTTGTACCGTTCTTTATTGTTCCCAAGGATGTTCTACGAGATCAATGCGCAAGGAGAGGTTGTGCACTATTCTCCATATAATGGAAAGGTATTACCGGGATATATGTTTACTGACACCGGATTTTGGGATACCTTTAGAGCCTTGTTTCCTTTCTTGAACCTGATGTATCCAGAGATCAACGAGAAGATGCAGGAAGGCTTGGCAAACGCTTATCGTGAAGGTGGCTGGTTGCCAGAGTGGGCGAGTCCTGGTTACAGAAATATCATGGTTGGTAACAACTCTGCTTCTGTAGTAGCTGATGCCTATATCAAAGGGGTGAGATCAAAAGATATTGAGACTTTGTACGAGGCAGTTATAAAAGGAGCCAACAATGCTGGTCCGATTACAGCTGTAGGAAGAGCCGGTGCTGAATATTATAATGAATTGGGTTATGTGCCTTATGATGTGAAGATCAATGAAAATGCAGCCCGTTCTCTGGAATACTCTTATGATGACTTTGCCATCTATCAGTTGGCTAAATCATTGAATAAAGATTCTGATAAAGATTTCTATAAAAAGAGAGCCTATAACTATCAGAAGTTATTTGACCCATCTACCGGATTGATGCGCGGAAAGAATAAAGATGGATCTTGGTCTACACCATTCAATCCATTCAAGTGGGGAGATGCTTTTACAGAAGGTAACAGCTGGCACTATAGCTGGTCGGTATTCCAGGATGTGGAAGGATTTGCAAAACTGTTAGGCGGTCACAAAGCAATGGAAATCAAATTGGACTCTGTATTTACCTTGCCTCCAATTTTTGATGATAGCTATTATGGTTTCCCAATCCATGAGATCCGCGAAATGCAGATCGCTAATATGGGGCAATATGCACATGGAAATCAGCCGATCCAACATATGATCTATTTGTATAACCATGTTGGAGCCCCTTGGAAAGCACAATATTGGATCAGGGAGACGATGAATAGAATGTATTCGCCAAATCCTGATGGCTACTGTGGTGACGAGGACAACGGTCAGACTTCTGCTTGGTATGTATTCTCAGCAATCGGATTCTATCCAGTGACTCCAGCAACTGACGAATATGTCCTTGGTTCACCGGTATTTGATAAAGTAACCTTGCATTTAAGCAATGGTAAGACCGTAAATATTGAATCGAAAAACAATTCAGATCAAAACCGTTATATCCAGAATATGAAATGGAATGGTAAGAACTACACAAAGAACTATATCAATCATAGTGAATTGTTGAAGGGTGCCAATCTACAGTTTGATATGGGTGCAGAGCCCAATAAGAAAAGAGGAATCAATAAAGCTGATCTTCCATACTCCATCAGTAAGGACGATCAATAGATTGATCAATACCTAGTGAAAAAAAAGCTCCAAGAATATCTTTCTTGGAGCTTTTTTAGGTTAATAGGTTGGAGAGAAAAAAAGGCTTGAAATAAATTCAAGCCCGTAAAAATTCGTTTTATCTTACCCCATACCTTAGGGCGCGCACATGTTCCTTTACTAGATGCGTTCTGGTAAATTAATTGTTTTGGCTAGTGAAGATTAAAAATCTTCATCTTCGTCATCAAAATCATCGTAGCCGCCGATCGAATCGATATCATCTAATCCGAATTCATCATCGTCATCAAAGTCATCATCATCGTCATCAGGACCGTTGAAGTTGAGCACTCTTTCATCAACCTTTACATCTGTTTCAATTGCTTGCATTGTAGCCATGTTGTTTATTATGATATTATTCTTTTGTTATGTAAAATTATATAAGATAATTCAATTGATAAATTTTTTTTAAAAATAATTAAAACGAATTGAATCTTGCTCTATCATGATCTAATCAACGATTTCACCGATACTGTTTTCTTCAGCCACAATATCTTTAAGCTGAGGGAGATCCTTGGTGCTGGATAGACCAAAGTGGTTCATGAACTCTCCGCTGGTCGAATAGAGCAGGGGCTTACCAATGCTGTTAGCCTTGCCTGCAATTTGTATCAAGCCTTTATCCAACAAGCGTTGAATGGAATAATCACAGTTGACTCCACGGATCTGTTCTACCTCTAATTTGGTAATCGGTTGCCTATATGCGATGATTGCTAAGGTTTCCAATGCTGATTGGCTTAGTTTTTTCCGCTCTTTGTGGACCTGAAGTTGGTTGATGGCATCGTGATAGGCTGGTTTTGTCAAGAACTGTAATTGATCATTGATGGAAACCAAGGCCAAGGGATAATCCTCAGATTCGTATTTAGCCTTTAATTTCCCAATGAATTCTGCCAACTCTACCTTGCTGATCTCGATAGCCAATGCATCTTGTAAAACCTCACGTAGGTCCTTCTGGCTGATTCCTTCGGAAGAGGCAAAGATGATGGCTTCTATATTTAATATAATATCTTTCAAAACGATGCTTAATAATTAATAACCTGTTCTTCCATCTGTTCAGGCAATTCCCTGAACTTGTAAGTCTGTGTCCTTAATTGGGGTTCAAAACCTGCTTCTGTGATGGCATCTTGAATGGATTTGGAAGTGAACCTGTGCGGTGCACCTGCTGCAGAAACCACATTCTCTTCGATCATGATGGAACCAAAGTCGTTCGCACCAGAATGAAGACATATCTGTGCGGTTTGTTTACCGACAGTTAGCCAAGAAGCTTGTATATTTTTGATGTTCGGAAGCATGATTCTACTTAAAGCAATCATTCGGATATATTCATCGGCTGTAACATCATTGGTAATGCCGCGTAGGCGTTTCAATAAAGTACCATCATCTTGGAAAGGCCAAGGGATAAAGGCGATGAATCCATAAGCATCGGCTGGTTTTTCGCTTTGTACTTCGCGTAGCCATACCAAGTGCTCGAAACGTTCCTCGATTGTTTCAATATGTCCAAACATCATGGTTGCCGAAGTTGGAAGATTGATTTTGTGGGCTGCACGCATTACATCCAACCATTCTTGACCACCACATTTACCCTTAGAGATCAATCTACGGACACGGTCGTTCAATATTTCTGCACCAGCCCCCGGCAAGGAGTCTAATCCAGCTTCTTTCATGGCCGTCAAGACTTCAAGGTGGCTCATGCCTTCCAGTTTTGCTACGTGCGCAATTTCTGGCGGCCCTAAGGAGTGAAGCTTAAGGGTTGGGTAAAGTTCCTTTAGTTGTTTGAAAAGGTTGGTGTAGAAACTCAATCCAAGGTCAGGGTGATGTCCACCTTGTAGAAGTAATTGATCACCACCATAGCGGAAGGTTTCTTCGATCTTCTGCTTATAGGTTTCAATGTCCGTGATGTAACTTTCTTCATGGCCTGGGCGTCTGAAGAAATTACAGAATTTACAGTTTGCGATACATACGTTGGTAGTATTCACATTCCTGTCAATCTGCCAAGTTACCTTTCCGTGTGGGACTTGAATCTTACGCAGTTCGTTGGCTACAAAAGCAAGGTCTGCAGTTGCCGCTTCTTTATATAAGAAAATGCCTTCTTCTTTTGTCAAGAAGTCAAAGTTCAAGGCACGCTCTAACAGTTTGTTTACATTCATGTAATAACAAAGATACGGAGCTTTTTATGAAATCGGAAGATGTAAAATAGAAATGAAACGGATTAAAATTAACCTAAATATCATCTAATCAAATTGTTGCTAGGAAAGATATAGTTGATGAAGCAATCAAATTAATTTTTAGAATAAATTCTGGAATACAAAAACTTATAAATCAGTTAGTTGTTTTAATAATAAGCTTACATTTATTTTACTTTCAGTTTACTGTTTTATAATAAAGTAGCGTTGAAAATTCATATATTTAGGTACACTACAAAGGAGGTCATTGATGAGCCACGACATTATCCATATTGAACGTACATACCCAATTTCTACAGCTGCATTATGGCAAGCTATGACCGATAAGCAAAAGTTAAAGGACTGGTTCTTTGATATCCCTAATTTTAGTACAGAGGTGGGCGCGCAATTTGAATTTTCAAAGGTTGAAAAACGTAAGAATGATTATCACCAATGTCAAGTTTTGGAGGTAAAGCCGGAGGAACTTTTCAAGTTTACTTGGCGCCATCCAAAGCAAACAAAAGGGAATTCGATCATTACTTGGAGGTTTATTCCGAGGAGAGGAGCGACTACTTTGCATTTGACACATGAAGGTCTGGAACATTTCAGAGATGCCGGAGAGCAATTTTCCCAAGAACGTTTTGAATCGGGCTGGGAAAGGATCTTGGGTGATTCACTAACAAAATTTATTGAAAAATTGTGACATAGGGTTTTGTCATAACCCTTTGAATATCATTTTTCTACTTGTTAATTAATGAATTCTTGCTGCTAAGAGTAGCAATAGGAATTCATTTTTTTTACATTTAATTTTGAAACCTATTTTCTAATCATTCACGGATCTACAGAGTTATATGAAGAAATTTTTCTCCAGTTTATATGTTCAGGTCATTTTAGGAATCCTAATCGGGATTTTATGCGGTGTATTCTATCCTGATTTTGCAGTTAAGTTGAAACCCTTAGGGGATGGATTTATCAAGCTGATCAAGATGATCATCGCTCCATTGATATTTAGCTCCATTGTAATTGGTATTGCAGGAATGCAGGATATCAAGAAAGTTGGTAAGATTGGCTTGAGTTCCTTGGTCTATTTTGAGATCATGACAACGATAGCCCTGGTCATCGGATTGGTATTTGTGAACTTAATACAGCCAGGCACGGGGATGAACGTAGATCCAAATACCTTGGACCCCACAGCTGTTTCGCATTATATCCAAGAATCCAAGGAGCATAATAGTGTGATGGATTTTATTCTGAGCATTATCCCCAATAATGTGATTGCTGCAGTGGCTTCCGATAACCTCTTACAGGTTTTATTGTTTGCAGTGCTGTTTGGAATTGGACTTACGAAGATTGGAGAAAAGGCTTCTGCTCCAGTGATTGATGTCTTGCAATCCTTTCTAAAAGGTTTGTTTGCTGTCATCAAAATGATCATGTACCTAGCGCCAATCGGTGCTATGGGAGCCATGGGCTTTACCATTGGTAAATATGGAATTGAGGCTTTATCGTCTTTGGGGCTTTTGATGCTCAGCTTCTACGGAACCTGTATCGTATTTATTGTCGGCGTGATCGGGTCAGTCCTGTATTTCTATGTGAATGTCAATATTTTCAAATTACTTAAATACATCAAAGAAGAGCTATTGATTGTGTTGGGTACCTCTTCTTCAGAATCGGCATTACCGGGTTTAATGCAAAAATTGGAAGATGCAGGATGTCCTAAGCCGATCGTTGGCTTAGTAATTCCAACAGGTTACTCCTTCAATCTTGATGGGACCTGTATCTATCTAACCATGGCAGCTGTTTTTATATCCCAAGCCCTTAATATGCACCTCAATTTGGAACAGGAAATCACGTTGCTCTTAGTGCTCCTGTTAACATCAAAGGGTGCTGCAGGGGTAACAGGAAGTGGTTTTGTGACGCTTGCCGCCACACTGCCCGTTGTGGGGCATATCCCAGTCGAAGCGGTAGGCTTGATTTTAGGGATTGACCGTTTTATGAGTGAGGCTAGGGCATTGACCAATATTATTGGGAATGCTACTGCAACCATAGTGGTCGCCAAATATGAAAAAGGCTTGGATGAGGATCTCCTCCATGAAAAACTTGGCTCTGCCCATGCAGAGATTAAATAAAGAATAGAAATCGCCTCAAATGGGCGATTTTTTTATTTAAAGAATTTCATGAATCACCATAGGAATATTAAAAAAGTAAAACATTAAGCTAGCTTAGTTGGTTAGACATATTGTCCGAGTTGTTCTTGTGATACATTAATTGAAATTTTATATGGATTTAAAGTCTAATGAACCTTTTTGGCTGGTCAAGAATGGAATAATTTCGTCTTATCCTTCCTTGAGAAATGATTTAGCATGTGATGTTTTGGTTGTTGGAGCTGGAATTACAGGGAGTTTGATAGCTCATCAATGTGTTGAAGATGGTTACCAAACAGTAGTGATCGATAAGAGAGAGGTCGTGAATGGAAGTTCTTCAGCAACCACTTCTATGTTGCAGTATGAAATTGATACTCCTCTATATCAATTGATCGATATGGTAGGTAAGGAGGGGGCTGTTGAGAGTTATAAGGCATGTTGTGAATCCATTGATAAGTTAGGCAAGTTGGCTTCAAAGATTAAATCTGAATCAGGTTTTAGGAAGAAATTGTCCCTCTATTATGCTTGTAGAAAGAAGGATGTTCCCTGGTTGAAGAAAGAGTTTGAAGCTAGGAAGGAAGCAGGCTTTGATGTAAGCTGGTTGGAAAGGGAAGAAATTGAGAAAAAGCTTGAGATCAAAGATTCACATGGAGGAATTCTTTCTAAGCATGGTGGCAGTGTTGATGCCTTTCGATTGGCTCACGATCTACTGAACTATAATCAGAAAAGGGGTTTACAGGTTTTTGATAAGACCGAACTGCTGAAAGTTGAAGAAAAGAAAGGCTTTAATTTGGTTCATCTGGATACGAAAGCTACGATTAAAGCCAAGCATATCATTTATTGTATCGGCTACGAAAGTGCCAATTTTATCAAAGAAAAATTTGTAGACCTTCTGAGTACCTATGCCATTGTTTCGGAGGTAAATCAAAAACTATATGAAAAATATAACGATTACCTGATTTGGAATACTTCTGATCCATACCTCTATATGCGCACCACTGATGATGGTCGGTTTTTAATAGGAGGTGAGGATGAAGAGTTCCGGAATCCAGAGAAAAGGGATGAGCTATTGGGTGAAAAATCAGTGAAATTGGAAAAAGACTTCAAAAAGGTTTTTGAGGATAAGTCATTTATCACCGATTTCACCTGGGCAGGGACTTTCGGCGAGACCAAAGATGGCCTGCCTTATATTGGGACACATCCGGATTTTAAACGTTCTTATTTTGTGCTTGGCTTTGGCGGGAACGGCATTACCTTCTCGGTAACAGGAATGGACATGGTCTCGGATTGGTTAAAAGGAAAAAAACATAAACTGTCATCATACTTCGCTTTTGGAAGATAACTAATGTCTAATTAAAATAATAACACCATGAAAAAAAGAAAGAATTCTGATGCACCGCATATTGACCGCCATGTGGTTGACAATATGAACAAGGTAATGACGACCAATGATGGGGTTCCTGTTTATGACAATAACAATACGTTAAAAGTAGGAGATCGAGGTCCATCTTTACAGCAAGATCATATCTTTTTTGATAAGCTCATGCATTTTGATCGAGAGCGTATTCCTGAAAGGGTGGTACATGCTCGCGGTTCGGGTGCTCATGGATATTTTGAAGCTACAGCAGATATGAGCGAGTATACCTCGGCCGACTTCCTCAAAAAAGGAACCGTCACGCCTTTGTTTGTACGGTTTTCTACAGTAGCAGGCTTTAAGGGCTCAACAGATTTGGCGAGAGATGTAAGGGGGTTTTCCGTAAAATTCTATACGCAAGAAGGAAATTATGATTTAGTAGGAAATAGCATTCCAGTTTTCTTTATCCAGGATGCGATGAATTTCCCAGATGTCATCCATGCTGTCAAACCTGAACCTAATAATGAGATTCCGCAGGCTGCCTCTGCACATGATACTTTTTGGGATTTTATTTCTTTAATGCCTGAATCAGCCCATATGTCCTTATGGGTCATGTCTGATCGTGCAATACCGAGGAGTCTTCGGATGATCGAAGGTTTTGGAGTGCATACCTTTAAATTTATCAATTCTGCTGGAAAAGCAACCTTTGTTAAATTTCATTGGAAACCTAAATTGGGGGTTCATTCAGTCGCTTGGAATGAGGCGCAGAAGATTTCGGGTTTTGATTCAGACTTTCATAGAAGAGACCTATGGGAAGCCATTGAGAACGGGCAATTCCCGCAATGGGATCTAGGTGTTCAATTAATTGCTGAAGAAGATGAAATGAAGTTTTCTTTTGATATCCTGGATCCAACCAAGATAATTCCTGAGGAATTGGTGCCTATCAAGATAATTGGAACCATGACCTTGAACCGAAATCCTGAAAACTTTTTTGCTGAAACGGAACAGGCTGCCTTTGACCCTGGAAGAGTAGTTCCGGGAATAGATTTCTCTGATGATCCGCTCTTACAAGGAAGGATTTTTTCATATATGGATACGCAGAACTATAGATTGGGTGGTCCCAATTTCCATGAATTGCCCATCAATAGACCAATAAATGGAAAATATAACAACCAAAAGGATGGGTTTGCAAGGATGGACATCCTAAAAGGGAATTCGAGTTATTTCCCAAATAGTCAAGGAAATGGCTGTCCATTTCAGGCCATGATGAAGGGAGAGGTAGGCTATCAAACCGGGAAACAACAGGTCGATGGACAGAAAGTAAGAGCTAGATCGAATTCTTTTGCCGATCATTTTACCCAAGCAAGGTTATTTTTCCATTCCTTGAGTCCAGAAGAGCAAAATCACATGATTAATGCCTTCAGTTTTGAATTGTCAAAGGTCAATAAAGAAGAAATCCGTAAAAGAGAATTGGCTATTCTTTATCAAGTAGAGCCAGCGCTTGCGAATGCTATCGGCAAGAACCTTGGTTTAAAACCTTCGAAATCCTTGGATCCGTTGACCGTTAAGTTTGCTAAGCAAAATCATCCTAATTACCCCATTCAACCTAATAAACCAGAAGTCGAAAAATCTGCCTTTCTTAGCATGAAAGTAAAAGATGATGAAGGCACTATTGCAAGCAGAAAAATTGCCTTTTTAGTTGATGACGGGGTAAGTAAGAAGTCGGTGGATATAATGCGGAAAGCATTAACGAAAGAAGGGGCGATGGTGGTCTTGGTATCATCACATGTCGGAAGCCTGAAGTATAAGGAAGGCGACATGGAGGAAGTTCAACATTCATATCTAACAGATGCTTCGGTTTGTTTTGATGGTTTTTACACTCCAGACGGGGATATGGTCGACAAATTAGCTCAGAATCCGGATTACTTACAGTTTATTAACGAAGGTTATAGGCATTGCAAAGCTTTGGCTTTTGCTAAATCAGCCGAAAAACTGATGGATAAATCATTTATTGAAAAGGATTCAGCGGTAAATTGTGAATCTTCTGGATCCAATTGGATAAACGATTTCATCCAAGCATTGAAGAAGCATAGAATTTGGGAAAGAGAAAATTCAAGGAAGGTTCCTTCCTAAACAAATTAAAAGAGGCCAACTTTTTACAGTCGGCCTCTTTCTTTTAAAAAGTTATCTTCTTTTTTTCTTTTTTATAACTCACGTCATAATTGAAAATAAAATAACCTTTTTTGTATAATTATAAACGCCCTAGTATTTGGAATATTGTGCGTTCATTAACTTTTTTTTAATATAATTTTAATAAACCCCTCTATGATGTCTTAAACAGGCTTTTTATTTAAAAAAAAATTTTTAAAAACTTGTAATAAACTAGAAAAGGTTGACATTTTTCGATTGTCAACCTTTTCACTTAAAAAGTTATCTTAACTTTTTCTTCTTGAAACTAATGTCTCAAGGTTTTTAAAATAACCTCTTTTGTATAATTATAACGCCATTGTTTTCAGATTATTGTGTAAATGTTATCTAATTCCTTTTAAAATGTTTTTAAAGGCTAATCTACCTGTAAAAATATTGGATAAAATAATGATTTGCTCATTAAACCGTTTTACATTTGTGAGGTCATATTAAAAACTGATGAAAAACAGAATGAAAAAAAACTATTTCAACAGGGCATTGCTACTGTTTAATACTTTTAAAAATAGAAAATTAACAAACGAAGATATAGAGATCGCTGAAGGTAAAGCACAGCATTTAGAAGGTAAAACCAATGAGTTCAAACTATTGATTTCGATGATAAAGGATACTTTCTCGGGTCGATATAAGATGAACAAATGGAATATGTCCATTATCGTGGGAACGATTGTATATGTGATTTCTCCCATAGATGCTATTCCAGATATTATCCCGGTGTTGGGATGGCTGGATGATGCTTCTATCGTAGGCTTTGCAATTTCAAAACTTGCCGATGAGGTGGATCGCTATAGAAAGTTTCAGAAAACTGAGTTAACTACATTGAATTAAGTCAGCTAAAGTATAAGTCAGGGATAGGTGTTAATGAAAATTAACGCCTATTTTATTGATATAGTTAATTAATTTTTGTTTCAAGTCTTTGCAATTAATAATAATTATATTGGCTGAAATTAAAACCTAAATTATGAAGCATATCATCATTGCAATCATTTTAATATTCAGTATGCAGCTTGCTTTTTCACAAGGGGATGTGAAATCAAAGTTGGATGACCTTTTAAAGGAGTATTATCCCAAGGATAATGATCCGGGAATCGTACTGCAAGTTTTTGACAATAACAATAATACTATTTTCGCAAAAGGGCAGGGCATTGCTGATCTAAAAACAGGAAGGAAGATTGATCTCCATACAAACTTTAGAATGGCATCAGTCAGCAAACAAGTTACTGCCGCTGCCATTTATCAACTGATTCAAGAAAACAAGATAGATGTTAATACTGCGAAGTTGAGTGATTTCTTCCCAAGCCTAAAAGGAGAAATCAGGAATGCAACCATTCCTCAGCTTCTGAACCATAGTTCTGGAATTGTGGACTATGAAGAGATCATTCCCAAGGGTCTGAAGAAACAATTACGCGATTCGGATGTGCTGAAATTAATTGAACCCTTAGATCGTGTATATTTCAGTCCTGGGACTAAGTTCCGTTATAGCAATACCGCTTATTGCCTTTTGGCATTGATCGTGGAGGAAGTATCAGGACAAGGCTTCAGCGAATATGTGTGGGAGCATTTCTTTAAGCCTTTGAATATGCAAAATTCCTTGGTATATAACCCTGAAGACGAAATCAAGGATAGAGCTTTTGGGTATCATTTAAAGGGAGATGAATTTGTTTTTGCGGATCAAAGTATCACGAGTGCAACAAAAGGTGATGGTGGGGTTTATACTTCAGCGAATGAATACAAATTGTGGAACCAAGCCTTTATTCAATTATTGGAAAAAGATCCTGCTTATGCTGACTTCTTGACCGGCAATTTAATTCCAATGAATAAGGATTGCTCTTATAGTATCGGTAAGTTTATTGCTAAAGATCAATTTGGTGATTTGGTATATTTCCATACTGGAGAAAGTACCGGCTTCAATAATCTTGTGATGAGCATTCCTAAGAAGAACATCAATCTCAGTATTTTTACGAATAGAGATGACAAGAAAATCAACCCTTTTATAGAAGAGCTATTAAATATATTGGATATTCAATTAATGCAACAGGAGAAAAAGCCGGTATTCAAATGGCTTAGTGATACCTATGCCAATGAGCATTAATCATACTCCTTGACATTCGCAATCTTGATCTGTTCATTGTCTAGGATGAGTTTAATGTCACGGTGATAGTCCGTTTGCATCTTGCAATCCGAAATGATCAGCTTTAAGTTTAATTCAGCAGCATTTTCATCCAGAAGATCGCAGCTAGAGACCTTTATTTCTCCCCAATCTTGACCAGAAATTAAAAAACCTTGGCCTAGACTCGCCGTATCAATTTCAAATTTAGATCCCCATTTTTGATTGAGTTCAAATTTGGTGATGCTGCTATCGATATCCAATCCAGTGTTCATGGCATCAAGCTTAAAGTTGTAATATTCATCGGTGGTAAGCAATTTCATCCTATCGAGGCCGCTATCTTTTGCAAAATAGCTTTCGATACTATCTTTTAGCCATTTACAGCCAGCCTCCGTACCGATGGGGTTCTTATCGAATTCAGGATTGGCAAGGGTATCTAAAGGGTCTTGTTTTGATTGTTGGGCATTATTGCTGCAAGCGATTGATCCAAACAATAGGGCAAAGAATAAATATCTTTTCATTCCGTCAATAATTAGTATTATAAAAATAGATAATATTCTTGAATAAAAACTGCAATCCAATTAAATGGAAATTGCCATACTGCTGATTTTCTTGATCTTACTGGAACCTGCTGATGAAAACTCATAGAAGTCATGAAAGGCTATTTTCTCAGCTTTAAAGCTAAGAATGCCACTTGCTGCCGCATATTTTCCATGGCTCAGGATTTGTTTAAGCTCCAAAGTATCGGCCTTGGAACTTTTTATTTTTTCTAGATAATCAACTACAGCCTCAAAACCTGATATCGTTTTATCTCCTACCATTTCCCATTCGATGTCCTGATGGAACTGGTCCGCGAGCGCCTTTACATCACCTTTGGCAAACGCAATATTGAGGTCTCTGATAATCCTTCGCTTTGGAGCGTTATCACAGTCTTGAGGTGCAATGATTTTCAAATCTATTGTTTTTCTAAAATTTCCTTTAAATTGCTCAATCCAGCTTTAAAGTCCTTGTTCATATCAAAGAACAATCCCATGATATTAAACGGATAGGGCATCTTTCCATCAATTTCCCAAACGACTTTGGAGCTCTCTGGACTGATCGCATCGACTTGCATGAATGATTTGTTGGCATCTCCCGTTCCGTTAAAGAATAAGTCCATTTCAACCCGTCCAGCAGTAGAATCCACCTTGGTCAATACTTGCTTGCCATCTCCAACCTTCTTGCTTTTCCAAGTGTAAACAAAGCCTGGATTACCATCAGTACCTTCATAATTACGGTCAATATTCGGGTCCTGTCTAGACCAATTGTCGTAATTCCCTTGATTTCTGATCAGTTTCACATAATCAAAAACCTCCGATTTCGGTTTATTGATGCTAATCTCGCTACCAGCATGGAAATCCTTAGGGACAAAGGCAGCAATAATTAGGATTAATGCAACTATACCTAGTACAGTCAATAAAAAATACTTTAAAAATTTCATGTTGTGGTTAAATAAATAGTTTTGATTTTATTTTGTTATTAGGGTTAGCATTTTGTTAATGGTATTCAAGTTTCTGCCTGTTGCTATTACTTTCAGCTTTTTCTCGATAAAGTTATTGTTCAGCTTACTTTTTGCCATCCCCGAGGGCAAGTAAAAGTAGAATAATTTCCCTTTGTGCAAATATTCTTCAGGACTCAAGTCTATGCCTTTAAAAAGCTCTAAAACAGTGTTTTCTGGTTCTTTGTCTAAATAAGTAATAAAGACATGATTAGGAGCTAATTCGGCAGAGAACGGACAATCATCAAGCGATTTACGCAGTTCTTTTTCAGCTAATGCAAAAACGGAGATGTCCAACCCAAATTCATTCTTGATCAAGCTATTGATAGCTGTAGCAAGCTTTTCCGAACTTTCATCAGATTTAAGCAAAATATTGCCACTTTGGATATAGGTCTGCACATCCTGATAACCAGCTTTAGAAAGCTTCTCCTTCAATTCGGCCATCTTAATCAGGTTCTTACCGGATACATTGACCGCCCTTAGGAAGATGATATATTGCATAATTAGTGATCTTGTTAAGCATTTACTAACGAAGATATCTCAATTTTTTTCATTTTCATTAATGCAGCTCCTGCATTCTGATTTTGAAGCAATTTATTGATGTCCTTTGGAACCACTTGCCAACTCACCCCAAACTGATCCTTACACCAGCCACACATGCTTTCTTCACCAACTTCAGTGATTTTATTCCAGTAATAGTCAATTTCTTCCTGGTCTTTGCAAAGAATGGTCATCGAGGTGGCTTCATTAAAAGTAAATGGCTGAGGTACACCTGAGTCCATTGCTGCTAAGGTCACTCCATTGGCTTTGAATTGGGTGTGCTGAACCTGACCTTTTATGGGGCCTTCAGGATATTCCATGACACCTTGTAATTCAAAGTCAGGGAATAGATCCTCGTAGAATTTCAATGCCTCCTTACATTTTCCCTGTTGCTCCCCACAATACATCAAGGTCGGTACTATGGCTTGCTGATTTACATTTTCCAGTTTCCCATAGTATAGCTGCCAGTTGTATCCATATTTATCCGCAATCCAACCATAATGTTCAGAGAACGGGTATTGCTGCAAAGGCATTAAAATTTGCCCGCCATCTAATAATTTGTTCCATACTTGGTCAATTTCCTCTTTACTTTCAAAGACCGGCATAAAGGAAATGGCAGGAGTAGGTTTGAAAATTGGACCGCCATTGATCCCTATAAAGTTTAAGCCCATTATATTGACCTCAACCACCACGCCATTGTCTTTTATGATTGAACTATTTGGAAATACATCGGTATAAAAATCAAATGCTTCTTTGGCTTGACTATCAAACCAAAGTGAAGGAATTATCTTGTTTGCCATTATTTTATAGTTTATGATATCGTTTAATTGAGTTAGGAGTATGATTTCTTCGATAAAGGACATGGTTTCGCTATTTTAATGGATTCCGTAACTAATGCAAAACTTGATATATTGAGTTTACAACAGAGGATGGAAAGGTATTATTCGATATTAATTTTAACTTTAAAAGCTCTTCCTGTTCAGATAAAAAATGGTAGCCTTTGCCGATAGCAACTGGACAGACCATCAAATGCAATTCATCTACTAGCTTAGCTTCAAATAAGGATTTCGTTAAACTTAGGCTTCCCCAGACAACAATGTTCTTCCCTGGTTTTGCTTTCAGGCCATTGATAAAATCAACATAGTTTTCATTCACCAATGTTGCAGAATCCCAATCACCCCAAGAAACAGTTTCCAATGTATTGGAGAAGATAAATTTATCCGTGCTGTTCAATCCTGGTCCGACTGGTTCTTGAATTGGGTCCACATTAGGCCAAAAATCCAGGAACATTTCATAGGTTTTCCTGCCTAACAGGATGCTGTCAATCGTTTTGATGAATTCCACCATATACTCATCCACTTCTTTCCCGATATGCATGCGCGTACCATCAAAGAAACTGGTTGTCTTATCCCGGTCGGCAGCAAATCCGTCCACAGAAATATATTCTTGTACGATTAATTTTCTCATAGTGCGTGATTTTTATTAGAAATATCTCTTCTAATCTTCATTATCAGCAGATAGATGAAGGATATTTCCAGCAGGATCCTTAATCCAATCTACATTTTCAAGGCCTTCTTCTTCAGGATTGACAAAAGCAATATCATTGGCCTTAAAGTATGCTCTAGCTTTCTGGAGTTGGTCCGTACTCAGTTCTAATAGTATTCTCGGTTCTTTTCTAGCCGGTACAGCATCTAGCCAAAGGCAGATGGAACCAAATGAAATCTTGGCTGATCGGATAACCTGAGGACCATTTACTTGGATTTCTTCCGTATCCATCAAGAGAATGTCCCGATAGAAATGTAAGGTCTCTTCAAATAATTCTTGTGGAATCTTTAATGCAATATTGTTGCTAGCTTTTAGGGTAATTTTTCCCATACGATCCAATGCAATAAAATGAATTCCTAAAAATCAGTAACACATTTTTTGAATGTGTTACTGATTGGTTAATTGTTAGTGATCAAATATCTCTTAACCCATTTTCTTGTTTCCTTCAAAATGGATCATCCAATTGATACCAAATTGATCTTGGAAAGAAGAATATAGTTCAGCAAAAAAAGTTTCTTCCAAAGGCATTTCGATATGTTTTGCCCCTGCAGAAAGCGAATTGAAAAGATCTTTGGCTTCATCGGCAGAAGCTACATCCAACATGATGTAAATAGAATTCCCGTTGGTCAGTTTATGGCCAAAACCTTCCACAACATCTGCACCCATCAACATGGTTTCAGGGTTGATTTGCAGTGAAGTATGCATGACCTTTCCTTTGGCATCCTCAGGAAGAGGTGGGAAGTTTGGATCTGCAGGCATATCTCCATAAAAATATGTTCCTTGTGCCTCTGTTTTGAAAACCTTTTGATAGAAATCAAAAGCTTGTTTACAATCACCGTTAAAGTTTAGATAAGCATGAACCTTTGCCATAATGTTTTAATTTTTCTGGTTTATATTTAATTAATGTGTCTAATTCTTAATAAGATTATTGCTTTTTCAGCAATGCTTCCAAATTGTTCAGGCCCATTTCATAGCCTTCTAGGAAGCCCATGTCCAGGTAAGATTTTAAAGTCTCTGCCGAATCGTACGTACAAGAAGAAGTAACTGTACATTGGCCATCTTTAAATGAAAAGTCATTCCTCCAAGTTGAACTTGGAATATCCTTACTTGGGTTTCCATTTTCATCACAGAAACCGTCTACACCTAAATAATAATTTTGTGGGTCTATTTCTTTGTAATCCATGAATGACCAGTGGATTTCACCATTAGGGCCAGTCATATTATATAGCCATCTTCCACCAACTGAAAAATCCTGTGACTTTGTATTGCATTTCCAAGGTTTTGGAGCCCACCATTCATCTAGGATGTTAGAGTCTGTAAATGCGTTCCATACTTGTTCTTTAGAAGCCTCAAATGTCCGTGTGATGATCACTTCGTTCTCCTTGATCTGATGTTGAAATTTCTTTTCCATAGCATATATGTTTTGTTTTTCTTCAATTAGTAAATCTAAGGTACAGCGCTATCCATGGAATCCACTTGCCATAAGACAAGTAATGAATATTTCAGTTATTTTTTAGAAGAACGCATAGCAGGAAGCTTCTTAATGGAATCATCCTTCAACATCTTTTGGTATTCCTCAGTTGCACTGTCGATCAAAAGTATCTTTCCCTCGGCATCATAATAAATGCCCCAACCATAAGTTTTTGCTAGGGGAGAAGTCCTCAAACAAGCTTGTCCTTTCGAATAGAATTTTTCCCGCTCTTCCGCTAATTGTCCTTCCAGTAATTCTTTCCTTTGGGCATGGATGTCAAAGATCAAATCATCCGAGTTAACTTGAGCCGGTTCCTTCATCAACCTATCAAACTGCAGATTGGCAACAGTCAATTTGTCGATCTTTACAGGAGGCATTTCTCCTTTTAAAGATTTACAATCCTCAGCTACTGTGATCAAGGTATTGTAATAATTCGTGCTATGTGTTTTCATAAAGCTTTCTTTCGATTACAAGATAAAGTTAGTGCTCGATAGTGACAACAGTTTGTCAACTGATTCCAGCAAAATTTATTTCTCGGGAAGGATTCTCTCGTATTTATCTGAAATAAAAGCAATAGACTCTTGCATGATGTTTTTTAATACATCCAGGTCTATATCATCCAGCTTTTTGATGTAAATACAGGCTTTTCCCATCTTGAATTTTCCAAAACCTTCCAAGAGATGCTTATGCTCCTCGCAGCCAGTAAACACATACAGGGAGATGGCAGCTTTCCTAGGTGAAAAACCCAACAACGGGGCATCACCTTGATGCCCCGTTGCGTATTTATAATGGTATTGACCAAAACCAATGATACTTGGACCAAACATTTTTGCTGGTTCTCCAGTAGCTTCTTCCATCAGCTCAATCAGCGCTAAAGAGTCTTTTTTCTTTTGATCATTGTCTAAATCATCGATGTATGCATAGACATCATCTGCCGTAAATTGCGTTTTGACTTTAGCCATAATTATCGCTCACAGATTTCTTTTAATATTTTTAAGGCTTCGGGCCAGGTTTCATCAAACATGTGTAGATCATCTTCATCGGAAATCTCTAAAGAACAAAGTACATTTGTCTTTCCATTTTCTTCTTTGAACCTATAGATCTCCAAAGCGTTTTTCCAATTGTCGATTCCTGGACCCTCATACTTTTCGCCACTTTGGTCAAACATCCCTAGATGTCTAATGATCACGATTTCTCCCGGGATATTCTTGTCGATCACTGAAACCATTCCAGCTTCATTACCGTTCTGATCCAAAGATAGAAACCTTATTTTCGAATTTTCCTCCCAGTTCCCTTTCACATCTGAGGTAGGGCTGAAGGGTTTGGTCCATTCCCTATAGCTATCTCTTTCTAGCATTTTGGAATGCACAGTTTTTGCGTCTGCATTGATCTGCTCGCTAAAATATATCGTATTCATTTTATTGGAATTTACCGAATCCAAAAACTGCACCAGCTGGATCCTGAATGATTACATAATTATAAGTGCCATCTGCTTTCTTGTTTTCGTGGACTAGCTTTCCACCCCGAGAAATGGCCTTTTCCAAGGTAGCAGCTACATCATCCACACAAACGTACATGATCCATTGTGGTGGTATGCTCGCATTGATACCGCGTTGGTTGCAGATGCCACCGGCCGGGTTCTTTTCATCATAGAGCATCGCATAGTCGTTATAGGATTCCTCGCCATCTTTCATGGCTACAGGGTATTCCTGCCAACCTATGACATCTTTATAGAATTCCTTCAAGGAATCCGCTTGGTTGGTCGTCAAATCTGCCCAAACAATCTGGCCCGCTTTATATTTCTGTTCTGACATCTTGTTCTATTTTGTTAATTTTCAGTTTTCTATGTGTTTTTTAAAATTATCCAAGATTGCCTGCCAACCATCTCTTTGCATATCCTCAGGATTGGAATCCTCCATATCAAAATCAATGCTGACTGCGGTCTTTCCATTTTCATCCTTAAATTTGATGTCCGTCTCACGATTATCGCCTAATACATAAGATATGCTGTTCATCGGGGTAACCTCCGTATAGGTGCCTTCAAAGTCAAATTCAAAACTGCCATCCTTGGCCGCCATTTTATTCTTGAACTTTCCACCAACCCGTAAGTCATTCTCTGAGGAAGGGCAATGCCAATCCTCCGATGCATGGTTCCATTGTTTAATATCTTCGGGATTATTGTAGGCATCCCAAACAGTCTTGATCGGTGCGTCAATTAAGGTGTCGATATGAATTCTTTTCTTTTCCATAATAGTTTATTCTTGTGATAGTCGAATTTAAGGGTAAATAATTTATAGCAACTTGCCCTATGGCAAGAAATATTTTATTGGGATGCAGTCTTCACTAAATTTGAAATCGAATTGATGATCAAAGTCCAATCATCCTCATGCAATTCATGGCCAGTACCTTCGAGTACGACCAGATTTTGCGCCTTGATTTTTTGCATGAGCGAAATGGCATTCTGAAAATGGCAAATCTTATCCTCTGTGCCGTGGATCACCAGTACTGGCACCTTTATCTTATCCAATTGATTGTAATAATCCATACCTCCAGCAATGCTGGCATGATTGAATTGGCTCCTGAAATTATTTGCCCTGCGATAGGACTCACGCAGGTAATTTTCAGCTCGCAATGCATTCAATGGTTTTAAACCACTCATCAGATGGGAACCTTCCAGCAGATAATGGATGACTTTGTCTTCATTCTCCCAATCAATATCCGCTGCTTTAGCATGGAAATCCAATATCTGAGGATCCATTTCAGGAACTGGAATATCAGGATCTCCCCATGGCATGGTACTGAATAAGCACAATGATTTTACGCGCTCAGGGTATTTGATCGCTGCAATCTGAGCTATCATACCACCCAAGGATATACCGACCAAATGGGCAGCCGGTATTTCATAAGCATCAATAATAGCCAGCAAATCTTCTGTAAAATCAACTATATCATAGTTTGCTTCACCTTCAGGCACTGAAGTGGACTGACCGGTATCCCTAAAATCATATCGAATTACAAACAAACCCTTATCAGCCAACTTTTGGCAAAATTCGCTATCCCAAAACAACATAGAAACTGTTGCTCCCGCAATCAGTACTACGGCTGGATGACTTCTGTTTCCAAATGATTGGGTAAATAAACTGATGTCTTGATGCTGAATGATCTTATCCGTCATACTAAATTAATACTGCTTTAATGGTTGAAATAGTAATTGCTAATGGTAAAACAATGTAATCATCTTTTCTGTTTTATTCTCTTCTTATAGATGGAATTATAAATAATATCTTTTCTGAGATAAATTAAATATTAAATTAGATTATTAATTGAGGACGTCAACACGTCTAGGTTCATTGGTTTTTTAGCTGATGTACCTAGATGGATCTAAAATGTCCGAATGAGTTTTACACGAACAAACAAAAGCTATGAATGAAAACCTAAGTGCGAGGGCATCGATACAAATTTTAAAGCCGATAGAAGAAGTTTTTGAAGCTATCGTCGATCCTGCAAAAATGAGCAATTATTTTATTGAACGTTCCAGTGGAAGGTTGGAGGAAGGGGTGACGGTAGAATGGAAATTCCCAGAATTTGAAGATATCTTTCCTGTTACCGGCAAATTTATCCGTGCATACGATTATATCTCCTTCGATTGGAGTGGAGGTGAAGAAGGGATGGTCGTAGAGATCTTTTTAGAGCCATACCATGATAATTTTACGGTGGTCAGGATCAAGGAAAGCTATATGCCACCATCCGAGGAAGGTATCAAGCAAGCGATTGGGCAAACGGAAGGCTGGGCAAATTTCCTAGCTTGCATGAAAGCCTATCTTGAATATGGAATCAACCTAAGAAAAGGTGCTTTTGATTTTATGAAACCTTAAGCGAACGTACCTATGTCAACATTTACCAATATCGATGAGTATATTGCAGGCTTTGATGGGGAAGCCCAAAAGACATTGAAAGATGTTCGGGCAATCATCAAAAAGGCAGCTCCAAAAGAATCTAAGGAAACTATTAATTACAAGATGCCGACTTACCGCTATAATGGTAATTTGATTCATTTTGCTATGTTCAAAAATCACCTCGGCCTATATCCTGGCCCCGAGGCCATTGAGCACTTTGCGGAAGCCCTTAAACCTTATAAAACTTCAAAGGGTGCCATCCAAATTCCTTTGAATCAAACTCTACCCGAGAAACTGATCTCGGATATCGTCCAATTCAACGCCGAGCAATTAAAGGAAAGAACCTATCCCAGTTGGGAAACCAAAAATGAACGATGGAATGATTGTCAGGAATTCATGAACCAAATAGTTTTAAAAAATAAAACAGCTCTCAAGCGAGAAATCAAATGGGGTTCTGATGTGTATACTTATCAAGGAAAGAATGTTATTGGATGGGGTGGATTCAAGGATTTCTTTTCCTTATGGTTTTACAATGGAGTCTTCCTTGAAGATAAAGAACAGGTTCTGGTTACTGCATCTGAAGGAAAGACAAAATCATTAAGGCAATGGCGTTTTACGGATATCAAAGATATGGATGAAAAGAAAATCCTAGCCTATATCGAAGAGTCTGTGCAGACCATCAAGGATGGAAAGGAAATCAAACCTGAGCGTTCCGCTCCTAAACAGGTGGCAGGTTTTTTAAAGGAAGAACTGGCAAGGGATAAAGTATTCCAGGAAGCATTTGATAAACTGACGCCAGGAAAGAAGAAAGAATATATCGAGTACATAGAGGAGGCCAAACAAGAGAAAACCAAACTCAGTCGGGTTGAAAAAATAAAACCGATGATCCTTGAAGGAAAAGGGTTGCACGATAAATACAAGAAATAAGTCTATCTTAATGATAGGCTTTTTTTGTTTTATTACAACAAATACAAATTTTATCTGTTCAGATAATAGAGGGTTTCAATAAATCTTTAAATAATCAATGAATGAATAGAAGAGATTTTATCAACCAAGGTTTAGTATTAGGAGGCAGTCTTTCCCTAGGCTGGAAATCCTATGCAGGAAATAGACCAACAAGCAAAGTAAATTTAATGGAAAATAACAATCAATCAGGAAGATTTCGTCCAAAGACCCTTAGTGGTTTTGGCGGTGTAGCATTAGGAAATGGATTTAACCATAATACAGATTTAGCATGCCACGAGGCAATGGATGCAGCATGGAATGCTGGGGTCAGGTATTTCGATACTTCTCCATGGTACGGTTTGGGGATCAGTGAACGGAGAATGGGTCTGTATCTGAAAGAGAAAAATAAAGAGGAATACAGCATATCCAGCAAGATAGGAAGGATTTTGGTGCCGCACGATAATTACAAGCAGGAAGGCTTAATGTGGAAGGGGCAGATGAATGCCTCTTATAAATACGATTATTCGGCTGATGGAGCTAGGCGCTCTGTTGAAGATAGTTTACAAAGACTCGGTATTGGATCAATGGATATTGTGTTTGTGCATGATCTATCACCCGATAATGGCGATATGGGCAAGGATTGGATCTCTTATTTTGAAACGGCAAAGAATGGAGCCTTTAAGGAATTGACCAAGATGCGTGAGGAAGGAATTATCAAGGCTTGGGGCTTGGGTGTCAATACTATTGAACCAATCTTAAAAACGATGGAAGTTGCTGACCCCGATATTTTCCTGTCGGCTTGTCAATACTCGCTGATCCATTATGAAGACGACTTGAATCAGGTTTTTCCAAAAATTGCAGAAAAGGGACTGTCAATTGTGGTGGGTGCACCACTGTGCGCAGGTTTCTTGGCAGGCAAACCTCGATACCTATATGGTTCCAAGATTCCGGAATTTGCAGCTGAAAAATTAAAACAACTTCAGCAGGTTGCCGATAACCATCAAGTGGACCTCAGGACAGCGGCCTTACAGTTTTCAGCAGCGCCAGATGTCGTTTCTTCCGTGATTCCAGGGGCTAGTTCTGCCGAACAAGCCAAGCAAAATGCAGCTTCATTTGAGGTGAAAATACCAAGTGCGTTCTGGGAAGAGCTAAAACATGAAAAGATTATTTCTGAACACGCTCCAGTACCAAATGCTTAAATTGCAGCATGGATAAAAAAGATAAAATCGGCTTCATCGGTTTGGGAAATATGGGGAAGCCAATGGCAAAGAATTTAGAAAAAGCTGGATTAGACCTCTATGTATACAACAGGACTCCAGAGAAAATGCAAGATTTTGCTAAAAAAAGCAGCCCTTGCAATGATATCGGAACCCTCGTGAAAAACTGCGATATCATATTCACCATGCTGACCAATGATGATGCCGTGCATGCCGTCTACGAGACGATATTGAGCATGGATATAAAAGGGAAGTTGTTTGTGGATATGAGTACCATTTCCCAAGATGCTTCCAAGACCATCTCGGAAATTACGAAAGCAAAAGGTGCCAGTTTCATCGATGCGCCGGTAGCAGGTAGTACCCAACCCGCAAAAGATGGCACCTTGATTTTTATGGTCGGTGCTGAGGAAGAAGACAAACAGCGCGTTATGCCTTATCTGGAATTGATGGGTAAGGAAGTAAAATATATGGGTAAAAATGGAAAGGGAGTATCTGCCAAGCTCTGTATCAATTATTACCTGTCCATTTTATATCAAGGTATGGCAGAGACTGTCTTGTTTGCAGAAAAACTTGGGATCACCCGGGAAGATATGATGAGCATTATCAATGAAAGCGCAAGTGGTAGTGGTGCATCTAAAGTGAAAACCGCTTCTATCATCAAGAATGAATTCCCAGCTGCCTTTTCGGTAGACCTTATGCTGAAAGATGTAAAATTGGCGGTAGATGCTGGTGCGGATTACCCATTGACCCAAGACGTCCTTAAAACCTATCAAGGAGCCAAGGATGCTGGCTTTGCTACAATGGATGTCATGAGTATTATCCCGTTCATCAAAGAGCATGGAAATTTAGAATCATAAATTAAATCTATAAATTATGAAAAATCAATCTTTTATAATTTTATTAAGTCTGCTGTTGAGCAACGCTGCATTTGGGCAAGAGCTCAAAGAAGTGGACTATAAAGAAGGTAACCAAGCTTTAAAAGGTATGGTCAGCAGTAATGCAGGTAAAAATCTACCAGGAGTTCTAATTCTCCCTGCATGGAAGGGTATTGATCAGGAAGCAAAAGATGCCGCTATAGCCCTTGAAAAAGAAGGTTATATAGCCTTAATTGCTGATATCTATGGAGTCGGCAATACCCCTACGGATAATGCTGCATCTTCAAAATTGTCCTCCCAGTATAAAAATGATTATCAAGCCTATCAAAAAAGGATACAAGCTGGCATAGACGAACTAAAGAAAGCTGGAGCAACCAAAGTCGCTGTCATAGGTTATTGTTTTGGTGGTACCGGAGCCTTAGAAACTGCTAGGGGAGGTTTGCCAGTGGAAGCCGTGGTCTGTATTCATGGTGGACTGGCAAAAGCGGCCGACCGACCCAATGGCGAAATCAAAGCCAAGGTATTGGTCGAACACCCTGCGGATGATGCAGGCGTCAAGCCTGAGCATTATGAAAGCTTGGTCAAGGAATTGAATGAAGGGAAAGCTGATTGGCAGATCATAACCTACGCCAATTCTAAACATACCTTTACGAATCCTGAATCGCCTGACTATAATCCTACGATGGCTAAACGCGCCTGGAACCATACGCTGATGTTTTTAAATGAGGTCTTGAAATAAGGGATATAGAACCCCATTGGGGGTTCCATTATTTTAGCAGATATGGCACGTTTGCCTGGATGTCGCGCAAAAACGCTGTTCGATTAATCGAACAGCGTTTTTGCATTAGCCCTATATCGTTCGATAACATTTCTAAAATAATTCATCCCCGATGGGGATGTATAGCGTAAATACCCATCCTTTCTTAGTGTCAAACTGAGGCACGAAGTTTCTCGGAACTATACAAATTATAATTGTATTGGCGTACAGGTTCTCCATCTTCGATGGAGAATGACACGATCAAGGTAGGAGGACCGTACAGATTCTTCACTGATCGTTCAGAATTAGAAAAGTGCTTGGGAGGGATTCAGAGCGTAGCGAAGAATCTATTTTTGTTTTTTTACTTAGAGAGATTGTCATTACGAATCGTAAGATGAGCAAACTATTTTTGTCGATTTAAAAGTGTGGAGAAAGTTTTTATTCACCCAAATGGGTGAAATTATTTCAGGTTTGTAGGAGGCGGGCGAATGCGATTCGCCCCTACCAAAATCGTCACATTTCCTCGTCATGGTAATCGTAAGACGAGGAAACTATTTTTTATTAAATCAAACAAATTGTACTGGTGTACAGGTCCTCCATCTTCGATGGAGAATGACACGATCAAGGGGGGGGGGAGATCCGTACAGATTCTTCACTGATCGTTCAGAATTAGAAATGAATTCAGTAAGGATTTTCAGAAAAATATTTCACCCCTTCCAGGGGTTTCCAATTTATACAAACATTCATCCTTCCGAAGGAAGTACTTTAGCCTCCGGCTCATTTCCAGTGGCGGAAAAATGGATAGAATGCCGATGCCCTGCGCGTTGGGATTGGCCTTGGAATGCTTTCAATAGATCATCCCATTAAAAGGGATGATCTATTGAAAGATATTCCCGACAACAAGGCATTCTATCCATGTGCGGATGATCGTGCGAAAAGCCACCTTAAATGGGCCGAAGCGTTTACGGATTCTAGTTGTTTTTGGTATCCGTGAGCTCCTTCGTCGGTTTGGTTACTTTTGCGCCTCAAAAGTAACAGAGAAGAGGTCATTGCGAATCGCAAGTTGAGCAAACTGTTTTTATTAAATTTTGCAGAAGTTAATGAGATTTTTTCAGCCGACTGGCTGACATTCTTTTTGGAAAATATGAGGCGGGCGAATGCGATTCGCCCCTACCAAAATCGTCCCATTTCCTCGTCATCCCGTAATCGTATGATGAGCAAACCATTTCAATTGATTGTGATTAGTTCCGAGACCCTTAGGGGGCAAGGTGACACAAAAAGGTTTTTATTTAAATACAGACTTTAACATTGACCTTATTTTGACCTTGTTTTCAAAATTCCCAATATGCCTCAAGCTATAATCCAATTGAACTTGGAGCATTCTGCATTTGCAGAAAAATAAAGGCCAAGAAAACACAAAAGAAACTCCGATAAATCCCAGAATAATTTCAGAGAAAATTTAAGCCATTTCCCGAACATTTCCCGAACATGTCTCGAATGAGTCTCGAATGAGTCTCGAATAAATTCCAGCATTTTTATGGTCAAAAAAAAGGAAATTTTGCTTTCGGAAATAATGTATTTTGGTTCTTGGGTCAGACTAATATCGAGCTGCTCTTTTAAACCTTTCCTTATAGAGATAGAGGTGGAATAGCGAGGTGATGAGCAAGGCTAATAGTAAGGCCCATTCACTGCTCATGATTTGCGTTTTAATGGAGTACATAGCTGTCCATAGAAAGCTATTGAAAAAGATTAATAATGTGAGGATGGTTTTCATGTTAATAATTAATTATTTAAATTATTTCTTTCAAGATAATATTAAAAGCGTTCAAAATCAATGATTTATCTATAATTTTATATTAACTTTTTGTTTATTTCTTATTATTTCGTTTTGGAACAAATTGACTGCAATTCGGAGTTTGGTTTGTAATTAACAGGACGATTCGTTGGTTGTTATCCATTGTTACAAAATATTGTCAAATTTTTATTGAGGGTTTAATAATTTTTAATTTATTGAAATGCAACTATTTGTTAAATGTTTGTTAAACAGTTAATTCTTTACAAACGAAAAATTCCCTGAAATTCTTAGTGGTTTATTGGTTAAAAGGTTTGTAGCTATTTTCCTTTTGACTATCTTAGGATTACTAAACATAAATCTATAATAACTTAAACGCCTTAATTCTATGGTTAAACGCCGCCATCTTTTCAATGGAAAGGGTGGGTTAAAAATGCTTCGGGTTGGAGGAATCACAATGCTTTGCAGTATTGCCTCCGTGTCCGCATTTTCCCATTCTGCAGTGCATGCAACTCATTTTGCAGCGCATTGGCAAAATCAAGTAACTGTAAGAGGAACAGTGAAAGATATCTCGACAGGCCAACCCTTGGCCGGAGTAACTGTAAGTATTAAAGGAACTAACCAAGCCACAACAACCGATGAAAATGGAAATTATTCTTTGGAAGGTGTGCCTGGGTCAGCAACTTTGGTATTTACTTCAGTGGGATTAGAGAAAAAAGAAGTCTCGGTCTCCAATCAATCCACCATCAACGTAGATCTTTCGCCTACATCCGATAATATCGATGAGGTCGTAGTCGTAGGTTATGGTACACAAAAGAAAGAAACCGTTACAGGAGCGGTGTCAGCTGTAAAAGGGGATGAGCTGAAAAAATCTCCTGCAATCAACCTATCCAATGCGATGGCAGGTCGTGTTCCCGGTGTGGTAGCGACGAACGGAAGTGGTGAACCTGGTTATGATGGTTCCAACATCCGTATTCGTGGTACAAACACTTTGGGAGATTCAGGACCATTGATCGTAATTGATGGTATCCCTGCACGTGCTGGTGGTATTGATCGATTGAACCCTGCAGATATCGAGAATATCTCGGTGCTGAAGGATGCGTCGGCAGCTATCTATGGTGCTCGTGCGGCAAACGGGGTAATCTTGGTAACAACTAAACGTGGTAAGACCGGCAAGCCATTGCTTTCTTATACCTTTAACCAAGGTTTTTCTCAACCTACAGTCGTTCCAAAATTGGCTGATGCTAGCCAATATGCTGAAATGAGAAATGAACTGGAGATCTATAAACTTCCAGTGGCCGAGTGGGGGGCAGCATTGGATGCCTTTAATTCAGCAGGATCCTATAAGCGACCGAATGGTAATTCGATAACGGCGCCGTTTGATCCAGAGGATAAGAAACTATTTGCTGATGGATCTGATCCTTGGGGGCACCCTAATACCGATTGGTACGGGGAAGCATTAAAGAACTGGTCTCCACAAGCTAAGCACAATGTGCAATTGGAAGGTGGTACTGAAGACCTTCGTTATTTAATGTCATTGGGATACTTAAACCAAGATGGATATTACAAGAATTCAGCAACCGGATATAAACAATATGATATCCGTGTGAACTTGGATGCGAATATCAACAAATACATCAAAACACAATTTGGTGTATTGGGTAGACAGGAAAACAGGAACTTCCCAACCAAGGGTGCAGGAACCATTTTCCGTATGCTGATGCGTGGTAACCCGACCATGCCAGCTTACTGGCCAAATGGAATGCCGGGACCTGATATTGAATACGGGGAAAACCCAGTGGTTATTTCTACGGATGCAACAGGTTACGACCGCGATAAGCGCTATTATTTCCAAACCAACGGACAGATCGAGATCAAGATCCCTGGAGTGGAAGGATTGAAAGTGACCGGTACTGCTGCCGTGGATAAATATGTAAGAGGAACCAAAAGATGGGAGATTCCATGGTTCTTATATACCTGGCAGGGTGACTACGAAGCCGATGGAACAACACCAAAATTGGTAGCTGGAAAAAGAGGTCCTGCAGAGCCTAGATTAAACCAAAGTAATGAAGATCAAATGAACGTTTTATTAGGTGCTGTGGCATCCTATGATAAAACCATTGGTGACCATATCTTTAATATCTTGGCTGGGGTAAACCGCGAAACTATCCGTAACGACAATTTCTCGGCGTTTAGAAGATACTTTATCTCTAATAATATCGACTATCTATTCGCTGGGGGTGATGCAGAAAAAGATAACAATGGTAGTGCTTGGGAAAGAGCTCGTTTGAACTATTTCGGTAGGTTAAACTACAACTATAAGAACAAATACATCGCTGAATTATTGTGGCGTGTGGACGGTTCTTACATGTTCCCTACAGATACCCGTTATGGTTTCTTCCCAGGAGCGATGTTAGGCTGGATGGTTTCCGAAGAGAATTTCTGGAAAGAGAATGTGCCTTTTGTAAATTATTTTAAAATCCGTGCATCCTATGGACAGATGGGTAACGATAATATCTATTTTGAAGGTGCATTACAAGAATACCAATACTTCAATACCTATGGTTTCAACTCTTACATTATCAATAATGAGATCGTAAAATCCCTAAGAGAAAGTCGCGTTCCGAATATGTTCATCACATGGGAGGTTGCCAACAACTACAACTTAGGTTTTGACCTCCAATTCTTGGGTGGAAAATTCAATGCTGAATTTGACTTATTCAAAAACAGCCGTGAAAGTATCCTTTGGAGAAGAAACGCATCTATTCCACAAAGTACAGGGATGACATTACCGGTAGAGAACATTGGTAAGGTAGATAACTCAGGTTTTGACTTGAATATCGGATACCGTGAGACTTTCGGTGAATTAGGATTCAGTGCTTCAGTAAACGGAGGATATGCGAAGAATAAGATCATTTTCTGGGATGAAGCACCAGGCGCACCAGAATGGCAAAAAAGTACAGGAAGAGCGATCAACGCAGGTATGTACTATATCTATGACGGCGTCTTCAAAGATCAGGCAGAGATTGATGCGAACAAAATCGATTATAGCGATATCACAGGAAATCTACGTCCAGGAGATATGAAATACCAGGATTATGATGGAGATGGCAAAATTACCCCGGATGACCGTGTACGTCGTGATAAGAACAATGTTCCAACATTCCAAGGTGGTTTGAACCTAGGATTTACCTATAAGAACTTTGATCTATCTGTTTTATTACAAGGAGCCATGGGAGCAGAGACCCGTATCGGTACGGATGAGTCAGGAGCTATCGGAAACTACCTGATCGATTTCTATGAAAACCGTTGGTCTATTGATAACCCAAGCAGTGAACATCCACGTATTACAGACCGTAGCGATCAATACTTCTCCTACAACAATACCTATTGGATGCGTAACACCGATTACCTTCGTTTGAAAAACGTGGAATTAGGTTATAACGCACCAACAGACTGGACGAAGAAATTCGGCGTGAGCAGCCTAAGGGTATTCGTAAGTGGACAGAACTTATTGACTTGGAGTGGAATGAAAGTTTATGATCCGGAATCGACCAATGCTATTGGGCATTATTACCCACAAGCAAGATTGATCAATTCAGGCGTAATGGTTTCTTTTTAAAAATAGATAGACATGAAATTTAAATTCAAATTACAATATATATCCTTGGCCTTTGTGGGGTTAATGGCTTCCTGTAATGATGATTTCGTCAGCACACGGCCATTAAACGAAGCGCCTGAGGAACTAGTGTGGACGGATGCCGCATTAGCACAAGCCTTTATCTATGAGATCTACAATGGATTTGGGGTTGGAGGATTCGAAGAGCAGCAGATGGCTTCGATGACAGATGAAGCATTATTTACCCACCCAGGCCGTGGTATCAATACGGTAACCGAAAGTCGCTCAAATGCTGCCGATCAAGGTTATATCATGGGCACTTATAGCTATGCCAATATGTATAGCCGCATTCGTGCAACCAATGTTGCCATCCAAAAATTAAGAGCTCCGGAAATTGAAAAAGCAAAAGCAGATCAATTATTGGGTGAAGCTTATTTCCTAAGGGCTTATTTTTATCAGCAATTGCTACGCTTTTATGGTGCAGTTCCTTTGGTAACCAAGGTTTACCAATTAGGTGAAGCCGATTATATGAAGGAAAGAAGTACCTATGATGAATGCGTGAACTTAATTGTGAGTGATTGTGATTCAGCGACAACCTTATTGACGGGCGTAGCGAAAGTAAACGGTCGTGCCAACGATGTTGCAGCACTGGCGTTAAAAGCGAGGGTATTGACATATGCAGCCTCAGATCTGCATGATATCCCAACTGCCAAAGGTAAATCTGCTGTAATCAGCGGTTATTCAAAACCTGAATTCTTGGGTTATGTTTCTGGTGATAGGAGAGCAAGATGGCAAAAAGCAAAAGATGCAGCTAAGAAAGTTGTAGATCATGCTGAATATGCTTATCAAATGAACTTGACTGCTCCAGCGACAGCTGAAGAAGGAAAGGCTAATTACTTGGATATCGCTATGGGCGGTGGAAGTAAAGTGGCCAATGCAGATGGTAAGAAAGATTTGATCTTAGGACGTTTCTTTGTGGATCTGAAGGATGAGCGTGGAGGCTGGGTAGGCCGTGATAACGGTCCTAACGGTTACCATAACTGGTCAGGAAACTCCCCAATCCAATTATTGGTTGATGACTATGAGTTTAGGTCAGGTGTGAAATTTGATTGGAATAATCCTGCGCACAAAGCAGCTCCTTATACCGATCGTGACCCTAGGTTCTATATTACGATCAGTGCTGATGGTGCGGGTTGGAAACCAAGAACAGAAGATGTTCGTAATAGAGATCCATTCAATCAGATCCAAACAGGTCGTTATGAAATCGGTAACGGTTCAGGAACGAAAACGGTAGTGTTCGGATTGGATACCAGAAATAGTCCGATTGAGGATTGGAACGGTTCTTATACGGGGTACTATTATAGAAAATTTGTGGATCCTAATCCAGGTATTGTTGACCAAAACACACGTCAGCAAATTCCTTGGCCTTTATTGCGCTACACCGAAGCCGTATTGAATTATGTGGAGGCTTGTATTGAATTAGGTGAGGATGCTGAAGCGAAAACTTGGTTGAACAAGATCCGCTTCCGTGCGGGTATGCCAGCAATTACCGAAACAGGAGCCGCATTGAAAGATCGCTACCGCAATGAGAGACGTATTGAACTTGCTTACGAAGAGCACCGTTTCTTTGATGCTCGCCGTTGGATGATTGCGCCAACTACGCTAGGTCGTAAAGTAACGATCATGGATGTTTTCGGACAATTGAAACCGGGTAAGACAGTTAGTCTTTATAAACATGATCCAGCAAATTATACGTATATCTATACGGTGAACACGCTGAATCCTGGTATTGAAAACAGAAGTTGGAATGACAAGATGTATTTCAGTTCATTCCATCGTGATGAAATCAATAGGAATACTAAATTATTGCAGAATCCTGGATACGAATAGGATTAGGTAAGTTTATAGATTGGCCCAACCGAAAGGTTGGGCTTTTTTATGTAATAATATTAAGTGAATAATAAGTTTAGGTTAATTCTTATGAATGTATTCGCTATCTTAAAGTTTAAACTGATTAAAATGATAGCTTTGTCGTCTAAACTGATTTTTAATGGATAATAGAAGAGAATTTCTAAAGAAAGCTTCAATGCTTGCAGGTTCCACTGCTGCCATAAACCTAATACCTGAATCAATACAAAAAGCTTTAGCCATTGATGCCAAACCAGGAAGTAGTTACTTGGATGCGGAACACATTGTTTTCTTAATGCAAGAGAACAGATCATTTGATCATTGCTACGGCACCTTGAAAGGGGTCCGTGGATTTAATGACCCTCGGGCAATGAGGCAACCCAGTGGTTTGCCAGTCTGGTACCAACAAAACAAAAACGCAGAGATCTATGCGCCCTTTCATTTGGATATAGAGAATACCAAAATTACCTGGATGGGAAGCCTTCCACATGGTTGGCGAGACATGGTTGCGGCCCGAAATGAAGGAAAGATGGACACTTGGTTGGAAGCCAAACAAGCTGGCGATCCTGAATATAAGCATATCCCATTGACCATGGGTTATTTTGAAAGAAAGGATATCCCTTTTTATTATGCTTTTGCTGACGCCTTCACGGTATGTGACCAGCATTTCTGTTCGTCCCTGACCGGTACGAGTGCCAACCGTTCTTATTTTTGGTCAGGTACCGTTCGTGAAGAACCTCATAATCCGGAATCTACAGCACATGTCGACAATTCCCAGATCAATTATAAAGATGTAAGTTGGAAAACCTATCCAGAGCGATTACAGGAAGCTGGAATTCCTTGGAAGGTATACCAAAATGAGTTAAGTCTGCCCGTAGGTTTCGAAGGTGAAGAAGAAGATTGGTTGGCAAACTTTACAGACAATAACTTGGAGTTCCATAAACAATACCATGTGAAATTCCATCCTGCCTATTATAGCTTTGCCCAGAAGAGAGTCAAAGAAATTGAACATTTATTGACGGTAGCAAAATTTGCTAATCAAGAAGCCTATCAAAAGGTGGTCAATGAATTGGAAGGGTATAAGAAGGATGTAGAGCAATATTCTCCTGAGAATTTTAAAAAACTAAGTAAGCAAGAGCAAGAAATCCATCTTCGTGCTTTTGCAACCAATACAAAGGATCCTAATTATCATCAGCTTTCTAAGATCAAGGGCCAAGATGGAGTGGAGATTGAAGTGCCTAAAGGTGATGTATTCCATCAATTCCGTGAGGATGTGAAATCAGGAAATCTACCGGCTGTTTCATGGTTAGTGGCACCATGTCGTTTTTCGGATCATCCAGGTTCGCCATGGTATGGTGCTTGGTATGTTTCGGAGACCTTGGATATCTTGACTGCCAATCCGGAAGTATGGAAGAAGACCATCTTTATCCTGACCTATGATGAGAATGATGGCTATTTCGATCATATAGCACCTTTTATTTCCCCATTGAGCAGCAAAAAAGAAACTGGAGCTGTTCCTAAAGGAATGAATACAGCAGATGAATATGTAACGGTGGAGCAAGAGAATAAAAGAACGGGTAAAAATACTGGGGTTCATGATAGTCCGATAGGATTGGGTTACCGTGTTCCATTGGTGATTGCCTCGCCTTGGTCAAAAGGCGGTTGGGTAAATTCAGAAGTTTGTGACCATACCTCGACATTACAGTTTCTAGAACATTTTATACAGAAAAAATACAAGAAGGAAGTCAAAGAAACCAACCTAACCGATTGGAGAAGGTTGATTTGTGGAAACTTGACCTCGGCTTTTAGACCTATTCCTGAAAATCAGCGCCCAGCAATTGATTTTGTCAATAGAGATCAATATGTGGAAAGGATTTTCTCCGCGAAGGATAAATCCATTCCTGGAAACTTCAAAGCGATCAGTGCGGATAGTCTATCCAATATAAAGAACAACCTTTCCATGAATGCCGGTTTAGGATTGCAAGAAAAGGGGACCAAACCTGCTTGTGCTATCCCTTATGATATGGATGTGAACCTATCGGTAGAAGATGGAAAACTTTATTTCCATTTTGGTTTATATGGAAACCTAGCTCATAGCAAAACGGTAGGTGTACCATTCCAATTGATTTCACATACTGCCTATGGGCCGAAGAATGAGGTGGGAAAAACTTGGAATTTTGCAGTTAAATCCAAGGAAGAATTGGTCTATAGTATAGATCTGGCGGATATAAAGAATGAAACGTTCTGTTTTTCAGTCCATGGACCGAATGGGTTCTATCGAGCATTTAAGGGAAAAGTGAAATCAGCATTTCCAAATTTGAAGGCTAATAGCAGCCACGCAAATATTGGTTTTCAATTGGAGCTTAAGAATTCGCCAGTAAATCTAAAAGTTCAGGATCCTTCCTATGGACATGCAGCAAAAACCCTAGCTGCCAATAAGAGCAAAAAAGAGAGCTGGAAATTGGATAAATCCAATGGCTGGTATGATTTTGAAATTACTTCAGACCAAGATCCAGATCTTTTCATCAAATATGCAGGCCACATTGAGAATGGTAAACCAAGTATTACTGATCCCTTAATGGGTGGAGAAAATATTCTCGCATAAAGAAGCTTGGTACGGTCAATTCATTGGCGATCGATTTGGTTAAACTTTTCGAAAACAAGCTAGCAAAAAAACTTTTCCTGGTATACGTAAGAAGGAGTAAATCTACTCCTTCTTCCAGGATCATTTGCTCAATGCAATAGGGAATTGGTTGTTTGACATCAATTCTATTGATCATCTGTTTGCTCCTAAAAGTTATCGAGTTTACACCGGTATGTTTAAGCATCTTTTCTTCCCAATATAGAATAGTGTTCTGATCATTGCTTTTATTAGATTCAAGCACATGCATAAGAGTTAAATCAATGGCTGGGCTTGTTCTATGGATAAAACTATCGATCAGGTCAAATTCAGTTGCTTGGAAATTGGTCAGCATTCCGATCTTTTCCAATTTGAAATCCCGGTAGGATTCAGGGACCGCAATAACCCCGATTGGGGATTCCTGGATAATTTCGAATGTATTGCTACCAAACACCAATCCTTTCAATCCACTTGCTCCTTTGGTACCCATAATGATGAATGGGGCATTGTTTTCAGTGGCTACCTTTAAAATCGTTTCTGTTAAATTACCGTCGATACATGCCGTTGTTAATCCTAGTTTTGGAAATTCAGCTTTTATCCTGTTCTCCAATATCTGCATTTCATCGATGGAGGCAGCTTCATTGTGCTTTGCTACAGCTTCATTGAATTCTGTCGTGGCAAGTAGTCGGTCAAATTTCTGGTAAACATGGAGTACATGGATGTCCCAATTAAATTTGATCGCCAGGTTTGCCGCATATTTTGTAGCTACCCATGCGTTTTCAGAAAAGTCAGTTGGAATTAAAAGTGCATTTTTCATAATACTACCGGTAGGATGTGTGTATTCCAAATATAGCCAAAAGAAAGGCCTTAATCAAGTTTTGCCTAGGCAAGCTGTGTACAGGGTCTTTTCTTAACTAAAATGGAGAGTGAAAGTGATTGAAATCATCGGAGGGAAGATGATTTAGAACTATTTTTGGGTTTCGAGTATTTAGACTATATGGCAGAAGAACAAAAATCAATTAGCAACAGCATTTATTCATCCAGCATAGATGAAGCGCTCAATACTATGGAAGTTAACCCTTCGGAGGGTTTATCGAATTCAGAAGTTGAAAAGCGATTACAAGAATATGGAAAGAACAAACTTCAAGAACAGAAACGGAAATCTATATGGCGGATATTTTTTGAACAGCTGAATGATGCCTTGATCTATGTTTTGTTTGCTGCCGTTGGTATCACCTTTTTCATGGGGGAATATACCGATGGGATCATCATTCTGATTGTCATTTTGATCAATGCCTTTCTAGGACTTTTTCAGGAAGTGCGTGCGAATAATGCTATTGAGGCTTTGAGAAATCTGTCGCATCCAAAAGCCGTTGTGAAAAGAGATGGAAAGGTAGTGGAGATTGATTCCGAACTTCTGGTGCCTGGCGATATCGTGCTATTGGAAGCTGGAAGGTATATACCAGCAGATTTGCGATTGATTGAAACGGCCAATTTGCAGATCGATGAGTCTGCCTTGACGGGTGAGTCTGTGGCTGCAGAAAAAGATGCAGAAGCGAAATTTGATGAGGAATACATTCCATTGGGGGATCGGATCAACTTGGCCTATATGTCGACTTTAGTGACCTATGGTCGTGGAGTGGGTTTGGTGATTGGAACCTCCAATCAGACCGAGGTTGGTAAAATAGCTGGCTTCCTTGAAAGCGATGAGTCTGAAGAGACTCCGCTTGAGATTCGATTAGATCATTTGGGCAAGACCTTAGGAAAAGTGGCGATTGGTATCTGTGTGGTCATTTTTATTATATCCTATTTTCAGGGAAGAGATTTGACGGAAATGTTCCTGACCTCGGTATCCTTGGCTGTTGCCTCCATTCCTGAAGGTCTAGCGGCCATTGTTGCAATAGTTTTATCCATCGGGGTTACAAAAATGGCTAAGCAAAATGCCATTATCAAAAAGCTTCCGGCAGTGGAGACCTTAGGTTCGGTAAACATCGTCTGTTCTGACAAGACCGGTACCTTGACCCAAAATAAGATGACCGTCCAAGAAGCTTTTACCTTTAGTGATGACTTGATTTCGGTGGATGATGAAGGAGAGAATACATTTGAAGAAAATCTATTGGCAGAAGCGATGGTCCTGGCTTCTGATGCGACATTAGAAGAAGACAAGCAAACGGGAGATCCAACGGAGGTTGCCTTATTGGCTCTTGCGGATCAATGGGAGATGGATAGGAAGGAGCTTCAAGATAAACAGCCGAGGGTAGATGAGTTGGCTTTTGATTCAGACCGGAAAATGATGTCGACCCTGCATAACCATGATTCTAAATATATCTTGTATACCAAAGGGGCTGTGGATAGCCTCTTGCCGAACTGTAAATACATTATCCAGAATGAGGAGTTGCAACCCATTACCGAGGAACATAAAAAGCAGATCGCTGATGCTGTGGAGGAGATGTCCTCAAAAGCATTGAGGACTTTGGCCGTGGCCTTTAAGGAGAGCGATTCTAAGATAGATAAGGAAGAGTTTGAAAAGGATCTGGTTTTTATAGGGGTCGTAGGGATGATTGATCCACCGAGAGAAGAGGTTAAGGATTCTATTGAGAAGGCAAAAGAAGCTGGAGTAACGACTATCATGATTACCGGTGATCATGGCAATACTGCATTTGCGATCGCGAAAGAATTAGGTATTGCCGAAAATTTTGATCAAGTAACAACAGGCAAGGAAATCAATGCTATTTCTTATGAGGAGTTGGAATCGCATATTGGCGATTATCGTGTATTTGCTCGGGTTTCACCAGAGCATAAGGTCAATATCGTTAAAGCATTCAAATCGAAGGGGAACATAGTTTCCATGACCGGAGATGGGGTAAATGATGCGCCATCCTTGAATGCGGCTGATATTGGTGTCGCTATGGGTATTACAGGGACTGATGTGGCAAAGAATGCTTCGGATATGATCCTTGCTGATGATAACTTTTCGACGATCATTGGTGCGATTGAACAAGGCCGAAATATCTATAATAATATCAAGAAGTCGGTCGTGTTTCTGTTGGCTAGTAACTTGGGCGAGGTCATTACCATGTTGGTGACCATCGTGGCTGGATTGCCTGTTCCTCTATTGGCGACTCAACTATTATGGATCAATTTAATTACAGATACCTTGCCGGCGGTGGCCTTAGGAATGGATCCTGGGGATCCGAACGTCATGAAGGAAAAACCAAGGGAATTGAATGAAAACTTCTTTTCACATGGTGGTACCCAACGGGTTGTTGTAGCTGGAATATTGATTGGTTTGTTGACAGCCGCAGCGTTTTTGATCGGCTATTTTGAACATGGCTACAATCCATTCAATGATCAAATACCTGAGGAGATACATTCCTATGCGCGCACTATGGCATTCTTGACCATTATTGCTTGTCAATTGTTTTATTCCCTGTCCTTCAGGAGTGAGCATAAATCCATCTTTAAGGTTGGAATATTCTCGAATAAATATTTAGTGTTTGCGATTATTCTGGGATTTGCCCTGCAATTATTGGTGTTGTTTGTGCCTGTTTTAAGGGAATCGTTTAAACTTCAGATCATTGGTATCAATGATTGGTTGAAGGTGCTTGGTTTTGGTTTAGTGCCGCTATTTGTCAACGAATTGTTTAAGCTGATAAAGAATAAAGCCAATTAGTTTTAACTATTTGGCTTTCAATTTCTGCTGTTGGCGTTTTATTTTTCGGAATTCCCAAGGTGCTGTAGCGGTCTTGAGGGACCAGATATTCATTTTATTGAGCTTAGCCTCTGATTCCGCTAGTGCATATTCTTCAGATTGATCGAATTGGGTAAAGTGCCATGCCAATCCAACTTTTAATAGGCTTAAGTTTACTTCCAAACCATCCACATAAACCTTGCCGATGGCACGTTTATAATGGTCATAGTTCAGGATGTCTACTTCCACCTGTTTCTGGAAGCAGAGTTGACCCACATAATCTTTTGCTACTTGATAATAATCTTGGCCTTTCTCGGGGCTGTCAATTCCATGGAGCCTGATCCTATGCTGTTGGTTTAAGCTATCCAGAACCGTCATGGTATCACCATCCGAGATCCTGACCACTTTGCCTTTCAGTAAATCTTGGGCTAGGGCAGTTTGGGAAATAAACAAAAGGATGAAGGTAAACTTCAGTAGATGCTTCATGCTGCAAAAATAGCAATACATCCCACGAGACAAATAGGATAGCAGGAATATTACCGAGCGATTCCCATAATCCATTAGTTGTAAGTTGGAAAGGTTTTTTAAGGATTTTTTGATTTGTTAAAATATGTTAATATTAGCGTGGCTTGACGCGTTTTGTTTTTGACTTGCGTTATATCATCAACAAAGAAAAAATTAAATTTCATAATTTAGGTTAATAATTGGTTTGATAAAATCCTGAGGCTCCCCGCCTTGGGATTTTTCATTTATACTGGGATTTTAGTTTGGTTTTTTTAATTCTAATCAGGAAACACTAATTTAGGTCATGCTTAAGAAGATTTTGCTTATTGATGATGAGGATAAACTCCGCCAATTACTGGCTAGGATTATCCAGTTGGAATGGGATGATCTGGAAGTTTTTCAGGCTGCTAACCTCAAGGCTGGCTATCAGATCCTAAAGACCAAAGATATCGATGTGGTTTTATGTGATGTGAAACTTCCTGATGGAAATGGGGTAGAAGCGGTATTGGAGATCAAAAAGCTACAACCTTTAGCGGAAGTCTTGTTGATGACAGCTTTCGGTCAGATTCCTGATGGGGTGCAGGCCATTAAAAATGGAGCCTTCGATTATATGACCAAAGGTGATGACAACAATAAGGTTATCCCATTGATCAATAAAGCCTTTCAGAAAGTGGAAATGGCAAAACGCTTGGTGCAGCTTCAAGAAAAGGTGGGTAAGAAATATTCTTTTGATCAGGTGGTAGGTAAATCTAAGGAATTGCAAAATGCCATCTCCTTAGGCAAGAAGGTAGCCCAGACTGACGCCACGGTCTTATTATTGGGGGAAACAGGTACCGGTAAGGAAGTATTTGCGCAAGCAATCCATTATGATAGCAAGCGAAACGCCAAATCATTCGTTGCCCTGAATTGTTCTGCCGTTAGTAAGGACCTTTTAGAGTCAGAATTATTTGGTCATGTTGCCGGTGCATTTACCGGTGCATTGAAAGATAAAAAAGGCTTGTTTGAAGAAGCCAACCAAGGAACCTTATTCCTCGATGAAATAGGTGAAATGCCCATCGAACTTCAAGCTAAATTATTACGTGTATTAGAAACCGGAGAATTCCTGAAAGTTGGCGAAAGCAGACCGACCAAAGTCGATGTCCGTGTAATCGCTGCTACCAACAGAAACTTAGAACAGGAATCCGAAGACGGGCAGTTTAGATCTGACCTCTATTATCGACTTTCTGTATTTACCATCACCTTACCATCCCTAAAGGAACGAACCTCTGATATTCCCTTATTAGTTAAACATTTTGTTGCACTCCAAGCCGCAAAGTTGAATATGTCGGTTCCGAAAATCGATGATTCCTATATAGATCTATTGCAAAAACATTCCTGGAAAGGAAATGTCAGGGAACTGAAAAATAGTATCGAAAGGAGTTTAATCCTTATTGAAGGTGATACCTTGGATGCTAATGCCTTGCCTTATGAGTTCTGTATGCAGGAAGGTACCTCAAATAGCCTTTCCGCAATGGCCCTCGCCGAAATAGAACGAAAGCATATCCAAAAAGTCCTGGCCTTTACCAAAGGCAATAAAGCCGAAGCCGCACGATTACTCGAAATTGGAGTCGCAACCTTGTATAGGAAAATTGAGGAGTACAAGATATAGATGTGAGATATGAGATTTGAGTATTGAGATATTAACCTTGTCCATCCCAAATAGGGGTGACCAGAAATCCTGGTTCATTCCATGATCTTGTTCCTTCCTCCAATCCCGTACCCTGAGCGGCGTCGAAGGGCATCCTGGTTCTCAAAATGATAATGACCCTATCAAAATGATAGGGTTTTTTATTTGCTATTTCTTCCAACATATTTTTATAGCACTGATAAGTAGCTAGTTAGCCTTTTGTTTCATTCGCTGGAATAGAGATTGGCATCTGGGGGTAAATATGATTTTTTTTATTATGGAAAAGATTACATCCCAAGAGATGGCAAATTATGTAGGAAGGCATATCCGGAAATTATCTCCACAACTGAAGAGGTTTAAATCTGAGGAGAATGTGGCTGCGGTTATGCAGGTGATCGTGAGTTATATGCGCGAACTGTGTCAAAAGAAAAACTTTAGTTATGTACAGAGGATACTATCCTGTGTGGGGATTCTTTATCAGAAAGGGGATCAACATATCAAGCAGCATGTAGAATATCTCTTTATGCACTGTTTGACGAGGATGGACCATTTATGCAGTAGCAAGCAATGGAGCAGGATCATCTCGCAGCTCCCGCAAGGTCTAAAGGAAGTTTACATCATTCAACATATCAAATAACATGATTTTAACCCTAGCATTATTGATTTTGGGCATTGTTTGCTTTGCTCTATTCTTCAAGTCCGTTGATTTTTTCGACAAAATCTAAAGAAATGGAAAGTAAAATTATTTCAACCGTTAAAGCTTGGCTTCCGCACTGTGTGCAGGGGGGAGCGCTGGAATCTGAATATGAGGTTCTTCAACATGTAGCCGAATATTGTATGGCAAATTTTGAGGGTTCTACTGATGAACAGCAGATGACCCGTGAAGCAATCCATGTGATCGGGATATTGTATGGCGGGGGATCCTTGCACGTGAAGAATGCCATAGAGAATGAGTTTCTGGAGCGTATGGCTTCGACCGAATCTCCGGCAAGCTTAAGAAAACACCTGACCTTTTTTCCAAAGGACCTGAGGTCAGTTTATGTAAAAACTATAATAGAAAATTAAGGATATGATCGCATTATTAATCGTCGCAGTCATGGTCTTTTTATACACCATGTACGTATTGTTGAATCCTGAGAAATTTTAAGGAACAGAAAAAATGAATTTAATGAACACAGAAATATGGGGCGTTATCGCAATGTTTTTAGCAACCATTATTCTTGCTATTCCCCTAGGTAAATATATCGCCAATGTTTTTTCCGATAAACCAAGTTTCTTGGATAAGATCTTTGGTCCGATCGAAAGAGGTATTATGCGTCTCTCAGGTGTAGACTATAAGAAGGAAATGACTTGGAAGGAACATTTGGTTGCACTCTTGACCATTAATTTGCTATGGTTTGTAGTAGGGATGTTAATCTTGATGTTTCAAGCTTATCTACCATTAAACCCTGATGGTAATCCGAATATGTCGCCTGATTTGGCATTTAATACAGCAATTTCCTTTTTGGTAAACTGTAATCTTCAGCATTATTCTGGAGAATCAGGAGTCAGTTACTTATCCCAAACAGGATTGATGTTCCTTCAGTTTGTGAGTGCAGGAGTTGGTATATCCGCTGCTATTGTGCTTTTCAAGGCTTTTAAGGATAAAGGCAGCAAGCTATTGGGAAACTTCTATGATATTTTCTTGAAATCATGCACACGCATATTATTGCCGATATCATTCATCGTTGCCATGATTTTAGTTTTTCAAGGTACTCCGATGACTTATGAAGGTAAAGATACGATGATCAACCTTCAAGGGGATTCCGTTGAGGTTTCAAGAGGTCCTGTTGCGGCCTTTGTTGCCATAAAACATGTGGGTACGAATGGGGGAGGTTTTTTCGGTGCGAATTCAAACCATCCCCTTGAAAACCCCAGCTATATATCAAACATTGCTGAAATGATAGGACAGTTTGTAATCCCTGTAGCTATGGTCTTTGCATTAGGTTTTTTCATAAACCGTAGAAAACTCTCCTTAATGATCTTTGGAGTGATGACCATCGGGTTTTTGTGCCTGGCCATTCCAAACGTATTGATGGAAGCACATGGTAGCCCAGCTATTGAGCGATTGGGAGTTACTCAGGATCTAGGAGCAATGGAAGGTAAGGAAATCAGGTTTGGTGCGGCGGCTTCAGGTTTCTGGTCGATCGTGACAACGGTGATTTCCACTGGTTCGATAAACTCGATGCATGATAGTAGTATGCCGCTTTCGGGAATGAATGAAATGCTCGCCATGATGATCAATGCATTCTATGGGGGTAATGGCGTAGGGATCCTGAATTTCTTTGTCTTCATTATCCTGGGGGTATTCATCTCCGGTTTGATGGTCGGCCGTACACCTGAGTTTCTTGGTAAAAAGGTAGAAGCGAGGGAGATGAAGATCGCCATGATCGTTGCCCTAATACATCCCTTCTTAATCCTTGCAGGAACCGCTATTGCTGCTGCCTATCCAGCTATTGGAGCCAGTACTACCAATGACCCTGGATTCCATGGCTTCTCTGAGATGCTTTATGAATTTACTTCGGCATCAGCGAATAACGGTAGTGGTTTTGAAGGCTTGGGAGATAATACCTTATGGTGGAATATCAGTACAGGTATTGTCTTGTTGTTCGGAAGGTTTATCCCGATTGTTGGGCCAATTGCAATTGCAGGTATTTTATCAGAGAAGAGATATATCCCTGAAGGTGCAGGAACGCTGAAAACAGATACAGCAAGCTTTGGATTTATGGTATTTGCCGTGATCGTGATTGTTGCTGCATTAGCGTTCTTCCCTGCATTGACCCTAGGTCCAATTGCAGAGTATTTTTCTATCAAATAATTAATGAGAATCAAAATGAAATCAAATAATCCATTCTTTGATACTGAGTTGTTAAAAGTTGCTTTTAAACAGGCTTTTATTAAACTCAATCCTAAAGAAATGCTTCGTAACCCAGTCATGTTTACCGTTGAGGTCTGTACTGTGGTGATGTTAGTAGTGTGTATTGCCATATTATTGGGAGATCAATCGCAAGGCTCCTTTGGATATAACTTTATCGTCTTCCTTATTTTATTGCTTACGCTATTGTTCGCGAATTTCGCTGAATCCTTAGCTGAGGCTAGAGGAAAGGCTCAAGCAGACAGCCTCCGTAAAACTAGAGAGGAGACTCCAGCAAAATTGAAAGATGGTAGAACAATTCCTTCCTCGCAATTGCAAAAAGGAGATGTCTTCGTTTGTGCTGCTGGGGATATTATTGCAAGTGATGGAGAAATCATCGAAGGGCTAGCTACCATTGATGAGAGTGCCATTACGGGTGAATCTGCACCGGTAATTAGAGAGGCTGGTGGTGACCGCAGTTCAGTGACTGGAGGTACCAAAGTTTTGTCGGATGAGATCGTTGTATTGGTGACTGCTACCGCTGGGGAATCATTCTTGGATAAGATGATCGCCTTGGTGGAAGGAGCCAAAAGACAGAAGACTCCTAATGAGATTGCCTTAACCATTTTACTGGCAGGATTTACCTTGGTCTTTATTTTGGTCTGTGTGACCTTGAAACCTTTTGCTGATTATTCAAATGTGCCGATCAGTATAGCTGCTTTTATTGCACTTTTTGTATGTCTTATTCCGACTACCATTGGAGGATTGCTATCTGCAATAGGTATTGCGGGGATGGACCGTGCATTGCGGGCTAATGTGTTGACGAAGTCTGGTAGAGCTGTTGAGACGGCGGGAGATGTGGATGTGCTATTATTGGATAAGACCGGTACGATTACCATTGGTAATAGAAAGGCAACCAAGTTTTACCCTGCTGCAGGTGTTGATTCTACGGAATTGATTCGAGCAGCTAGCTTGAGCTCTATGAGTGATGAAACTCCTGAGGGTAAATCTATCGTAGAGTTGGCCGGTCTTGACCTTGCACCTTATAGATTACAAGAATCCAAATTTATCAAGTTCACAGCAGAGACTAGATGCTCAGGCTTGGATATCGCCAATCAACGTATCCGTAAAGGTGCTACTGACGCTATCAAAAGATTAGTAGAAGCTGCAGGCAATCAATTTCCAGATGATGTTGTGAAAGTTGTGGAAAGCATTTCTGGTAATGGTGGTACTCCGTTGGTGGTTTCAGAAAATGAAAAAGCATTGGGGGTTGTTGAATTGCAGGATATCATAAAACCCGGTATTTCAGAACGTTTTGAACGATTGAGAAAGATGGGTATCAAAACGGTGATGGTAACTGGTGATAACCCTTTGACTGCTGAATATATCGCTAAAAAGGCTGGTGTGGATGATTTTATTGCTGAAGCGAAGCCTGAGGACAAAATGAACTACATCCGTAGGGAACAAGGCGAAGGTAAACTAGTCGCCATGATGGGAGACGGAACTAATGATGCTCCGGCATTGGCACAAGCTGACGTGGGTGTTGCGATGAACAGTGGTACCCAAGCGGCTAAGGAAGCCGGTAATATGGTAGACCTTGATAATGACCCTACAAAACTGATTGAGGTCGTAGAGATCGGGAAACAACTGTTGATGACCAGGGGAACACTGACCACTTTCAGTATTGCCAATGACGTTGCCAAGTATTTTGCGATTATTCCTGCATTATTTGTGGCTATGATCCCAGCATTGGCTCCATTGAATATCATGAAATTAAGTAGTCCTGAATCGGCAATTCTTTCGGCTATTATCTTCAATGCGATCCTGATACCGATGTTGATTCCTTTGGCGCTTAAAGGTGTTGCATATAAGCCAATTGGTGCATCTGCCTTGTTGCGTAGGAACATTTTTATCTATGGTTTTGGAGGATTAATCGTGCCGTTCATCGGTATCAAATTGATCGATCTATTGTTGTCAGTATTTATTTAAATAGAAATGAAAGCACAAATTTTACCAGCAATTAAGATGAGTATTTTAAGCTTTATTTTACTTGCTATACTATATCCATTCGTCGTGTGGGCTATTGCTCAATTAAGTCCTAACCAAGGAAAAGGGTTCCTAGTTGAAGGAAATGGAAAGACATATTACAAAAATATCGGACAGAAGTTTACTGAAGACCAATACTTCTGGTCAAGGCCATCGGCAGTAGATTATAATGCTGCTGGCTCAGGTGGTAGCAACTTGGCGGGTTCTAACCCCGAATATATACAGGAGGTGGAGGGTAGGATCGCACATTTCTTGTCGCATAACCCGAATGTGACCAAAGAAAAGATTCCGACCGAAATCGTTACAGCAAGCGGAAGCGGTCTTGACCCCCATCTTTCTGTTAATGCCTTGGAAATACAGGTTCCCCGTATTGCAAAATTGAGAGGCCTTGCAGAAACGGAATTAATCAGCTTGATTAAAGAACATACCGAAAATCCTCTTTTGGGGATGTTCGGTCCTGCGAAAGTCAATGTATTGGAACTAAACCTAGCATTAGATGCTATTGCCAACAAGAAAGGAGTAGAACATGCTCAATAAATTTCTTTGCACGGCTTCTATCTTTTTAGGTATGGGTTCGGTTGATGCTCAGGAAATAAGCGATACTTTGAAATCGAACTTGACTTTCTCCGGATATATTGAATCGTATTATACTTATGATTTCAATAAACCTGAAGACCATAAAAGGCCAGCATTTATCTATAGCCATAACAGGAGCAATGAGTTCTCTGTTAACTTAGCCATGATCAAAGCTGCTTATGATGGAAATCGAGTTAGAAGCAATTTGGCGATTGCTGTTGGTAGCTATATGAATGCGAATTATGCTGCTGAAGAGGGTGTTTGGAAGAATGTATATGAAGCCAATGTAGGCTATAAGCTATTGGAGAATCATGATTTATGGATAGATGCAGGGGTATTGCCATCGCATATCGGTGGAGAGAGTGCAATAGGTTTGGATAATATCAGCTTGAGCCGAAGCTTAGCCGCTGAGAATTCGCCCTATTTTGAAACCGGTGCAAGATTATCCTATACTACTAAGGATTCCAAATTATACCTTGCAGCTGTTGCACTGAATGGCTGGCAAAGGATACAATTGCCGAGCACGAGTAAAAACATTTCATTTGGCCATCAGATCCAATATAAACCGCTTGAGTCGGTTGTATTGAACAGTAGCTCTTATGTAGGCGATGAAGGTTCGGATAGTTTAAGGTTTTTCCATGATTTATATGTGCAGGTTGCAGTAAATGGTAAGATGAACATTTTGGCTAACTGGGACTATGGAATGCAAAAGCAGCCTTTAATTGCGAAAACTTACCATTGGTGGAATAGTGGGATCCAAGGAAATTATGCGCTGAGTCAAAAGGTTAAGCTGAATGCAAGACTGGAATATTTCAATGATGCAGACGGAGTGGTATTTGGTAGGTTTGGAGAGCGAGGGACAAACATTCTTGGCTATTCTGCGGGATTTGATGTAGACTTGTATAAAGGATTGATTTGGAGGGCTGAGGTAAGAAATTTGAATTCTTCGGAAAAGGTCTTTGTAAACGATCAGACCGATTTAAAAAGCAACAGCACTACCATCAGTACCGCCTTGGGTTGGCGATTCTAAATAGTTATTAAAATGGAAGAACAACGAAAATCGGCTGAACACTTTCTGGAACTGATCAAACAGTCCAGGAGGGGCAAGTTTAAGATCTATTTAGGGATGTGTGCTGGGGTAGGAAAGACCTATAGGATGCTGCAGGAATCTCATAACCTTTTGCGAAATGGTATCGATGTACAGATAGCATATATTGAAACCCACAATAGAGAAGAGACCGTTGCGCAGCTGGCCGGTTTACCGTTGCTTCCAAGAAAGAAAATCTATTATAAAGGCAATGAATTAGAAGACCTTGACGTAGACTTGGTCTTGCAGAAGCATCCCGAAGTTGTAGTTGTGGATGAATTGGCGCATACCAACGTGCCAGGCAGTAAAAATGAAAAGCGTTGGCAGGATGTAATGGAGCTGTTGGATGCAGGCATAAATGTGATTTCTGCTGTCAATATCCAACATCTCGAAGGCTTACAGGCAGAGGTCGGCGACCTATTGTCTGTTCCGGTCTATGAACGTATCCCTGATCGGGTGATTCAGTCAGCCGATGAGATTGTTTTTGTAGATATTTCTGTAGAAGACCTGATTGGCCGATTAAAGGAAGGCAAGATCTACAAAAAAGAGAAGATTGAAACAGCATTGAACAATTTCTTTCAATCTGAACAGTTACTCTTGTTAAGGGAGCTTGCCCTAAAGGAAGTAGCTGCCCATGCCATCAAAAAACACGAACGCGAGAAAAAACCTGATTCAAAGCGTAAAGCAGAACGGTTTATGGTCTGTATAGGAACTGATGAAAAGAAAGCCAAGAACCTGATTCGAAGGACTGCAAGGCTTGCCAGCTATTATCAAGCCGATTGGTTTGTCTTGTATATACAGACTCCAAAAGAAAGTACCGATAAAATTGCGCTGGATAAGCAGCGTTATCTCATTAATAATTTTAAATTGGCGACCGAATTAGGTGGACAGGTAATCCAAGTCCAGGGAAAGGACGTCCCTGAAAGCATCGTCGATCAAGTCCTTCGGATGGATATCACGACCCTTTGCGTAGGTTGGCCTTATTGGCCGTTCCTAAGGATCTTATGGTCGATGGGTATCTTTAGAAGACTATTAAAAAAATTAGAAAAGATTCAAGTTGACATCATTATTCTATCATGAAAATTAAAGCTAAACTCTATTTAGGTATCGGATTATTGTTTTTAATGATCCTGATCCTTGCTGCGGTGAGCACTATATTTGTCAGCTCTTTGAAGAAAGACACTGAAAACGTTCTATCTGCAAACTATAATTCTGTGGAATATGCACGGAATATGCTCAAGGCATCCGATGAGATCCATTTGAATAAGGAAGCCATTGCTCAACTAGAAAGCAATTTTGCTAGGCAACGCCAGAATGTAACTGAACAGGGAGAAAAAAATATCACCGATCGTCTTTCTGAGCAACTGATCCGCTTAAAGGAAAACCCAGAAGACCCTCAGGTAGGGAAGGAGTTCCGGGCAGATCTGGTAAAACTGATGACCGTTAATATGGATGCCATCGTTATGAAAAGCGATCATGCCAAAGAAATGGCCAGCAATGCATTCGTGTTTATCTCTGTTGTTGGGGCACTCTGCTTCTTGATCGGGTTTGTATTATTTATCAACCTCCCGAGCAATATCGCCAATCCTATTAAAAAACTGACGGAAAGCATCAGTGAAATTGCCCGTCAAAACTATAACCAACGTGTTTACTTCGAAGGGGATAGTGAGTTTATGGAACTGGCGAGTTCTTTCAACAGTATGGCAGAAAGGCTGCAGGAATATTCCAATAGCAAGCTGGACCAGATCCTTGAAGAGAAGAAGCGGGTTGAGACCCTGGTCAATAGCATGCATGATCCAGTTATTGGATTGGATGAAAATAGAAAGATCATCTTGATCAATGATGAATGCCTTCAGGTCTCCGGGTTAAAACGCACAGATTTATTAAACAGTAATATCGATAATCTGGTGCACCATAATGATCTGGTCCGCAATCTGATCGATGTAAACAATAGAGAGTCGACACTCAAGATCTTTACCGATAATAAGGAGAGCTATTTTGAAAAGGAAGTCATTCCTATGGAAATAATCCCTACAGGAGAGCTAAAGAGCCAAAAGATAGGGGAGTTGATCGTTTTGAAGAATATCACTGCCTTCAAGGAAATGGATGTGGCAAAGACCAATTTCATTGCTACGGTTTCCCATGAGTTGAGAACGCCAATTGCATCCATACAATTAAGCTCGGAGTTGCTTAAACATCCTCGTACGGGTTCACTGACGGATGAGCAGAAGAAGCTATTGGAAGGTATAGAAGAGGATAGCCTAAGGTTATTACGCATTACCAGCGAGTTATTGAATGTATCTCAGGTAGAGACTGGAAATATCAAACTGTATTCGCAGATCTCCGATCCTTTGCCAATTATTCAATATGCGTTAAATGCTACTAGGATGCAAGCTGAACAAAAGCATATTGAAATCACTACAGAAATTGAAGATAATATCTCCAAAATATACGTCGATGAAGAAAAGACGGCTTGGGTATTGACCAACTTTATTACCAATGCCATCAGATATTCACCGGTAAACAGCAAGATTGTCGTTTCGCTGAAAAAGGACCACAAGCATCTGTTATTTGCTGTCAAAGACCATGGAAAAGGTATCGATTCAGCTTATCGGTCGAAGGTATTCGACCGATATTTCCAAATTCCAGGCAGCGTAAGGATGGGGACAGGACTTGGGTTATCCATCTCCAAAGACTTCATTGAAAATCAGGGCGGCAAAATTGGTGTCGAAAGCGAACTGGGTGTAGGAAGTACCTTTTATTTCAGGCTTCCGATGATCAATGCTTAATCAATCAAGTACGTTTCAAAATGTGTAACATATTCTTCGAATTCTAGCAGGTATTTCTTGTCTTCCTTGTAATACCTTGCTTTTTCGAAGGTCTCACCGGCAAATTCCTGTATGCTATTCACCGAATCCCACTCGGTAATGGCCATAAAGTGGCATATATCATGATCAATCCTCCGCAACACCTTGGTGGAGAGATTTCCCTTTATACTTCGGTAATCTTTTATTCCAGTGTCAAATAGGTAATTTAGGTATGCATCGGCATCCTCTTTTTTGGTTATCCCATGCCAAATCCTAGTGATGATCTTCATGTTTGCCTCCTTTCCTTAGTTTGATACTCCTAATTTACTTAATTCCTTCTTCATAAATCGCAGAGCTACTATAATAATATACCTCTGTCGTAGCAGAAATGTTTAGTTAGAACGATTTTAAAAAGGATAAGAGTAGTATTATCTAGGCAAACATCCATTTATCGAATGTAATTCTTGTCGTGTCATTAAATATTAGCACTGTCACTATTATTTGAATAATGGATTTATTCAATAAATATTATGCATGTATAATAATTTTTAGTTATTGTTAATAGGGTGTTTGTTTGATATTTATATTTTAAGTTAAAATCATTTTTAACCTTTCTTTTTACGCTAATATTATTAAAAATAAACTTATTATTTATTTTAAGTTTATTGTAACAATCTGGATGTAAGGTAATTACTACATAACCGAATTAATTGAATCTAATGCATGAATACCCTAATATGTTGGCATATTTTTGTGCCAATAAATAATAAAAATTTATTACTTATTAAAGTTTGAATCAATAATTAATTAACAAAGGCTTGGGAAAAGTCAAATGATGACTGAAGTGTTTGAGCGGGTATTGTTGGGCAAATTGGGGAATACAACATCAACATTATCAAATTGTCAAGGACTCTTCAAATCTAACCATGAAAGTGGATGGAAACAAAAAAAACAACTATGAAAAAGAAAGTATTGGGTGCGTATGTGTCACCAAAAATTGTGCTTTTAAAAATTGAACTCGAGCAAGGGATCCTTGCGTCCTCTGCGACATTTACACCGGGCAATGGAACCAATGGGAACTACACTCCGGAAATAGACAATTGGATGGATTCCAAGGAAACTCATGAAATTGATTTATAGAATTAAGGGCAAATAAGAAAATGAAATCATATCTAAAAATATCAAATACAAGTCTTGTTAGATTTTGTGTTTTAGGGGTTGTCACCTTGGGATTAATGACAAGTTGTGATAAGAACGCAGACTCCGGCAATGCTGGTTCTGGCGCTTCTGCTTCACTTAGTATTAAAGTTGAAGGAATTGAAAACGAAGTCGATATTGCTCCTAAAGCAATGAAAGCGTCTAATTCCAAAACCTCTACACAATTGGCTCCAGGTGTCTTAGAAGAAAAAGATGTTACTTACAAAGAATTTGATGCGGTAGTTAGGCTTCAGCAAGATCAAGTTGAAGGCGACAGAACCGTTTCGAACAGTCAAGTTGCAAAAAGTAACGGAAAATCTGCTACAAAAGCTATTGCTATGGATAGAGGGGTAAAATACAGATTGCTGCTTTATAAAGATGGAAAGTTTATAACCTCTTTACATGCAGAATCAGGTGTAGCGTCTCACGTTGAGGTAGTGAAAAATGAAGAATACCAATGGTATGCTTATTCCTACAATTCGACAGATAATATTCCAGATGTTGCCAATCCAGCAGCACCGGTTATTGAGTCAGTGGTAGATAAGCCTTTATTGTACGCTAGCGGAACGGTAACTGTTACTGGTGCGGGAACTGTTGATAAACCTTTGCTTGTTAGGTTTGCACACCGTACAGCTAGGATCGGTGCAGAACTGAGTGCTAGAGGAATGTTCGCAGGTCTTCAGACCATTACAGCAAAGTTTGCTAATACTGACTATATTAAAAAGGGAACCTTAAATGTATTTACTGGACAATATGAAAATACTTCAACAGTAGACGTAGGTAATCTTACTTTTACAAATTATAGTGTTGCTACCAAGGATACAATCAAGGTTGCATATTACTATACTGCAGCTCAAACACCAATAGTTCCTATGACTGTAAATGTTGAAACATTTACCGTTAAACTTGATAATAACAGTACCAGGACATTTTCAACTCCATTCCAATATGCTATGGATATGACGGCTGTTAACTGGGGTAATAGATTGACTAATTCAATGGATTTAATTGAGTCAGCCTTGTCACTAGTTGGCTTGCAATGGTCGAGAGCAAATCTATATTTCAGTACTGCAGATAAAGCATATCGTTTTAGACATATGATTGAGATTGATTCTTACCCAAGAGATGGAGAGGAGTTTTGGGAGTATAGGTCTTCTTTCCCGACATCGGCAGCAAATAAACAAGATCCTTGTACCCGGGTTTATCCTTTGAACAAGTGGAGAATGCCGACAAAGTCTGAAACAAAGATATTAACTGATCGAACTGCAGGTCGTAATTTGCAACCGGACTATGTTGAATATGATGCCGTCGGGGTAGCTGCACCTTACCAGGGTAATAAAGTAAGGATTCTAAAATTAGGTTATTTCATGACCGTGTTAGGTCCAATGGATTATAGAAATGACGGTTATTTTTGGACGCATGATCCAGCCATTTTGGGTGGTATCTTAGGAGGTGTTGAAAGTTATAGAGTAAGTGATAATAGGTCTGTTCCTATAATCGGTGATTACGTTTGGATGCACGGATTCCAGTCTACAATGGGTGGTCGCGAGAACATCCGCTGTGTAAGAAAATAATAAAGTTGATAATAGTTTGCTTAGGGCTGTCGGCATGGACAGCCCTTTGCTGTAGGCAATTATACATTCCGATTCTCCCCATTTTCCAAGTTAAATTTGCCTGTAGATAAACATTTACAAATTCATTTAAAGTCAATCTCAATTTATTGTTAAATAAAAATGTTATGAGTAAATTCATGTCATAAAACAACAAAAATGTTTCTTCTCAAACATCGTATTTGAAGATATTTTAAATATTCAATGAAAATATATAAAATCTAGGGGTTTTAAAATTAATTATTAGTGGAATTTAGCGATTCTGTGAAATTTGCACCTGTTAAAATAGCACGTATATTCGTACTGTTGTTCAGAGAAAAATTGAAAAAAATAGAATCACACTAACTATTGATTTTTCAACTATATAGATTAAGTGTTTAAACTTATTAGGTAGTTTAAACAAATTACATTCAGAAGCGATAGAAAAAAGAAGAGGCAGATTTTGTTAACTAATTGATAAGCTAATAGTAATAAAAATCTTCTTTTAATCATAAAACAACATTAATGAAAAAGTTAAGTAGTTTAGTTTTTGCAACATTGTTTGCAGTTACAGGTTTCGCGAAGGAACCAGTTAATAACAACCCTTGGAAGACGCAATTCATGGCGAAGAAAGCTTTCCAAGAAAATTCGGAATTGAATCATTGGTTTGTCGGAGCTAGTGTGGGTGGTCAAATATATTTTGGTGACCATGACAAACAATTAGATTTCGGAAAAAGAATCTCCCCTCAGTTTGAGGTATATGGAGGTAAATGGATTAACGAAAAATTTGCAGTTAGATTGGGCGTGAACGGATTGAATTACAAAGGTATCACCCAAACTAAAATGTACTCGACTGGTGAAGTTTTTAATGTTGCACAATCATTAGAGCATCAAAAATTCAACTTCATTAATGTACACGCAGATTTTATGTTCAACTGGACTAATGATGCATTGGGTTATGACCCAGGACGTTTGTACAATTTAATTCCTTATGTGGGAATCGGTTTTGGAGCCGTATTGTCAGATCCAGGATCATTGAAATTCAGTCCTAACTTAGGTGTCCTACAAACATTCCGTTTAACGGATAAGTTAGACTTCACCTTGGATGTTAGAGGTAACCTTTACGGTGATGAATTCGATGGTGAAGTGGGAGGAAGGAATTTTGAAGGGGCCGTATCTACTTCGGTAGGTGTGAAGTATACCCTTAATAGATAAGCTTAGATTCACTAACTATTAATAATTAGCCTTGATCTCGCCCGATTTCAAGGCTTCTCTTTTTTTAGGCCCTCAAATTACCCTTATCTTTCTTATTTTATTTCTAAAAACTTACCTTGGCACAGTATTTCTTGCTATTGGTTTATAATAAATTGAATATGAAAATAAATAATATATTGACCTTAGGATTTCTTGCAGGTCTTCTCCTGGTCACTGCCTGTAATCAAAAATCAAACTCCAACAATAACGATGCTGAAATCATAAATGATCTTCCTGCAAATGCAGCTTATGCTCCACCTAAAGCTCCTGATAACATCCAAGGAGAGGAAGCAAAAATCACCTATGTTTTCAATCACTTCTGGGATAATTTCAATTTTAGGGACACCAGCAAAGTCTTTGACCCCAATTATGGTGAGCAAGCTGTCGCTGATTATATTGGACATTTCCCCTTAGTGCAACCAGATACCTTGAAGGAAGGAATTGAAGCCTTGTTCAACGAAGCCAAGATTGAAAATTCCGTATTTGAATTCTTTAAGTTCCAATTCGACAACTATCTAGCTAATCCAAATTCGCCAATGCGCAATGATCTGTACTATGAAACATTTTTGGATTATTTGATTGGTTCCGGTAAGCTTTCTCCAGAAGAGAAAATTAAATATGAAACCTTATTACCATTGTTAAGGAAAAACAAACCAGGAACACTGGCCGCTGATTTTAATTTCTTAACGCCTGATGGTACCACATCTTCACTAAATGCAATCAAGGCGCCATTTACCATGCTGATCTTTTACGAACCGGGATGCAGTAATTGTGAAGAAACAATTGGTCAGATTAAATCGAATCCAGGTTTCAATGCCGTATTGGAAAAAGGAGCCTTAAAGATCCTAGCCTTATATCCTGATGGAAACAAAGAGATTTGGGAAAGCTACCAAAAAAACATTCCAAGTAATTGGATCAATGGATTGGATGAAAATCAAACCGTTGTGACCACAGGCTTGTATATGATCAAAGCAACTCCGACTATTTATTTAATGGATGAAAACAAAAAGGTCATCTTGAAAGATTCCAACTTGAACCAAGTGGTTCAATTCTTCCAAAATATATAGAACTGAAAAAATAAGCGTATTTATTAAATGGAAACAACTCAAATTGTTTCCATTTTTTTATTTATGGAAAATGCTTGTAGGGGAATACCTGGAAGGGGTGAAATCTTTGTCAGCAAAATTCTCTTCGTTACTTTTGGAGCCCAAAAGTAACCAAACCGACGAAGGAGCTCACGGATACCAAAAACAACTCGAGTCCGTAACGCTTCGGCCCATTTAAGGATTTCCGGTGTCATTGTTACTTTTGGAGCCCAAAAGTAACCAAAAACCTTCGGCCCATTTAAGGTGGCTTTTCGCACGATCATCCGCACATGAAATGAATGCCTTGTTGTCGGGAATATCTTTCAGAAGGTCATCCCTTTTGATGGGATGACCTTCTGAAAGCATTCCAAGGCCAATCCCATCGCACAGGGCATCGGCATTCTTTCCATTTCTCCGCCACTGGAAATGAGCCGGAGGCTAAAGGACTTCCTTCGGAAGGATAGATGTTTGTAGAAAACCCCTAGCGGGGGTGAAATCTTTTTCTGAAAATCCTTACTGAATTCATTTTCAATTCTGAACGATGAGTGAAGAATCTGTACGGAAATGTCCCACAATTTCCTGTCATTCTAAATCGAAGATTTAGAACCTGTTCGCCAATACAATAATGATAGCCTTAAATTTAGAATGTTCCCATTTCTCCAAGAACCTTTGTGTTTCACTTTGACACTTTGAAAGAAAGGGTGTTTTCCACCATACATCCCCAGCGGGGATGAATTATTTTAGCATGGATGGTAAACAATATAGGGCTAATGCAAAAACGATGTTCGATTAATCGAACATCGTTTTTGCGCGACTTCCAGGCTAACGTGCCATGCCTGCTAAAATAATGGAACCCCAAATGGGGTTCTATATTTATAAAACAAAAGAGCTAATAGATTTTCATTGCCAACATGCTGTAATCACCTTCCGATAAATTAAGCTCAAATTTTTCCTTCTCATGATGACAAATGCCGCAAAAATAACTTAATACTTCCCCAACAATACCTCAAATATTTCCAACAATCCTTCTTCAACTCCCATTGCTTTTAGGGCAATTCTGTACACTTATTTTTCTTGTATATATATTGTATATAAGGTAAAATACGCCTGTATACGCTTTGTCATTCAATTTTTTCTTGCTTTAAGCGCTATATACGGACCTTTATGCCATCAATAGGAGAATAGAAAAAATAATTTTAAAACTTATAGAATTAGCAAATGATGAAGAAACATTTAAGTTGGCTGGCGATTGTTTTATCGGTCTTGATCTTTTCAGCTTGTACAGGCCAAAAGGGAGATGTAACCAAAGATCCTAAATATGCGGATATTGCAAACAATATTTTCATTACCAAAGAACCCCTTTATTATTATCATTACACGCATTCCGATGGCGGAAAATCCGGATATTTCCTTTCTGCAGAAAGCAGCATGCCTAATGCTGAACTGAAATCCGAAATCCCTGTTGGGGGGCATGTCAAGATTTCAAAGGTCCTGGAGGTTCCGCAACAAGATGGCAATATACAGGTGATGATCCAAGGTGAGGTAATCAATGCCGGACAAGCAGGCTTAGAATATATGGCGATTTACGAGGATATCAAGCCTACGCTGAAAATGGATTAATTCAAAAGCAGATTTTTTATTGTCAATAATTCACATTCTATTGGCTCTTATGAACTAATAATGAGAGAAGAAGCGCGGTTCCCGCGCTTTTTTATTGAATTAAAGTAAGATGTTATAACAGGCCATTTATTTATTCAGATTTCTCCCATAATCTTTGGTATTCCGCTATTTATTGCCTTACATTTGTGCAGCTTACCCTCCCAATAAGATATTATTGTCTGGATATATGCTTTGATTTTTAATGATTTGCCTAACAGCAATTTAATTTATTTGTCAGTTTATGCCAAAACAATCTTTCTCCTACGATCAGTCGAAAACCTCTTACCCAATCCTACTTGCTATAGCACTTGCCCATCTTTCCAATGATATGATCCAAGCGATTATTCCCGCTTCATATCCACTGTTGAAAGAAAACTTTCATTTGAGCTTTGCACAGATTGGTGTGATTACTTTCTGTTTCCAGTTGTCATCTTCTCTCTTGCAGCCTATTGTTGGCGCCTATACCGATAAGCACCCCAAACCTTATTCCCAGTTAATCGGCATGATGTTCAGTATTATTGGAGTTATTGCATTGGCATATTCCAATAATTATTATTCCGTTCTGTTCTCGGTTACCATGGTGGGGATTGGTTCTTCGATATTCCATCCAGAATCTTCTCGGGTGGCTTTTCTTTCCTCCGGTGGAAAAAGGAGCCTTGCGCAATCTATATTTCAGATTGGTGGGAATACAGGTTCGGCCTTAGCGCCATTACTATTGGCACTCTTTGTTGTACCGCATGGTCAACGGTATATCTTATGGTTTTTACTGGTAGGAGTATTTGCTCAGATCGTACTTTCATATATCGCCGTGTGGTATAAGCAAGTACTGACTGCCGTAAAAGGACAAGCTAAAAAACTGGTCAAATTGCCAGATCTTTCGGATGCAACGATCAATTTCGCCATCTTTATCTTATTGCTATTGATCTTTTCAAAATATGTATACATTGCCAGTATTACCAGCTACCTGCAATTTTATCTGATGGAGAAATTTGCCATTAGCGATGTACAAGCTCAAGTCTACCTATTTTATTTCTTGATTGCCGTTGCCTTAGGGACTTTATTTGGAGGCTTTTTAGGTGATATTTTAGGAAGGAAATATATAATCTGGTTCTCTGTCTTAGGCTGTGCTCCATTTAGTCTGTTACTGCCCTTTGCCAGTCTCTTTTGGTCTGGAATATTGGTTTTTATCATCGGCTTGATCATGGCATCTGCATTCCCATCCATTTTGGTCTATGCTCAAGAGCTCTTACCAAGAAAATTAGGGATGGTCTCAGGTCTGTTCTATGGATTTGCATTTGGAATGGGGGGGATAGGTGCTGCTATCTTAGGTTATTGGGCCGATCATACCTCGCTGGAAAATATCTATTTGGTATGTTCCTATCTGCCACTGATTGGCATTGCGGCTTATTTCCTTCCGAATATGAAGAAAGTGAAGTTCAAGGAGTCAGTGAACTAATTGAGCGATCCACACGGTGGCACCGCCACATTCGGGATCCTCAATACTATGTTGGATAAGTTTAAAATGATGTGCTGCCAATAGCTCTTGATACTGTTCGGGAGATAAGGAAGCATGATATAAATCCTGTCCATAATTTTCACTCCAAGCTTCTGCAAGCTCGTTTCCAGAGGTAAACATCAATACTCCATTGGGTTTGAGTTGCTCTTGGAATATCTTGAACATTTTTTCTTGGTCATTGCCTTCTAAATGAAACAAACTATGCCATGCAATTATGGCATCAAACTTTTGTTCCAGCTTTAATTGTCGCATATCCATCAGAAAAAACTCATCCTCAGGAAAATTTCCTCTCGCTATCGACAGGATTTTCTCACTGGCATCCACGCCAACTACTTGATAACCTCTGTTTTTGAAGTATTCAAAGATGGGTTTGCCTGATCCACAGCCCAGATCAAGGATATTACCTTGCTTCGGAATCAAGGAGCAGATCAACTCCAGGTACTTTTCCTCCATGAGGTTTTGGCTTCTGTTTTCAAAGAAGCGCTCCCCAATGATATCATATACCTTAAAAACGTCTTTCCGCTCTCTTTCCGACATGCGATTCTAGTAAAAAGTCAAATTGATTTTCGTATAGCCTAATCCTTCCAATAATGGACGCAATACATGTGTGGCATTGTTTTTTGTCTGCTCCAAAATATCAGATTTCTTAACCTGATTGGTTATTTCTTCCTCGGCGGCCTTAAAGGCTTCATCTACTAAAGTTGCTTCCCTAAAAAATGCCATTTTGGTATCATATACCTTAGAGGATTTGTGGTCAATTTTTACATAACAGATCTCAGGCTTCGGTAAGCTAATGGTGACCGAGTCATCCATTACTTTTACATCCTCCGCTTTTAGTTTCCCCAAATCAATACAACCCACTGCATCGGCTTTAATAATCAACAGCACACTTGCGTCGGGAAGGTAAGCAGTCATATTCTTATGTTCCACCACATCGCTTAGGCGATATTTTACAAGTTCCAATTTCCCCATTGACTCGATTTTCTCAACCAAAATTTGATGGTTGGTCTCTTTAGTTGGGGCCGGTTTTATCCTTTCCCAAACAAACCAAGTGATTCCAATGATCAAACCTAGAACGATTAATACTTTCAATATCTTTGTCATAACCTGCTGTTCTCAAAATATAGACCATTCTACAAAATAAATGTCAAGAAACTGTAATGCTAACATTATGGCTTGATTAGTAACCATTTAATTACAATTCCCTAATCTAATTACCTAAAAACATGACAGAATGTTTGTCGATATTATATATTTCTATTAAACCGCTTTAGCATGGCTTCTTAGATTTTATTATTTTTATGTAACCCAATTTTTTTTCGATGAAAGGCAATAACCCATATTTTATTGGATCAACCATCAAGACCTTGCTATGGATTGGTTTTATCCTACAAGGATTGCTGTTTACCCATAGCCTTTCGGCGCAAACCATCTATAGTATGGACCAAGTCCCAAGTCCGAAAGCCAAAGGACAGGATTACTTTGTGAGTGATCCTGATGGAATCTTAGAGAGCCACACAGTCAATCTATTGGATAGCATCTCGATAGATATCGAAAAACAGACCGGTGCTGAGTATGCCATCGTGCTTGTAAATGATTATGTATCGGATGATGATTTCCAGTTTGCTCTGGACTTGTTCAATAAATGGGGAATAGGCAAGAAGGAAGCCAATAATGGACTCTTACTATTTATTGCTAAGGAAAAGCGCCAATACCGTTTTATTTCAGGTTACGGAATGGAAAGGATCTTTCCTGACGTATATCTAAAACGGGTAGGTGAAAAATATCTGGTCCCTAATTTTAAAGAAGGCAATTATGATCAAGGAGTATATCAAGCTAGTGAGTTTATTGCCCATATCTTGAAATCACCGAACTCATTGGAGGAATTAAAATCCATGATGCCCGAGGCTATTCCTTTCTTTAACCTACAGAATCCTTATTTCAAGAATAGCCTATTGGTGATAGGATTTTTTTTGATCCTTTACATCTATATACATATAATAGGTAAGCGATTAAAAACTGAAAAACAAAAGTTAAAACCCATTGCTCCATTTTTTTATGGTTTGGGTTGCATGGCTTTCTTAATGTTTCTATCTATTTTCATATTCGCCTTTATTTTCAAAAACTTTGAACAAGTCTATCAGGTTAAAAATACCCCTTATTTCTTGTTTGTTTTTGGAGGTTTGGTTCTTTGGATGAAGATTCACGATACCCAAGAAGCTATTAAAAAGAGCTATGTCGATGAGAAGGAAAAGGGAATCGCTCTAAAGAAATTTGCAGGATTGACTTTTATCCCTTCCATTCTGGCTCCATTGGCATTGTTCAATATGGGTGGAATCCTATTTCGATTAAATAAATACAAACATCGTTATGATCCACCAGACAATTCAGGGGATTGGGAAAGGATCATTAGGACATCCAAGAAGTCTGAAAACAGCCAATATTTGAATAAAGGTCAACTTAAAGAAGAGAAAATTGGTTCAAGGAGATATGAAATCTGGAAAAACAAGAAAACCCAAGAGCTGAATCTCATTCCTTGGGACATTAATAAGTCATTATTCGAATGTCCTGAATGCCATTTTTACACCTTGGAAAAAAATAAAGAAAAAGTACTAAAAAAGGCAACATATACCACAAGAGGAGAGGGTGAGAAAATGGATAAATGCGAAAACTGTGATTATATCCTAAAATTGGGCACTTTTGTTATTCCAATATTAGAGCGAAGTTCTGACGGAAGTAGTTCCTCAGGTGGAGGCGGAGGGAGCTCATCAGGTGGTGGTTCCTTTGGCGGTGGCTCATCTGGAGGAGGTGGTGCCGGCGGTCGCTGGTAGGCTTGTTCCTTCCTTGACGAATTTGCTGTTGTTATAGGGCTGATGGATAAAATAATAAAATAGACCGCCTAGAAAGTAGCAAACTACATCAAAGATATCAGCCGTATTGTAATCTGTAAACTTGGGACTGAGGAACTCGAAGAATATGGAGCACATGAAAGCCAGAGCCAATAGCTGAGCCATTGGAAATGAAAATCCCTTTTTCAGGTCTAATAGCAAAAACCCAAAGCAAAAGGCAAAATGAGCAATCAGGGGGATAAATACCAAGTCGGTTAGCCAGTTATTGACAAAAGGAATAGGATTTCCTGCTGTTCTGCTATACCTAACGATGATCCATGAAAGACAATAAGCAAGGAAATAAGGATCCAGGAAAAAGATTCTTAGTGTGCGAATGATACGGCTACCAACATCGCTAAAAGTCCACATGTCATTAAAATTAAAAACATCACCCAACCTAATTTTTTAACCCTTCTTTGTGATGGGCTGTCCGTTTCATCGTAAGGAAAGATCGTGTCCTTGATCTCATCCAAGTGCCTTGAAAAGAAATTTTTCTGCTTGTTCTTCATAAATCGATTCTCAGGCGCAAATTTAGCTATCAAAATCCATCTTTTGTAATATTTGACCTTTTATCCCTCAATTCATTAGGTCTTATCTAGATTTTATAAAACCATAAGTGATCCTGCCTGTTTTATTAATAGGTAATAAACAGTAATTCACATTTTTAATTAATAAAACCTATGGCATTAAAAGATATTATTCAGTCATTGACAGAAAAAAATGAATCTCCTAGCATCACTCTTTCCTTTAATACATATAGAACTTTTCCAGATAGCGAAAAGAATCCAATTATCCTCAAAAATCTGATTAAGGAAGCTGAAAATAGATTACTTGAAGAATATGGAAAAAGAGATATTCCAGAGATCTTAGAAAAATTGGAGGAATTGCCTGATAAGTTGGCTACCACCAAGTTAATGGATAGCTTACATGTATTTATTTCCAAAGATGTTGATGAACTAGTCGTATCACCTTGGCCGGTAGATAATGAGGCAGTTTTTATTGATGATACCTTTGCTGTAAAACCACTGATCAAGGCATTGAATAGAACCAAAGAATATATGATCTTGTCGATTGCCCAAGGTGGTGCACATTTGTTTGAAGCCTTAAACGATGGAATTGAAAAGGAAATCGTCAATGATGATTTTCCATTTGATGCTAATCCTTTGGAAGTAACGGGTTCCGATAACAACAAAGTGGAAAATCGATTAAAGGAGTATTTCAATCAAATTGATAAGGCGGTGGTTGAGGTTCATAATGCCAACGATTTGGATGTTGTCGTTATTTCAACTGAGCCAAACTACGCAATGCTTATGGAGGTTGCCGATATCCCTAAAATGTATATCGCTCATGATAATAAGAACTATGATGTCTCAGAACCTGATAAAATGGCAAAACAGGCTTTTGAAAGTATTAAAGACCTTCAAAAAGAAGAACGTGGCCTTGCAATTGGAGAATTGAAGCAAGCGGTTTCTTCCGGTCAGGTACTCACTGATCTTCAAGATATCTATCAAGCTGCAATAGATGGTCGAGGAGACCTGTTGATGGTACAACAAGACTATGAACAGCCTGTAAAAATGACATCAGACCGCAGCTTCGATTTAGTGGACGATGCAAAAGAAACAGGCGTAGTGGATGATATTGTATCCAGTATCGCTTGGAATGTGCTCTCAAAAGGAGGGAAGGCTTATTTTACAGGACAAGAAGAGCTCAGTGAATTAGGACAGATCGTATTGAAAGTACGATACTAGTGTTCTTGAATAATATTTAGCTGAAGGCTGTCTATTTGTTTAGGCAGCCTTATCTTTTTATAGGATTTTTCTGTTGATATCGAGTTTATGGCATTTGAAAATCAACAAAAATTTGGAATGTTGATTCGAGAATTGTTCGAGGCATGTTCGAGCCATATTGCGAAATTTCCGAATATCTCTGGAATGAGGTCCATTTTTGGTCCCAATATATTTTAGTTTAAGCTGATTAAAAATAAAAAAAACTGGTCGAAAGCAATTTCGACCAGTTCTATGAAATTCTATTTATGGGTATAATCGTTATTATTTAACGAGATCACTTTGGTAAAGCTTGCTATGGATTTCTTTCAACTCATTAGCAGGGATCTTCATGACCTTTCTGTCATAAGTCATCAAGCCATTGGTTTCTACCTCCACATCGGTTGTTTGTGTATACACTCCTGCTGATAAACCTTTAGGGATCAGTTTGCTTAAGTCAGATACGACTTCTTGGTATCTTTTCTTTAGTTCATCAGCATTTTTGAATGACTGATAGCCCCAATTGTCTTTCTGTTGCCAAGTATGGCCTTCTACTGGTAAGCCTAATCCTCCATATTCGCCTAATACCAATACATATTTATCACCAAACAGCTCGGCTCTCGGCATGGCTGCATCTGGATAATTATGGATATCAAAGATATGACCAGGGGCATCAAAATTACCTCCTGAAGCGCCATTCACTAATCGGGATGGGTCATTTTGGATGGTCCAATCCACAATCTCTTTGGATTTAAATTGACCCCAAGCCTCATTGAAAGGAACCCAAACTACGATGGATGGGAAGTTATGCAAATGGGACATGATGGCTTTCCATTCTTTTTTATAGATGGCTTCAGATTCAGGTGTACGATCTTTATCGTGTTTTCCAATTCTGATCTTTCCAGGGTTCATATCCCAGATATTGCCTCCTAGGTCTCCACTTGGCATATCTTGCCATACCAATACCCCAATGCTATCACAGTGCCTGTACCATCTCGCTGGTTCTACCTTAATATGTTTTCTGATCATGTTGAAGCCCATTTCCTTGGTTTTCTCCACATCAAAACGTAATGCTTCATCCGACGGGGCAGTATGCAAGCCATCTGGCCACCAACCTTGGTCTAATGGACCGTAATGGAAGACAAACTTATCATTCAGGTACATTCTTTGGATTCCATTAGCATCCTTCTTCACGCTGATCTTGCGCATGGCGAAGTATGAACTAGCTTCGTCAATCACCTTTCCATTTCTCAATACCTTCACCTTAAGGTCATAGAGTTTTGGAGAATCTGGAGACCATAATTGTGGGTTATTGATTTTTAACTGCGTTTCTTCACCAGCATTAGCTTTTGCTTCAGCAATTTTATTGCTGTTGTCATAAGCTTCAACTAGGATTTGGTCTCCAGCTTTTGCTGAAGACAGTTCAGCTGAGAATTTCAAGACTGAATTGTCTACATCTGGAGTTTGTTTAGTACTTACAATATGGGTTTCAGGAACGGATTCCAACCATACTGTTTGCCAAATTCCGGAAACAGGCGTGTACCAAATTCCATGTGGGTTATTGATCTGTTTTCCTCTAGGTTGAGGACCATCTGATGTTGGATCCCAAACGCGGATAGCGATATCTTGGGTCTTTCCTTTTTTGATAGCCTTGCTGATGTCAATGCTGAACGGGTCAAAACCACCTTGATGGTTTCCAACATGCTGCCCATTTACATAGATGTCACATTCCCAATCCACAGCACCAAAGTGTAGAAGGACCTGACCTTTGTTCAGTTTTTTATCGATAGTTATTTTATTGTTGTACCATAGGGCATCATCTTTAGTTACTGGTTTGGCAACACCCGAAAGAGCTGATTCTACAGCGAAAGGGACTAAGATATCACCATCCCAAGCGTTTGGGATATCCTTTTGGTCTTTATTGGTAATCTTATATTTCCATAAACCATTTAGGTTCTGCCAATTGTTCTTTCTTTCGAGTTGAGGCCTTGGATACTCTCGGTGTGCGTTTTGAGGAGTTACCTGTTCCGCCCATGGAGTAAGGATTTTATCGCGGACTGGTGCCCATTCTTGAGCATTTCCCTCCGAGAAAGAAGCGGCAATTAAGCATGCAATTGCAATTGTTTTCTTCATCATATTCTTGTTTGTTAATGTTTACGTGGTTTAGATGCAGGTCTCATAGGCAAAGGTTTAGGTTGTGCCTCCAAGACTTTCTTTAGTTTTATAAATGCTGGATGGTCTTCCCTCCAAATATTTTCAGTTTCTATAAGTCCATCTTTGTATTGATAGAGTTCAAATTGTGGTTCTTCATTACCCTGGATTGTTTGCCATGCTATCAATCGATAATCTTTGTCCCGAATGGCACGCCCAAGTTTTCCATCTCTTGGAAAGCAATGGTAAATGGTCTCTTTTAAGCTTCCTTTTCCTGAACGGATAAAATTAGCATAGCTTGTGCCATCAATGGGCTGTTGTATCTTGGTTAATTTCAGACCGCTAAGTGCTGCCAATGTAGGGTAGATATCTACAGTTTCAATCAATTCCTTGCTGTGTACAGCCTTTTTCATATCAGGATGTTTGATCAGCAGAGGAATCCGATTGGCCAATTCATAGTTAACATGTTTCGTCCACATACCCATTTCCCCCAATAGGTAGCCATGGTCTCCCCAAATTACAACAATTGTGTTCTTGTCCAAGCCTGTGCTTTGTAAATGTTTTAATACCTTGCCGATTTGTACATCAACATAGCTGACTCCGGCATAGTAACCATGGATAAGGTCCTTGGTTAAGGAAGCTGGAAAGGGATCACTATCCTTTGCAGCTGGGATCTGTGCATATTGTGAAATTTCACCATCCCTTTTTACAGCCAAAGATGGGGCATGCTTAGGATTGCTTTGAATGGTCGGAAATGGCAACTTGTCCTTATCATATAGATCCCAATATTTTTTAGGGACCGTAAAGGGTAGGTGAGGCCTGGCAAATCCTACAGCCAAAAAGAATGGTTTTTGATTTCCTTTTAGTTCATCCATCCGCGAAATCGCTTCCTGAGCAACCCTGCCGTCGGCATAGGTTTCATCCGATACATCCAGTTTTTCCCAAGCAGAGCCTTTTTCCAATTGGTTGGCATATTCCCAAGTTTTATTGGCGAATAATGCTTCCTCTCTGGTTTCCTTGTCATGTCCTTTTTCAGCATATTCTATGACCTTGTCATGCCAATGGGGAACCGACCAAGATTGTTCATCGTTATAGGTATTATGGCCGACATGGAAAACCTTTCCAATTGCAGCGGTATAATAGCCATTGTTTTTATACAACTCTGGGAGGGTCGTTGCTTCAGGGTAAAAATCCCGAAATGCCCTCCCAAAATCATATAACCCGGTAGATGTAGATCTTGATCCTAGCAGCAGGTTGTACCTAGAGGCAACACAAACTGCTTGATTGCTATAGGCTCTCTCGAAGACCATTGCATTTTTGGACCATTTATCAAGGTTTGGACTGATTGCAGCTTTATCGCCGTATACTCCCAGTGTAGGACGCAAATCATCCACTAGGATCATCAATACGTTATACTGCTTTTCCTGCGCTTGGCAGAAGCTAAATAAAGTAATGATGATGAGGGTTATACGGCTTAAAATCTGCATTTCCAATTATTTAACTTGGTGTATGTTAGCGTCGTAAATAGCTTCAGTAATACCATTGATTTTAGCGGCAACTCGAGCAAACAGGATTGGATTAGCCTGCAATTCTGGACCGATATCCAGCGTCAGAGTCACATTGCCATTTGAATCCCCCGATTTATTCGCTCTTTTCAGGAAATGGCCCAAATCCACAAATTTGGTCTTGCCTACCAATAGGTTGACATCATCCAAGGTTTTGCTTGGGTCGAGTTTCTCCACATTGAAGGTTGCTGTTAAGTTATTTCCATTCAATTGGTATTTGATATCCTTGAGATCATAGTATAGATCTACTGGAAAATCAATATTGGTATTGCCATTGAGCTGGACGGTCATGGTGTCGGATTTAGATTTCCAAGGACCATTTCCAGGAACAGTAACCAGTTTATAGGTACCGTTAAATAGGGCAGCCGAGAAAGAACCATCTTGAGTGACAAATACATCAATAGGATTTTTTAAAGCATATCCATCTTGCCATAATTGCAGGCGAACGGAATTATTAGAACCTCTAACTCCAACAGCTGCACCTTTATAGGTTACTTTGCCAGTCAGGTTAGCATTGGGAGCATCGTAATTGTCCTTCCCGCAGGAAAAGAGTAGGGCATGGCTTAGGAATAATCCGATGGCTAGTATGTTTAATCTTTTCATTGTCTTATTGATAAGGGTTACGAACTAATTTTGGATTTCTATCGATCCAACCTTGGTCGATAAAGTTGTAATAATTTTGGAACCTGAAATACCTAGGATACATAACGTGACTAGATTTGCGTTTCTCAAAGACCCATTTTCCATGGTTTGGAGTTCCAGGTGCATAGACTTTGTAAGGGAATAACACATACATAGTCGCTTTTGGATTATCTTGTTGGCCATTCCAAACGGTATGTGCCATTCTCCATCTTTTCAAATCCCAATAGCGGTGATCCTCAAATGCCAATTCAACTCTTCGTTCTTGAACGATATCATTGAAGGTTACTGTAGTTAATTTTTGGATGCCAGCACGATCTCTTATTTGATTGATGAATCCGGCAACTTCGGTTTGAGGTTTGTTTAATTCCAAAGCTGACTCTGCTGCGATCAAAATAATTTCCCCCAATCTAAAACGGACAAACCACATATCGCTACCACGTCCACGTGTTGAAGCATCACGATTTTCTTCCAAAAACTTACGGATGTTAAATCCAGATTTGTTTACAAATTGATCATTAGAAGTTGTAGGTCCATCCATACTGGTAATCAAACCGTATGGAGCTTCAGATTTTCCAGGTTCAGCTGTCTTAACCTTCCAAGTACCGCCTTCCAAATATCGCACTCCGGCTTGGTAGGTGATGGTTGAGCCTAAGAAGTCTGCACCCGAATAGATGATGGTTCCATATAACCTCGGATCTTTTTTGGCAAAGACATCAGATGGATTGTTATAATAGATAAAATCTCCCGAACCATTGGTCAGTTTTAATGCGCCATTGCGATCATCGGTGTATTCGAAATCCTCTACAAGATTTAACACGGGAGTAATGATATTGGCATCAATATCTCCACGAACAGAAGAAGCGATGATATTATTGGTGTATTGATGTGTTTGTCCAGGATATTTATAATCCCTTGCCCAGATAACCTCCGTGCTCCCTTTGCTGCTTACGGCCTCATAGAAGTTTCTTCCCTTATCAGCATTCTTATTGTATAATTCATAAGGGCTGTTTTGTAAGATATCTTTAGCGGTTTCATAAGCTAGCGTATAGTATTTTGGAGCTTCGGCAACTGGTATTCCTACTTCACCACCACTGGTCTTAACTTCTGGTGTTTTATAATTGTACTTAGCGATAGACCCAGCATATAAAGCTGCCCTGGCTTTCAAGGATAATGCCGCCCATTTATTGGCTCTGGCCGAGTTTGGATTCTTGGCAGAAGACAATAAGCTGCTGATTTCAGTACACTCTTTAATGATATAATCATAGATCTCTTTTTCGGTAGAACGCGGATATTGAAGCGTGGTGATATCGATACCGGCTTGGTAATCAAAAACCTCATCATTGATGATGGGAACCCCACCTAAGCCTCTAGCCATATTGAAATAAGTCCAAGCCCTCAGGAAGCGTGCTTCACCTTCAAAGTTATCCTGCGTAGTTTCACTGAAAGAAGAGTTTCTAACCCCATTGATAAATAAGTTGAGGTCTCTAAGCAGCGTATAATCATATACACGCCAAAGCGCATCGCCATAATCTTGCATATTGTTGGGGCCACCGGAAGAAAAAGCAGCTTCATCCAGCATCGCCATACTTCCAGTATTCGCGATATGTTGTCCCCAACTTACTCTTCCATAATAATTGGCCAATACGGAAGCAACCATTTTTTCGTCTGTATAGACCTGTTGATCTGAAAGGATAGATTCAGATTCTCTGTCCAAAAACTTGGAACAGGATGCAGTACCTGCCAATAATGCTGCTGATAGAATATATATTTTAAATTTCTTCATGACTAAAAGGTTAGGTTTAATCCCACATTGATTACTCGGTTCGTAGGGTATTGGATTCCAGATTCTGAAGTGATCTCTGGGTCAATTTTCATTTCGCCTAGATTATCAATACTGAATACATTCTGCATCATGGAATAGATGCGAATATTCCTGAATCCCCATCGTTCTGTCATTTTGCTTGGTAGGGTATAACCTACTTGCAGGTTTCTTAATTTCAGATAAGTAACGTTCATCACCCAGAAATCGCTGTGCCAATAGTTACTGTGGTTTTGGTTTCCGCGGATCAGTGTTGGGAATTTTCCTGGTATCAATTCGCTGTTCGGATCGGTGATGTCACTCAAGGTCCATTGGTTTTCCATGTAGTAGGCAGCATTGTTACCTCCATCATGGAATGGTAACATACCTTCCCAGTTTGCACGGTAGGATGCAAAGGAAGCTCCGGTGAAATCGGCAGCCAAATCGAATCCTTTGTAACCTAAACCAAGGTTAACGGCAAAGTTCAGATAAGGTAATCCACCTTGCCTGTAACCGATTGGTCTTTGATCCAGTCCATTGATGACTTTATCGCCATTGACATCATTGTATTTGATATCTCCAGGTCTTAGGCTGGTATTACCTTGGCCATCATTGTCTACATCATAATTACGGATCTCATCCCAGCTTTGGAATTGACCCAAGGATTCATAGCCCCAGTTTAGGAAGGCGTATCGGTTTAGGATAGAACCTCTATATTGATCCCAAGCATTACCAAATCTTGGTTTATATTGTTCGCCATCAATCTGTCTAGCAAAAGTGAAGTTACCACCAATGTTATACCTGAAATCTTGAAGGGTGCTGCTCCACATAATGCTACCATCCATACCTCTATGGATATCGGAATTTAGGTTTTCGTAAGGTAATCCAAATCCAACCTCAGTAGGTAATAGTACATCATAGCGCGATGCAGGTAATCCAGTTCTTTTTCTGTTGAAATAATCAATGGAACCGGTCAGTTTGCCACCTAATAGCGCAAAGTCAATACCTACATCGAAGGTATTTGCTCTGATCCAAGATAGGGTAGTCACTGGTAATCCGCGAGGCTGTGCACCTACAACATAGTTTCCATTGATAACCGAGCCACCTTGTTTGTAGGTGTAGCCTGGCATAAAGCCAAATGCAAAGTAGTTCCAAGGATCCAAGTTATCATCACCCAATACACCATAAGAGGCACGGACCTTTAAATCGGTGAATTTGGAGCCAAAGTTGGAATCTTTCCAAAAGTTCTCTTTTGAAATTCTCCAACCTGCCGAAACTGAAGGGAATAATCCCCAACGGTTGCTTTCTGGAAATTTCCAGGAACCGTCATATCGAGCAGATAGTTCCAAGAGGTATTTTTGGGCAAAGTCATAATTGATACGACCTGCGAAACCAGCACGTGCTTGGGTGTCATTACCGAAATCATCAAATTGGTCCATAGTCTGGAAATACATCAATGATAAGGCATTTGATGCGGGCCTATCATGTGCCCAAAACCTTGGGGTATCCCTTTGGATTGCTTCAGCTGCAAATACCCCAGCGATGGTATGCTCTCCAAATGTGCGGTTATAGTTCAAGGTTCCTTGATAACTCAATTCCTCTACCATCCGGATATCGCGCTCTCGCCATGGGTTGTCCATGCTGAAGACCACTGGATAGGTATCCGTTGCTTCATCATAACCGTAAAGCTTATAAGTGTATTCTTGGTTATCCATCCAACGGTTTGCAAGATAGTAGCCCATTAAGCCAGTCAGTTTTAAGTGGTCATTGATCTTATATTCGGCATTGAAGTTTAATTGCATCACGCGCCAAGTGTCCCTGAACTCTCCAGAAAGATCATAGTTCAACATCGCAAAGTTCGTTTCGGTGTTAGCGGCAGTTCTAGCTGGATATAGGGGATTATCGTTGGCATATGGCCTTGCAGTAGGTAAGTTTCTATAGATTGCAAACAAAGCCTGCCAGGTATCATCGCCACCTGGAACACCGGGTTGTCTGCGTTTTTCTATACGACCATTTAAGTTACCACCGATCTTCAATTTCTCGGAAACATTGGCCTCAAGGTTCAACTGAACATTGGTCCTTTTGAAACCACCATAATTTCTAATGATGGATTGTTGGTCTAAATGGCCTGCACTCAAGTAGTAATTGATTTTTTCTGAACCACCTGAAACACTACCGGAAATATATTTCTGTGGACTGGTTTCTAAGATATAATCATACCAATCCCAAGGTCTGTAACCTTTTTCAGTTCCTTGTTCCCATTTGGCAAGATCATCTGGCGTATACTGTGGGTTGGGGATGCCCAAGATAGCGTCAGATTGGATATAACTTTTTACATAGGTTGAGGCACTAGCTGGTCTAGGGAATCTAAACATGCTCTGCCAACCATAGTAAGAATTAATATTGAATTCGTTTTTATCACCACGCGAACCTTTTTTTGTGGTTACCACAACCACTCCGTTTGCTGCTCTAACACCATAAATGGCGGCTGATGCATCTTTAAGAACGGAAATGCTCTCGATATCATTGAAGTCAAGGTTGTTGAATTGGCCTTCATCTTTCTGTACTCCATCAATAACATAAAGTGGAGTACCCATGTTACGGATATTGATACTGGTGGAAGCACCTGGGCGCCCATCTGGCATACGGCTGTTTACCCCGGCGATCTTACCGACCATGGCACCCGAGGTCGTTGCTGCAACAGATCTGGCGATATCTTTGGAGGTCACCGTCGAGATAGCGCCCGTTAAGGATTCTTTCTTTTGAGTACCATAACCAACTACAACGACTTCCTCTAGATTGTCATCTGACGCCTCTAGGGTAATCGTCATATTGTTGCTCGCTTGAAGTTCTTGAGTGACATAACCGATGTTTCTAAAAACAATAGTTTCGTTGGTAGAAGAAACAGTAACCGTGAAATTACCTTGTTCATCTGTTACTGTCCCTGCATTTGGTTTTGACTTGGGGAACACGGTTACCCCCTGTAATGGTTCGCCTTGTTGATTACGTACAGTACCTTTTATTTCCTGTTGTTGGAATAGTGGGGCACGGAAGCTAACGGGGTGAGCATGAACAAACAGAGGAACCAATGGCATCGATAAGCCCAAAAGCAATAAATACCGAATGTGCAAAGAGTGTAGATTTCTTTTTTTCATTGGAAAATTGGTTAGTTTATAATTGATAATCAAATTTAAAGAGGGGGCATTTCATTAAATTGACTATTTATCTCAATTTATAGCCAATTTGTATCAAAGCCTGTTACAAGTGCCATAATAAAGAAGGGAGATATTTCTTTTTCAGGAAAATTCTTATTTTGCTAATGGTAAACCTATTTGATGAAAAACCTGCTGCTATTTACGGTCCTTATTATTTCTTTCCTTGGCAAAGCTTGGGGGCAGGTATTCAATTTTGACCATTTAAATATTACCGAAGGCCTATCTAATAATGCAGTGCTCTGCAGTACCCAAGATAAGAATGGTTTCCTATGGTTTGGTACCAAGGATGGGCTGAATAGGTTCGATGGGTATACCTTCAAAAAATATTTCAGTGATATTGAGGCTAGGAATGGGCTATCCAGCAATTATATTACTTGTCTATTGGTAGACCAATACAACGTGCTGTGGGTTGGGACCGATAATGGCCTGTATAAATTTCATGCTAATTCGGAATCCTTCAAGTTAGTTCCCGGGACTGAAATGAAGGAAATCATTGAGATGCAGCATGATGGAAAAGATAATTTATGGTTTCTCTCCAGTTACAAACTATTTAAACTGAATTCCAAAGCCTTGGAGCTTAAAGCTGAACCACTATTCCCTGATACTTATGTGACTGCCTTGACTAAGAATTCCAAAAATGAGGTATGGGCTGCGAGTCATCAAGGTTTGTTATCGGTAGACGGTAAAAACAGGATTGAATTCAAGGTCAATCAGGAGAAATCACTCAATGTTGAATCCATTGCCTTCGAAAATGACGATAAAATCTGGATCGGCACCCAACATAATGGTTTGATCTCGCTCGATATGAAATCAAAGAGATTTGATCTGGTCATTCCTTTTGTAAAGAATGGAACCCGGTTGTTTGTTCGGGATATCAAAAAAATCAATGAGAACGAATTGTGGATTGCCTCAGAGTCTGGGTTGGTCGTAATAGATACCAGAACCAATGCTTGGCGGGTCTTTTGCCATGAGCGGGACAATCCTTGGTCTTTATCAGATAATGCGGCATATAGCATTTTAAAAGACCATCAAGGTGGAATATGGATAGGAACCTATTTTGGGGGACTCAATTACTTTCATCATAAGCATAATTTATTTGAAAGGACTTTTCCAATGGAGAATCCGAATTCGATCTCTGGAAATGCAGTCCGTGAAATAAGACAGGATAAAAATGGGAACCTATGGATTGGAACGGAAGATAATGGATTGAACTTCTGGGATAAGCGGAATAATACCTTCCTACATTTTTCTACCAAGAATGGTCTATCCCATAATAATATTCATGGACTGGAAATCGTTGGTGACAGCCTTTTGGTTGGCACTTTCAATAATGGTCTGGACATTATCAATATAAACAGCAAAAAGATCATCGCCCATTATACCCAAGAAAATACCCATTCCGAACTAGGTTCAAATTTCGTTATGAGTACTTATAAGACCAAAGATGGACGGGTTTTCTTTACGACTCCAAATGGCTTGTATCAGTTTTTTCCGGGGAACGATAGGTTTAAAGTAGTAGATGCTGTTCCTGATTCTATTTTCTTTACCTCCATGTTGGAAGATAGGATGGGACGGATTTGGCTGACTACTTGGCGTGATGGAGTTTATCTCATCGATCCTGATTTGAAAAACAGCCAAGTCTTTAAGCATGATTGGGATAACCAATCTAGCATCAATAGCAACCGGACCAATAGGATACAACAGGATTCGGAAGGGAAAATATGGATAGCAACTGAGAACGGCTTAACGATATGTTCAGAAGACAATAAAATCGTCAAACGATTTACCAAATCGGATGGCCTACCGAGTAATTTGATCCTGTCGATGCAAGAGGATTCAAATAACAACATGTGGTTATCCAGTACCAATGGTTTGATCAGTATTGATATCAATACTTATGTGTTAAGTGTTTATAATAAAGAGTTTGGCTTGTCAAACCTACAGTTCAACTATAATTCCATGTTCAAGGATCAAGAAGGAAATATGTACTTTGGATCCACCAACGGCTTGATTAAATTTCACCCAGACTCCTTGTTGAGAGAAAGGAATAGCGAAACCAAGGTTCCTATTTATTTCACCTTTGCTAGGTCATCCAAAAGAAATTTGGAAGTCAATTATGATTATGCTGAAAAATTTACCAAACTGAGTTATGATAAGGTCATGCTTGATTATGATGAATCTACTATTCAAGTAGATTTTGCTGCCTTAAATTATGTAGATGCAGCTTCTACCTCTTATTTATATAAGCTGAAAGGATTTGACAATGATTGGGTAGTATCTAAGGAAAACAGAGCTTATTATACGAAATTGCCTTCAGGGGAGTATACCTTATTGGTGAAGGCACTCGATAGCCAAGGAAGGATTATTTCGGATGAGATATCCATTCCAATCGAAGTGAACAAGCCTTTTTGGGCAAGTGGCTTAGCTTTTGCCGTTTATGCTATTATCCTGATCCTCATTGTATTTTTTGTTTACCAATATTTTGATAACCAAATCAAGGAAAGAAATCGCAGGCAATTGATGGAGATTAATGCAAATCGGGAAAGGAGATTGTATCAGGCTAAACTGGATTTCTTTACGCAGGTGGCCCATGATATCAAGACTCCATTGACCTTAATCAAGGGACCATTGGAAAAGTTGGTTGACAATAAAAACCTTGCTGAAGATAGAACGGATAGGCTATTGACGACCATGCAGAAGAATACCGAAAAGCTGGTGCGATTGACAAACAGTATATTGGATTTTCGGAAGGTTGAAACCGATGAAAAACAGCTCAACCTGACAGTATGCAATATATCTGAGTTTATTACCGAGTTTATTAATGATTATCAAGCCTCTTTTCAATTGGAGGGAATCGTATTGACCCAGCATATACAACAAGGTGTTAAAGGCAAAATTGATGAGGATATGATCAGTAAAATTGTCGAGAATCTTTTTTCCAATGCGCTTAAATATGCTGATAAAATGGTTGATGTTCAGTTGATCGATGATGATAAGTTGAACTATTGGATATTGGAACTTAAAAATGATGGGCATGTCTTGAATAGAAGGGAGGTAGACTTATTGTTTAAGCCCTTCCATCGTTCCAACAAACATAGTCAAATTGAGGGCTCGGGCTTAGGACTGGCTTTGGCACATTCATTTGCCTTGCTACATTCGGGTGACTTAAGGTATGTAGAGAATTCCGAAAATTTAAATATATTCGTTCTCGCTATTCCTAAAAACCTATAAAAAAATGTCACACGAAATAGAAGTCCGTAAAATAATTCTATTGGTAGATGATCATCAAGAGATTTTAGATTTCTTGACAGATGATCTATGTGATGACTATGATATTGTGCAGGCGCATGATGGCTATCTGGCGTTGGAGGTTTTGCAGAAACAACATATCGATCTAATCGTTTCTGATGTGATGATGCCTAAGATGGACGGATTCGAGCTCTGCTCGCAGGTGAAGAAAAACCAGAACTATAAGCATATCCCTTTTATTCTTCTTACAGCTAAAAATAGCCTTCAAGCAAAGATTGAAGGTTTGGAACATGGGGCAGATGCTTATATTGAAAAACCTTTTTCACCTTCCTTCCTACAAGCGCAGATTAGGAGTTTGTTAAAAAACAGGATGTTTGTGAAGGAACATTATGCGCAGCATCCTGAACCTGAGGATCTGTTGCTAGGGAATTCCATTGAAGAGGATTTCATGGATAAATTACAGCAGCTCATCGTAGACCATATTGATGATACCTCCTTATGTGTGGAGTTTTTGGCGGATAAATTAAATATCAGTAGGCCAACTTTGTATAGAAAGATCAAGCAAACTTCCAATTTATCTCCGAATGAATTGATCAACAACCTGAGGCTCAAGAAAGCATCCCAATTACTGAACAGTGGTTCTTATAAGGTCTATGAGATATCCAATATGGTAGGATTTAGTTCGAGTTCTCACTTTATCAGGAATTTCCAGAAACATTTTGGCTATAGTCCGAAAGAGTGGGAGGCCAGATTCCAGCAGGAGAAGTTGGTGAAGTTTAGGTTTAATTAATCCCTTCAAAAAAGAAACTGGCCGACAGATCTGTCAACCAGTTTACATCGCTAATTTTAAAAAAAATTATAGGTAGAGTGTTAGTTTATTACACCTCTTCGCCCTTGAGCATTTTGTTCCAATAGAGGTGGGGTAAAATATATTTTTTCAATAGCCATAAGCGCCAATGCTCTTTGCTGCTATCCTTAATCAGCATTTGCTTCAATTTTGGATCTGGAGTGAATTCATTTTTATAATTAAATTCTGCCAATACCATTTTCCCATAACCCGTTACCAATGGACAGGAGGAGTAGCCTTCGTAGGTCTTATTATCAGCTGCTTGTTGTTGCATTAATTTGAGAAGGTTGTCTACCACCACAGGAACTTGTTTCCGGATAGCGGCACCTGTCTTAGCCGTTGGTAATGCAGCTACATCGCCAAGTCCAAAGATATTGGTGAATCTTTTATGTTGCATACTATTGATATCTACATCGAGCCAGCCAGCATCATTGACCAATTCAGAGTCCTTAACAAATTTTGGTGCTGTTTGAGGTGGAGCTAGATGCAATAGGTCAAAAGGCATTTCAATAAATTGCTCCATGGCCTGAGGAACTTCATCTGAATCGCCCTTATTGATTACACATTCGTTATCCTTTGGGTCAGAACTCTTAAAGGTGATGGTCTTCTTGTCAGAATCGATTTTGATAGGGGCATAGAAAGGTTTGAAATTGATGTTATAGCGTTTGATGACCTGCATCAAGGTATCGGCTATAACCTTTACGCCGAAAATCACAGAACCTGGAGTTGCAAATGTTACATTCACTTGGTCAGATAGATTATTTCTCTTAAAATAATCACATGCCAAGTACATTATTTTCTGTGGAGCTCCACCACATTTAATAGGTGTCGTTGGTTGGGTAAAAACCGCATTCCCACCTTTGAAGTTTTGAATGCACTCCCAGGTATATTTTGGGTCGATATAGTTGGAGCATACCACACCTCGGTCCACAGCCTCTTGCAATCCCTCGATTAGGCTGAGATCGTTGACCAAACCACAGGCAACAATCAAGAAATCATATTCTAAAACCTCTCCATTATCCAATTGGATGCTGTTTTTTAGAGGAGAGAAGGAAATTACGGCTTGCTTGATCCAGGTGCAACCTTCGGGGATCAAGTCTTTCATTGGTCTAACAGTTTTATCAAAATCATAGGCTCCAGCACCAACCAATGTCCATGCCGGTTGATAATAATGTTTCTTGGCAGGGTCAATAATGGCTATTTCTAAGTTTTTATCCTTTTTGAGCAGCTGGGCAGCGGTCATAATACCTGCCGTACCAGCACCGATGATGATGATTTTATAATGTATATCCATAAGTCTAAATAATGGTTAGTATAAAGTTAACATTCTGAAAACCTAGGCTTTGTAACTTTAGTTACCAAAGAGGGATACTTCTTACCATACATCAATGCACAGCTATACAGATTTAGTCACCTTTGTATAGCAAATAAACAAAAACAAATAATTAAGGTATAAATAGAAAGGAATTAAGATGAACAATAAAGTATTAGGGTTACACCACATAACAGCCATTGCTAATTTGGCGCAAAGAAACTACGATTTCTATACCAATACCCTTGGGTTAAGAATGGTTAAGAAAACCGTGAATTTTGATGATCCAGGAACTTACCACTTCTATTATGGAGATGAAAAAGGTAATGCTGGAACCATCCTAACCTTTTTCCCTTGGGAAGGAATTGGCAAAGGTAGAACTGGGGGTGGAATGGCAACAGAAATTGCGTATTCTGTTCCAGAAGGAAGTTTAGAGTTCTGGACCGAACGTTTTGGTAAAAACAATGTTTTGACCGGTGAGGTGGTAGAACGATTTGGAGAATTGTATTTCCCTTTCCTTGATCCTGATGGATTAAATCTATCCTTGGTCGTTCCAAAGGATGCTGATAACAGAACAGGTTGGGCTACTGAAGCGGTAAGTAAAGAAGTGGCAACTAAAGGTTTTCATAACAGCACCTTAACTTTAAGGGAATTAGAGCCTACTGCGAAAGTTTTGACTGATTTGTTGGATTACGAACAAATCGCTCAAGAAGGAAACCGTTTCCGATTCAAAAGCAAAAATATAGATACGGCGAATATCATTGACATTTTAGTGGATGAGAATGCAGCTAGAGGTATCAATACGGCAGGAACCAATCACCACATCGCTTTCCGAGTTAAGGATGATGCAGATCAAATGGAATTACGTGAAAAGATCATGTCAGCTGGTTTACAGATCACACCGCAAATTGACAGGGATTATTTCCACTCCTTATACTTCCGCGAACCAGGAGGTGTGTTGTTTGAAATCGCTACTGAAAACCCTGGATTTGATGTGGATGAACCATTGGCAGAATTAGGTAATTCATTGAAATTGCCTAAACAATATGAGCCTCAGAGGTCTGCTATCGAAAAAGTATTACCTGTATTGAAATAAGATAATTTTATGAGGTGGATGTTGTACATCTGCTTCATTATTAAATTGTTGAATGATTAAATTTAAATAAAAAGATTATGTCAAAAGTATATCAAAGTGGAAACATCAATGACCCGAAGAAAGCTTTAATCATGATTCATGGTAGAGGAGGGTCTGCTCAGGATATCATGGGGCTTGCTGAATATTTAAAAGTTAATGATTATTTATTGCTAGGTCCAGAAGCTGAACAGAATACTTGGTATCCGCATTCATTTATTGCGCCAATTATCTCTAATCAACCAAATTTAGATATAGCCCTGGAATTAATTGGAGAAGCAGTTCAAATCGCAAATGAAAAAGGAATTGAGAATGAGAACATTTATTTCTTGGGTTTCTCCCAAGGAGCTTGCTTGACCCTTGAATATACCAGTAGAAATGCAAAGAAATACGGTGGAATTGTTGCTTTCACCGGTGGATTGATTGGTGAGAAACTGCATCCTGACCACTATACTGGTAATTTTGATGGCACTAAAGTGTTCATCGGCACTTCAGATCCTGATTTCCATGTTCCAGTAGAGCGTGTTCAGGAAAGCAGCAAATTGATGCGCGGATTAGGTGCCCAAGTTGAGGAGAAAATATATCCGAATATGGGGCATACCATCTCTCAAGATGAAATCAAGATAGTTAATGATACAATTTTTAATTAAGTCTATTCTCTATTTTTAATAATAAAACCCCTGAGGTCTATGGCCAAAGGGGTTTTTCACTTAATAAACTATACTATACAATTATCTTTTAATAGGGATTCGTGATCTTGACATACTTCAAGATGGAATGCATCTGTTTTTTCAGTTCTGGGTTGTTTTTAGGATAGCTGAATTCAAATTCCAATACTTTATCCTTGGAATAGAAAGCGTAAGCTTTACCTTGGACTTCATTTCCACTTTCTTTTTCTTCGTAATAGACTTTCTTGTGGAAGTATTCGTAATGGGCTAAATCCTTGTACTTCTTTTCAAAATCTTCAAAATTCAAGGTGCTAGGTGCAGTTTGGACACTGAATTTAGCAGTACCACCGTTGTGGTTTGCAGAAAATTGATGAATTTCTTCATCAGATGAGGATTGTTCTTCTTTAAAATCGGTATCTAAGATTTTAAGAAAAACTGTCTGTATAAAGTAGTCTACAGCAAAAAATCCTTGAAAAGGATCTTTCCAAAAAGTGTCATTGTTATCAAGCGGATTGAGATCCTTTAATTGGGCATTAGCCCATTCCGGAACATTTAATCCAAGGGCTGTGTTAACTTCTTTTAGCTTGTTTAATGTGGCCAGCGTGTCTTGTCCGATCAGGGGTACAGCGACTTCAAAGGCAAGGTTGTTTTTTTGGTAAAAGGCTAAAAGATACACTTTTGCACTATTAGAGCCCCAATATAAACCATTTTTGGTGTCCTGAGCCTTGCTATGGACAGATGTTTCCATTAGGCCGCCATGATAGGTATTAAAAACTGCATCTTTTCCTTCAAACATCGGGTCTCCGGTTTCAATATTACTATCACTCAGGTAAAGTTCATCATTGTTGTACATCAATGCCGCATTGACGAATAGATCACCCCAATGTGGATCTTGGAACAATATTGTTTCTGTCTGATAGATTTGTCCGGCTTCTGGATCGGAATAGTTCTTTCTTTGTTGCTCAACACTGTTGTAATATTTTCCTAAGAAAGGGAATACCTGTTCAGCATTGCTGAACATCACTTCATTATCTTTGCCCTTAAGTTCATTGGAAAAAGGTGCTTTTCTTAACCAAGACTTTAAGTCCTTTCCTGTCAATGTTGCAACTTCATCATTCCATTGGAAATCCTTGTTGGAGCTGGAAAAAAAGTCACAACTGCTCAAAAAGGAAAAGCCAAAGACTAGGGTAAGTATTTTTAAGGTTGGCAGCAATAATCTTTTGTTTTTCATCAATGATCGTGATTTTGTGGAAGCTGAAGAAATAAAAGCATCCAATTGAAGGTTTTTGTATTTTATAACTAATTACTATTGCCTTGATCGAATCCAAGGCAATAGCGTGGTTGTGGACTATTAATCTACAAATGCGTTATAGGATCTTAAAACGTTTTCAGAAGCGTTTTCCAGTCCCGTCAAAGCATTTTCGCTTAAAGGAGTGTTTGCATCCAATTCACGTTGTGCTATCCTCATTTTGCCTAAGAATTCATTCACATCATCATTGAAAATTCCGTACGACCTAACCTTACTTTGATAGTCTTTGGAGATTTCATTGTCCTTGTTTTCCTTGTATAGCTTTTCAATGTCCTGATATTGTTTTTTGAAATCTGTGTTCAATTTGGCTTGATCCTCAGTTTCAAAAGCGATATCAGTCGTATTCTGCACTAATTCCAAGATTTTTTTAGATCCTAGATATTGATCTTTTAAAGGATTGTCAGCTAAGGTAGTTTCTTCAGCTTTTTCAGCAAGTGGTTTTAATTTAGCAAAGACAGCAGCTGATGCCTCGCGATACTTCTTGATTTCATTGGTAGCTTTCTCTCTTAATTCCACCAATTTCTGTCCTTTATCTTCTTTCCAATCTTCCGCGGATTTATAAGCATCTACTTCTTTATTGAGTTCCTTGATGGCATCAAAACTTTCATTCATCTGATCGATAAGCGGTTTGAATTCTTTGCTCTGTCCATCAGGATAAACCAGGGATTTCAAGTTATGAATAGTAGGAGGGAAAATCATCATCGGTGGGATGGTTATAAAGCCATCCGGATTTTGCACCTTGTCATGAACGAATTTTTCGAAGCTATCGAAGTTATTGGCGAAGGTTTGGATAGCAGAGCTTTGGGAATTATCCACTTTTACAATGGAATTGTTAAAAGTAATGATTTCGTTCGCTTCTTTTTTGTCATCCTTTCCGCTGAATAGTCCGCCAATAGTGCTTTCGGATTCACCTGATTTTGCTTTGTCCGCATTGTTGCAACTTGCCATCAAGGCCATTGCCAACAAGCTCCCTATATATATGGTCTTGTAATTCATTATTGATCTGTTTATTAAGTGAATTAATGTTTTATGTATAGTTTTTGTGAGTATTCAGTTAGCCTAGCTAATGAATTTGAATTTGTTTTCGAAGAATGAACCGATAATTGGAAGCGGTTTCATAACTCCATTCGAAGCATTGATCGCTCCAATGATCATCAATACGATATTGATCAATCCAATGTAACCAAGGCTATAAATTCCAGTTACCATCATCAGGATATTCAAGATGATGGAAAGGAAAATACCGAAAACGAAGATGCCTAGACCTTGTCTCAAATGGTATCTTAAGAAATCATCTGCATTGTCTTTTCCCGAAAAATAAGAGATTAACCAACCAATAAGTGTGATGTAAGCGACTACGGCTAATGTTTTGTTGTTCATAATGTTATTGTTTAATATTTTATTTAATTGAATGTACTATTGCACTGATAATAAAAAATAGGAGGAAGCATGCCGGCAGGGCCTAGGTGAAAAACGGTGTTTTTGACTGTTTTTTTAACTCGATAGCTTCCTGTTTCACCTCAGGACTGAATTCACTCATTCTACGTTGTTGCTTGCAATGAACACAAACAGAATGCACTTCCTTCCAAAGGGGGAATAAGGGAATCCAAAACACATGAAAGTAATTTTGATAAGCAATCAGTGCGAGCGTATCCTTTTGCTGGCAGTAACTGCAGACTGAGGAACAAACCTGAGTTCCAATGCGACTTTTTCTGACTCCGAATATGAAAAACATAGTTTCTATTTTTGTTATCCAAAGTTTTTCAATTCTAGGGACAGATACAATTAATTAGAATCTACAATGTTTATACGTCCCTTGAAAAAGCATCTACAATATCTCTACATAAATTTATAAGCTGTTGGTTTTCAGTATTTAATTAGCTTGTTTTCAATGTTGCTGAGCTTTTTTTAGATGATTTCTTGGGTAAGTATGCGTTTTCAAAATGTTAGGAGAAAGGGAAAAGGAGATATGTGCTGTTGTAATCCAGCTATTGGCTGTTTTTAGGGGTAGGAAAGAGGTTTATGAAAAATAATTCTTTTATAATCAGGCTGTTTAATGGGATAATGAAAAAAAAGTATTTTTAGATTGTGAATTGTCCTGAAAAAACCTACCTTTGCATCACTTCAAACAACGAAGGGTTCTCGATAAAAGAACAACGATTCCGTAGCTCAGCTGGTAGAGCAATACACTTTTAATGTATGGGTCCTGGGTTCGAATCCCAGCGGGATCACAAAAAAAGCCTCACAGAAATGTGAGGTTTTTTTTGTGCCCGCTGGGATTCGAATAATTGCATGTTCCGGGAAGGGCTGAGGGCATGGCGGACATGCACCGCAGGCATTCATTATGGTTCGATCCGGAGAAGGTTCAGGATATGTGTTTGGGCTTTGCGGGGCTGAGCCACTCCCAGCGGGCTCCCTTTGCTGTAGAATTGTCAAGGAAATTTTGTCAGAGCCTTTAAAAAATGGACCGGAAAAACACCAACCGAATTTAGGAATAGTCAAACAGGGCATAAGCAGTACCTATATCTTGAATTAATATACAGGTCCAATTTCCATCTCCAACTCCCTTTCCTTAAAATCAATATCTTTTTATGTATTTATCTGTTAAACAATACTTAACTTTGTTAGTGAATACTAACTAACATAATGTTGTTGATATGAAAATAGAAGGATATACAGATAGGCAAGTTGAGATCATAGAAGCTGCAACTCGACGAATTGACCAATATGGCATACAGAATTTGACCATTAAGAACCTAGCTTCAGATATCAATGTGACAGAACCCGCACTGTATAGACATTTTAAGAGCAAGAATGATATTCTTATGAGCTTGCTCAATTATTTTATCACAAGGATGGAAAATAGGATCTCAAGTATATCTCTTAATAAGGAGAAAAGTCCTTCTGAAAATCTTATTGATCTTTTCAATTTTCAATTTAAGACATTTACTGAGCGTCCGGCAGTGGTGAGTGTGATATTTGCTGAGAATATCTTCCATTTTGATGAAGGCTTAAGTCTTAAGGTTTCCCAAATCTTGGAATTAATGCAAGGTTATGTTGAAAAAAACATAGTAAAGGGGCAATTGATTGGTGATTTTAGTAAGCAGATTCATCCTTCTACTTTATCAACCATTTTATTGGGGGGGATTCGACTTACGGTCCTCAAATGGAAATTGTCCGGAAATAAAACGGATCTGATCAAGGATGGAAAGGACGTGGTCAATGGAGTATTAAAAATGATTAAAACAAAATAAACAGAATATGAAAAAATTAATGCTATTGGGGATTAGCAGCATCTTAATTTGGAGCTGCCATCAAAATTCGGAACATGCACACAATCATGATGCAGAAAGCCATGCGGAGCATCAGCATAACCATGCTGAAGGACAATTGGAATTGAACAATGGAAAGAAATGGACGATGAATGAAGAGATGAAGCCATTTGTTTTGAAAGGGGTAGACCTTCTTCAAGTTTATTCTCAAGAGAAACAAACCGATAATGTGCGACTTGCCAAAGAATTAAAGGAACAGAATGATCAGCTCATTAAAAGCTGTACCATGGATGGTAAAGGGCACGATGAATTGCATAAATGGCTGCACCCGCACATGGAGTTGGTCAATGAGTTGGAGGCTGAGAAAAATCCTGAAAAGGCAATGGCTATTGTAGCTAAGCTTCATGGTTCCTATATGGAGTTCAGTAAATATTTTAATTAGGCTAAATATTCTATTATGAGCGCTCAACGAAAATTTACAATTTTCCATCGCTTATTGCACTGGATTATGGCATTTGCTATGCCGGTTCTGTTCATTACAGGCTTTCTAAGGATGTATTGGATGGGCAAGAACAACATTATTCCTGTTTTGGAAAAGAATGTACCAGGAATTACAAAGGAGCAAGTTTCAGAGATAATCAAGGCTATTCGAGAACCGATGTGGGAATGGCATGAACTGTTTGCCCATATAATGATCTTTTCTTTTTTGGCAAGGATTATCTATATGTTGGTTAAAGGTATCAGGTTTCCAAACCCTTTTTTGAAAGCCCAACCATTAAAGGAACGTCTGCAAGGCTTGACCTATGTATATTTCTATCTCTTCGTACTGATTTCTGCAGTGACTGGTATCTGTATTGAAAAGGGCTTTTTTAGTCAATGGAAAGAAAGTATTGAATCGATCCATAAATGGGGAATTTATTGGTTTCCTATTTTTGTGGTCCTTCACCTAGTAGGGATTTTTATTGCTGAAAGCAGCAACAAGAAGGGTATCACATCTAAAATGATAGGAGGAGATAACGAACCTAATTCTTAAAAAAGAAAGATTTCAGAAAAAAGAGCTTCAATGGATTATCCTTTAGAAGCTCTTTTTTTTAACTGATTTTCATTTATTTAATCTGGAAAATCTCCTTAGAAAGGTTTGGAAGAGTTCTTTTTTGGGATTCGTTGTGTATTACTGCCTACATTTGTGATTCCATCCAAACAAATTCCTATTTCAGTTCTTTATTTTATATAAAATAATGATTGTACGATGAAAAATCTATTATTCCCCATTGTCCTAACTGCTTTCTTATTTACATCTTGTAATAATAATGCAGGCAGCAAGCATTCAAATACAACGAATGACAGCATTGGAATCCCTGAAGAATCCCATATGGAACCTGTACCATTTGCCCTTGGACAGAATTACTTTGTGAAAAATACAGTACCTGAAGATAAGAATGGCGCCTTTAAGCTGGAATCTCAAGAGGCATTTGACGAATTCTTTTCTCCTGCAGCTACCATGGGAGAATCTGGAATACCCAGTAAGATTGATTTTGAAAAGGAGTTTGTTATAGCTATCATTTCAGCGAGTTCAGATCTAAAACCAAGCATTGATTCCATTTCATTGAACAAAGAAGGAGCGGAGCTATTATTGAAATATAAAGAGTCCTTCGGTGAAAAACAAAGTTTTACGATGAGACCTCAGGCGATTTTGATTGTAGAGAAAAAGTTTGATGGTACGTTGAAGCCTGAAGTAAGGAGTGCGTTGTAGGAACTTAACATATTAATGTACTGCTAAATAAGGATTTTATAGCTTTCTGTAAGGTAGAAGGAAGTTGTAGCCTTTATTATATCAGCCCCCATTGGATATTCCCCAATAGGGGCTTTTTTTTTTGATTTTTTTCTTGGAAAAATAAACCAAAAAATCTATATATTTATGATATCAAAATAATATCATAATAAATCTAAAATTATGGAAAAGATCATTAAACCAACTTCAGGCTATTTAGCATTAGGGATTTTGTTTTTAAGCCTTTTAGGAATTATTTTTTCATTTATACAGATCGGTTCAAATGGGCAAATAGGCTATGTGCCGGTATTGATCATTCTGTTTATTGTATTTGTCGTTATTATCAAAGGGTTGATTATCGTCAATCCAAACCATTCTCGGGTATTGAATCTATTTGGTCGATATGTTGGGACCATTAAGGCAAATGGATTATTCTTTATCAACCCCTTTTTTACAGCACAGAAAATCAGCCTTCGGTCAGAGAACCTACAAGGACAAACCTTGAAGGTAAACGATAAACTGGGAAACCCGATTGAGATTGCAGCGGTGATTGTATGGAAAATTGGCGACACCTACAAAGCAGCTTATGAGGTTCAGAGCTATATGGATTATGTACGGGTGCAGAGCGAGGCAGCAGTGAGGCATCTTGCTGTTAGTTTTGCTTATGATAGTTTTGAGGATGAAAATGCCGATTTGACCTTACGTGATGGGGGTGAGGATGTAAATAAAATCCTAGAATCTGAACTTTCCGCACGTCTTTCCAAAGCAGGTGTAGTCGTTGAAGAAGCGAGGATTACCCACCTTGCTTATGCACCAGAAATTGCAGGTGCTATGTTACAACGTCAGCAGGCATCAGCTATTGTTGCTGCACGGGCCAAGATCGTAGAAGGTGCTGTAGGGATGGTTGAGATGGCATTGCAAAAGCTATCAGACAAGAATATTGTCGAACTGGACGATGAACGAAAAGCGGCCATGGTCAGTAATTTGATGGTTGTGCTATGTGGTGAAAAAGCAGCTCAACCTATTGTAAATACAGGAACTCTTTATAATTAAGACAGAGTTGTTCCAAATAGTAAAGAAAGATTTATGAAAAAGAGTTTTGTGATCAGGATAGATGAAGAAACCTTTAAGCTATTGGAAGCATGGGCTCAAGATGAATTTAGGAGTGTCAATGGACAGATTGAGTTTCTGATACATCAAGGTTTACAGAAATCTGGCCGTATGAAAAAATCAAAAGCAAAAAACACAAATGGATCAGTCAAAGATGATGACTGATCCATTCCATATCTTTTAATCCCTTCTGATATATTCCCTGTCATCATCCGTCATTTCATCGTCGTTGCTCAGGTATTTTTGATCCTCAGTCGGATTGACGGTGTTTGTAATGCCATATTCTTTAGGATGCTTATTTTTTCTTCTAAATAAAATAGCACCGACAACTACTCCTAACAGAAAGAATATCCCCAGGATAATCAATTTGGAAGTTCGGATGTCTCCAAATAGCCAAAAAGATGCTTCCTCTTTGTTATTGAAAAGGACAATGGCTAATAAGGCCAATAATACAGCGATTACTATGGTCTTTGGTTTCATATCGATAAACTTTAACAACAAAACTATAAAAATAAGCTAGGATTTCAATTTTTAGTATGAATATGCTAATGCAGGACACCGCATTATAGACTTTATTAAAAATTTATTGTAATTTTATTAAGTTTCCTAATATTAAAAGTTTTGAATAGTATTTCCTGGCAGTTAGGTTATTAACCTCGATTTTTTATCCAATTTGGATTGTATCAATACTGTTAATAAACTTTTTGGCACGTTTTAGGTTATAATAGTAGAATAATCTTAAGTATATTGACGTTAAATTATAAAAACTAAACAAAGGGAATATTGATAAAGGATTTTATTGGGAATACACCGTTACGAAGGGATGAATATTTATCCAAGCGTTATAGAACAAATATATTAATCAAAGAAGAGTTTTATAATCCTGGAAAATCATCCAAAGATAGGGCTGCATGGTTTATGGTCGAAGATGCCATTAAACGCAATAAAATAGTAGAAGGAGGAACCATTGTTGAAGCCAGTAGTGGTAATACAGGTATCAGCATAGCGCTTATTGCAAAGGAGCTAGGCTATAAATCAAAGATATTTGTTTCCGCTAGCTGTTCTGATGAAAAGATTAAATTATTAGAGAGTTATGGAGCGGAAATAGAACGCTGCGATAATTCAAATGGTTTACATGTTTTCAATTCTACTCAATATCTTGCACAGGCGTTCTGCTCCAATAACCCAAATACCTATTTTACGAACCAATATTATAATTCGAACAATATCAAAGCACATTATAAGACAACGGGACCAGAAATTTGGCAACAGACCAATGCTGCTGTCACCCATGTTTTAGTAGGTGTCGGAACAGGTGGTTCTATTTCGGGTATCGGGCGGTTTTTAAAGGAGCGTAATCCTCAAGTTAAGATTTGGGGAGTAGAACCTAAAAACTCTGTCTACCATTTATTTATGAATAACAAGCCGATTCCTGAAGAAGAAGTTCGTTTTGATGCCATTGAGGGTATTGGCCGCACATTTATACCAGGAGCATTTGATAAACAGGTTGTGGACCATATTTTTCAAATAGGAAAGGATAAATCGGTCTCCATGGCCCATCAGTATTTAGAAGAACAGGGTGAATTGCTTGGTTTTTCTAGTGCCGCCGTGTTGGCTGCCTTGGACGAGCATGTTGATAAAATGGACTTAAAAGAAGATGATCAATTGGTCTTGTTCTTTCCAGACCATGGTAGTCGATATATTAATAAATTGTATCAGGATCACCATCCTCATAAAAAAATAAAAGAGAATTTTAATGCATCAATATAACGATATCGCAATTCCAATAGCTTGGCCAGACCAAACGGCTAGGGGTGATGAGTTATGGATGGCTGCATTAAAGAAAATAGGGGTTGTTAAGAACCTCAATTTCAAAGTTGGTCATGCAGCTATAGTTCTTATTGAAAGAAAAACAGGAGACCTCAGATATTTTGATTTTGGACGCTATATAGTCCCAAGAGGATTTGGTCGCGCGAGGTCCAGCGAATTTGATCCTAGGTTGGAGCTGTTCAGCAAAGCGAGATTCTCCGCAGATGATCAACTGTTGAATTTCGAAGAGATTTTGATTGAACTTTCCCAGAAGGAGTCTGCCACACATGGAGCCGGGAGATTATTATGTTCGATAGCAGATAATATTTCCTTTCAAAAAGGGGTAGAATTTGCAGAATCCCTGGTGGATAAAGGACCGATTTTATACGGAGCTATTGCACCAAATAACAACAGTTGCTCCAGGTACGTTGCACAGATCCTGGTCAATGCCATGGAAAAGAACGATCCGCGTTGCAATAAGATTTTTTTTCCAGAATGTTTGAAAGCCAGTCCAACCAGCAACGTGGTCAATGCTGTACTGGATAACGAGATATATTGTTATCATAAAGCTGTTTTGGAAAAGAAAAAAATGGGACGTTGGGAATCTTTAAGGTTCCAGATCGACCTCTTGAAACCAAATTTCCTGAGTTCAAGATCGCATGAAGTTCCAAACGATCTTTTGTTAGGATTCATAGAGGAACCTAAGCGCCCAAAGGATCTTCCTGCTTCTGCTGAATGGTTAGGAGGCTTGGGAGAAGGAGGTTGGTTTTCTATTTCAGTAAATAATGATGATGCTGAAATCTGTAAGTTTAACCATAAGGGCGAAGTTGAATATTCCGTGATTGGTAGTTCGGATATTGCCTATACTGATTTACATGATTTCAAGTTTAGTTATCATATACACCATAAAAAACATATAGTTAAACATAAGGATAAAGAAATAGTGTTTAAAACATTAGATATTAATAATTTAAATTTAAAACAGTCTATCTAAAAAGTACAATAAAAAATGGAATTAAAAATTTTAAAAGCAAAAATTCATACGGTAAAAGTAACAGAAGCAAATGTGAGTTATAATGGTTCGATCACCATCGATGCAGATTTATTAGATGCAGCTGGTATTGTAAAATATGAGCAAGTCTATATCAATAATGCGGTGAATGGCAGTCGTATCATGACTTATGTACTTCCTGGTAAGAGAGGAAGTGGTGAAGTCTGTATGAATGGTGGTGCAGCATTGCATGCCAAAGTAGGCGATACAGTGCACATACTTTCCTTCGTGAACCTAAGTCCAGAAGAGGCGGAGACCTATCAACCGACTTTGGTCTTTACTGAAGGTAACAATGAAATTAAATCAGTAGAAAAATACAACTACTAAGGTATTGTAAATAAGGAGTTATAAGGCTGTCTACAATTTGTAGATGGCTTTTTTTGTTTGTTATGGCTGATTATACTGATATTTGTTAGGGTAACATTACTATTAAACTTCCTCAGATCTAAGGGTCATGCTATGATTTAGCTAATATAATGGAAGCTGAAAATATTGTTTATTTATATAATTATCGCATTCTGTTTCTTGTATAATGTTTCATTAAGCATTAAGTTTAAAAATCACTGAAATCAGTGAAGGATTATTGTGTTTAAGTTGATAATTTCGAAGATTGAAAATTTGGATTGCTAATACTATTAATATGTTGAATAAAATCAGGAAAATCGGGTTACTTGCTATCAGTTCTATTGTTTGTTTATTTCTTAGTTCCTGTTTTGATGTGGTCGAAGAGATCGATATGAAGAGTAATGGCAGCGGATCCATCGTTGGGACGTTGAACATGAGCAAAAGCCGTACAAAGGTTTCCTCCCTTATGAAATTAGATAAGATTGATGGATTTAAGATCCCCAATCAAGCAGAGATCAGAAAGGAAGTGGCAACGATCGTTCAGTTGTTAAAGAATACCAAAGGAATCAGCAATGTAGATTACAGGCTTGATTTTAATAATTATATTGCAAGTATTTCTTGCGATTTCCAAAACGTACAAGCTTTAAATTCCTATACGGAAACACTATCTAAGCATTTCAAAACCAAGCTTAACAGTTACTCTAGCTATAGTTTTAATCCAAGTAATAAAACGTTCGTTCGAAACTATAAATATAGTACGGAAGCTAAAAAGGAATTTGACAAATTAAAGCCTGAAAATCAAAAATCATTTGATCAGGCATTTTATACCAGTATTTATCGTTTTCAGAATCCTGTCATTAAACAGGACAATACGAGCGGTAAAGTTTCTGGCAACAAGCAAGCTGTGATGGTGAAGGTTTCTGTGCCTAGCTTAATCAATGGTAAGGCTAATCTATCTAACAATATCGTCCTTAAATAATTTAAGAATATCTAATAAAACATATATGAATAACTTGAAACTTGCCATCGCCTTATTGGCAGTAAGTCTAGGAGGGAATGTATATTCGCAAGATCTCTTGTCCAAGGTTCCTGCTGAATCTAAAGTGGTGATCGCATTAAATGGGAAAGGATTTTTCAAACATGCGAGTGCCCAACAACTGAATGGTATCTTAAAAAGAGCTGGTCTATTTGAAAAAATTGCAGAAGACAACAGCAATTTTCAATCTGAGAATATTGAAGAATTAGGTATTGATATTCATGCCAAATCATATCTGTATTCCAATGTCAATGATAGCTTACAGTTCCTCGGAGCAATGTTGCCATTAAAAGATAAAGCGCAATTTGAATCGATCTTTCCTGAAGAATATACAATCGATTTGCAAGGTGACCTAAGTACCGTTTATAATGAAGATAGGACCCTCCGTATCAGTTGGAATCAAAATACTATTTTCCTGTTAACTGCTGTGCCAATGGACAACTATTTTAGTCGTGAGGACATCAAGCAGAAATTTGGACTTTTGGAAATGCCTGAGTACGATTATGCAGCAGATGACTATGACTATGATTACGACTATGATGCTGCGGATTCAATAGCAGTGGCAGCAGATAGTACCTTGGATTGGAACGCTTGGGAAGTAGCTGCGGACACTGTATATCAAATCGAGGAAGAAGCTCCAGTGGAAAGAGATACCTCAGATTTGTATAGTTTACCATTACCTCCCGAAAAAGTGGCTCAACCTGGGGAAGAAGGTTATATCGCACCACCGATGGTCTCGGATGAGTTTAAATACGTGGATTCTGTTTTAGAAAAAGATGAGTACCAAGACGATTATTATTTGAAATACAGTCAGGCTTCTAATCACAATGACTCCATAAAGAACGTTTTTGTAAACCAAGAGGTCAATAACCTCATGGATCGAATTATAGCCGGAAACATTAAGAGTTATAAATCGAAAAAAATGTCATCTATGAAGGATAATGAACTGCTTAGAATAGAAATAGGTTCGTTTGATAGCTTGATGCACTTTTATTACCCAAGGAACCTGCTGTATGGATATATGAGTGGACAACCAAGTTTTGAATATGGCTACGAAAATATCAACAGTACTGTTGTGGTTGACGGCAATAGAATGAAAATCCTCGGCGATCTTAGCTTCGATAAGGAGATGACCAGGTTCTATAAGGAGATTTACAATAAGAAAATCAATCCTAAATTTTTGACCTACTTAAATGACGATGCTTTAGGGTTCCTTTCTTTTAATGTCAATACAGAAGCCTACTTAACCCATATGCCTAGGATCGTACAACGAATTTATGGTGGTATGGATGGTAAAGTAGAGAAGATCATCGACCTATTTACTACCAGTATGGGAATTATCGTTGATGAAAAGGCTGTAGCAAAAGTTTTCAAGGGGGATAACCTATTTATCTTGAATGGAATTACCCAAAAAGAAGTGAAATATATTGACTATGAATATGATGATGATTACAACTATCAAGAGGTAGAAAAAACCAAAATGGAGAAAATCCCGAACTATTTGTGGATGTTCTCTTCCGATGATACTCGCATATTTGAAAAAATCTTTGCTATTTTAGTGACCGAGAACAATATGGTAAACCATGATGGAATCTATGAGATTGTTGGCGGAAAGGTTGATGAGTTTGCTCCATATATCTTGATTCAGCAAGGGATTGTTTTCTTGGGCAATGATTTAGAGCAGATGCAACAGATCAAGGATAAAACCTTTAAAGGAAATCCAGGAAGATTTGCTGCTATCGCCAAGAAAAATAAATTCTCCATGTTGTTCAACACTAAAAAAGTTCCAAGTATGGTTGATGATCTGGATCTTCCGGTCCACCGTTCTATGGAAAGTGAACTGAAAGGCTTGTCTGAATATGGTGATATCTATATGATCAGCAATGGTATGAAAGGCAAAAATTTTACTTGGGAAGCGGGAGTGGATTTTCCTAATACCGGTAAAAATGCTTTAGATTATTTGCTCAATTCTATAGACCGTATCAGTAAGTCATTAAATGATTAACCGATGGGTTGGATAAAAAAAATAACAGTATTTTTAATAGGACTTATAGCCATTTTGGCTATAAGTTTTTTTGTTTTTAAATATTATAGAACTTCGAAAGCAGAAAACCTGAAGATCCCTGAAAATACGGCTTCTGTAATTCGATTGAATGTGGATGACCTTCTCTTGAAGATGTTAAAGAATTCGCTTTCCAATTATTCAGATTATTACGGCAGCAAGAAGGATAGCAGTACAGTAGGGGATAAACCAAAACTTTGGAATATAGGTGTTCACATACCTGCTAAATTATATATGTTTAGCTTAAGTGATACTTCATATCAATATTATTCGGTATTGGAAGTGTCCGATAAAACTAAACTACAAGCATTCTTAGAGAGAGAGTTGGGGCTTAGTCAAGATTCAGTGGTCCAAAGTTTGGAAAAAGGGCAGGACTTGTATGCCAAAAAACATGTGCAAGTATTATTGGATGATCATAAATTGGTCTTTTCGCTGGGTAAGGATTATCAACCTGAAACCATGCTTTCCTTACTGAAAGCTGATCAAGGAGATTGGGTTTATGCTAATGGTCTGGGCAAAAATGTAAGCGAGATCCAAGAGGCTGATATGAGCTTTGTGGATAAGAAAGACAATTGGGCTATTGTTAATTTTCAAAATGGAAGATTTGATATAGATGCATTTGTAAAATCCTCTTTATTAGGCTTCCCCTCAAAGCCGGTCCAAGCTACTATACCTAAAGACAATGTGTTTTATATGGCCTTAAATTCTGATCTTTCCCTTATTTTGAAGGATAAGGAGGCTGAACTTGAAAAACTAAAGCTACCAGTCGATAGTATCTATAAATATGTAGGTAATTTTGCAGCCATTGAATTAAAGGATAAAGAAGTCTTGGAGTCTGATACCATCATTACTTATGATTATGATGATAATTTTGAGATGACCGAGAAAAAGGAAATCAATCAGGTTGAGGTTCCTTCATTAACATTCCAAGTTATGGCCTCCCCACATTTATTAGGATATCTGCCAGAAAAGATGTTCTATAAGTTTGGAAAGGATTTTCATAATGGATTGATTAGATTGAGTACTGATCCAGCGGCACTTGGGCAAAATATGGAGCTTCAACCATCCTCCAATGTATTTGTAATGAGCTACCAGAAAAAACCTGTAGCGGCGAAGTACTTAGGCTGGTTACCCAATTATGATAAAATCCTAAAAGGAGAAGTAAATGGTATAGCGGAGGGAACAAACGGCTTGCGTTTGAAAGGTGGATTTGACCTTGATAACCCAGCAATTAATTCCTTTTATCAAATTATCGGCTCTAGGTAAAATGTTGATAATCAGTGTTCAAACATTTAATTATTAATGCTTTATTAAAATTTTAAACTTTTGGCTTAGATTTTGGTCATATATAGCGAACAACATGAATATCGTATGAAAAGATTTTTGGGATTATTATTGGTAGCCTTTATGGCATTTAGTGTATCAGCATGTTATACACATCGTCACCATCCGCATGGAATGCCTCCAGGTCAGGCTAAGAAGAAATACGGTGGTAAATCCGCAAAACGTTATGCACCTGGTCAACAAAAGAAAAAATACAAAGGAAATAAAGGCAGACATAACCATCCTGGACATAGGGTAGATGTTATGTGGCATTATTAATCATCAGGATTTAGAATCGGAAATTTAGTATTTCCTTTAAAAATAGCATTCTACAAGCCCTTCTTTAATATATGAGGGGCTTTTTTCTTTGCTATTTAATTATCAGTCATGGAGAATATTCTATCCGAACCTTGGAAATTCAAACAGTTCATTCATCCCAATCCAAAGATATAATCCCCTAAAAAACTATTTTTTAAGAGGAATTTAATAGACTGAAATGTGGGTTTCATTCGAGACTTATTCGAGGCATATTCGAGAAACGTTCGAGAATAGATGTGCTCATGTTGCGAAAATTCCGAATGTGTCCCGAATGAGGTCAATATTTAATCCATCAACACCGTTCATTCAAAAATTTAATACAATGAATGATCCTCGATTGAAAATTATCCCTTACCTAGGATAGCTCCGATAATTGATAGCCATGCAGTCTAAATACTAAATACTTAATACTAAATACTAAGCAATAAAAAAATCCCCGTTATCAAAAGATAACGGGGATTTTTTTATTGTCAAATGCTTACTCAGCGATAACTTCGAAAGGGATTTGTACTTTTACTTCCTTGTGTAAGTTCAAGTTAGCGATGTACTCACCTAATTGCTTAGGTTCAGTTTCGAAAGTGATACGACGGCGGTCAACTTCAAAACCTTGAACTTTAAGAGCGTCAGCGATTTGAATGCTGTTAACTTTTCCGAAGATCTTGCCAGACTCACCAGCTTTAGCACCAATAGTTAATTTTACTGATTCTAATTTAGCTGCTAATTCAGTAGCATCTTTTTTAATTTTGTCTTGTTTAAACTGAGCTTGTTTGATATTCTCAGCTAATACTTTCTTTGCAGAAGGCGTCGCCATTGCTGCAAATCCTTGAGGAATTAAGTAGTTACGGCCATAACCTGGTTTTACTACTACGATATCGTCTTTCTCTCCAAGGTGTTTAACATCTTGTTTTAATATAACTTCCATTATCGTATCCTCCTTATTTTAATGAATCAGTTACGTAAGGCATAAGTCCGATAATACGCGCACGTTTAACGGCTTGAGCAACTTTACGTTGAAATTTCAATGATGTTCCTGTTAATCGACGAGGTAAGATTTTACCTTGATCATTTACGAACTTCAAAAGGAAGTTAGCGTCTTTGTAGTCGATGTACTTAATACCGTTCTTTTTGAAGCGACAGTATTTTTTACGGTTGTCCTCTACTTTAGGAGCAGTCACGTATTGGATGTTTTCGTTTGCCATTAGTTTGCTACCTCCTCAGTTTTAGTTTCTGCCTTCTTGTTGAATGCACCGCTACGTTTTTTCTCGTTGTAAGCCAAAGCATGCTTATCTAGAGAGATTGTTAAGAAACGCATCACGCGCTCATCACGTTTGTATTCAACCTCTAATTTTTTGATTAATTCACCTGGAGCCTTGAATTCAGTTAAGTGATAAAATCCAGTTGTTTTTTTCTGGATCGGATACGCTAATTTTCTCAAACCCCAATTATCTTCAGCGATAATTTCGGCTCCGCCTTCTGTCAAGATGTCTTTGAATTTTGCGATTGCTTCTTTCGCAGCATCTTCTGAAAGCAACGGGGTAAGAATGATTACAGATTCGTACTGTTGCATTTTGTAAATAATTATGTTTATTAATTTCTATCCGTAGTTATATTAACGGAAGTGCAAAGATAGAAAAATCCATTGATTATTAAAAAAATGCTGAATTATTTTTTGTGTGAAGATTTGGTAATCAACCCCTTTCAAATCATTGTAGCCTGATATTGAGTAGATATGAGTATTGAGATATGAGTATTGAGATATCAAACGGGAATAGAAATGAGTATTGAGATGTGAGTATTGAGATATCAAGCGTGATAAAAGTTTTGAGATTTGAGATAAATTGCGGAGGTAGTTTTCCGGTTAATATCTCAAATCTCATATCTCATATCTCAAATCTACTTCAGATTCGCCAATGCTTCTTTGATTCTGCGAAGGGCTTCTTTTAAGTTTTCGTCAGAAGCGGCATAGGAAAGACGGATATAGTTGTTGTTACCGAATGAGTCTCCACCCACTGTAGCAACATGACCATAGTTTAAGAGGTATAAAGCAAGGTCAGCTGAATTATTAATTACATTTCCTTCTGGATCTTTTTTACCGAAGAAAGAACTGATTTCTGGGAAGAAATAGAAAGCTCCGTCAGGCAAGTTTGTTTTTACTCCAGGGATATCGTTCAATAAGTCGTATACCAATTGACGACGGCGAGCAAATGCTTCTTTCATTTCCAATACACTTTCCAATCCTTGCTCATAAGCTGCAATACCAGCGCGTTGAGAGATCGAACAGGTACCAGAAGTGGTTTGTCCTTGCATTTTTTCATTCGCTGCAGCGATTTCTTTGTTAGCAGCAATGTATCCAAGACGCCATCCGGTCATGGCAAATGCTTTTGAAAAACCGTTGATAATGATTACGCGGTCCTTTATAGAAGGGAATTGTGCGATAGACTCATGTTTATCTACGAAATTGATATGCTCATAAATCTCATCGGAAATGATAAAGATCTGTGGATATTTTTCAAAAACCTTAACCAATGCTTCCAATTCAGCCTTAGAATATACGGAACCTGTAGGGTTACAAGGCGAAGAGAACATGAAGACTTTGGATTTTGGCGTGATCGCAGCTTCCAGTTGTTCTGGAGTGATCTTGAAATCTGATTCAATCGTCGTGTCGATGTAAACTGATTTTCCTTCTGCCAATACGACCATTTCAGAATATGAAACCCAGTATGGCGTAGGGATGATCACTTCTTCTCCAGGGTTCACTAAGGTTAGCAATACATTGGAAAGGGATTGCTTAGCACCTGTAGAAACCACGATGTTAGAGATGTCATAATCTAAACCGTTTTCATTTTTTAATTTATTTACGATCGCTTGGCGAAGTTCAGGATAACCAGAAACAGGAGAGTAACGGGTCCAGTTTTCATCCAAGGCCTTCTTAGCTGCATCTTTTACATGCTCAGGCGTATTGAAATCAGGTTCACCTACACTCAAACTAATTACATTAATACCCTTAGCCGCCAGTTCACGGCCTAATTTGGTCATCTTTAATGTTGCTGACTCGGATAGATTGTTTATTCTATCGGATAATATGGATGTTGTACTCATGATATTGCAAATATATTATATACAATTTATTATCGATGAGAAAAGTGTAACAAAATCTCTATAAAAATGATACTTTGTAAATGGACCTATTGGAATGGGGGTTTATGAAATAAATTATAGCTTTGTAGGCAAAATTTAGGTTTTAGATGAAGTTAAAATTTGATGGGTTTATAATAGCCTTAATTTTCATGATAATCCTTGCCTATGTCTTTCCGGATGTTGCGGGTTATTTAGATGGCAAGTTTTTGGATGCCTTGATCAGTGTAGGAGTGGCATTAGTGTTCTTCTTTTACGGCTTGAAGCTGAGTTTCAACGAAATCAAGGACGGAATGAAAAACTGGAAGCTACATTTATCCGTGCAGCTTTTTACCTTTGGTTTATTTCCTCTACTTGTCCTGCTGTTCCGTCCATTGGTACATACCGAGACGCAGGAGCAATTTTGGCTTTCCTTCTATTTCTTGGCCGCACTTCCTTCAACCGTAACTTCATCTGTTGTTATGGTATCCATCGCTCGGGGAAACGTTCCTGCCGCCATCTTTAATGCTTCTATTTCTGGATTAATCGGTGTAGCGATCACCCCGTTGTTGATGCACTTCTTTTTAGAAGTGGGAGAGGTCAATGTGTTTGGGGAGCTGTATATAGGACTTTTATTTGAAGTATTACTTCCAGTTATTTTAGGATTGTTGATCCAGCCATATTGGGGTAAATGGGCCCATAAATATGGCAAAGCCTTATCCAATTTTGATAAAGGGGTAGTTCTGCTGATTGTGTATAGCAGTTTCTCGGAATCCTTTATGAATGATATCTTTAGTACCATTGGAACGACTTACTTAGCTAGCTTATTTATCGCTGTAATTGCGCTGTTCTTTACGGTTTATCTGATTATTTTGCTGTTGGTTCGCTATGTGTTGAAGTTCAATCGTGAAGATAGAATTTCTGGATTATTCTGTGGGTCAAAGAAGTCGCTTACACATGGCAGTGTTTTCTCTAAATTTTTGTTCGCTAATAACCCTAAATTAGGGCTATATATATTGCCATTGATGATCTATCATGCCTTTCAGATTTTTGTAGTTACTATTATAGCGCAACGCTTAGGAAATCAGAAAGATGAGGGTATGTTAACAAAAAAGTAATAAATACTATTTCTTAATTAATTATTTTTGCGATTCAAATTTAGCGTTATGAATAGGCAAATGAGGTTGGTTTTGTTATCCTTGATTACAGGTATCGTATTGATGCTGATCAAGTTTGTTGCCTATTTTATTACGGAATCCAATGCAATCTTCTCCGATGCCGCCGAAAGTATAGTCAATATTGTCGCATCTGGTTTCGCATATTACAGTATTTACCTAGCTGCTCAGCCCAAAGACGAAAACCATCCCTATGGACATGGAAAGGTAGAATTCTTCTCTGTTTTTGTCGAAGGTGGGATGATCTTTATCGCTGGTAGCATTATCCTGATCAAATCCATTTATGCTATTTTCTCACCTCAACCTTTAAATAACGTAGAGGAGGGTATGTACTTGATCTTAGCTACTTCCTTGATAAACTTTGGAGTTGGATTTTATCTGATGAAAAGGGGTAAAGCCTTACGCTCATTGACTATTGAAGCTGATGGTAAGCATTTGCAGGTAGACGCCTACAGTTCCATAGGTTTGATCGCCGGATTACTATTGATGAAGCTGACTGGCTTGGCATGGATCGATTTGGCGCTATCCTTTGTTCTAGGTGCTTTTATTTTGTACAACGGCTATAAGCTGTTGAGGAAATCGATTTCAGGATTGATGGATGAATCTGATGCGGAGGTAATCGAAGAGGTGGTAGCTATTCTGAACCAGAAACGTAAAGCAGAATGGATTGATGTGCACAACCTGCGTGTACAACGATATGGTCAAGAATTACATATTGACTGCCATTTAACTTTACCTAATTATTACGATCTCAATCAGGTACATGACAGTATCTCCGATTTTGACTCTCTATTAAACGATAATCTAGAATCCAAAACGGAATTCTTTATCCATGCAGACCCTTGCATGCCTGAATGTTGCCATTATTGCAACGTAGAAAACTGCCCCATCCGTTCCGAACCCTTCTCTAAACATATAGATTGGAACATTGTCAATGTCACCAAGAATATGAAACACTTTAGGAAAGCCTAAGGAATACCAAATATTTTTAGAGAGAAAACCGAAGATCTTGCTAATATTCCCACTGTTTTGTCAGGATATTATGGTCTTTTGCGCTAGCCTTGTGTCTTAATTCTCAAAAAGGTATCTTTATTAAAAACCAATTCATATGAAAATCTACAGCTTATTCGCAGCCTTATTGATGTTTATTCAGGTTTCTTTTGCACAGTCTGGACAGACTGAGGTTGCAAAAGTCTTAGATCAGTGGCATGCTGCCGCTGGAAAGGCAAATTTTAAGGAGTATTTTGACCTGATGGATGCCAATTCGGTATTCATTGGTACAGATGCCACCGAGCGTTGGGACAAACAGGAATTTATGGATTATGCAAGGCCACATTTTGATAAAGGCAAAGCTTGGAACTTCAGTAGTTTGGAGAGAAACATAGAAATTTCTGAAGATGGTAAAACCGCATGGATAGATGAATTGTTAAATACACAAATGAAGATCTGTAGAGGTTCGGGCGTTTTAGTCCTTAAAGATGGAAAATGGCTGATCAAGCAATATGTACTTTCCATGACTGTACCTAATGAATTGGCTGATGAAGTGGTGAAAATGAAAACCGATTTAGAAGATCAAATAATTGAAGAATTAAAACTTAAATAAAGATAATATGTTAGTGAAACACGAAGAAAATGGAAATAAGGGATCATTTGTAGCAGTGGAAGACGGCAAAACAATAGGCGAAATGACCTATTCCAAAGCTGGACCTGGTAAAATCATTATCGACCATACCGAGGTAGATCCAGAAGAAAAAGGAAAAGGAATTGGTTCAGTTTTATTGAACAAAGCAGTTGAGCACGCTAGGGATAACAAAATGAAAATAATGCCTTTATGTCCATTTGCTAAGGCACAGTTTGATCGTGATGTCAATATTCGCGATGTTCTGTTTTAATTGATAAACATTCAAAATCAACAATTATGAAAGCAGTTGTCATAGGTGCTACGGGCGCAACAGGTAGGGAATTGGTCCTTCAATTGTTGTCCAATCCAAAAGTGGATTCGGTCAATGTATTGGTTAGAAGACCGTTTTTTACGCCTGACCCCAAATTACATGAGGTAATTGTTGATTTTGATCGTTTAGAAGATTTCAGCCATTTTATCATCGGTGATGTGGCTTTCTCAACGATGGGCACCACCTTGAAAGATGCCGGTGGCAAAGAACAGCAATGGGTGGTGGATTATGATTATCAATTGAAGTTTGCTGCTTTATGCAAACTCAATAGGTTCCATACCTTTGTGCTGCTTTCGTCTGCCCAAGCGAATAAGAACTCCCGATTCTTTTATACCAAAATGAAAGGATTGTTGGAAGAGGGGATCAAAGCACTGAATTTCCCGAAATTAATAATCGTTAGGCCTGGTCCTATAGATCGCCCCAATACCAAAAGGAAGGGCGAACAGTATGCAGTCAGCACCCTTAAGTTTTTGAATAAGTTGGGTTTATTTAAATTATATAAACCAATCAGTACAATGTTCCTGGCGAGGGCGATCATGGATGCTGCATTTGAGGACAAGGATGGTTTGATCGACATCTATAATTCCAAAGAGATCTGGGGCGAATTAGGAGAAAAAGCTTAGATCAACTTTGTAATTCCTGTTATTCTATTGAATTAAGACAAAGTTTTTTGATAATCCATCATTATTTCGGCTTTTATGGCTATTTAAAATTCATTTTATTATCTTTAGGCGAATTTTAAAAAAGAGGCTTATCAACTCTTTGAATTTCACTATTAATTGCAAAATAATATCATTTCAATAGAAAATTATGTCATCTAAGATCATTTACACAAAAACAGATGAAGCGCCTTTATTGGCAACGTATTCATTTCTACCTATCGTTCAAGCATTCGCAAAAACTGCTGATATTGAAGTCGAATTAAGAGATATTTCATTGGCAGGACGTATCCTAGCTAATTTAAACGAATATTTATCAGAGGACCAAAAAACTACTGATGCGTTGGCAGAATTAGGACAATTGGCAACTACTCCTGATGCAAACATCATTAAACTTCCTAATATTTCAGCTTCTATCCCTCAATTAAAAGGAGCAATCGCTGAATTGCAAAAAGCTGGATATAACATTCCTAATTACCCAGATGCACCTGCAAACGAGGAAGAAGAGAAAATCAGAGCTGCTTATGCTAAAGTTTTAGGATCTGCAGTAAACCCTGTTTTACGTGAAGGAAACTCTGACCGTCGTGCACCTAAAGCTGTTAAGAATTATGCGAAAGCTAATCCACACAGAATGGGAGCTTGGGCTTCGGATAGCAAGACGAGCGTAACTTCTATGCAAGATGGCGATTTCTACAGCTCAGAGCAATCATTGACCTTAGATGCAGACAGCCAGTTTAAAATTGAATTTGTTGCTGCAAATGGTGAAACGAAAGAATTAAAAGGTCTTGCTAAGTTGAAAGCTGGCGAAGTAATCGATTCTTCTGTTATGCATGTTGCTAAATTGAAAGAGTTTGTTGCACAAGCTATTCAGGAAGCTAAAGAAGCTGGGGTTTTATTGTCAGCTCACTTAAAAGCGACCATGATGAAGGTTTCTGACCCGATCATCTTTGGTGCTATCGTTGAAGTTTATTTCAAAGAGGTATTTGAAAAATATGATGCTCTTTTCAAAGAATTAGGTATCAACAAAAATAATGGCTTAGGTGAAGTATATGCAAAAATCGCAGGTACTCCGCAAGAAGCTGAAGTAAAAGCGGCTATCAATGCTGCAATTGCAAACGGACCTGATTTAGCAATGGTGAATTCGGATAAAGGAATTACCAACCTACATGTTCCTTCTGATGTTATCGTAGATGCTTCTATGCCAGCCATGATCCGTGTCGGTGGAAAAATGTGGGATAAAAATGGTGCTGAACGTGATACATTAGCTATCATTCCGGATAGATCTTATGCAGGAATCTATGAAGCAGTTATTGAAGACTGTAAAGTAAATGGTGCTTACGATCCTAAAACGATGGGTTCTGTTCCTAACGTTGGATTAATGGCTCAAAAAGCTGAAGAATATGGTTCACACGATAAAACTTTCCAAGCTCCTTCAAATGGCGTAATCAAAGTTGTAGACAACAATGGTAAAACCTTGATGGAACAACAAGTTGAAGAGGGTGATATCTTCCGTATGTGCCAAACTAAGGATGCTCCAATCCAAGACTGGGTTAAATTAGCTGTAAATCGCGCTCGCTTGTCAGCTACTCCAGCTGTATTCTGGTTAGATGAAAACCGTGCTCACGATAGAGAAATCATCAAAAAAGTAAATACTTACTTGGCTGATCACGATACTAATGGATTAGACATCCGTATTTTGTCGCCAATTGAGGCTACAAAATTCTCTATTGATAGAATCCGCAAAGGTGAGGATACTATTTCAGTTACTGGAAACGTGTTACGTGACTATTTAACTGACTTATTCCCAATCCTAGAATTAGGTACCTCAGCTAAAATGTTATCTATCGTTCCATTGATGAATGGCGGTGGTTTATTTGAAACTGGTGCTGGTGGTTCTGCTCCTAAGCACGTTGAGCAATTCTTGGAAGAAGGGTACTTACGTTGGGATTCATTAGGTGAATTCTTGGCATTACAAGCTTCTTTAGAACATTTAGCTCAAACACAAAATAATGAGAAATCTCAAGTATTAGCGGATGCCCTTGATGAAGCAAATGCTAAGTTCTTGGCTAATGATAAATCTCCAGCTCGTAAAGTTGGTCAAATCGATAACCGTGGTTCTCACTTCTATTTGGCTACTTACTGGGCAGAGGCTTTGGCTAACCAAACAAAAGATGCTGAATTGGCTTCTAAATTTGCTGGTTTAGCAAAAGCTTTAACTGAACAAGAAGCTAAGATCAATGAAGAATTGATTGCAGCGCAAGGAAAAGCTCAAGAAATCGGTGGATATTACTATCCAAACGATGAATTAGCTGCTAAAGCAATGCGTCCATCTGAGACTTTGAATGCTGCAATCGCTTCATTGTAGAATTTCAGAATAATATCAAAAGCCCTTGCTAATTATTAGCAAGGGCTTTTTTTTGTTGTTTTAGAAAATGATTCCACGGTATATTATTGCCATTTTGGGTATTATTCGTTATTTTTAGTTAGTAAAACAACATAAACCTATATCAATGAGCAATAACAGTAGAAGAAATTTTTTGCAGCGCAGTGCTTTGGGAGCTGCAGCAGTATTGACAAGTCCGAGTTGGTTAACAGCGAGTGCTGATTCTAAAGATCTGGATTTAGCAGACCAAAACAGTTTGAAATTAGGAATTGCCGGCTATAGTTTTGTTAACTTCAATTTGGATCAGTCCCTTGCCATGATGAAAAGAATGGATGTAAAGTATCTTTGCATCAAAGATTTTCACCTGCCTTTGAATAGTACTGCCGAACAGATCGCAGATTTCCATAAAAAACTGGCTGAGTCAAATGTTACTGGTTATGCTGTTGGTCCAATCTATATGAAGACCGAAGCTGAAATTGATAAAGCTTTTGATTATTGTAAGCGCGTTGGTGTGAATCTTATGATAGGCATTCCTGAAATCAAAGATCTTCCTTATGTGGCCAAAAAAGCTAAAGAAAACAATATAAAGTTTGGTATCCATAACCATGGACCTGAGGATAAGATCTATCCGAATGCTACCGTTATTTGGAACCACATCAAAGATTTAGATAAAAACCTAGGGATGTGTTTTGATATGGGGCATGATACTAGGGATGGGCAAGATGCCATTAAAGATTATGTGAAATACAAGGATCGCATATTCGATATTCACTTGAAAAATGTGACTGCTGCAGATGCTAAAGGTACAACCTGTGAGTTGGGTAGAGGGGTGATCGATATTCCTGCTTTTGTAAGGGCATTATTGAAGAATAAATATCCAGGATGCTGCAGTATAGAATTTGAAAAAGACATGAAGGATCCTTTGGCTGGAATTGCTGAGTCAGTAGGATATTTTAGAGGAGTGCTTAGCGCTGTCTAAGGATAAATTCCAAGATCATTTACAAAGGAATAATCAAATTGATTATTCCTTTTTGTTTTAATAATATTTTATGGGCATTTCATTTACATTTTTAATTGGGCTTATTGAAACTTAATAATTTATCAAATGTTTAATATTAAGCGTATGTTAAGTTATTTGAATCTAAAAATTAGGTAAATTAGCATATATAAACCTTTGTGTATGAAAATCATAATTCTATTATTGCTGAACATCATGTTCTTGCATAGTTATGCGCAAAGAAGTTTTTCATTGATTAATCCCAAAAAGAATTCCTTCAAATTTGATCTAAGCGGTAATCTGGTGATTATCCCTGTCAAAGTAAATGGGGTTGAACTTTCCTTTTTATTGGATACCGGTGTCAAAGAAACTATTCTCTTTGCCACTCCTCAGGATTCTGTCCCATTGGAAAATGTTTCCAAGGTTAAGTTTTCGGGTATTGGTATCGAAGATGGCGTTGAAGGGATTATGGCAGTCGGTAATGAGCTATTGGTCGGAAATACCTTGATCGATAGCTTGCATAATATTTACGTTGTGAATGGAGATGACCTTGACCTATCAAGTCATATCGGCGTGCCTATTAATGGAATTTTAGGAAGCCACTTTTTTGAAGATTACATGATTAAGGTCGATTACTTAAAGAAAAGGATAATTATTTATGACGCTTATGAATATCCAGAAAAGCTGACGGATAAATTTACAAGAATTCCTGTCCTACTTGAAAGGAGCAGACCTTATGTTCATATTGACGTTGATTTAGGAACCCGAAAAGTAGAAGATGCCAAGATGCTGGTGGACATGGGAAATTCAGATGGCATGTTGGTTTTTCCTTTTTTGCTTGATTCTTTTGAAGTCCATGAACCAAGTATATATGATTTTATCGGAAGGGGGTTCAACGGACTGATCTTTGGAAAGAGGAATAGGATAGAGGGTTTTGATTGGTCAGGTTTTTATATCAAGGAACCCATTGTTTCCTATCCAGACTCCAATGCTGTCCATGCAGCAAAGCTTGCCGTCAATCGCGTCGGTTCCATCGGTAACCAGGTCTTACAGCACTTCCATGTTCTGCTCAATTATCCAAAGAATGAAATCTATCTTAAGAAGAATAGAAATTTTGGAAAGAAATTCGAAATCAATATGTCTGGAATGGAGATCAAACATGATGGACTGGAATGGACCAAGAGAAGGATTACGACAAACATCGGTAAGAGGGACTCAGAAAACCCCAATTCTGGAATCAATGTTTACAATTATGAAGAATTCAAATATGAATTCACGCTGAGGCCAATCTATAAAATAGCAAGTGTAAGAGAAGGTTCACCGGCGGATTTAGCGGGAATAAAAGTGGATGATGAATTGCTTAAAATAAATGGTAGTAATGCCCAAAGTATGAAATTGAAGCAAATAATTGGGAAATTAATGCATAAAGATGGAGAGGAAATTCGATTGGTGCTTTTGCGGGGAACCGAGGAAGTCAAAGCTCAGTTTATTCTGAAGGATCCCATTCCTTTTAAGAAATATCAATAAAAAAGCCTTGAGATTCTCAAGGCTTTTTCTTTATTCGTTTACAACTCCCATTTTGCTGAATTTGTCGATTCGTTCAGCAACTAGTGTGTCTTTATCCTTAGCACCTAGAATAGTTAGGTCTGAAAGGATTTTGTTTTTTACGTTTAGTGCAGTAGCCTCAGGATCTTGATGTGCACCGCCGATAGGTTCTTCGATAATACCATCGATCAATCCATTACCAAGCATGTCCTCTGCAGTTAATTTTAAGGCCTCTGCGGCTCTTTCTTTCTGATCCCAGCTTCTCCATAAGATAGAAGAACAAGATTCAGGAGAGATCACAGAATACCATGTATTTTGCAACATATAAACTTTATCTCCGATTCCAATACCTAAAGCACCACCGGAAGCACCTTCACCAATAACGATACAGATAATCGGTACCTTCAGAACAGACATCTCAAGTAAGTTTCTTGCGATAGCCTCACCTTGTCCGCGCTCTTCAGCCTCTAAACCAGGATAAGCTCCCATAGTATCGATTAAAGTTACAACAGGTTTGTTGAACTTCTCAGCCATCTTCATCAGACGAAGCGCTTTTCTATATCCCTCTGGGTTCGCCATACCGAAATTGCGGAATTGACGCTCCTTGGTGTTCTTTCCTTTTTGGTGACCAATAACCATTACAGATTGACCGCCAATGGTAGCAAAACCACCTACAATAGCTTTATCATCACGTACATTTCTATCTCCATGCAACTCTATAAAGTCATCACAGATCAAGTCAATATAATCGAATGTTTGTGGTCTATCAGGATGTCTGGACATCTGAACTTTTTGCCAGCCAGTCATATTGCTATACACCTCAACTTTTGTTTGCTCTAGTTTTTCTTCCAATTCACGAACTGTTGCGCCCATATCTACTTTGGTTTTTTCTTCTACTTGTTTCACCTTTTCGATTTGCGTTTGTAGATCAGCAATCGGCTTTTCAAAATCAAATGTTGTTTCCATAATTACCTGTTTGGTGTCATTAAAGCGGTAGCTAAGTTACTTGTTTTTTAAGAATTATAAAATGTTATTTAATCATTAAGGAAAGATAAACACTGCCTAAAACTATTTAGTGGTTGATAATTAGCGATATAACAAAATCTAGTTCATTCTTGTTTTGTGTTGTATATAAAAAAATAATATATTCAAGACCATGAATGCAGCTGCCGCAGAAAATAAACCAAAAATTCCTTGGGTATTTATTGGAAAAGTCCTTCTCGTGATTATCATAATTGCTCTACATATCAATTTTGAATATGATATCGAGAAAAGGAAAATATTAGCCCAATTCCTAAAAGGGCTGTATTCCTTCTTGATCCCTAGTATCGTACTTTCCATGTTCCGCTTTATTGTGATCATGCTTTATAATGCACGTGATTCTCAAAAAAGGGAGCGAGGAAACTTTGTTCTAGGCATCAATAGGCTTACTGCTGTATTGAATACCGTATTTTTTGTAATAGCCATCATGACAGCCTTTGGAATCAATCCCAAAGACTTTATCACCAGCATAACCATTGTGGCGATGGCCATTGCCGTGATCTTTAAAGATTACATCACCAATATGATCTCTGGATTAATTGTGATGTTCTCTGAGCAATTGTCCGTAGGGGATAGGATTAAGGTGGGGGAGCACAAGGGTAGGATTATTGACATTACCTTTGCCAATCTTGTTTTACAAGATGAAGAAGACGATATCGTCATGGTTCCAAACAACTTGGTATTTACGGCTACTTTCATGAACCTATCTGCTCATCAATCCAGTCTTTTTACCGTTAAATTCGAACTTCCATTAGAAGTTTCCCTTCATATTGAAGAATTAGAAGAACATTTAAGACTGAGTTTGACAACACATCCGAACTTGGAAATCAAAGAAGATGAATTTCAGGTGAAGGTCTTAGAGATCGGAAAAGATTATGTTCGTTATAAATTGGATCTTTATGCTGTTACGAACAGCAATAGAATGCACAGGAACATTGAGAATGAGATTTTGAAAGAGATTATCAAATTCGAAAGGAATATCCTTAAATCTTCCTAACCTTTACACGCTTAATAAAGTGCTCTGAACCTTTCTTCAAGATCAGGTCAGCTCTATATCGGGTGGGAAGGATGTTTTCATGTAGGTTAGGCTTATTGATTTCATTCCAGATATGCTTTGCCATTTCAAAGCTTTCCTCTTCCGATAAATTCGCATACTTATGAAAATAAGAAGCAGAGTTTTGGAAAGCTGTGGCTCTCAGGGATTCAAAACGGTCGATATACCATTTCACGATATTTTTTTCATCAGCATCCACGTAGATGGAGTAATCAAAAAAATCAGAAACGAAGACCCCATTCTTTCTTGAATTAACCTGCAAAACATTGATACCTTCTACTATCAGAACATCCGGCTGAGAAATTACTAATTTTTCATTGCTCAATACATCATATTCCAAGTGGGAATATAAAGGTACAGTTACCTGAGATTTGCCTGATTTGATGTCCGCAAGAAACTGCATTAGTTTCTTGGTGTCATAGCTTTCAGGGAATCCCTTTCTGTTCAGGATATTGCGTTTTATTAACTCCTTGTTTGGATATAAAAAACCATCTGTTGTTACCAGTTCTACCTTTGGTTTATTTGGTAATAGCGAAAGGACTTTGGTCAAAACCCTAGCCGTAGTACTTTTACCCACTGCTACCGAACCGGCAATACCAATGATAAAGGGAAGTTTTTGATGGTTTCTCTTGAAAAAAACATTGCTCTTAGAGTGAAGCTCCTGGAAGTTATGGATATGAACCTCCAGTAAATGAGCCAATGGGATATAGATATCCTCAATTTCATCCATTGTCAATGGCTCATTTAGGGCATGCAATTGATCTAAATCTTTCTCTTGAATGGAATGGCTCAACTGACCATTCAACCTTTTCCATTGTTCTCGAGTAAAGTTTTGGAACGGACTTGTAAAAGTATGTTCGCTGATTAAGGGCATAGCAATTTATTTTTTCAAGTCGCAAATATACAATCAAGAAATGTCTTTTTCCTGCATTGTATCAATTAGATTACTTTCTATCACGATAGGGTTCATTAACATCTTATGCACGGGACATTTCTCACCTATGGCATATAATCTTCTTTTTTGTTCTTCATCCAAGTCGCCTTCGATAAAGATATTGCATTTGATATAAGTAGTTTGTTGCTGTTCACTCCTTTGTACCTCGCTTGATACCTTAATATCAATCTTGTCTACTTTCCATTCCTTACGGTTTGCATACATCCGCATGGTAATTGCCTTGCAGGCGCCCACCGAGGAAAGCAATAATTGAGTCGGAGCCAAACCTTTGTTTTGACCACCAACTTCAATGGGTTCATCTGCTAAAATATTTAAATCTTCATAGGAAATAGTCGTTGTATAACTAGTTTCTCCAATACTCACTAATACTTCATTTGCCATATATCTCTGTATCTTCTTCTAATAATCCTTTAATAATCAATGACCCAGTTGCTGGGTTGGTTGCCAATGGAACATTCCATAGATCACAAATGCGCATCAGCATCTGTATATCCGGCTCATGTGGATGCTTTCCAAGTGGGTCCCTAAAAAATATAATGCCTTGAATCTTCCCTTCGGCGGCCATAGCAGCTATTTGCGCATCACCACCTTTGGGACCAGACAATTTTAATTCTACTTCTAAACCAGTTTGTTGGATGTAGGAACCTGTTGTTCCTGTTGCCACGAGGTGGGCTTTGGATAGTCCTTGTTGATGATCTTTTACAAAAGCCACCATTTCGGCTTTTTTACCATCATGTGCAATTAAAGCTATTGTTTTTGCCATTTGAATTTTTTGTTTGCGTTCTGTTTTTAATCGCTTTGATAATATAACAAAAATATTTCTACAAGATTATTTTAAGGCTATTAAAATATCAAGTTTATAAGTATTAGTCGGAATTATGACTTTATTTTAAGGAAATCATAATTTTTCTCGTAGAAATTTCCAAACAGAGTTATGCTTTTTCTCTCCATTTTTCTCTTTTTCTGCGATGAGGTCCAAAACATAGGCGTCAAGCATATTTTCATTATCACTGATCAATTTGTCAGCCAAGGAAACTATCTTCTGGATATTTCCTGGAGAGGCTGCATCTAATGCAGGTTCTATAGAAGAAAGGTTGGAAGGTTCGATTCTTATATAATTTGAGGAATGTTGGACCGATCGAAACAATTGATGGAGGAAATAATCATTGCTTTCCGAGGAGCTACTAGTCATAATATCGACTAGGGCAGGTCCGATGGAAATTGCTTTCTGTTTTTTGAAATCCTCATATTTATAAGCGTTTTTAGCAATCCCAGTTCCTAAGGAAAGGATGTGGACATCATCGATTTTAAAGGTTTTGTAAGTCTTCAACACCTCCAACAAAGCCGATATCGCAGGGTTATGGGCAAATACACCTCCATCAACCAATGGATACCGAGTTCCAGCCAAAGAATATATCTCTGCAACAGAAAAATAGGTAGGCGCCGCTGAGGTCGCTCTACAAACATCTCTTAAAAAGAAATCCCGAGATTCTCCGTGTGAAATGGCTTTCTGCTGTCGGAAAAGATGGTTTTTGCGGAGTTCAATATTATAGGCTGTAATGATACAAGGTTTGATCAGTTCACATAGTTTTTGATCCCCGAAATAGCTTTCCAGCACCCGTTCTAGAACCTTTTCATCATAGAGTTCCGTCAATAAACCGAATTGGTTCAGGAATCGTCTCCAGCTGCTTGTTGTAAATATTTCAGTTCCATGTTTCAGGTAAATATCTAGGGCATCTTTGGCAGAGAACCTTGGTTTTGCTGGGTCCTTAGGGTCGGGGCAAAGTAAGATACTTATCAGAATTCCTCCTGTACTTGTTCCGGCGAAGAAATCAAAGTATTCCGAGAGATGGGCATTTGGGTTGCCTGAAGCTTTCTTTATTTTTTGTTCGAGGGATACCAGCATCATTCCGGGAATAATTCCTCGGATTCCACCGCCATCGATAGATAAAATCCTTTTCATTTTCGAGTTTGACCTAAGTTAGGGAAAGGAAATCAGAAAGGATAAATATTTTTCAATAAAAATGCCTTAAAGCTCATTAAAAGTAATATATTTGCAGCCACAAACAGGAGAGGTGTCAGAGTGGTCGAATGAGCAGACCTGGAAAGTCTGTATACGGGATGACTGTATCGAGGGTTCGAATCCCTCTCTCTCCGCCAAAGAAACAAAGCCCAATGATAGTTGGGTTTTGTTGTTTCAGGACACTTTTGCCAAACTTGTTTGAGCAAAAGTGTCCTGAAACAACAAAATGCCTGCGAAGCAAGGCAATTGTTTCTTTGAAGCCTCCCACCCAAAGGGAAGGTTCAGGGTTTGCGTGCGGGCCTTGTGGGGCTGAACCAATCCTTTTAAGGTAAAGAGTCCTGATAGTCTTCCTTTAAACTATACCAAACTTGTTTGAGAAAAAGAATACCAATAATGTTCCAATAATGATAACTATCAAAAATTTTTCTCAAATCAATAGCTAATAATCTTAACATCACATCAACTTCCAAACAACAATAAAAATTTCCTAATTGTCCTCTTTTATAAAAATAAAATCTTTATTTTAGTATCCATACGGAGACATTATTGCCAATGTATTATATTGAAAAAACGATTGAATTTGACAAATGGTTAAAAAAACTAAAGGATTTAACCGGAAAAGCAAAGATTCTTATCAGAATACAGAAAATTGAGAAAGAAGGTCATTTTGGCGATTGTAAACAAGTATGAGAAGGAGTAAATGAACTGAGAATTAATCATGCAAATGGTTATAGGGTTTACTTTACGGAACATAAAGATAAAATTATTCTTTTATTATTAGGTGGTAATAAAACATCCCAGAACCAAGATATAAAGAAGGCTAAACTAATTTTAAAAAACCTTTCAAAAAATAAAAAACACTAATTAAATACACATGAATACTTCAAAATTTGATGTTGCAGATTACCTTGACAGTAATGAGATGATTGTTGAATACTTAAATGCGATTTTAGAAGAAGGGAATGATGCTGATTTAATAACCGCAATTGGACATGTTGCAAAAGCAATGGGTATGTCTAAGATTGCAAAAGAAGCAGGGATGAGTAGACCTAGCTTATATAAGGCATTATCAGAAGGTGCAAAGCCGCAATTTGAAACTATTATGAAAGTGTTGAGGGTAATTGGAGCCCAATTAAAAATTGTCCCTTCTTCAACCTAATTCCATTTTTCTCTATATTCGTAAAACAATTCACACCCAAATCCATGAACCAAAATAAATATTCCCAATTCACAGACGAACAACTCCTTATTGAGCAAAAGAAATTAAAATCCACCAATCTGATCAATGCAATCTTAATAGGTGCAGCGATTGGCGTTGCAGCCTATAGTTTCTATAACAAGGGATTCAGTTTTTTCACACTCTTCCCTTTATTATTTGTGTATTGGTTTGTCAAATCCAAAAAGAGCACAAAGGAATTAGAAGACGAGATCAAATCAAGAAATCTATAATGTTTGAAAAATCTAAACCTTTTCTATTCAATTTCATCCTCCTGGTCGGCTTGTTTAGTCATCCCAAATACACGATTGCTCAATTAACGGATACCCCCATAATTCCATTCAATAAAGATCTTTCCATCACTATAGACGGCAACTTATCCGATTGGAACAATCAAAACAATCTATTTTGCGTAAATCAATTTATTTCCCCTTGGGGAAATCAAAACTTTGAGAGGACCATCTTCAAAGCTTTTCATGATGGATCCTATTTCTATTTCTACTTTGATATTAAGGATAATAATATCGTAGAAAAGAAATTCGAGAAAGAACAAGATGTAGGTAGAGGAGATAGAGGAGAGATATTTCTATCGGCATATTCAGATTTAAGGGAGTACTATTGCTTCGAAATATCGCCAAGTGCAAAGGTTTTGGATTATAGGGCAAGTCATTATAGAAAGTTTGATTATGGATGGGATTTAGAAAGTTTAGAAGTAAAGTCAAAAATCAATCCTGATGGCTATATTCTGGAAGGAAGGATTCCAATGGCTTTCATTAAAGGATTAATGGCTTCAAATTCCGAGCAAGGTCTTTATCTAGGCTTATTCAGAGGAGAATTTGATAGTTTGGAATGGAATGAGAAAACAATCAATTGGATTTCTTGGATCAGACCAACGAGTAAAAAACCAGATTTCCATATTCCATCTGCATTCAAAAAAGTGCAATTTGGACAGTAAAACATATTGTAAACTACTAATAAAATATTGGCAAGATAGACTTTAGAATTTCCGATGAAAATACCAAAGATACATGGGTTTATAGAAAGAAGGATTTTAGCCAATTATACCGCGGATCCTGAAGTCTTGAGCAAACTCTTGCCAGCTCCATTTAGGCCAAAACTATATAAAGGAAAAGCAATTGTGGGCATCTGTTTGATCCGGCTCAAATCTATCAAGCCGAAGGGTTTTCCTAACTTTATTGGAGTTAGTTCTGAAAATGCCGCCCATCGTTTTGCTGTGGAATGGACAGATGAATCCGGCCAAATTTGCGAAGGCGTCTATATTCCCAGGAGAGATACCAGTCTTTACCTCAACACTTTAGTAGGAGGTAGGGTTTTCCCAGGAAAACATCACTTTGCACAATTCAATATCCATGAGTCGAATGGAAATTACCATTTAGATGCCCGCAGTTCAGATCAAAATCATATTCAAATCGATGCCAGAAGTACTTCCGAATTAATCTCAGAATCTATTTTTGACAACCTTCAAGAAGTCTCCCAGTTCTTTGAAAAAGGATCCATTGGTTATTCACCTAATGGAAAATCATTCGATGGACTCAAGTTAAAAACCTACAATTGGGAGGTAAGTCCTTTAGAGGTACTAAACATAAAATCGACTTATTTTGATGATAAAAACCGCTTTCCTGAAGGCTCTATCCAATTTGATCATGCCGTATTAATGTTAAATATCGAACATGAATGGCAATCTCTGAAATCAATTTCCTGTCTTTAGTTGTTTTTGCTAAATAGAGGTAAATAGAACAAATATGAAACTAGATCCTATTATCGCCGTGCAAGATGTTCAAAAGAGTGCTGCTTGGTATAAAGACCTTTTTAATCTGCACAATAACCATGGAGGCGAACATTTCGCCGTATTTCAGGACTCAACTGGTGAAACTATTCTATGTCTGCACCAATGGGGCGAACATCATCATCCCTCTATGGTGAATCCGGATCTCGCCCACGGCAATGGCTTAATCTTATATTTCAAGACCAAGGATTACCAAGCAATCTATAATAGAGCTAATGATTTGGGCATACAAATGGTTGAAGATTTACATAAGAATCCCAATTCCCAAAAAATGGAATTCTCATTTTACGATCTCGATGGCTATTTTATCAGCATTACTGAAGATCATAATTATGAAGGTTAATTGATCTTTATCTTAAATATTAAAGGCCAGTTTTTGCCAGTAACAAACATAAATTTATTCTCAGGGTCCCAGGCAATCCCATTAAGCACCTTTTCAGGATCAGACTGAAAATCCTTGTCATAAAGTTGCAATACACCCTCAAAACTCATTTTTCCTACCACATACCCAGTTTTAGGGTCTATTTTATAGATGAAATCAGAACCCCATTGATTAGCATAGATGAAACCGTCTACATATTCCAATTCATTCAGGCTGTTCACAGATCCTAAGTTATCCTGTACTTTTAGTTCCTTTACGATTGCCATGTTCTCTGGATTGAGGTAATAAAGCGTGGAGGAGCCGTCACTCAAGATCAATGAGGTAGAATCATGGGTCAAGCCCCAACCTTCATTCTGCCAAGTATGGGTAGCAATAGGTTGCTTCAAGTTGTCCATATCAAAGGTAAAGATCTTATTGTTCAGGTAAGTCAGCTGGTATAATTTATTGTTTAAGATGGTGATCCCTTCACCAAAGATATCATTATCATAATTAGACTTCAGCACTTCAACCTTTGCCGACGAAGTATCAATCTTATTGATTCGGGTATGCTTTTCCAGCCCAGTTCCTTCGATCAGCTGTCCCTTATCAAAGATAAAACCTTGGGTAAAGGCTGATGTGTCATGAGCTAGGGTTCTAATGATTTGAAAGGTTAGGGGAGTAGGTTCTGGGATTGTGTTTTCTGAAGTGCTTTGAGTAGTTGTCGATTTTGATTCCTGCTGACAGGAAAAGATAAGGATCAGAGAGAAAAGTAATAGTGAAATAATGTGTGTTTTCATTCCCAATATTCATGTATAGATCCTAATATAAAGAAAATGCTCCTTATTATGCGTGTTCAAACACCTAGTTTACTTGTTTTTAATAAAATGAAACCAATTGTTAATATTAGTATCCAATTAATATATAAGTGCTCATTTTAATGATTCAGCGCAAACTGACTTTTTATGCTAATTACCTGCTAAAAATTCAAGGTTTTTTCAAATTTATCTTTTTCCTTTCAAAGCCGATAAACAAAGGTTTTACCTTAAATTTTATTGAAAAACAATAGATTAAAAAGTCAATTAATTCTATGAAAAAAAACAATAAATAAGGGACTAAAACATATTAGCAATGTTTTTCAATTTACTCGCTATTGTAGACCTAGGGCTACAAATTTTAATTAACAGCTCTAAAAAGATACTATTGATTTCAGGTAATCGAATTCCTGTGTATTTTTGTAGACCATAATTATATGGCACACAACTATTAAAAAAAATAATATAAAGGCATACAAAATTGCGGCTTTTTCTTAACTGATAGGAAAATTAGTTTTTTCTTTTTGGTTTTGAATGAAATCCGTGATGGAGGATAAAAAAGATGAAAAAGCAATACAAAACTCCCCGTGTTCATTTAGTTAAAGTACAAATGGAAGTCGACATCGCACTGGGGTCTGCAAAAGTATACCCTCAAAATGGAAACAATGTGGTTGAAGACCAATGGACCCAAGAGGAAGACGATAACAGAAATATCGATTGGTAATTACAATAATTGGATAGTAAAGAGAATATGAATAACATCAAAAAAAATATCAGTATGAAATTTAGTATTGGATTCTTGGCAGTCCTGATGCTTAGTTTTGGGTCTTGTAAAAGATCTGATGATCCAGTTGGGGGCAATGGAGAAGCTAAACTTAATGTTCAGATTGATGGGGTTTCCTTTGAGGAAGACAATATAGACTTCGACAAGAAAAGTAGTACAAACGGTTCAGTTGCGTCTGGTATAGTAAAAGATACTTCTTTGGTTTATGATGATTTTGTTGTGGATGTCAAAATGACCCAAGACAACGATAGATCAAATAGAACAGTAAGTAACCATACTGTTTACCGCGGTTCTGATGCTAATATGGCGGCTGCAGTAACAAAAACAACCGAACTGACAAAGGGTACTAAATATAGATTAGTGGCCTTCAACGCAGATGGTTCTTTTAATCAAGCTAAGGATTATACCTATGGCAACGAAGGGGCAACAAGTGGTATGAGCTTAGATGCCGGAAAAAAATATACTTTTGTCGCTTACTCAATCAATAGCGCAAATGATCCCTTACCGGATCTAGTTTATACCAATAGCGTAACAACTTTCGCCAACGCAAAATTGGTCGACGTATCCAAAGATTTAATGGTGTTTGTCCTGAAGGATAAACAGTTGACTTATGGAGACAATAAATTGGGCGTAATCTTGAAACATAGGTTTAGTATGATTACCACTCGCTTGACAATGGATTCGAAAATGACAGGTTCTATCAAGACCTTGGCAAATACAACTATTGGAAAAGTGGATGCTAGTGCTACCTTTAATTTCAATGGTGAAACAATTACTTACAAGAATAATCAGAGCACATTTGCTGCTATCAATTTCCCAACTTTAGGAACCGGATTAAGGGATGTTACCAGTTACCCTACATTGCTGATCAATCCAGCTGCAACCAACAAAACTTTGAATTTTGGAACCATTACCATCGATGATGAAACCAAAACAAACTTTTCAATTGCTAATATCCGAGTGAATCCAGGTTGTAAATATAATTTGAACTTGAATTTCAGGACATGTACCCAAGAAGTTAAATTGGCTGATGATGCACTGAATTGGAGATATCCTGAAACAGGTGATCGCAAAGGTTGTTATGATCCTAAGACTGGTGAAATTTGGAAAAACGGTACTCTATTGACGAAAACTCTTAGTGCTCCTGCTTCCAACTATGGCTTTACCTTTGATATCACAGAATTGGACAATGCGGTGAATATGGAAGTGAATGGTGTTAAGATATTAACCGATCCTAAAGAAGGGCAGATTCAATTTCAGACTTATGATAACACGGCAAATGGGGAAGGAATCATTACCCGTAATATCAAGTTTGCTGATGGAACCGAATATGGAACTGGTAATATTGGCAATATCTGGACTTTGAAGGGAAGCGCAGCTACTCCACTTATTAGAATCATTATCAGTAAAACTGGTGAAGTAACCATGTTAGGTAGTAAAACCAGCAATGGCCCATTAGTTCAATTGGTCTTAAAAGGTTCTTTGAAATTCAATAACGTGCCTTGGAAAACATCTGGTGTAAATACCATTAAAGTTACTCAAAAAGTATCCAATACGACATTCGTAGTAGGTAGAGGATACGGTCAAGCTAAAATCGCTTGTAAATAAAAGCAAAAGATTAATTTTTTTATAAACATAATTTGTAGTAGAAAGCCTGAGAAATCAGGCTTTTTTTATGGACCAACATTGTAGCATATAATAGAATTTAACCGTTTAGTTAAAATCCATTATAACTATTAAGCTTAAATAATATCAATTATGAAGAGAATTATGTTTTTAGCCCTAGCCATATTAATGTTTACGGCTTGCGAAAAAGACGATGAAGATGTTTCTACCTGCGCAAAAAAATTAAAAAGCCACTTCAAAAATGAATTACGCTGTAGCGAAAAGGGCGCCAATGAGACCAACCTCTTTAAGGGCACTTATAAAGGGGAAACAGTATATTTTGCGAATACTATTTGTATCTATTGTCTTACCGCTCCACCTGACTATGGCTATACATGTGACCTAAAAAAGATAGATTTTGAAAATTTCAATGATGTCAAAAATATTTCTGAAGTCTATAACAGCTGCAGCAAGAAATACACTGAATAAAACACCCCAAAGTCTAAATACTAACTACTCACTACTAACTACTAATAATAAAACCCCATGAAAAACGTGATTATCCTTTTAATCCTTTTTGTAGGAATGAGTTCTTGCGGGAAAGATGAAATTGTAGAAGACCGTACAAAAGCTTCTGCCTGCTTATTAAAAATGAGAGACTATTTAGCCAAAGAACTTTATTGTAAGGAAGATGCCAAAACCCCTTATTCTTCCAATTTAGTCAGGGCAAGTTATGAAGGGAAAATTGTTTATTATAGCCAAATTTCATGTGCAGAATGTCTGGTTGTAGCAGCGGAAACTGGATATACCTGTGACCTCGAAAAAATCAATTTTGAAGATCCAAGGAAAATATTGGACAGAAAATTTGTCTTTGATAGCTGTACCAAACAATATTCTGAATAAAACTTTGGTTAATGCATCAGATTTAGCCAGATTCCCTAAAATTTCTATTTTTGTGTATACATGAAAAAAGAAATCATAATTGACGGAAGCCGAATCCACGATAAAACCAGCTTTTACGAAGAAATAAACCGGAAGTTTATGCAAAATGAAAGCTGGCAATTAGCAGAAAGTCTAGATGCATTTGATGACCTCTTGTATGGAGGTTTTGGCGCAATTCGTGAAAAGGAGGAAATCCGCCTGATTTGGGAATGTTTTGAAGCTAACCGACAGTCATTAGGAACTGAGTTTACCATAAATTATTATCAAGAAAAATTAGCGCATCCCGAAGATTTCGATTCTTCCGTTATTCATAAACGTTTAAATGAATTAAAAGCAGGGAAGGGGCAAACCTATTTCGAAATCCTCGAAGAAATTATTTCAGAACATTCCAATATTGAATTGATCAAAAAATAAAGGAATAGGGACATTTGTGAAGGATAATTCTGCCTGAATAGGGCAGTTTGGCGCAAAAAAGATATCCTTTCTGCCGGCAACCTGAACACGAATGTTCTCGGAACCATGGTTTTTATTATCCTCAACCCGGTCATGATGAGAGGTAAAATTTGAGCTAAATTTATTGGAAGGTGATGACAGGAAAGTGGAAGGCAAAAAATGTTTTTTAAATTTTTGAGATACAACCCCTTTAGGGGTTCAATTATTTTAGCAGACATGGCACGTTAGCCTGAAAGTCGCGCAAAACCAATTTTCGATTAATCGAACATCGGGTTTGCATTAACCCGATATAGTTCAATACCAATTCTAAAATAATTCATCCCCGCTGGGGATGTTTGGCGGCTAGAAATATCTTCTGGTAAATAAATATGGGTCTGAATGGCTAGAAACACAGTTCTAACAAACTTGGTTAATTGGTAGGCACGAAACATCTCAGATCCATACTTATTATTGTCCGCAAGCCGATCATGTTGAGGAACGAAACATCTCAGAGCCATACAAACCATTATTGTATTGGCGTACAGGTCCTTGATCTTCGATCAAGGATGACAGGAAATTGTAGGAAATTATCGTACAGATTCTTCACTAATCGTTCAGAATTAGAATTGCTCCTGAGAGGGATTCAGAACGAAGCGAAGAATCTATTTTTTTTAATGCCGATAAAGATGATTTTTTGAAAAAGATTTCACCCCCGCTAGGGGTTATCCCTTGGACGTTTCGACCTTTCTACAAAGATTTCACCCCTTCCAGGGGTTTTCCTACAAACAAACATTTATCCTTCCGCAGGAAGTCCTTTAGCCCCCGGCTCATTTCCAGTGGCGGAAAAATGGAAAGAATGCCGATGACTTGTGCGATGGGATTGGCCTTGGAATGCTTTCAAAAAATTCTCCATCAAAAAGGAGAATTTTGAAGGAAGATATTCCCGACAACAAGGCATTCTTTTCATGTGCGAGGGGTTGTGCGAAAAGCCACCTTAAATGGGCCGAAGGTTTTTGGTTACTTTTGGGCTCCAAAAGTAACATTAGGATTGGTATCCGTGAGCTCCTTCGTCGGTTTGGTTACTTTTGGGCTCCAAAAGTAACAAAGAGAATACTCAAGCCTTGGAAATCATTACAAGAAACCATTTCAAATGATTGTGGATACTTCCGAGACCCTTCGGCGGAGCCTTCAGCGTGACACAAAAAGAATATGGTAAAACATTGCACCCCCGATAGGATTTATCCTACTGCCCTCCGCATTAAAATATCCGTCTGTTCATCACTACCCAACTGAAAAATATGCTTATCAAATTCCTCAAATCCATTTTTCTTATAGAAGCTAATCGCACGAGCATTTTCTTCCCATACCCCTAACCAAATGGTGGGGACCCTTAAGCTTTTAGCGGTTTCAAGTGCTTTAAAGAATAGTAATTGGCCCACTTGCTTGCCATGATGGCTGGCATATACATAGATCCGTTCAATTTCAATATGGTCCTCTAACTTAAATTCAGTTTGTGCTTGTCCAATATTCAGTTTCAGATATCCAACAGGGTGTCCTTGATCCCAAGCAATGTAAAAGATGGATTCTAGGTTTTTTAATTCATGATGGACCTGGTTTTCAGAAAAACGATCATTAATATAGGTAGACATATCCGATTCGGAATTTCTGGATGCAAATGTTTCAAGGAATGTTTCTCGACCAATTTTTTGAATAATGAGCAAGTCATCAATAGATGCTACTTTGATTTCAATCATAATATTAAGTCCTGGGAGCCTAAATGTATCGAATTATATGCAATTTGGATAGTTGAAATCCAAGTTATGACGCTAATATTATAGTTTAATCCAACAATTTCTTGTAAATATTATAGTTCTCTTCATCAAAACAGATAAATTTCACTTCTGCAATTGATTCATCTTCAGATAAATAATCTTTTACAGCCTGAATAGCTTTTTTTGCAGCTCTTTCTTTAGGAAAACCATAAATACCGGTACTGATATTAGGGAATGCTATACTTTTTAGATTATTTGCACTCGCCAAAACTAAACTATTGTGGTAAGCATTATACAATAGTTCATCCTCCTTATGGTTACCATCTTTCCAAACAGGCCCCACGGCATGGATCACAAATTTACAAGGTAAATTTCCCGCATGGGTAATGACTGCCTCTCCGGTCTTACAACCGCCTTGTCGGTTTCGGATCTTTTGGCATTCTTCCACTAAAGTAGGTCCTGCTGCACGATGAATCGCACCGTCCACACCTCCGCCACCCAATAAGGAAGTGTTCGCAGCATTGACAATGGCATCCTCTTGGCATTTGGTAATATCCCCCAATTCCAATTTTATTTTATCCCTCATATTTTCAATATACCTTTATGGATGAATCAATTAGGAAAAGAATTGTTTTGTTTATTTTATACTTCAAAAAAATTCTAAGCTTCCAAAAACCAATTTACATTTAATTTGTTTCAAAAATATCTGAAACATTAAAACTGTTATAACGCACATCGCAATACAACCATAAAATTGCAGATTGACTCTTTTCAGAAATTAGTTTACAATGTATTGTCAATTTGCATAAGATTATACCCCAAGCTATTGGGGTATAATTGTTTATTAGCCACCGACACACAATTCTATTTCTAGATATGGCTATGATCAAAAAATGTGTTTTATTATTAAATAATTATTATTTTCAACTGAAATCTACCTTATAAATATGTGTTATCATGTTGGTTCTCCAAGCAAATCAGAATTAAAAAACAAACTTCCCAAAAAGAAGATCTATTACCCGAATGAAAATGAAATTTTCCATATATCGGGATTTACTAGACCATACCTTCCTGTTACCTTAAATAAAGATTCAGACTCAGTGATTGAAGCGAGGTGGAAGCTGATTCCAGGTTGGGTAAAAAACGAAACCGATGCCGGTAAATATGCAAACACCCTCAATGCAGAGGCTGAAAGTATTTTTGAAAAAGCTAGCTATAAGAATTACATCCTTAATAATCGCGGTTTATTGTATGTTACTGGTTTTTATGAACCGCATAAAGTCGCTGGTAAAAAAGAATCTGAGAATTACTTTATTTATACTCCAAACCGTGAAATCATCAGTCTAGGTATCGTATATTCCGACTTTACTGATCAGGAAACCGGAGAAACTTATCCAACTTTTTCCGTAATCACCACGGCTGCAAATAAACTCCTTGAAGAGGTACATAATGAAAAGAAACGGATGCCCCTTGTTATTCCTGAAGATTCCCGGGATGCTTGGTTATTCGCCCAGGGCAAAGATGAAATCAAGCAATTGATGATCCCTTATCCAATGGAACTAAATGCACATCAGGTATATCGCGTTACAGGCGATCGGACTGGAAATACCAATCGTCCCGATATCCAAAAACCTTGGTCAGGACAGACTTCTTTATTTTAAGCCATCTTATGAAAACAAAAAATCTATATCTTCTTGGATTAATCTCTATAGCTTTTTTAGGGGGATGTACAGTAACCCAAAAGATGAAGGACAAACCTTATGTACATATCCAAAAAGAAGATAGAGCACAGAAAAAATGGAAGTTAGTGTGGGAGGATAATTTCGAAGGAACAGCGATTGATTCTACAAAGTGGTCCAGGATTCCCAAAGGTGAATCCGATTGGAATCGGCACATGAGTACATCAGATGCTGTATTTCGGATGGAAGACGGAAAATTGGTATTACTGGGAATCAATAATCCAGATCAATCATCAGATCCAAGACCATTTATTACAGGTGGAATCTGGAGCAAGAATAAATTTGCCTTTCAATATGGTCGTATAGAAATTAGGGCCAAATTGGGCAGTGCACAAGGAGCATGGCCAGCCATGTGGATGTTAGCCGAATTGGATAAATATGGTAAATATCCTATGAACGGGGAAATAGATATCATGGAACACTTAAACTATGATAAAATTATCTATCAGACCACCCATTCTCATTATACCCTAAATCTTGGGCAGCAAGACAATCCACCGCATTCAGGAACAACTGCCATCGAACCATCTGAATTCAATGTTTTTGGAATTTCTTGGTATCCTGACAAAATAGTCTTCCAGCTCAATGGAAAAGATACATTTACTTATCCAATGGTAGAAGGAGTGGATGCATCTCAATGGCCTTATGATCAACCATTTTTTATCCTGATCGACCAGCAGTTGGGCGGTAATTGGGTAGGGAAGGTAGACCAAGGTCAGTTACCAGTTGCTATGGAAATTGATTGGGTTCGAGTATACCAATAAATAAATTTCAACATAAAAAAGCGGCCAAATATTATATTTGGCCGCTATCTTAAAATTATATCCTGTTATTTAATGGGGCTATTCTTAATTAGGACAGTTTATCCTTTTTCTACCATAACCTTTACCAATCACAATTGTTCTACCGTCAACTTTCTGACTTACCACAACGGTGTTTGGACCTGTAGCGCTCCAGTTAACTTTGTTGAATTGTTTGCCACCTTTCAAACGCAATGGAACTAATGGTCCTTCGTTAGTCTTGCTTCCTAGCATGGTTACCTCACCAGTTCTACTGATCATGATACGGATCAATGGTTTTTCCAAAGTACCTTTTAGGTGGAAAACCTCATTAATACCATTTGTTGCATATTCAGTTCCATCTTCAAATGCTATATTTCTTTGCGTTCCAAGTTTTGTATTCGTCTGGAATTGAATTTGGTCTGAGAAGCTAGTTCCAAAAATATACTGATTATTTACGCGCATATTCAAGGCATTATCTAATTCGGTTATATCAAATTGGAAACCATAGTTTGCCTGTGGTGCACTGAATGAATTGGTAATAATCTCATTGTTTTTAATTCTCTTACCGTCTTTAATGATACCAATATGATTTACCAAGCCATTCCAGAAATCCCAAGTTGTCCACGTTGCCTCTTCATATCTCCAGTTCAATGCATCCGAAGTTACATTTTGTGTACATGCTCTGAATCGTAATACTAAATTGTATTTATGTCCAGGGGTAATCTTTACATTCTTAACTTCAATTCCTGTTTTTGTTTCTGCATCTAGAGTAATGGATCCAAAAGTAAAGATGGCATCCGTAACACTCTTGCTGATCAAGAAGGTAGGATTACTGGTAATGGTTCTTAATCCCGGAGTAATAGCTGGGAAAGTCACATTAGTTTGACCATTGGCATTTGGGAAACTCAAGCTTTCATCACTGAATTTTAATGATCCACTAGCCTTAGTCGGAGAGAAACGGGTATTTGAAATCGCTTCAATTGATCCAGTCATACTATCATCCATTTCGATGGTGGTAGTAATCTGGCTGAATTTATGTACTAATATAGCGTTCAAATTATTGTCTCCATGGTTCAACGTTAAGGTCTTTTTAAAGAACATTAAATCACTGGAAATATTACTCAAACTTGCTGTACTTAAACTTCCTTGGTTACTAGCATCCGGTAAGTCTGAAGTACTGTTTACTGAATAAACAACAAATGTATAAGTCTCTCCAGCGTTCAATTGGATTCCACCTGTGGTAGGTTCGCTACCATAGATATAATCGTAATTACCTTTATGCGCGCCGCCATTATCGTAAACCATAATACGGTACTTAACCCCAGGGGTCAAAGTATTCGTTACAGTTTGGGTAGCAGCTTTAGCGGCATTGTTTGATCCTGATGTACCTCTTATTGCTGAAGGTTCAACATCACGGATCACCATAACTTCCATACTCATGTTGTCGCTGATCTGTACATTCGACAATTGAACATTAGATTCTTGTACTCTAGTAGTTGATTTATTGCTTCCGTATGCTATTCTTTCCTCTTCAGGTGAGCCAACTGAAAGTTTTACCTTCACGGTCGTCAGTTCTCCAGAAACAGAGTCAGAATCTGATTTTTTACAAGATTGAAAGCTAAGTAGCAGAATTGCTATAAAGAACATACTTTTTAATCTAGCCATCTTGTTCAGTAGTGTAAATTCCATTTTGTAGGTTTTTATTAATCTTTGTGTGTTTGATTTACCAATCGATATTTCTTGTTTCCTGATCGTCTTGGTACCATTGGTCCATCATCTCATTTTCATTGTTATGAGGGCGAACAAATGCTGATCCTGAAGCTATACCTTCTTCAAGATGGATATCGAGAATCTCGATTTTTGGACTCATGTAAGTTTTATCCATAATGCTTTGCACCTAGTTAGTGATACTTTAATAAATTTTAGAATTACGCGTTAATAGTTAGTGATTTTCGGTATATTCTAATGTCTCCTATTTGAAAACATTGTAAAAATACGCAGTAAAATCATTTTCTCTATTGAAGTAGATATGCGGATTGGCAGTTAATTTTAAATTGTCGTTTCATTACTACACAACACTATTGATATGTGGTAATCTTTCCTGAAGCGTAGAAATGATATTTTAAATAACTATAAATAATTGACTGAAATGGATAAAGTTACGAACCGCAATGATGTGAATTAAGTGCTGAAATCAGGATGATTTTTTGATGAAAATATCGGCATTAAGCGAGATATATATTCTAGTCTGCTTCGAGATTCATTCGAGGCATGTTCGGGGAATAAGTTAAACAGTTTTGGAGATTTCGGAATATGTCTCGAATAAGGTCGAAGGGAAATTTGAATTTTTTGAAAGATTGAAAATTTTCTTAATGTGAAATTTTAGGGAAGTGAGGGGGATATTATAAAATATTTTTTTTAGGCGTACGATGATAAGGATTTAGGTTCTTTATTTATCGTTCCTTGCGTTTAAAATTTGATCTAAATTTAATGGAAAAAGATGAAAGATTAGGGCCAATTTCATTTGTTTTTTTTTGTTCATGTTGAGGCACGAAACATCTCGGAACGATCCACAATCATTTGAATTAGTTTCCTCATCTTACGATAGCGGAATGACACCGATTCTAAAAAATATAAAAAAATAGATTCTTCACTGTGCTCTGAACCCCTCTCAGGAAACGTCCAATTCTGAACGAATAGTGAAGAATCTGTACGGATCCCCTTCCACAGACTCTGTCATGCTGCACCGAAGGTGCAGGAACTGTACGCCAATACAATTGCTAGCTTGCCTTTCTTGTCTAAATTCTGAAATGTTCCGAGTCACTTCCTGCGTACCTATGACACGTTTGTTAAATCTGTGTTTTTTGGTTTAGACCTATATTTATTTACCAGAAGAATATTTTTTATCCGCCATACATCCCCAGCGGGGGATGAATTATTTTAGCATGGATGGTAAACTATAAAGGGTTAATGCAAAAACGATGTTCGAATAATCGAACATCGTTTTTGCGCGACTTCCAGGCTAACGTACCATATCTGCTAAAATAATGGAACCCCGATGGGGTTGTATCTCTAAAATTTTTAAAAAAAACTTGCCTTCCACTTTCCTGTCAACACCTTCCGATAAATTTAGCCCAAATTTTTACTTTTCAGGGTGACAAAAGAAAGGGGTTTTTAGCTTAACTTAATGACCCAGCCCGCTGAGGTTTTTCAATCTAAACAAATATTTTCACCCTCCAAAAGGCCACTTTTGGCAATAGGTTTAATTCCCTTGAGAATAGCTGCTTGATAAGTTAATGAGAAAATAATTCAATAAGCTTTTTCCTTGCCTAATCTATTATTTTTAGGAATAAGTATATCTTGGGAGTTATAGGTCTAAATACTAACTACTAAATACTGTTATACTAAAAAAGCCGCTCAAAGCGGCTTTTTTCTGTACCTAGGGCGGGAATCGAACCCGCACTCCCTTAACGGGAACAGGATTTTAAGTCCTGCGTGTCTACCAGTTCCACCACCTAGGCAACTGAGCGAAAGACGAGATT
>NZ_JBIXGO010000009.1:0-148229 GCF_046161205.1 Sphingobacterium sp. BS-2
AAGTCGCGCAAAAACGATGTTCGATTAATCGAACATCGTTTTTGCATTACCCCTATATTGTTTACCATCCATGCTAAAATAATTCATCCCCGCTAGGGATGTATGGCGGATAAAATATATTCTCCAGATAAATAAATATAGGTCTAAATACCTAGAAACACAGATTTAACAAACCTGTCATTGGTACGAAGGAAGAATCTCGGATCTTTGCAAACCATAATTCCATTGGCGAACAGGTCCTTAATCTTCGATCAAGGATGACAAGCACATGTTGGGACATTTACGTACAGATTCTTCACTAATCGTTCAGAATTGGAATCCTCCTGAGAGGGATTCAGAGCGAAGCGAAGAATCTATTGTTTTTATTTTTTTAGGAAGATTTTGTTATTTCTAAATCGTAAGCTGAGAAAACCATTTCAAATGAAGAGTGTATAGTTCCGAGACCCTTCCTAGGTCAGGATGGACGGCATAATTGGGAACGCAGTTTGAGGAACTGACCGCAAAACAAACCTATTATATGTTCAAAAAATGCTGGGGGCTTATGAAAGGCCTACGGAATTGGGGTCATTTATAGTCTAGAAGCAACCTCCAAATCTTGGTCCATCCAGTAGGTGAGCGGCATCTCGGCTCCGCTCGATGGTCGTTGAGAGGGAGTCGAACCCCAGTTCTTGGTCCATCCTCCCATCCTCTGTGGGTTAGCCTGTCTAACCCTATCCTGGTTCATTCCCAGTTCTTGGTCTATCCTCCCATCCCATCCATCCTGGTTCAAATATCCAGTGGGTGAGCGACATCTCGGCTCCGCTGATCGTCGAGAGGGATTCAGAGCACAGCGAAGAATCTATTGTTTTATTTTTTTTGAGATGGTTGACATTTCGAAATCGTAAGATGAGAAAACCATTTCTATTGAAAAATGTAACATTCCGAGACCCTTCGGCAGAGCCTTCAGGGTGACACGAAAAGGGTATAGAAAAATGTTAACCCCTTCTAGGGGTGATCCCTTGTGCGACAATCACTCAGCACAAATAAAAATTGGGCTTATGTACCATAAGCCCAATTTCACTATCTTTTTCTGAAGGTTTTCAGACCACTCTACTCATCAACCCAGTTAGATTCAAATCCGTCATAAAACTGGAAACCTTCATCTCTCAATTTGACCAATGAATCTGGGATTTCCCACTCATCGCCATATTGACTGAAATTTTCACAGATCTTCACGAATTCATCCAAACCGATCATATCGATATAACCAAATACCCCACCGGTCTGAACTGGATAGCCTAATCCCATTACGGAACCTAGATCCCCATCAATTGGACTAAATAAAACCCCTTCTTCCAGACAACGATAACTATCCAAAGCCAAAACCGCCAATAATCGATCTTGGATATCTTTTGCAGAAATTTGGCTATCAAGATCCTTTAATTCAGGATCGGAATAGTATTTTTTAGGCTTATTATCAGGATAATCATAAAACCCACGACTGGATTTTCTTCCGGTCCTTCCTTTTTTGATCATCCGCTGTAGGTAGTTGTATACTCTCTTCTGACTGAAGCTCATATCAGGCAACTGTTCATATACATGGACCATCAATGGCAATGAGATCTCATCCAATACCGCTAATGGACCTACGGCAAAACCTGCAAGCTTAGCGCCTTCCTCAATTCTTTCCATAGGAACACCCTCTAACAACATGGTAATTCCTTCCAATAGGTAATAGAAAAATATTCGGGAGGTAAAAAATGCCGGTCCATCATTCACCACGATCGGAATCTTTTTAAGTTTACCGACAAAACTCAATGCTTTGTCCAGTGTTTCCTCCGAGGTTTCCTTACCGCGGATGACTTCCACCAATGCCATACGATCTACCGGTGAGAAAAAATGCAAACCAATAAAACGACTAGGATCATCAAATGATTTCGATAATTTACTGATCGGCAAAGAAGTAGTATTGGATGCGAATAGACCACTTTGTGCTAAATATCGCTTGCTATCATTGATGACCTCCGCTTTCAATCGCTTATCTTCAAAGACTGCTTCAACAATAATTTCCACGCCATCTAAATCCTCTAATTGATCCGTAGGAAGAATGCGCTCCAATATCTTAGGCTTATCATCCTCCTTCATCTTATTCAATTCAATCAGTTTATTGCACAGCCTCTCAGAATAAGCTCTGCCCTTTTCGGCATTTTGCAGATCCACATCCTTTAAGATCACATCAATTCCTGCTTTCGCCACTTCATAGGCTATACCAGAACCCATCATCCCAGCTCCGATAACGGCGACCTTGCTGATTTCCGCATCTTCAATTTCTTTACACATGGAAATCGCATCCTCAACTGCATAATGGAATGTTCTCACCCTTGCTAGGGTTTCCTTCGCGGTCAACAAACCTACATAGGCAAGGTGTTCCTTTGTCAGCAACTCTTTATAGCTCTGCCCTTCAGAACCTTGTATCAAACTCAATATTACCTCAGTCAGCAACAAAGGCTTTATAGCCTTGGCATTTAATTTTTGTATGGCTTCTGATAATTTACCCTGATCAACCTTCCATTTGAACTTATCCGACTTATTGAGGGCTGAATTTTCCTGGAGCCAAGCTTGAACCTGTTCCCAAGAACTGATTCTATCTTGGATAAGACCTGTTTTTTCAGCTTCATCAGGTTTGATCAACCTACCTGAATTTAATAGATCGAAAACAAATTCTGCATCCACAAGCCCTAATAATTTACTGAAGCTTCCGTTACCGGTCAACATGCCAAAGGCACCTTCTGGGAAACCCATCTTGGCTTTAGGACCGATCCCAATACGTCGATCAAATAGCAACAGAAAAGCAGCTGCCAAACCTGTACAAGCTTTATCAAATAAAACAACCGTCGGTTTCTCGATTTCAGAAAGCTCAATGATCATTTCATCGATATGCTCCAATTTAGTAAGGAAACCTTCTTTTCCGGCCATATAGATCAATTCCTCATAATCTGCATCCCTAAACTTTCCTTCCAAGATCAATTGCAAACTAGTACAATCACTTTTCTTAAGGACAGAAAGAAGTAGTTCGATACAGAACTTGAATTCATCTAATGAAAGATCATGTGGACGCGATCTTACGTTGATCCATCTCAATTGATAGACCCCATCAGCATTTTTACTGACACTGATTTGCTCTTTAATTCTCTCCTTAATTTTACTCATTATCCTCTTATTTACATCGGTTAATTATCGTTTTTCATAATCCACTTCATCAATGAATATCTTCGACAGAATTTCAAGCATAATTTCCGATGTTCCCCCAATGATGGTACCAACACGTACATCTCGGTATAATCTGGAAATCTTATAATCTTCTGTAAAGCCATAGCCACCAAACAACTGCAGGCATTCTCCAACAATTTTGATGGCCAGCTCACTACATTGCAGTTTAGCAATGGAACATTCCTTAACTGCATATTTTTTCTGATTCTCAAGGTCACAACAGTGATAGACGAAACTTTTTAAAACCTCAATATCGGCCATCATCTGCGACACTCTATGACGAATAACTTGAAAATCCTTCAATTGTTTGTTAAATGCCGACCTTTCTTTCAGATAATTGAGTGTGTATTCTACTGCTGATTCCGCGGTAGCGAGGCTATGTATGGCAGCTGTCAAACGCTCGAGCTGCAATCCGCCCATCAAATATTTAAATCCTTTTCCAATTTCACCAATTAAGTGGTCTTTTGGAACCTTTACATTATCAAAGCCCAGTTCGGCCGTATCGGAAGCATGCCAACCTAATTTCTGGATCTTATTGGTTGTCAAGCCTTCTGATCCTTTATCGATCAACAATAAGCTAATCCCTGAGGATCCGGCTTTGGGATCTGTTTTTACCACGGTAATATAGAAATCACCGTAATAGCCATTGGTGATAAAAGTCTTGGAGCCATTGACCAAGAAATAGTCACCCTGATCAATCGCTGTGGTCTTGATGTTCTGAACATCCGAACCAGCTCCAGGTTCAGTAATTGCAATTGCACTAACCAGTTCCCCAGAAATGACCCTACTCAAGTACTTTTCTTTGAGAAATGTCGAACCATATTTCAATAAATAAGGCGCAGACATATATTCTATTACAAGCGCAGAAATGGTAAACCCTCCAGAAAAGCAATATGATAGTTCTTCGCAAAATATTAGGGAATAATAGAAATCTAGGTCTAATCCGCCATATTCTTCGGGATAAATTAGGCCTAAGTAACCCATCTCTCCCATTTTCCGCCAGATGGCTTTATCAATTTTACCGGTACTCTCCCATTCATCGATATGTGGGAGGATTTCTTTTTTGATAAATGAACGTAAACTCTCCCTGAAAAATTGGTGTTCAGGGCTAATTGGTGTCGTAAGCATATAAGTTTATTTGGTTTTAAAGAGCATAGATTAAACAGAAATAAATTAATGCTCTTATTGGGATAAATTTAGGAAATAATGGTCAAATTTCCATAAATTATCCGTTAAAACAAAAGGCATCAGACAGATTGCAAATTCCTTCTATAAATAAGAGGTTTATATTTGTCCTGGCCAAAAAACTAGAAGAAAACCAGGGCAAATGGAAGGTCTTGCTTATCCGCCGATGCCTAAAATTGTTGAATGATTATTCAAAGTAATTTCCAGAAATCTCTTTTATCTTTTCGTCAAAGATTTCTTCTGGACAGTGTATCAATTGTCTCAATGCAAATAATTGATAGAAACTGGGTTCATCAAGGATGTTCAAGAACAGAAACATCTCTTTAAGGATCAATCTTTCTTTATCATCCGAACGTGAAGACAAAACTTCCAATAAGGTCAGTTTTATCTCGTTTAAGCTAAGTTTATAATGGGTCAACCCACCGCCTAAGCTCCAAAATCCTTGATCAATTATGTCCTTATATTTGATGCGTTCAAATAGGTTGATTATCTGCGAACGTTGCTCAACACTCAAGTTTTCTAAGTTTTTTGAAGTGGTAAAACAATTCGCAGCGACATCCTGTAGTTTCCTTTCAAGATCCTGCCCTTCCAAAGTGTTGTTTGGTATTTCCATATTAAAATAATTAAGATATTTCAAAAGCTTATTGCTCCTCCCCAATCATGTCCGCAATCGCTTTTAGTCAATAAACCACTGTACCGAAACGTATATATAGCATATATACAGCCCAGCCCATTGCGATTAGCGTTATTAATCTGCAATAAATTTTAATTACTACCCAAAGGAATTACCTGTACAAAAGTAACTATATTTAAATTAATTTAATATTAAAACATATTTTTTATTATATTTTTAATAAAGAGAAAACAACAGAATTATTGAATCGCAATAAATAACCAAGCCTGAATTTTTTTTCAGCAAACTATAAATCAATCCATTAAGCATTGCATACTTTGCTAAAAATCAATTTTTTCATTATTTTATAAATTAAAATTTTCATAAAACTAGATGAAGTTGGTTTAAAATTTAACATATAAACATTAAGTAATTGTTAATTATACCAGATGGAAATCTTAGCGCTTTGCAATTATCCTATATGGAACCAAGAATTTTTGATGAGGCTGTTTATTTAACAAAAAAAAGTCATCAAGGCTGATGACTTTTTGACTATGATTTTCTTAGGTAGTTAAAATACGATTTATTAAACTAATTTTAGAATTATTAAACGACTAAATTAGATAAATAAGGACTTAATAGCCAAATATTATTTGCAAAATTTCCGTTATTTTGTCAGATTATTTCGACAAAAAAATAAAATATTGCTTCAACAACTATATTTCTGTAATTTTATTAAACCAATTAATAAACTTTAACCAAAAATGTCCACAGTTTCTGAAACCAAAAGGCTGATTCTCCGTGAAATTTCCACAGCCGACCGTAATGACATGTTCGAAATGGATGCTGACACCGAGGTACATCAGTATATCTTCAACCAACCTGTAAAATCCATCCAAGAAATTGATGAAGCAATACAATTTATTAAAACCCAATACCTAGAAAATGGCGTTGCTCGCTGGGCCATTATCAAAAAAGACGGTATGGAAATGATTGGCTGGTGTGGATTAAAGTACATCAAGGAGCCCTTGAATGGGATCAGTAATTTTTATGACCTAGGTTATAGACTCAAAAGAAAGCATTGGGGAAATGGATTTGCATCAGAGGCATGTATTGCCAGCTTGAAATACGCCAAGGAGGTCCTGGACCTTAAGAAAGTCTACGCTACGGTACATCCTGAAAACGTTGGCTCACTAAATGTGCTGAAGAAAATGGGTTTTGAAATCGGTGAAATTTTTGATTACGAAGGATCCCCTTCTTTTTTCTGTGAATTAGACCTCGATAAGTTCAATTTTTAAAGAAGGTCCACATTAAAAAAAACCTGTCATTAAAAATCTACTAAATTCATATCCTCTTAATAATCAATAAAAATTATCTTAAACAATAGCTTTTTTGCTCATCAATTATTCGTAAATTTAAGAGACAAATAGATGTAAAAAAAAGGTACTATGGCAACTTTTAGCGACAACTTCTCTAAACAAGCATCTATTTATGCTCAGTTTAGACCATCATACCCTCACGAGCTGTATGATTATCTCAGCAACTTAACTCCAGCGCATGATTTGGCATGGGACTGTGGAACGGGAAACGGCCAATCTGCCATACATTTAGCCGACTTTTATAATCAAGTCTATGCCTCAGACCCTAGCGAAGCCCAAATAAAAAATGCTTTCGAGCATGAAAAGGTGACTTACCATGTGGAAAAGGCAGAAGAACCCAGCCTTCCTGAGCATGCTGTCGATATAATCACTGTGGCACAAGCCATACACTGGTTCGATATCGACAAGTTCTACGAAGCTGCAAAAAAAGTCCTTAAAAAAGATGGAATCATTGCTGTCTGGGCCTATGCTGTCCCACAAGTAGACAAAAACATCGATCCCATCACCCAAAATTTCCATGATAAGACCGTAGGTCCATATTGGCCTTCTGAGATCAAATTACTGCAACAGGGTTACACCACCATACCTTTTCCTTTCCGGGAAATTGAACCTCCTGAATTCTATATCCGCAAAAAATATAAACTCCAGGATTTCCTTGGCCATCTGTTGAGCTGGTCTGCTACACAACGCTATATCCAACAGGAAGAAAGAAATCCTCTCTTTAAATTAAAGGAGGAATTAGTCCCCTTTTGGAAGGATGAGGAAGAAGCTAAACAGGTAACCTGGAAGATCATTATGCGCGTTGGAAAATTACCGAGTTAATTTTTTAATATTCCAAACAAACTTTATTAAACAAATCCTGTTTAATTCTTGGGTTTGGTGACAGAAAAAAAAGTATTTCATCAAAAAAAGAGGTTCTATCGAACCTCTTTCTATTTATTTCTCAATTATTATTTAAGCTTTTTTAATCATCTAATTTCTTTTCGAAAGCTTTCCTAGCGCTACCCCGGAAGTATACCTCCCCACAATACACATAGCCTAACTTTTCCAATACCCTTAACATCCCCGTATTATCAAAGTTGGTATCCACTTTCAGGCTCAAATAACCATTGTCAAAACTCAGCTTCTGAGCTTCCTCCAGCATCCAGGTCGCCTGCCCTTTCACATAATTCGCTTGGGAAACAGCAATCCTATGCACTACAGAAAAAGGCCTATTGGTCAACCATTGATCGGCGATCGCCTCATAGGCTGGCTCTCCATCAAAAATCAGCGCCAAATAGCCCGTCAATTTTCCCCTGGGATCAATACTCACATAACCATACCCCTTTTCAATATCCGTTTTCACCACATCAAGGTTAGGATAACCATCTTGCCATTGGTTACTTCCCTCCTCGCGCCTTTTATCGATCGCCTCTTGCATAATGGACCAAATCAACTCTGCTTCCTCTGGCAAAGCTTTTCTAAAAGTAAATCCTGAAAATTGTTCTTTTGACATAACCAAAAATACTGTTTTTATTCAGATTCCATTTTAATCAAGCAGGAAGTTTTTAAGCTATAATATTGTCCTTATTTTTTTCTTCTAGATTAGGTTTGGATGGAGAAGATCAATCGAACCTGGTTTTACTCTTGTTCGAGGCATATTCGGAAAATTCAAAATATGCCTCGAATAAGGTTAAGAAAAAAGCAAGACCTATTCTGATTGCTCCGGAATAAATTGAGCTACAATAATGACCAAGGGAAACCCAGGCTCTTTGTAAACCAACAGGGGATTAGAAAGATAAAAAAAATTCCCCAAAGGGCTTTGGGGAATTTACAGAAACGGGTTTTGATAACCCTTATGAACCAATTTAATTAATGATGATCTTGTATGTCGTTTTGTTATTTATCAATGAAACTTTATAAAGTAAGGGGTTATAACTATGCAAGGCCCATCCTATTGTAATTATAACCCTTCACCAAGGTTGAGTTTAGGTTTTATTTTTAAAGCAGTACCAATGCCCTTTGTCCAAATCTAAAAAGATTCCATTTCCCATCCATCCTGTACCATCCTGCAAAAATTCTTGTTTTGAAAGCATTTTCTTGCTTAAATCGAAATCTAGGCGCATTATTCCTTAAATAAAACAAGTATTAATTATTAAAAATTTTCATTAAGTAAGGCCGTAACTTTTATTTTTCTTCAGAAAATGCTGGTTTTTAGCGAAACAAAAAAGCGGATCCTTCAACAGAAAGACCCGCCAGACAAATAGAAATGAAAAAATATTAAGCAATCTTGACCTTAGGATCAAGTACTTTGATCAAATCAGCTTTTAGGAAAGCGACGCGGAATCCGTAGCTCAACAAGGTGTTTTGAATGTCGTTCTCCAGCCGACCTGGAGCATGGACATTCATGACATATTGTTTATCATCCATATCAATCGATATCGGACCCAATTGAGGATATTCGCGAGCTAACTTTTCAAAGATTTGTTGCCTTTGCAAAAGCGCATTTAATGGTGCTCGAAAGGATAATATGTAGTTCTCCATGATAAGGTTGTGTTAATTGAAGTAATAGCTAACAATCTATTCCAGATTGTGTATATCAAAGTTAAAAAATAGTTTTAATAAAACAAGTATACACTTGTTTTATTAAAGCAAAATTAATGCAGGATTAATGATAAAATAACCTATAAAAGAACAAATAACACTGTATTAGGGGGAAATATAGATTTTTCCTATTCTCCTTAGAAAATATCTATTGAAATTATTTATTTATATTTGCTATAATAAAGCAAGAAATAACTTGGCTAATGAAGAAGAGCAATTCGGACAAAATTATTATGTTGATGAAGATGCGTGGTGAAATTGATGCCGCTTGCATCGCTGAGGAATTAGGCATCAGCAAGGAAGGTGCGAGGCAACAATTATTAAAGCTTTCTGAAGAAGGTTTGGTCCATGGCGTATGCAAAAAATCAGGGGTTGGTAGACCTTTTACCTTTTATTCCTTAAGCCAGACCGGACTTGCCAAGTTTCCCGACAACCATGCCGATATTACAGTACAACTTCTACAGTCCATCAAGTCGCTCTTGGGCGATAATGCCTTAGACTTGCTGATCACAGATCGTGAAAAAAGCTCCTATTTGAGGTACGAAGAAAAACTAAAGGGTTCCAAAAGCATCAGTGACAAATTAAAGAAATTGGCTCAAATCAGGTCTGAAGAAGGCTATATGGCGGAATGGAAGAAAGAGGGTCAGACCTATTACTTAATTGAAAATCATTGTCCAATTTGTGCTGCTGCAACGGAATGTCAGCAATTCTGCCGGGCAGAACTCAAGAACTTCAGGGCATTATTAGGTGAGGACCTGGAGGTAAATCGGGTCAAACATATTTTAGCAGATGATAACCGCTGTGTGTACAAGATTGAGAAGAAACAATAAACCAAACAGTTTAATCATTTCTTGATCTTCGATTTAATTCTTCAACCAATCGCGAAGCCGTAAAACTAAAATCAGCACCAAAGCTATTGATCACTAATCCTTTGATGAGGTTATCGGTCGAGGAAATAGCAAACAAAATGCTTTCATCCCCCGGATCCGTCATCCCTTCAAAACGGTAAATCTCATCGATCACAAATTGCTCTGGAGAAAGCTCCATCGAACGACCTACACAAAACAAACACTCCCCCTCCTCCTGAATCACAAAATCTTCTACATAACCCATGCTTTGCAAGTCATTGACAGCCTCACTTAACGTATCGTAACTCTTCCTATTTCTTGGTTCCATAGTATTTTGATTTATTAGAATAACCCTGATTATCAGATTATTGTAATTTAATAAATTATCCGAAAACAATGGACATCTTAAAGTAAATAAATAAAAAGAGGATGTTTGGAGTGGATAATTTGGTATTTGAACCAGGATGTGGCTCAACTCCGCTCGCCAACCAAGGATAAGAGGATGGGCCAAGAACTGGGCGGGAACCAGGATGTGGCTCGACTCCGCTCGCCAACCGAGGATAAGAGGATGGGCCAAGATTATTTGGGGGATAATACGTTTTTGCGCGACCTCCAGGATGAAGATTTTGTTAAAACTATGTTTCTAGCCATTTAGTCCCATATTTATTTATCTGAAGAATATTTATTATCCGCCATACATCCCCAGCGGGGATAAATTATTTTAGCACGAATGGTATTGAACAATATAGGGTTAATGCAAAAACGATGTTCGATTAATCGAACATCGTTTTTGCGCGACTTCCAGCCTAATGTGCCATGTCTGCTAAAATAATGGAACCTCGATAGGGTTATATCTCAATAATATAAAAACCATTTTTTTGCCTTGCACTTTGCAGTCTTCACATTCCAATAAATTTAGGTCAAATTTTTTATCTCAGGTTGATGGAATGATTGTGAACCATATGTTCAAAAAAGGATGCGGGCTTATGCAATAAGCCCCTACGGAATTGGGGTCAAATATAGTCTAGAATACAACTGCCAGATCTTGGTCTATCCTCGCATCCCGTACCCTGAGCCGTACCCTAGCGGAGCCGAAGGGGCGTCGAAGGGCATCCTGGTTCATTTCCTGATCTTGGTCTATCCTCCCATCCCATCCATCCTGGTTCAAATCCCCGATGGTCGTAGAACCCCAAATATCCTGCCTCCAACCCTACTCCAAAACCTCTCCCAAAACCTTATATTTGTCCAAAGAAATCCACATGACTAATATAAAATTCAGGGAGGCTAATTATGCAGATCTTAACCGGATTGTAGAAATCTACAATACCACCATTGCTTCTAGAATGGTTACTGCTGATTTAGAACCTGTATCTGTTGAAAGCAGGAACAATTGGTTTTATGAACACAATGCTAAGCATAGGCCTTTATGGATTTTGGAGATGGAGAATAACACCGTTGGTTGGCTTAGTTTTCAATCTTTTTATGGCAGACCCGCCTACAACGCGACTGCAGAGATCAGCATTTATTTGGATCCAACTGTAAGGGGAAAGGGTTTAGGAAAAACCGCCTTGGAATATGCCATCAGCCAGGCACCTGGATTGGGCATTAAAACCTTATTAGGTTTTATCTTTTCTCATAACCAGCCGAGTCTGAAACTTTTCCAACATTTTGGCTTTGAGGAATGGGCAAACCTGCCCAATATCGCCCAATTGGATGATATGGAAAGAGGGCTAATCATTATGGGAAAAAGGATCGTTCCTTAACTATCATTTTGAGTCTTTTCCAAACAAAAATAATTTTCTCTTATTTTAGTAAAATGGAAATCGCACTAATTGTCTTTGGGAGTTTGTTAATTATTTTTACCATTCTTCCTCTGATTCGTCAGGATCATTGGACCTTTCGAGTATTCGAATACCCTAGAATCCAAAAACTTGCACTCTCTGTTCTTTGGATAATCCTATATTTCATACACTCAGACTTTCAAAGCACCGTGTTGCTGGTTTTTGGGATACTAATCCTAATCAATGTCATTTATCTTCTCAAACAAATATTACCCTTTACCCCAGTTTGGAAAAAGCAAGTCTATAAGGCGGATAAAATTGATGACAAGAACAGTCTGAAGGTCATGATTTCCAATGTGTATGAGGACAACGATGATTATAAAGGTTGTTTGAGTGTGGTCCATAGTAATAAGCCTGATCTTTTGCTGCTATTAGAAACTAGTCATGAATGGGATCGACAGACTCAATCTCTGGAAACTGATTACAAATACCAGGTAAAGATTCCAATTGACAATACCTATGGGATGTTATTTTACTCCAAATTTCCAATCCATAATGCGGAAGTGAAATACCTTGTAGAAGATGAAATTCCCAGTATCGATTGCCAGATTGAGCTTCCTTCGGGGCAACTCGTTCAGGTTTTTGCGGTCCATCCTACTCCACCTGTTCCCAATGAGAATCCGAGATCGACAGAAAGGGACAAAGAGCTGTTGATCGTGGCTGAGAAAGCTAAAAAATGTGATCTGCCAGTCATTGTTATTGGCGATTTAAATGATGTCGCATGGAGCTATACCACTGAATTATTCCTGAAGATGAGCGAATTGCTCGACCCGCGGCGAGGAAGAGGTTTTTACAATACCTTCCATGCCAAACAGCCTCTGATGCAATTTCCCTTGGACCATGCTTTTATCTCTGCCGATTTTAAATTGAGGGAATTAAAGAAATTGGACAATTATAATTCTGATCACTTTCCTATATTCGTACATATACAATTTGAGAAAAGCGCAGAGGAAGAGCAGGAAGACAATCAATTGGAGGCCAACCAAGAGGATAAAGAAATGGCTGCTGAGAAACGGAATGCAGACACTTAGAAGACCAATAGACCATGAACGAGCAACATAATTACAAGGAGATCAACAAGAATCTGTGGAATCAAAAAACCGCAGCGCATGTGGATAGTGACTTTTATGATAACGATGGATTTCTGAAGGGAAAAAGCTCTTTAAACCCTATTGAAATAGAATTATTGGGAGATGTAAATGGCAAGAAAATCCTTCATCTGCAATGTCATTTTGGCCAAGATAGCCTTTCCCTTGCTCGCTTAGGTGCGAAAGTAACGGGATTAGACCTATCAGACCGAGCCATCGAACAAGCCAAAAAAATAAATGATCAACTTGGTTTAGACGCCCAATTCATCTGTTCGGATGTATACGATGCTCCAGCTTCTTTAAACGGTCTTTTTGACATCATCTATACAAGTTATGGCACTATTGGTTGGTTGCCTGATTTGAACCGTTGGGCGGAGGTAATTTCAAGATGCTTAAAACCCGACGGAAAACTAGTATTTGTCGAGTTCCATCCGGTGGTCTGGATGTTTGACTATGATTTCAGTAAGTTCCAATATTCTTATTTTAATGATGGTGCAATCATTGAGGTCCAAGAAGGAACTTATGCCGATCGAAATGCAGACATTGTTGCCGAGGAAGTTTCTTGGAACCACTCCTTATCTGAAGTTTTCCAAGGTTTATTGAACAATGGACTACAAATAGAATCCTTCGCAGAATATGATTATTCGCCTTACAATTGTTTTAAAAATACAGTAGAAATTGAAGCCGGCAAATATCAAATCAAAGGATTGGAGAAGACCATTCCGATGTTGTACTCCATTACAGCAAGGAAAAAAAGCTAAGTGAAGAAATTAAAGCATCCAGTTGAATTATCTTGAACTGGATGCTTTTTCATTACACTGGTTTCACCATAAAATATTTTTTTCGAAACCAAAAGGCCAGGTTTACCAATGCTATCAATGCCGGCACTTCCACCAAGGGCCCAATCACCCCGACAAATGCTTGACCACTATTAATTCCGAAGACCGCAATGGCAACCGCAATTGCCAATTCAAAATTATTCCCGGCGGCCGTAAAAGCTATAGCCGTGCTTTGCGAATAATCTGCCCCCACCCTTTTCCCCGCCAGAAAGCTAACAACGAACATAATGGCAAAGTAAATGACTAAAGGTATGGCTACCCTAAGCACATCAAGAGGTAATTGCACGATCATTTCACCTTTAAGGCTAAACATAACAATAATGGTGAAGAGTAGCGAAATAAGAGTGATTGGAGAGATGAATGGAATAAATTTATTTTGGAACCAATCCTCTCCTTTTATGGCAATCAATGTATAACGACTGATAATTCCCATCAGGAATGGAATACCCAGATAGATTCCCACGCTCTTTGCAATCTCTAGGATTGAAATATCCACTGAAATACCTGCTACACCAAAATATGGAGGCAAGACGGTAATAAAAAAATAAGCAAAAAGGCTATATAAGATCACTTGGAAGATACTATTCAATGCAATCAATCCGGCGGCATATTCCCGATTTCCTTCTGCGAGCTCATTCCAAACGACCACCATGGCGATACAGCGAGCCAAACCGATCAAAATCAATCCTGTCATATATTCGGGATAACCGTTGAGGAACAATATTGCCAAGACAAACATGAGAACAGGTCCGATAATCCAATTTAAGATTAAGGATGTCGTCAATACTTTAATATTTCGAAAAACTTTTCCAATATGTTCATACTTCACCTTAGCTAATGGTGGGTACATCATGAGAATAAGTCCAATGGCTAAAGGAATGTTCGTCGATCCGGTTTGAAAATGGTTAATCCATTGCGAAGAGGAAGGAAACATTTTACCAATAGTAACTCCAATTGCCATGGCTAAAAATATCCAGAGGGTTAGATAGCGATCAAGAAATTTTAGTTTTGAATTCATCTATTCGGCTTTGATTTGTGAAAAAACATAGAACATTTCCTCAGCAATCTGGAGACTACGTGATGCATAGACTGCTGCTTGCTCCGGGGAGCCATCTGAAATCTTAGGGTCTTCGTAAGTTACAGGGATCCTCTTCTCGGCACCTGGAATAAAAGGACAACCTGCATCCGCTTGGGTACAGGTCATGATGGCTGCAAATCCAGATGCAGGATTAAAGGGATGGTCATGTTTTTTAGAAAAACCAATAATCGGCGGATCTGTTTTTGCATATTTTATTGCGTAAATAGGATTCTCTGATCCTGATAATTTAAAAATCTCAAAACCTTGTGGCTTCAATGTATCAATCACCGTAGGGAATAAGCTCGTTTCTTCGGTTCCTCCAGAATAACAATTTACATTGGGAATATTAAAATAGGCAGCTGCAGTCTGCGCCCAAATCTGAGATAAATGACTACGACGTGAATTGTGTGTACAGATGAAGTTGATATTGATTTTCTCTTTAGCATTTGTTTTATGCTGGATGAAATCGATAAGTGGTTTTAGGATCTCCTTTCGCGTGCAGTTGTCAAAGTCTAACCAGTTTAATTGGTTTATGCTGTTTGTTAAATTGGCATTCATAAATTGTAATAAAGAAATAAACATTTAATACTGCTGTTGACCAAACTTCCGAGAGAAAAGAAGGATAACAACATCGCAATATTACGATATTAGAATTTTAATTTCAAATAGTTTATATTAATTTTTCAATAAGTTATTTAACTAGCAACTTTCAATTCTGGGCATAAAAAAACGGAGACCCAAAAAAGGTCTCCGTTTAAAAATATTGATTACATTTTACTTATTCCACCAAATTTTTGTGAACTGCACATCATCACCTTGATTGCTCAATGCCGATTGATAGTTTGTCTTATTGGTACTTTGCTCCTTCAAAGGATACACCAATCTACTTGGAATGGCATCTCCTATCTCAGGCACAAAAGAATAGGATACTGGTTTTCCTTCTACCGTTCCAGACCAGACCACATCTCCCTTTTTCACTAAGAACAGAGGATAACCCGTTCTACGGATCTCCGTCCAAGACTCTATTCCCTGGCCATATAAGGCGAGGTATTTTTGGGAAAGGACATTTTCCTTATTTGCTTTAGGTACTTTAGCTAAATAGGCCGTTACTTCCGCAGGACTAGCACCCCAGCGTTCTAAAGAGGCTTTGACTCCATTTTCATAGCTGGCCTGCTCCCAACCTTTATATTCGGAGATCAAGAATTCCACCTCGGAATATTCCTGCAATACCTCAATGGCATTCGCCTTATTGACCAAGTCTCCTGGTAATGAAATACTATCCAATGGGAATAGATTTCCTGCTGCCAATGGTAAACCATAAGGCTGGCCTTTGTAAATATTTTTGCTGTTTGGTTTGGCATACTTGTTCAACCTTGGGTCTTCAATCTTAAATGGACCTCGGTTCCCTTTTAATACGTCAATAAGCACATGGGATACAGCAAAATCCTTTCTGTTGGCCGTTACGGTCGCTCTAAATAATGGAGCTTCATAGGGCGAAGCACTAGAATAGGTAAAGCCGGCATTATCCGCATTCGACGTGAACACTCCTTTTTTCAAGGCATCTTCAATATGTTGGGTTGCCAAAGCCCTATCTTTGGTTAGGATACGATTTGCTAACCTTAGTCTTAATGAATTGGCAAACTTAAACCATTTCTCGTTCTTTCCTTGGTACACAATATCCGAGGTTCCAAAGGTCACTCCTGACTTATATTTAGCCAATGTATCAGCCGCAATCTTAAGTTCATTGAGGATATCTTTGTAAATCTTCTCTTGGGAAGCATATTTAGGTGTCAGGATATCTGGATTTCTCTTCAAGGCCTCAAAATCGGCATCTTTATTCCCATAGGATTCATAAGGGATATCTCCAAAAACATCTGTTAGGGAATGGAATGCAAAGGATTTCAGGATCCTAGCAATTGCAATCTGGGTAGAATTTGCTCCCGCTCCATTTGCTTGTGCTTGGATTTTCGTCGTTTCATCTTCGTTCAACACGATGATTTCATTCAGGTTGCTGAGGGCTTTGTAGGTATTGGTCCAATATTCATCCGAATAACTTGCCGAAATCAAATACCTAGATTGATCGGTATAGATATTCTGGCTAAAATATTGGGCAAAGAGTTGCGCGCCTCGGAAATGGATGCTTTCGCTTCTTAATGCATTGACCACCTGCCTTTCTGCAGAAAGAAAAAGACTGGGCGTAGGCACATTGGATGGCCTATTGGGATCGACATTAATCTCTTGGAGGGTATCTTTGGAGCAGGAGATAAAACTCAAGGACAGCAAAGATGTATATAGGATATGTTTAATTTTCATGGTTTCTCGCTTTAAAATTTAAGGTTAACATTAAATCCATAGGTTAGTGGGGTTGGGATATTCCCACCTTCTATACCCTGAACATTCCCACTGCTGTTGGTAAATTCTGGATCGATGTATTTACTCTTGGTATAGATATTCCATACGTTTCGCGCATAGGCTGATAAACGAACTCCTTTTACCACTTTAGGATTATTCAAAGGAATGGTATAGCCTAAAGTTACTTCTCTTAGTTTTACGAAAGTGCCATCAAAAATGGAGAAGGTAGTCGGACCACTGGATTCATTTCTTCCCCATTGCTGAGCAGTGATTCGTGTATCATTAGGCCTGATATTGCTTGTGGAATAGGTTCCATCTGCATTAAATACCACATCGGCTTTAACACCTTCTAAGATGATTCCATCTTCACGTACATTATTTTCAGCGGTACGCTCTAGGATACCTGAATACATCCCGACATTATAGGTCTGTGAATAGAAGCTTCCACCTACTCGACCATCGATTAGAAATCCGAAATTGAAGTTTTTATAACGGAAACTGTTTTGGAAGCCAAATAGATAATCTGGCAAAACAGATCCAAGAGGAACTAATTGGGAAGTCCTTTGATAAGTTCCATCTTCTTTTATGACGCGTTGTCCATCAGCATAAACGAAATCATAACCTAAAAGCTGTCCGTAAGGCTGACCTTCTCTAGCCACTAAATTGATCAAGGTGGAGCTTAAGGTTAAAGTATTTACAAGTTCATCCAGTTTAAGGACTTTATTCCTATTTCTTGCCCAGTTGATGCTAGAGTTCCATTCGAAATCTTCATTGCGGACTGGCGTTGCATTCAAGATCACTTCAATACCCTTATTCTCTACCTTTCCAGCATTCAAGACTTTTGCTTCATAGCCAAATGCTGATGAAACAGGAATAGGAAGGATCTGGTTTCTGGAGGTATTGTGGTAATATGTTACATCAAAACCTAATCTATTTTTGAAGAACTGCAAGTTCAGACCGGTCTCCCAAGAACTGGTGATCTCTGGTTTAAGGTCTGCATTATTCAAAGTGGAAGGTAGTTTGTTGGATGGTTTGCCATCAAAAGATTGCTCTACATCGTAAACCTTGTTCAACTGGTAAGGATCGGTGTCATTACCGACTTGCGCCCAACCTAACCTAACTTTACCAAAGGACAACCAATCTAGATTTTGGATAGCTGGCAACTGTGAAAACACAAAACTTCCAGTAAAAGATGGATAGATAAAGGAGTTGGCATGGCTTGGTAAGGTCGAAGACCAATCATTACGTACTGTTGCATCTAAGAACAATAAATCATTGTATCCAAAGGAAGCACTACCATACAAAGAGGCAATACGACGGTTGTAAGTGAAGTTTTCGATCTTCACGCTAGATGCGTTTTTCAGGTTATAATAGTTTGGAACAATCAGACCACCTTGGGTAATGGCATAATCAACTTTTCTATTTTGATCTCTTAAGTTTGCCCCTACATTGGCTACCAAGGAAATCTTATCCCAGTTCTTTTTTGCGGTAGCCAAGAACTCATAGTTGTATTCGTTTAATTTATTGCTGGTTTCTTCATATTGAGAAGCACTACGGGAGTATACCGCAATACGATCTTGGGTTCCGAACTGATAGATATCGCCATGGACTTTAGCGCCAATCTGCAACCAATCGGTCACTTCATACTGTGCGCCAATATTACCATAGAAACGGTCTCTCTTTTCTTCTAAATAGCTTTCATAGGCCGACCAATAAGGGTTGTCGATAAAACGGGTCGCTTCTGCAGCTGGCGTATTTTGCCAACCTGTTCTATTCCATGCTAAAGGTGTTCCATCTGGACGCTTGTAGTTTTCTAAGCGTTTGTAATCCACTTGAACTGCTCCCCACTGGAAAGCTTCTAAGATGATATTTCTATTGGATGCTCCGGTCCATGGTTTTCCTAAGGACGTATTGTGGATGTAGTTGATGCTGGAATTGATGCTCAGCTTCCCTAATTTGGTACCGCCTGAGAAGTTAAAGGTATTACGACCTAAAGTAGAATTAGGCACCGTACCTTTTACGTTTTTATTCGTGTATGAGAACCTATAATTTGTGTTCCCTGAGTTTCCTGCAATGGCTAGATTGTTGGTATTTGCCAAACCAGTATTGAAGAAATAGCTGACATCATGCTCTGGATATATCCAAGGCGATGGGTTTAAATAATCAGCGGCATCTTCTGGATTTAAATTGTACCATTGAAGAACTGGAGTTCCATCTAATTTAGGCCCCCAACTCTCATCCGCTGCATAATCCACTATTTTATAGTCTTTGCCTTCAATATTGACGGTTTGAAAGTTTTGGCTATAACCTTGGCCATAAAGATGCTGGCGTTTTGGGAGTCTGACAATGTTTTCAAATTCCAGACCTGTATTTAAATCAATGCTAACTTGCTCGCCCTTTCCGGCACGTTTAGTGGTAATCAAGATTACCCCATTGGATGCCCTGGAACCATATAATGCTGCAGCTGAAGGTCCCTTTAGGACAGAGATATTCTCGATATCATCTGGGTTTAAATCTTGGATCATGTTCCCCACATCTTTACCGGCTGATCCGTTGATGGTTGAGGAAGAGTTTAGATCGGAGTTATCAATCGGAGTTCCGTCTACTACATAAAGCGGTTGATTGCTTCCTGCGATAGAATTGATCCCTCTTAATAAGGTACGTGTAGATCCACCCATATTTCCACCGGATGACACGATCTGAAGACCTGCAACCTTTCCAGACAAAGCCGCCATGGCATTGGTAGGTCTTGTTTGCAGTTCAGTGGATTTTACTTCTTGCACAGCATATCCCAATGCTTTCTTTTCTCTTGAAATACCTAATGCAGTAACTACAACTTCTTCCAATACATCATTGCTAGGGACTAGCTTAATCGTATTGGACTCGGATGTACTTACTTCTAGGTCCTGATCTTGATAGCCCAAGAACCTGACCTTGATCTGAGTCTTTGGATTCGAAGAGTCAATACTGAATTCCCCTGCTGCATTGGTTTGGGTTTGCTTTTGTGTTGTTTTATCAATGACGGTAGCTCCTGAGATGGCTTGATTCAGCTCATTCAGCACCTTACCTTTAATGATATTTTGGGCTTGTGTTTGACCAATACCTATGGCAAAGAATAGCCCTACGAGATAAAAATATATCGTTCTGTTCATGTAAATAATTTGAAATGGATTAATAAAATGGAATAGAATTACTGGAGATAGTTTTCCTTCGCTTACCTACCTCCTACGCACATTCGGAAACTAATATGGGTTGATTTGATATACATATTTTATAAATTCTGTTGCAAATATATAAAATCTACCTAATTAGTAGATTACATTATTGGAAAAATCTATAGTTTTTTAATAGACATTATTTGAATTTATAATTCTTAGGTTTTCATAGTACTGATAACCAAATGTATACACATTAAATTGTATTCTCAAATAATTTTGACCTTATTCCCTAAAATCGATAATAATAGCTGAAATCAGCTATATTTGACCGGCAGATTGTTATTATTTTTGTATAGTCTTAAAATCACACAATGAAATATTTCAGCACGCTTCTTTTCCTTTTCACTTTACACAGCCTCCACCCGCAGCAGCTAAAAGCGCAAGAAGCGGCTGCTTACCTGGTTTATGATGATTTCAATCTTTATCATACCAGCAAGGATAGTTCTGCTTTGGTTTTTGTCAATATGGCTTATGTAAGAAGTGAACCAAGCTCAAAAAGTGAATTGCTGGACTCTATCCCCTTGGGTACCGAGGTGAAATTTATGGAGGAATCTTCTTTGAATCCCATCTCTTTACGTGGTATGTACCTGCCTTGGCATAAAATTGAATATCATAAGGATAATAAGAAAAAATCGGGTTTTATTTGGCTAGGTTTATTGAGCCTGGATTATGAACTGAATAAAAAGTCTGGTGAAACCTTTCTTTATGGTTTTGCGTGGAAGTCTAATGAGGAATTGGAAAATTACTATTGGGTGGAAGCCAAAATATTAAACAAAAACAAGGAAATGATTGCATCGAAGAGCTTTCCATATTATCCGGGTGAACAATCTTATACCTTAGGTGAATTAAATACAAAACCTGGATTGAATTATGCCAAATCCATCTATGCCATTAAATTCTTAGGAGAAGCCTGTGGAATAGCATCGGAAGAAAATTACTTAGCGTGGGACGGTGAACAACTCACTACCCTACCGAAAACCACTTCGGTTTCAGACGCAGGTGTTTTTTACTATGCAGAGGAATTGGTCTATCCAAACGCTCATAAACTGGGTAAGGATATAATCCTAAAACGATCAGAGGAAGGTGAAGCTGAATATGAGGAAGATGCAAACCCTGAGGCTGAGATCAAGTTTAAGGTCTCGAAAAAGGAAGAAACTTACCAACGAAATGGAAATGCTTATCTCAAAGTCTCCGAAAGGACCATACAATAATAAAAACGGCTTGCTTGAGTAAACTCAGCAAGCCTTTTTAGTCACACTACTATTATCAAATAGTTCCTTAAATATCATTGTTATTCAACAGCTCCAATATCTGTTGATAGGTAAATTCTAAATCTTCTTTCTCCGTGCAATATGGCGGCAAGATATACAGCACATTGCCCATTGGTCTTAACAAGATCCCTCTCTTCATAAATTCATTGAACAACTTTTCCTGTACCCTATTAAAATAAGAGGTCTCGGATTTTGTTTCCCAATCAAAAGCAAGAATGGTTCCTGTTTGGCGGACATTCTTGGCGTTTTCATATCCTTTTAACTCCTCTGCAAATTGATAATGCGATTCTACGATCGCTTTTATTTTCGCCTGGGTAGCATCGAGAAGCAATAAATCCATGCTTGCCAAGGATGCCGCACATGCTATCGGACTTGCAGTAAAGGAATGGCCATGGAATAAGGCCTTCTTTTTATCATCCGAATAGAAGGCTTGGTAAAGCTCCTCCGTGCAGGTTGTGATCCCCATGGGCATAGTACCGCCGGTCAGTCCTTTGGAAAAGCACATTACATCGGGCTTCTCAGTCAATTGATCCGCAGCAAATAAAGTCCCAGTTCTACCGAAGCCAACGAAGACTTCATCTTGAATCAATAAAACTCCTTGCGACTTACAATAAACCATTAAGTCCGATAAATGTTCGGCTTGATGCATCAACATCCCTCCTGCCCCTTGAACCAATGGTTCGTAAATGAAACAAGCAATCTGATCTGCATGCTCAGCAATGATCTTTTTATTCGCTTCCAGGTTTTCGGCCGTAGGCGCATCAATAAATATGACATCAAATAACAAATCTGCAAATGGCGCAGTCCACTGTCCACGAGCGCTTACCGACATGGCACCAAAGGTGTCCCCATGGTAGCCATCCTTAAAAGCAACAATCTTATTCTTCTGCTTACCCTGATTAAAGGCATACTGTATACACATTTTCAGGGCCACTTCCACTGCTGTTGAACCATTATCCGAATAAAATACCTTCTCCTGATTAGAAGGAAGCAATTCTAATAACCGTTCTGAAAGAGTGATTGCTGGTAGATGCGTGAAGCCAGCAAAGATGACCTGCTCTAAAGTATTAAGCTGCTCATAAACTTTATCGGCAATATACGAATTTGAATGGCCATTGAGGTTAACCCACCACGAACTTACCATATCTAGATAGCGATTTCCTTCCATATCGAAAAGATAGGCATCCTTACCACTTATAATGGGAAGATGTGTACTGGTTTTCATTTGCGAATAGGGATGCCAATTGACCGCTATATCACGGTCTATCCATTGCTGTTGCAAACCGCCTCCTTTTTCACTTCCATTGGTCGCAACCCCAAGTTTTTCAACATCTGCATATCTTCATCAACCCCTGGATTTGGGGTAACCAACAAGGTCTGCCTTTCTCCTGTGAATATAGAATTGGCGCCCGCCATAAAACACCAAGCCTGTTCCTCCTCATTCATTTCTATCCTCCCTGCACTCAATCTGACCATCGAGGATGGCAATACAATCCTGGCAGTCGCAATCATCCTGACCATTTCCCAGGTATCAATCTTAGGGAGATTTTCTAATGGAGTACCAGCGACCCTAGCCAAGGCATTGATCGGCACAGACTCAGGATGTTTTTCCATATTCGCCAAGGTGCGAAGCATCGAAATCCTATCTTCAGCCTTCTCGCCTAATCCAATAATACCGCCTGAGCAAACGGTAATGCCAGCTTTCCTGACATTTTTGATGGTTTCTATCCTGTTGTCGAATTTCCTTGTTGAGATAATCTCATCATAAAACTCTTCGGAAGTATCCAAGTTATGGTTATAGGCATATAGACCTGCTTCTTGAAGCCTGTTGGCTTGATCTTCGGTCAACATCCCTAACGTGCAGCACACCTCCAACCCCATTTCATTTACACCTTGGACCATTTCGATAATCCTATCAAAGTCTCTGTTGTCCCTAACTTCGCGCCATGCTGCTGCCATACAGAAGCGAGAGGAACCGCTGTCCTTTGCTTTCTTTGCATGTGCCAATACGGTCTCGGTTGGCAATAAGGCCTGGACCTTGATATCGGTATGGTAGCGTGCCGCCTGACCACAGTAAGAACAGTCTTCGGGACAACCACCAGTCTTGACAGACAATAAAGTGGAAATCTGTACTTCTTGGGGATTATGCCATTGCCTATGTACCGTTGCAGCCTCATAAACCAGTTCCAATAAGGGTTTGTTGTAGATTTCCAACAACTCCTCTTTTGTCCAATCGTGTTTTAATGTTTTACTAGCACTCATTTTTTTATTTTTCTATTCTAATTTTTTTAATTGCTTTTTCTAAACCTGCAGCATCCACTGTTTCCAATTGTGGAATCTCCATTATCTTACTTCCCGCTGGTTTGTTCTTGATCAAAATCCTCTTACTGGATTCCTTGAACTCTCCATTCAGGACGATATATTCGACGGCTATTCCGCGTTCATTCAAGCTGTGAAAGGAGAGCAAACTATGGTTGATGCTTCCCAAATAATCTGAACATACCAGAATTACCGGCAGGTCTAAATGCTCTGCCAGGTCTATGATAAATTCCTGATCGTTTATGGGAACAAACATACCTCCTGCACCTTCTACAATCAGGTTGCCGCTTGTTTCAGGGAGTTGAAAGTCTTGGATCGATATTTCGACTCCATCGACTTCCGCAGAATAATGCGGGGAAGCGGGAGTATTTAATTTGTATCGTTCAGGATGAACGATGAGCTCATTGCCTACTAATGCTCGAAGCATCAGGCTATCGCTGCTTTCTAGATCTCCTGATTGTATAGGTTTCCAGTATTCGGCGTTCCAAAGCTTTACGAGGACTGCCGAAACAATTGTTTTCCCAACAGATGTACCGATTCCAGTAACAAAATATTTCTTACTCATTTTTTATTTCTTCTAGGCTGTTCTTTAATAACCCAATCTCTTCTTTTGTGTTGAAGGAATGAATGGAAATACGCAACATTTCTTCTTCTTTAGGCACTGTGGGATACTTGATGGCATAGCTTAATATCCTTTGTTTTTCCAATAATTCAACTGCCTTCTCCAAATTCCTTGGATCTGGAAACCTGATCGGTATTATGGGACTTCTAAAAGGACTGGCATCAACTTCTTCTATAGGATGAAATTGTTTAACATTAGCTTGTAGACCATTAATTAGCAATTCATTATCCTTTAAAAAATCATAGGATGCTTTAATTGCAAGAGCATGAAAATCAGGCATTCCCGTAGTATAGATAAAGGTTGAAGAATAGTTGATCAGATACGCAATAAGGCTTGAAGAACCTAAGATTGATGCCCCAGATAAACCCATTGCCTTACCGTAAGTGATCACTGTTGCGAAAACCTGGTTCTGTAATCTAAAATGATCCACCAAGCCCAAACCACAAGTCCCTATAGCATGGGCCTCATCAACAATCAAGGCTGCTGAATAATGTTGGCATAGAGCTGCAATTTCTTGGATTGGTGCAAAATCCCCATCCATGGAATAAAGACTTTCTATCCCTACCCAGATATGACCTGTAGCTTTCTTTAGTAATTCTTCGAGATGGTCCAGGTTATTATGTCGAAATTTCCAACGACTCGCCGGAGATAGTCTACAGCCATCATAAACAGATCGATGGACCTTCTCATCTAATAGGATCGTATCGGATTTCTTCGGTAATGTTGAGAATAAGGCAAGGTTCGCGTTATACCCTGAGGGAAATAATAAAGCTGATTCAAAACCATGTTGATTCGCGATAAACTGCTCTATCTCCATCTGTAAGTCTGAATTTCCTGAGATTAGCCTAGAACCAGTAGCCCCCAATATAGATTCCGGGTATTGAAGCACCAAAGCATGCAACCTGTCCTTAAATTCTTCATTTTGCGCAAAACCTAGGTAATCATTTGAAAAGAAATCAATTCCTTGTCTTTCCTTCTTTAACTGCCTATATCGTCCTGACTGCTTTCTATTCTTCAGCTCTACCCTAAATTCATCAATTATTGACATCACAAAGCGCAACTTCTTTTGAAACCTCAGCTATCCAATGATGAAATAATACTGCTTCAATTTGCAAAACATGCTCAGCATGTGCCTCCCATTTAGGATCAAATCCCTTCAATTGGCTGATCATTTCCTCAAGATGGCCTTCCTCTTCTAGAATAATGGATTTTACCATCACATTTGAACCGACCGAGGTCAGTACTTCTTGGTAGATTGGATACAGTTCATCTGCCCTAACCTCGATAGCATAGGTCACAAATAAGTATGCAGCATAACGTAATTCTTGACCAGTTAGATTAAACTGTTCTTTTAGATATCGACTGGTTTTTACATCCAGAAGATGTAAATATTGGACGGAGGCCTTTCCTCCTATCAATGAACTTTCATTATAAAATTCAAAGCCCTCTATTCCTAATTTCCCTATTTGCTTCTTAAGGTAATAGGCATGTCTATGCTCCTCAGCTGCATGCTTCAGTTGAATCAGATCTGTATTCAATGGATCTTCGCATGCTGAAATCTTTCTCGCACCGGCATTTTCCATAAAAGAAAGGGTATTGAGCCATTTAGCATGAAGTATGGCATCTGCCACTATTTGTTCCAGGATTGCTTTCATATTTTTCTAATTGGTCCAAAAGTACTACCTTGCCGGATGGTTCAAAGGTGCCAGTTTCAAGAATATGATTAGTCCGGTTAGCATTCCCTTTAAAAGTTTTATCCAAATACAAAGAAATTCTGCGACACCCATTTACTTACAGGTGGCAAATCAATTTATCCAAGCTATCGCACAAGGGAAGCTTAAACCAGGAACTAAATTATTAGGGACAAGAGCATTAGGAGACCTCTTAGAAGTCCACAGAAACACGATTACTGCAGTCTATGAAGAACTCTTTGGACAAGGTTGGGTTGAAATCCATCCGAATAAGGGAACCTATGTAGCCTCCCAACTCCCGCTTCAAGATCTTCAAACTTCCAGCAGCTTTCAGTATCCAAAAGAAACCGGTTATACTTTCAAAAAATCGATATTACTGGATAGCCCCTTTGAACACACCAACTGCGACTATATCCTCAATGATGGCAGTCCGGATATACGCTTGACACAATTCGACGATCTATCGAGGTTTTATAGTTCCAACATGAAGCGCAAAAGCAATCGTTCCAAAATGGGCTATTACAATCAGGAAGGCAGTGAATATTTCAAGGAACAGATGCTTGATTACCTGCAGAGCAGTCGAGCCTTGAAGATCAATAAAAACAACCTTCTCATCAGTAGAAGTATAGAAATGAGTCTTTTTATTATTTCTGAGATCTTGCTTTCAGCAGATGACACTGTTGTTGTAGCTGAACTGAGTTATTTTGCGGCAAACATGATTTTTCAGAAATCAGGTAGCAAAATCAAATCCATTCCTTTAGAAGATGACGGAATAGATGTGGAAGCCCTGGAAAGACTTTGCAAAAAGCAGACTGTCCGTATGCTTTATCTCACGGCCCAACAGCATTACCCTACTACAGTTAGCCTTAGCGCGCATAAAAGAATGAAAATCCTTCAACTTGCCAATCAATACGGCTTCATTATCGTAGAGGATGACCATGATTACGATTTCCAGTTCGACAAGCAGCCTCTATTGCCCCTTGCCACTTCAGATCAGAATGGAATGTTGATTTATGTAGGTTCCTTTGGGAAATCACTTGCGCCGGGATTCCGAACAAGTTTTATCATTGCCCCTGAAAACCTAATGGTAGAAATGCGAAAGCATTTAGGGATCATTGACAGGCAAGGCGACATCCTGATGGAGCAAGCTTTGGGCGAAATGATTGAAGAAGGTGCGATCCATAGGCACCTCAAAAAATCGTTGAAAGTATATAAAGAAAGAAGAGATTACATGGCCCATTTACTGGAAAAAGAATTAGGTGATATGTTGGAATTTCAAATTCCAAATGGTGGCTTGGCATTTTGGATAAAATGGAAAAAACCAATCAATCTGCTCAAGCTAAGCCAGCAAGCTGCCAAGAACAACCTCTTTATCCCAAAAACATTACTGTACCAGCAAAAGGACATACAGGCAATGCGCATTGGGTTTGGAAACCTGAACTTAGAAGAAATGGAAAGATCTATCCAGATCCTAAAAAAGAGCCTCTTGGAAATTTAATGCTTAGTTAGCCAAAATAGGTCTGTTTTCTCTTGGTTGCGAATCTTTATAATGCACATACATGCGCTTATATTTCACCATCTCCCGAGAGTCCGCAAGATAATTCATCTTGGTATCCCTGAAGACTAATTGAGCAGCCTTTTTCTCCATTTTAGTTGCAAAATCCAGAAACTCGCGAAAAAGCAGCCTGCGTTCATGGGTAGAGAAACTACTCTGTTGACAAACATTTAAGATTAGCTCTTCATCAAAATGCAAGGTAATTTTAGTGCCATGTGAATTCAAGAGGTAAAAAATCGGTCTAGCAGAATTATTTGGGAATAAGCCAAACCCTATAACACCATTATCAGTGTTGAATACGTAAGCATAAAAGTGCATAGTGCCAATCAATGCAGAATCTACTAGTATGTTTTTGGTAACCATAGCTTCATAATTTATGATGTTAATAAATAAAAGATTATTAGAGATTCAACAGAAAAATCTATAATGACCTTTAATTGGTATAATTTACTCTTTTGGTTAGTAACGGCTGTAAAGATTCAGATTATCTTTTTGTTAATTAACTGAAATATACCTCTTTAAGCCATAAATCAATACTTTGAGCTTACAAATCAAGCTACCAATTTTCTACAAGCCTCAGCACAAGATCTACATGCCTCCGCACATTCACGACAATGTTCCATTCCATGGGCTGCATGTTTCTCACATTCTTCAGCACAGGATTCGCAGATGTCCAAACAAATTCTAACTAACTCTAACTTAGATCCACTGTCCATAATCAACAGTTTATAGGTAGACTCACAAATCTCTGCACATTCCAAATCTGTTTGAATGCACTTGCGCATCATCTCCAATTTCTCTTCTTGCAAACATGCTTGCGCACATTTAAGACAAGCTACAACACATTGCTGACACGCCTCTATACAATTCTTTATCAATTGATCTTGTTCCATTTGTTCTCCTTTTTATTTTCAACAATAAGTCCGAGTCCAATAGCTTTAGCATTGATACCCATCAAGTTAACACTTTAGAACTACATTCGTTCAAATTAAATTCATTTTTATAAGTTAATTTTTGATTTGTATTAAATTAATTACAGTCACAGACAATATTTTTCCTTGGAGACATAGTGCCTTGAAAATTCTCATAACACTTTGAATATGATTTATATTTCCGATTAATTTTAACCATAATCGCGAAATCAATAATTTTAATTTTTGTAGAAAATCCTCTACTTCAATGTTTTAAAATAAATTGGACTGAATTTTCTAATCCTAAAAATACAAGCTACATTTATCTTGAAATTGCAATTCAACTCCATGTTTTGGGCTGAAAGCAATAGAAACCTTAATTAAAAATTATGAACTACTACAAATCTTCCTTTAATCTTTTCTTGACTATACTTTTCCTATTGTCTCTTTCTACGATGGCCCTTGCGCAGGGACTTCCAGAGAAAGATTTAGATAATCTGGTGGAAAAAACCATGAAAAGCTTCAATGTTCCGGGCATTGCACTTGGAATTATAAAAGACGGCAAAGCCATACATCTAAAAGGATACGGTGAAAGATCCATCAATAGCAAAAAGCCAGTTGATAATCAAACTGCCTTTGCCATAGCATCAAATAGCAAGGCCTTTACCGCATTTGCCCTAGGCATGTTGATGGATGAAGGTAAATTAACTTGGGACAGCAAGGTCACTGATTTTATCCCAGAATTCAAGATGCACGACCCTTTTGTCACCTCTGAATTCACCGTTAGGGACTTATTAACCCACCGTTCCGGATTAGGCTTAGGAGCTGGCGATTTGATGTTCTGGCCTGACTCTGCAAATTTCAATACTGAGGAGGTTATCCATAACCTAAGGTACTTAAAGCCTGTCTCCAGTTTCAGGACAAAATTTGACTACGACAACCTATTGTATATCGTGGCTGGCGAAGTATTAAAAAGAGCTTCGGGAATGAGCTGGGAGGAATTTATCGAAAAAAGAATCATGGCCCCTCTGGGCATGAATAACAGTGCTGCCTCCCTTAGCCGCATGAAATCGAAAAACAATGTCATCGATGCCCATGTGCCCATAGATGGTAAATTAATTACGATAGCAAGATACTTAAGTGAAACAACAAACGCTGCCGGCGGAATCAACAGCAGTATTGAGGATATGAGCAAATGGGTCACTATGTTGTTGAACAAAGGAAAGTATGGAAACAACCTAGAAAAGCAACTCATCAGCGAGCGACGCCTAGCGCAAATTATGACCTTGCAAACGGTCATCGGAGGATCAGGACCTTATAATGCTCATTTTACAGGTTATGGCTTAGGGTTTTTCCTTAGCGACCAAAATGGCTACTTTGTTGCAGAACACACTGGCGGATTAGGTGGCATGGTCACTCAAGTAACTTTGATTCCTGAACTCAAACTAGGAATCATCGTGCTGACCAACCAACAATCCGGCTATGCCTTTACCACAATAACCAATCAAATCAAAGACTCCTATTTTGGGATCAAGGGAACCGATAGACTGACTGAGCTAAAAGCCAGAGAAGCCAAAAACGAAAGCGAAGGCGATAAAGTGACCAATGAAGTTTGGGAAAAGATTAAGACCCAAAACCAAAAAATAGACTTTTCTCCATACCTTGGTAAATATAAGGATGCATGGTTCGGGGACATCGAAATCAGCAACCGAAATGGGCAGCTTTATTTCACTTCTTCTAGATCACCGCAATTACAAGGAAAAATGCACTATTACCAAGGCAATACTTTCGTTGCTGCATGGAATGACCGCAGCATGAATGCCGACTCTTATGTCATGTTCAATCTGGATGAAAATGCCAAAGCAGAAAGCATCAAAATGAAAGCCGTTTCACCATTAACTGACTTCTCTTTTGACTTCCATGACTTAGATTTAAAAAGAATAAATTGATTTTTTGCAGCATTATGAATGCTGTAAAAGAGGTTTTTTAGCCAACAAATAAAAATATCTCATTAGAAATGAGCTTTTTCGCTGTTTAAAGCATTGAATAGCGTAAAAACATTTGGAGTATATAGAGATTAATGATACTTTTGTATCACAAAATCACGGTAGGTATAGCTCAGTTGGTTAGAGCACTAGATTGTGGTTCTAGGGGTCGTGGGTTCGAGCCCCATTACTTACCCGGTTAAAGGAGGTCCAAAAGGCCTCCTTTTTTTATGGAGCAAAACACAAATTTCCAGCTTGTTACCGCGGCTTTATGCACTGACACTTCAACTCGCATCTTCCAGACTTTTCCTCAAAACCCCAGTTTTTAGTGACTCCATTTGAAATACGATTCCAGCTCATACGGCCTAATTCGTCTTTAAACGCAATCGTAGTGACTCAATTTTAGTGATTCAAAATTTCTAAATCATCTTAACCGGTGAATTGAAAAGTTACAAACCTGCCCCAAAAATGCCACAAAAAGAAGAGCTCATAAATATTAAATATTCTCAACAAGAGATGAACCTGCATACAAAAAACGGATTGACTTTCATCAACCCGTTTTTTTCACCAATTCTAATTCAATTTATAATTATCTAGCATTTCATGCACTTCTTCTCTGCTATTGAACATCAAAGTATCCAGGATGGAAAGACCAGGCTCAAAGGCCCTGCCCCCTTGATGGTAATCCCGAAGATTAATCTCATGGAAGTAAATCTCAATATCCGATTGCAAATATTTCTCTCGATTATAAAAACTCATCCCCCCAATCGGATTGATATAAGAAATATTAGGGCCCATCGTCTTACAGATATTCAAAGCCCATTCATCCGAATCCATTGGTTGCTCAATCACAAGCTCCATTTCCGAAAGCGATTCTATTTCTCTAGGCATTTCTAAGTAATTACAGATTTCCGTCAATACATGCCGGTTCAGGGAAGTAATATCTTCAAAATCCTTGGATAAAGTCTCTTTCAAAAATTCCACGGTGGGCTTATAATATGGCGCTATCTTCTTATAGGTGGCCACTTGCGCAAGGATTTTCTCCTTCCAAGGCTGTCCATTGTCCAAAACACAATCCTTGATCAACGAAGCTCTGCCATTTGGTTTTTTCACTGGGACTTGGATATATAACCAACCATCACCCTGTTTCAAAATCCGGTTCCGCTCTATCCAACCTCGTTGAATAAATTGCACGGTATCCAATAAAATAAATCGATCCGTATGTTTCAATAAACTGATATAACCTAAATACGGAAAGAAATAAGGCTGAATAATTCCAATTTTTTTTCTAAGCATTTTATTTAATAATAGTTTGGTGTGTGTGCATACCTCTACCCGCAAGAAGCCCACAGGATGTGGAGTTTTCTTTTAGATATAGAATTTTATTCCATTCGGAATTTTATCTAGATAGATTTAATTAATAGTTCTACAATTTACAAGCTAAAATCAGTGTGATTTACTTGGGATAGAACCGTAAAATCTATCAATTTTTGATCAATAATGCCCTAAATCGGATTGATTGGGACACCTTAACCACTAACTAAACCAAAGGTAAAACGAACATTTCGACTATTATTACGGATTACCATAATTCGATACCAATAAATATTAAAAAGTGCCTTAATCGCATGCTATTTAACTTCCAAGAATTTTGTAAATTGTATCATCGCTCGACCTAACATGAAAAAACTACTCGCTATAATCGCCCTTTTCCTTATTATCGTCAGTCCTACCCAATCTCAGACTGCAGCTACAGACATACAATTTGTCCGTCAGGCAGTCAAGAGGATTATCTTTGATCAGGATCAATCTATTTCCCTAGCCAGCCTGAAGCCTGAAAAGATTATTGGATTAGATGTGATGCACCCAGCCGATCATTTAGGCAAGGACAGCGCAAGGATTAGCATTGAAAATGGAATGCTTCGGTTTTCAACCCCTACTGAGTCCGAAACGACTATGTGGTTAGCTGGGTTTAATCCTTTTGCCACTTACATCATGGAAGTAGACTCAATAACCGGCGCAGGGAAACTGGGATTTCAATTTGCGGACCCCAAAAACAAAGAAAAGGTTATGGTCTCAATAGCATACAGGACAGGACTTATAGCTGAGATTGAATTTAACCATCAAAAACCAACAGAGCATATTAATTTCAATCAATCGATTTATATCCCCGATCATAAAGACATTCCATTAAAAGGAAAGTTGATCTTACAAATGCTGGGCAGTGGATTGACGTTATACCTTCAAAACGAAGGATTACCCATCGTCTTAGCCCAAATGGATTTTGCAGAACATATAGACCTTCGTGAAATTGAAAAGATCCACAAATTCCAAACTTCATTATATGTACAGCAGCAAATAGGAAGCTTAGCAATCCAATCGATAGACATACAATTGAACGCAGGGATGGGACTAGCGGATATACGAGCACTGACTTATGAAACCGGTGAACCCATTATGGATCAAGGTCGTTTATGGTTCAGCATGAGCGTTCGAGGACGGGCCTTGCCCCATCACCTACAAGGCATCTTCAGCATGAATCCTTCAGTATTTGACATCAAATTCGAGGGCATTGTGGTCTTTGACCGTGAAGATGGATTATGGCGAAACGAGGTGGCCTCCCATATCTTCTTCGATCGCCGGGATTCCATTTGGAGAGGTATCACGACTGGATTTAGCGCTTATGCCAATAAAACCGAGAAAAAACAATTACTAGCGATTGAGTCGAAACGGGATCCTCGATTTGGTTTCTCCGTGATGAAAGCCAAACCAATGGGTCAAGTTGGCGACATTGAAGACCCGCATATTATATTTGACAAGAACGCAAATAAATGGCGCATATTGACCTGTGAAAATAGCGATGGTTACAAAGCGATTATATTGGAATCTGATCATTGGGATAAAGATTACAAGAAGATAGCTGGACCAGTAAAACATAACTCAACCGGAACTTCTATTCAAAGAATCAACGGAAAACTCTATTGTTTTTCAGGCAGCTCCGAAAAAGAAGTCTTCATCTATTCCTACCCTGACCTTAAAGAATTGGGCCAATTAAAAATGGATCTTCCTCCATGGGACGAAAATAGCAACAGTAGGGTTTGGCCGAATGTCATACAGCTTCCTGACGGATACCCCTCAAAATATATCGCCTTGATGATGGATCGCTTCAATTACCCTGGTTTAAAAGGACCAAATTGGACTTATGGAGCCTTATATCTCTATCATGGCTATGAGGAGGAAAGCAAAAAACATTAGTGCTGTACCTTCGGCATTGCCCCCATCTCAAGCCTAAGCGTACCGCCTTTCAAAATATCTGCATGGGAAAGCTGCATCTTCTCCAATGGCTTCCCATTCAAACTTGCCGCTTGTATATAGATGTTTTCTTTAGCATTATTGGCAGCAATAATATTGAACTGCTTGCCATTATCTAACTTGAATGTTATTTCCTCAAATACCGGACTCGTGATTTCATAAACCGGATCTCCAGGCGCTATTGGATGTATTCCCGATGCTGCAAGGACATACCAAGCAGACATTTGCCCAACATCTTCATTACCAGTCAAACCCTCCACCTCATTTTTATAGGCATGCTCACAGATGTACCGAGTCCATTTCTGGGTCAATTCGGGCGCGCCCAATCTATTGAACAAGAAGGGAACATGGTGTACAGGCTCATTAGCATGGTTATAATACTTATTCCATAAGAAGTCCTTAGGCGTGTTTTCAAAGAATGCCGTCAGGTCCGCCAATACTTTTTCTCGACCACCCATCAGTTCAACCATTCCCTCTACATCATGTGGCACAAACCATCCTTGCTGGTACGAATTGGCTTCGATACTCCCGTACCATTCCTTTAAGCGTCCTTCTTCAGGCCATTTCTCCCAAGATCCATCTTTATGTTTCGGACGAAACCAACCCTTCCTGGAATCAAAAATATTCTTGTAGAACTGACCTCTCTCCATATATTTCTCATAAATATCCTTCTTACCCATATTTTTGGCCATCTGTGCAATGCACCAATCTGTATAGGCATATTCCAAGGTTTCAGAAATACTAAACCCTGCTTCCACCGGCACATAGCCTAGATCAGAGTTCCCGAACTTTTCCGAAGTTTTGATCATCAGGTCTAAGGCCTGTTCCTGGTCAAAGCCACGGATCCCTTTGGCATAAGCATCTGCAATCACAGACAGAGCCGGGTTCCCGATCATACAACCGCTATAAGCATTGAAAAACTCCCAACGCTCTAAATAATTCTTATTGCTTTGTTGGGCCAAGCTGATCAATGAATTGATTTCTTCATTGACTAGCTTTGGGTTGATAATCGTCTGCAATGGAAACTGACTTCTAAAAACATCCCAACCGCTAAAGATCGTCCTTTTGGTAAACCCCTCCGATTCATGGACTTTCCCGTTAGGTCTTGGATAGCGCCCATCGACATCCGTGATGTTCCGAGGATCTATCATCGTATGGTATAGGGCCGTATAGAATATCGATTTTTCGTCTTCCGTACCACCTTTTACATCAATTTTCCCCAGCGCATCATCCCAAGCTTTTTGGGCCAATTCCTGCATGGTCCTAAAATTCTTGCCTTTCACATCCGCAAAGAAATTATTTTCCGCACCCTGCATATCAGTAAAGGAAATCCCTACTTTTAGCAGCACCTGTTCTTGGTCTCGCGTTGGAAATTCAAGGTAAAATCCAACATGATCAGCTTCAACTGCCGAAGCTCCAGGAATAATCTTTGCCTTTTCCAGCATTCGCTGATATTCCAAACTCGCCACATCCTTATTTTTCCTATCCTGCCCATCAGGCACATCCTGAGCCCAAAATCCATAGTTCAATAGAGGTTTACTAAATTCCGCATAAAAATAGACAGTATAGTCAGGATGACCATCTCCATCTCCCCAGCCTCCGCCAGTAGAATCACACTTTATCCATCCTTTGATCGTATTTCCATCTACAACCTCGACCGACTGACGAGTCGATGTACCTCCAACCCTCCTTGCTAAATCTATTTGAATCCTTGAGGTATCATTTTCCGGAAATGTAAAGCGGAGCATGCCTCCATAGGCAGAAGCTGTAGCTTCAGCCTGGATCTGATAGCGATCCAAGAAAACCGAATAATAACCTGCTTCAGCTTTCTCAGAAGCCTTATCATAAGTAGATCGATAGCCTTGAATCTCATCCGAATCCTCTTTCCCAGCCACTACATGCAATGGTCCAGTACTGGGCATTACTAAAAAATTCCCCAAATCACCATACCATCCCACCCCACTCATCTGGGTAAAGGCAAATCCTTCTATCGTTTTATGTTCATAGCTATAGCCAGACCCATTATCACCACCTGTGATGGTATTGGGGCTCACCTGTGTCATACCGAATGGAGTGGCTGCCCCTGGGAAGGTTTTCCCAAGGCCATGATAGGAACTTGCCGTATTGGTACTCGCACCTATAAAAGGATTCACATATCTTGAAACGCCAACCGTAGTTTGCGCTTGGACAGAAATGGCCAGGCTTACAAAACACAGGGCAGCAAAGGATTTAAATGACATGGATTGTTGTTTAGGATTTAACTAAAATATTAATTTGTGTTTACTTAAACTGAGCGAGCATCCTTCCTAATTGCAGAGCAGTTCGAACAAGGTTCTTTTCGGTATGTTCCAAAGACTCCTCCAATTCCTCCGGTTGATTTCCAATTGGCAACAACATCAGAAAATACTCTTGTAGCTCTTTCGAAATCTTCAAAGGAACTTTACCCGCCAATGCGATACAAGGAATCTGCTTAGCTTTTGCTTTGGCTGCTACCACAATTGGCGCTTTTCCTTCCAGCGATTGACTGTCAATGCTCCCTTCTCCCGTGATCAGGAGTTGAGCTTGATCTAAAGCAGCGTCAAAACCAGTGAGCTCACAGAAATAAGATGCTCCTTCTTTCAGCTCGGTATCAAAAAACACCGAAAATGCAGCCCCTAATCCTCCAGCAGCCCCTCCAGCTTTCATACTATTCAATGATTTTTGAACTGTCTTTCTCGTCAACCTGTCAAAGCTTTTCAAAAACTCTTCCAATTTTTCGATATCTTCTTCACTTGCGCCTTTTTGCGGCCCAAACACCCTTGCTGCACCTTTCGAACCCATCAATTTATTCTCCACATCACAAAGGACCGTAAACTTACAACCTGATATACGCTCCTTGAATTCCGAAGTATCCATGCTTTCCACCTTGTCGAAATTATGGGGCAATGGCTGAATCTCATTGCCTTTTTTATCCCGAAAGACCAAGCCCAATGCTTGCAGCATTCCAATTCCGCAGTCCACCGTCACTGATCCACCTAAACAAATAATAAAATCTTTGATTCCTGATTCAATCTGTGCTGAAATTAATTGACCTAAGCCCTTGCTGCTTGATTGCAATGGACTCTTCAGTTTGCCCTTGATCGATTTAAACCCAGAGGTCTCAGCTACTTCTATGACCGCACATTTCCCAGAATCAATCAAACCAAAACTTGCTTTAGTTTTCCTTAGATAGGCGCCAGCTACTTCCATGCTCTTCATTTCTCCATTCAATTGTTTGCAAATGAGAAAAGAGCTATAGTCACCGCCATCGGCAATTGGAAATTTAGAAATTTGGGCTTGGATCCCACTTCCCTTCAGTCCTTTCTCGATCGCATTGGCAACTTTATCTGCCTTTAGGCTATTTTTAAAACTATTAGGTGCTATTAAGATATGGAACATTAAGAATAGACTTCAGGATTCAAACAGGTTTTCAATTTCTCTCCTTCCACAAAGGCAACAATATTTTCTGCTGCAATCCTTGCCATTCCTCCTCTTGCCTCCATAGTCGCTGAACCTATATGGGGCAATACGCAGACACGCTCTTGTTTCAACAATGGATTATCTGGCAACATCGGCTCAGGATCTGTCACGTCCAATCCTGCTCCCCAAACTTTCCCCGAACTCAGCGCTTCATCCAAATCCTGTTCATTGATAAATCCTCCCCTCGCCGTATTGACAATTATTGCATTGCTCTTCATCTGTTCAAAAACCTCCTTATTGAACAATCCCCTATACTCAGGAGCATAATTGGCATGAATCGACAAAACATCGGATTGGGCCAGTAACTCTTCAAAACTGACATATTTCGCCCCCAACTTTTCTTCTAATTCTTCATTTCTATTCCTATTATGGTAAATGATGGGCATTTGATAGGCCGCTTGACATTTTATCGCCATCTCATAGCCAATCCTGCCCAATCCAAATACCCCCAAGGTCTTTCCATAAAGTTCCTGACCCAGGTTTGCTATCGGATTAAAATATTTGAATCGAACCCCAACACGTACTTGGTTGGTATGGAACGATGCCAACCGCGATACCATCAACATCAACATAAAGGAAATATCCGATGTAGCCTTGCTCAAAACATCAGGCGTATTGGAAACTGGGATGCCACGTCGGGTAGCTTCCTCCAAATCGACCTGATCATATCCCACAGAAAACAAGGAAACTGCTTTCACCGATGGGCAGAGATCAAAGAACTTGGCATCGATCTTATAAGCGCCAATATTCAGGATAGCATCACATTGCTGGCAATAGGATATCCATTTCTCATAGGATATTTCCGGATTCTCAGGCATCAATAAATCTATATCGGGTCTAGCCAGCATTTCCATGCCCACTTCAGGTATTAGTTTGTTTATGAAGATCTTCATGTTGAATAGGTTTTTTAAGCAATAAGTTTAATATACTAAAAATGTACGGTTTTTAGGGAATGGGTCTGAAATCCTAGAGGATTTCTTAGCATCCCATACCTTTGATCTTGATTGAATACCGTTACAAATCAAAAGCTTATTACCCTTCATATTAATTTAAAAAAAATGTTTGAACAACTGATCAAAATTGAAAACCGCTTATTCGACAAACAATAATCTTTTGAAAGACAGAATGCCAGCGATTTTCCAGCTATTTTGATTATCGTACCTAATATCATTCGGTGAGGCATATTAACCGACCACAACCTTCATATTGCCCAATTATTAAGTTTACATTAACTTTCTGAACCTTAGTAAATTGAATCAGATCAATTGGTAAATTTATACTAGTAATCAGATAGATAGATTAATATCATGACACATAAGATTCAAGAATTAAGCGAAGCCGAATTGCTGAGACGGCTGAGCAGATTGAAGACCTTAACCTCAATTCATGTTATTGCACTAGGTCTTTATTGGGTTTCCTCACTAGCATTAGGTATAGTCGTCGAACATATGTATGTCTGGCTCTTCAGCATCATATCCTTTCCCATCCTGATTTTGAATGTGAAAGCCATCAACGAAATAAAAGAAGAATTTGAAATTAGAAAAACTATGGTATAAATGTGATATGCCGAAGCAATAAACTTTTGATTTCGAGCCGATACGTTTTAATAATTTAGTATTGTTTTTTAATTGAAAGAAGGTCAAGTTCCTATTGACCTTCTTTTTTTTACTCTCGACATTCTGTCCCTAGGCTTCCCAGACCATGATTAACCTTCTATTGTAACGAAATATCTAAAGATTGTTACAATCAAAAATTAAAAATCGCCCTTTATCGAATCTCAATACAGATTTACTTGTTAAGAAAAGTTAAGACTTTAAAAATAGCTTGCAATTCTTATAGATTTGCTTCCATGATTAAACATATGTATTTAAAATTATCAGCCGTTATATTAGGATTAAGCATTTCAGGAAATGCATTAGCCCAAGAATCAGATTCAGTAGTATATAAAGAAAACAAAGAAAAGGCAATTAAATTTGCTGTCAATAAAAACATCAATGCAGCATTGCCCCTTTTAACTTCATGTTACCAAAAGAACATGGAAGACAAAGAGGTTCAAACCATGATCTCTGCTTCATTGATCAGCATCGCATCAGACAAGAATAACTTACAAGGTTCATTGGACAGTATTGATTCATGGACTGCCAAGTTCCCTTTCTTGCAAGAAGACAAACAAGTACGCAAGCTATACACCATTAATGCTAACCAACTAGCATTCCTTAGCTTTCAAGAAAAGAACATTGAAAAATCCCTAGCTTACCATGATTTAGTAATCGAAGAACTTTCAAAAAATCAGGACCTAGGATTAAAAGACAATAAAGATCTTATTTCATTAGCGGTTAGCTTAGCAGCAGACCAGCTTGAAAAGAAAGAATTCAGGATTGCCAGAAAGATCGCCAGCGAAAGCTTAGCCTATTTCAACGATCCAGAACTCAAAAAGATGTTAAAATACATGGATGATAAAAACTTGGGACTTAATTAAGTCCCATTTTTTTGTTCTTCTTTCTAAACCACAACCAAATCCTGATTCCTTTTCCAGGGATACCATATTTAAAATAATTCTGCACTTTTAAGGCAATGTCACTAGGTTAAGAAAAAACAAAATTTAGATTCTTCGTTACTTTTGAAGCGCAAAAGTAACCAAAACGCTTCGGCCCATTTAAGGTGGCTTTTCGCACCATCATCCGCACATGGATAGAATGCCTTGTTGTCGGGAATATCTTTCATTAGATCATCCCTTTTGATGGGATGATCTAATGAAAGCATTCCAAGGCCAATTCCATCGCACAGGGCATCGGCATTCTTTCCATTTTTCCGCCACTGGAAATGAGCCGGGTGCTAAAGGACTTCCTCCGGAAGGATGATGTTTGTAAACTCACTGGGAATACAGAATTCTTACAAAAAAGGACCCTAGAAGGGTTCAATTATTTTAGCTAACATGGCACATTAGCCTTGAGGTAGCGCAAAAACGATGTTCGATTAATCGAACATCGTTTTTGCATTAGCCATCTATTATTCGATCCCATTGCTAAAATAATTCATCCCCGCTGGGGATGTATGGCTAAAAACACAGTTCTACCAAGCTATTCATTGGAACTTAGGAAGGATCTCGGAACTATGCAAACCCCTGTTTTGTTTAAAACCTTATCTAAAATAATTCTGCATGATAGGACGGCTTGTCGCAAAAAAGATTTCCTATTCCAGTGTCACCTTGAGGAACGAAAGGTCTCGGAACCACACAAAAACATAATTCCATTGGCGAACAGGTCCTTGATCTTCGATCAAGAATGACAAAAACATGTTGAGGCATTTACGTACAGATTCTTCACTGATCGTTCAGAATCAAAATGCGATAGAGAGGGATTCTTCGCTGCGCTCTGAATCTATTTTTTTTGAGGTTTTTCAGAAAAATATTTCACCCACTCTGTGGGTTATCCGTTTGAAGATTCGATTTTCTACAAAGATTCCACCCCCTGCTGGGGGTTCATTAAATCATGTAAAAAATAATGAGATAATCAACCTAAAAGGGGAAATGAAGATAGAATATTATGCAGCGGGCGTATTCAAAACGCCCCTACCGTGGATGATGATCTTGGCCCATCCTCTCATCCTCGGTTGGCGAGCGGAGTCGAGCCACATCCTGGTTCAAAAAAAAACAACCCCTTTTAGAGGTTGCTTTTTTATCTACTGAATAGAAATATCTCCTGAAACATGAAACCATCCTCTTAAAACATCAGAAAAGTCTCAAATCTCATATCTCAAATCTCATATCTATCCTAAATCAAATCCACGCTTCTCTTCACAAAGGCTGTCAATTCGGCGCCTGTCAATAGACCTCTTGACAATAGAGCAAGGTCAAAAGCTTGTTTTGCTAGCTTCTCGCCTTCTTCTTCGGAAGATTCGACAATGCGTTTCACTAATGGGTGGTTTCCATTAACCGTCACCTTATAATTATCAGGCAAGGTTCCATAGAATCCCATACCTCCACCAGTTTTAGCCATATCCTTCATACGTCGCATAAACTCGTCGATGGTTACTGCAACAGGCAGGTCATTGGCATTCAAGGCATCCACTTCTACTTTCATATCTGGACGGGAAATCGCTTTCTCAAAAATTCCAGTTGCCTTCTTGCTCTCATCTTCGCTCAAGGTTTGTTCGATTTTCTCGTCTTTAGCAATCAATTTATCGATTACGTCCGAGTCAACTCGTTTCAACTGAACTTTCTCACCGCCATGTTGCTCAACATAGCCTGCAAAATGCGTATCCAAAGGACCATTGAAATTCAATACATCATAACCTTTAGCCAAGGCTGCTGAAATATATCCATCCTGTTGTGCTTTATCTTGGGTGTACAGGTAGATAATGTTGCCATCTTTGTCGACCTGGATATCCTTAACCTTTTCGTAGTACTCCTTGAAGGTGTAGTATTCATTGTTCACATTCTGAAGCAAGCAGAAATCATTGGCTTTTTCAGCAAATTTCTCATCGCTTAGCATACCGTACTTAATGAACAAGCTGATATCTGACCATTTTTCCTCAAAGCCTTTACGGTCTGATTTAAAGATCTCATTCAGTTTATCAGCCACCTTCTTAGTGATATAGTTATTGATTTTCTTGACATTGCTGTCTGCTTGCAAGAAAGATCTTGAAACGTTCAATGGAATATCTGGAGAATCAATCACCCCTTGCAATAACATCAAGAATTCAGGAACGATGTCTTTTACCTCATCGGTAATGAACACCTGTCTTGAATACAATTGGATCTTATTGCGTTGGATTTCCAATTCGTTCTTGATTTTTGGGAAGTACAAAATACCAGTCAAATTGAATGGATAATCTACATTCAGGTGGATCCAGAACAAAGGTTCGTCCATGGAATGTGGATAAAGTTCATGGTAGAACTTCAAATAATCTTCATCCGTCAATTCTGATGGCGATTTTGTCCATGCAGGATGCGTATTGTTGATAATATTGGGAACCTCTACGGTCTTGTATTTTGGTTTACCTTCTTCATCTTCACCATCTGGCTCAGACTCTGATTTCATTCCAAACTGGATTGGAACTGGTAAGAACTTACAGTATTTATTTAATATCTGTTGGATTCTTTGTTTTTGAAGGAATTCCAAAGACTCTTCATTGATATGTAAGATTACATCGGTTCCTCTTGTGGTTCTACTACCTGCAGAAATCTCATAGGAAGTCGATCCATCACAAACCCAATGTGCTGCCTCTGCTCCTTCTTGATAAGAAAGGGAATCAATCTCAACCTGATCGGCCACCATAAATGCAGAATAAAAACCAAGACCAAATCGACCAATGATCTCATTGGCATCGTTGGCTTCTTTAAATTTCTCCATGAATTCAGTTGCTCCTGAAAAGGCAATCTGATTGATGTATTTTTTGATTTCTTCAGCTGTCATACCAATACCGCTATCCGAGATGGTAATGGTTTTTGCTTCTTCATCAACTTTTACTTGTACCGTTAGGTCACCTACTTCGCCATTATATTGCCCCAATGAGGCTAATCTTTTGATTTTTTGGGAAGCATCCACGGCGTTGGAAACAAGCTCGCGTAAAAAAATTTCGTTATCTGAGTATAAGAACTTCTTAATCACCGGGAAGATATTCTCGGTATGAATTGAAATAGTGCCTTTCTCTTCTTGCATATGATTGTTATTTTATTTTTTAAGATTTATACATTTCCGTAATCAACTTATATTCCAATGTTATTTTTAAGTCAAATTGACAGCTTATTCTGAAATTTTTACACAATTGGCTATTTTTGACTTAAAAAACAGGTTAAATCTTCAGATGATATTTAAAAAACCCGATTTCCTTAAGTCTCCATTGGAACATTATCGCAGCCAATTGGAAGAAATGTTTCAGGCTCACGCATCCGTTTTCCGCGAGAAGAGTGTCAAGAAAAAACTGCCATTCGTCTATACCTTGGTTTTTCAAAAAAATGAGGATAGACCCTTGACCAGCTTTTCCTACGGCTTATCCTTTGCCAACCATCCCGACCAACACAATAAGGTTGAATTATGTTTACAGATGGATGCTGAAGATATGGCTTGGGCGCATGTAGTTGGCTATTTGACCAACCAGCTCCGAGGCGACTGTCCCTTCAATAGTGGTGAAATCATCCGACTTGGACAAAAGATTAGTCAAGAATCCGATCTAAATGCCTTTGTTGTCATTCCAGTTGATCAAAATATTCCCCAAAAAGTTCAGGATGGCCGCAGATCATACGTGCAATTGCTGGAATTACTTCCGATTTATGAACAGGAAGTTTATAATATCCAAAAACTTGGCTTGGATGAATTTATTAAACAACTTGGACAATCCAAAAAAGACCCTAAACGCAAGCCCCTGTAGAAAAATCCAATGACAATCCCAATTTTTAGACTGGAAAAGGGCTGAAAAAAAAGATTTTTTCAAAGGGGTGTAGCATATCTGTAAACATTACCGTTTTTTTATTGAACGTTCAAAAATTGAGATCCATTAAGAATTTACTGAACAAATGAAAAAACATATTCTACTATTAGTCATTGCACTAAGCATATTAACATTAAGTAGTTGTCTAAAGGATAATGATAATTATCCAGATTTACACTACCCCGCTGTTTCCCTATTTAACTTCTACCCTAAAGAATCAGGAATCTTATACGCAGTCAATGGTAATTTATTGAATCAGATAGATCCAAGATACAAAGGTATCTCTATGTTCTTCGCCATACCTGGAAACAAGAAACTTCAAGTAGTTGATCGTTCCAATAATCAACCGATAATAGATACGACACTAACCTTTACAGATTCAGTAGTATACAGCTGTATGGTTTATGGAACAGAACAAAATCCAGAATTTATCAGGGTTCCAGATGTGGAATTGAAAAACGCAGGTACCAAGACAGGCGTAAGATTTTTCCATTTGGCCAATCAAGTTGGCAAAGTAAATTTCAAAGTAGGAAGCCAGGAAATCCCAGGATCGACCAATCGTGTTAAAGAAAACCCTAGCACAGTGGCACAGACACAGATTTTCAGGGAATCTAATACGGGAAAAACAGCAGTTACCGTGACAGATGAACAAGGAAAAGTAATTGCCAAAATTGATGAAATCAATTTGGAGAACAATAAGCATTATAACTTTATGTTGATCGGAACTAAAGACAATAGCCAATATCCTTTAGAACTTGTTTATAGCTTCTATAACATTACAGATTAACCACTTACAATTCGGCAGCTTTATAATACATCCATAAAAACGGAAAGGCCCAATTATTTGGGCTTTTCTTATTTTTAAGGTTTTGCTATATTTATGGCCTATGAGCCTTGAGAAACCCAAAATAGACGATTCATTCCGTGTCCTGCACGCCAAAGCACATGAATTCATTACCGATCAACAAGAAATTCTGGAGGAAGAACATGCTTTTGGCCAATATTCCAGTTATACCGTGGATTGGGAAAATAATATCATCAGCTTTTCAAATGAGGACAATTCAAACTTAAATCTAGCGTTTCAGATTGTGGGTAGTCTTGATCCTGAAAAATCTATTTGGACCTGGAGATGGGATAATCCACAAATCAGTGATTCTGAGAGAGAGGAATTGGATATCATAAAAAATTATGGTGAATTCTACGATTTTGGATACCTTACCACTGCAAAACTGGAAATCGACAACCCTATTGCTTGGGCATTGACCGCTGTTTCCGGCTACCTCCGCATTTCTAAAGGAATCTTCAGGATTCAAAAAGAGAACGAAGCCCAATTTGTATACTTTAAGGAAGTATTGGCTTAATATCCTAAAATACAATCGAGCACTTACTCCATAATTAGGGTATTTCATTCATTGCTGAAATTCCTTAATTTCGCACACATTTTTTACTTATAAGAGCTAATGCAATTAACAAAATTAGAGATTAGAGGGTTTAAAAGTTTTGGTGACAAAGTAACCATCAACTTCAACGAAGGGGTAACCGCCATTGTTGGACCGAATGGTTGTGGCAAGTCTAACGTTGTTGATGCAATGCGCTGGGTACTAGGTGAACAAAGCACCAAGAACCTGCGTTCGGACAAAATGGAGAATATCATCTTTAACGGCACAAAAAACCGTAAAGCTGCTAATCTGGCCGAAGTTTCATTGACCTTTGATAATACTAAAAACATATTACCTACCGAGTTTGCTACTGTTACAATCACCAGAAAATTATTCAGGACCGGTGAAAGTGAATATAGACTAAACGATGTGAAATGTAGGTTGAAAGATATCACTGACCTATTCCTCGATACTGGGATTGGTTCAGACACTTACTCCATCATTGAATTAAAGATGATCGATGAGATCATCGCCAATAAGGATAATTCCAGGAGAAACCTCTTTGAGGAAGCTTCAGGAATCTCTAAATATAAAGTCCGTAAAAAACAGACCCTATCAAAACTAAAAGATACTGAATCTGATCTTTCTAGAGTGGATGATCTTTTGTTTGAAATCAACAAGAACCTAAAATCTCTTGAAAATCAAGCGAAGAAAGCTGAGAAATATTTCAAGCTCAAGGAAGAATATAAGGATGCCAGCATAGGCTTGGCCTATTACAAACTTGAGGGCTTCCAAGGAGATTTAGAAAGAATTACCGATCAGGAAACAGAACAACAAGACAGGCTGAAAAACGTACTTTCCAACATGGAGAGTAAGGAAAAAACCTTGCAAGAATCTAAAACAGATATTCTTGCCAAAGAACAGAACCTGTCTGCCCAACAGAAAGCTACCCAGGAGTACATCAATAAGATCCGCTCGTATGAATCGGAAAAGAAGATCAAGAATGCGCAGTTGCAACACCTTCAAGAGAAGGAAACGCGCCTTAACAATGACCTTCAGAACGATAAGCAGCAATTGAACCATGTCCAATATCAAATAAAGAGATTGAACGAGGAGCTTTATGAAGAGCAGAACACCTTAGACGCTGTAAAACAGGACCTTGAGAGCAATAAAACAGAGGTTGAAGAACTGAGAGCACAGCAATCTTCGGCAAAGTCAAAATTGGATGAATTTTCCAAGAATAGCCAAGCTTTACAGAGTCAGATCTATGCTTTGGAAAAAGAATTGGCGGTTTTGGCAATTCAAAAGGAAGCGTTGGAACAAGAATCTTTGAGAACCAGCAATGATGCTGAATCGAAAGAATTGGAACTTCAACAGTTTAACCATGCGGTTGCTGAATTAGAAGAGCGTGTAGCGATACAACAAGATCAATTTGATGAGGCAATGCGTACCGAAGAGGAAATCCAAAGACAGATTGCCCAATGCGAAACTAAACTCAAAGAATCTGCAGATGACCTAAGCAGAAAAGCGCGCTCCGTAGATTCCAAACAGAACGAATATAATTTGACCAAATCCTTGGTGGATAACTTAGAAGGTTTTCCGGAGTCCATCAAATTCCTGAGAAAACACGCGGGCTGGAAGAAAAATCCGCCATTGTTTTCCGACATCCTTTTCTGTGAAGAAGACTATCGCGTGGCGGTGGAGAACTTCCTGGAACCCATCATGAACCATTATGTGGTGGAGACCAAAGAAGATGCTGTACAGGCAATCAAGTTGTTAAGTGATTCTTCAAGAGGTAGAGCCAATTTCTTTGTATTAGAAGCAATTAACGAATTAAAAACCAATCCAACTTCGAAGGAAAGCAATAAGGCCCTCATACCAGCAATGGAGATCATTAAGGTAGATGAAAAGTACCGCAACCTTTGTCAAATCCTATTAAAAGATGTGTACTTGATCGATGCCGAGTCTGAGATTGACATCGATGCCAATCTACCCGATGACAATATGGTCCTACTTCAAAAAGAAGGAAAATATTCTAAAAATAAACTGGGAATCTCCGGTGGTTCCGTAGGCTTATTTGAAGGTAAACGTATCGGTAGAGCGAAGAACTTGGAAATCCTGGAAAAGGAAATCAAGGATTTGAATGAACAGATTGATATCATCCAAGAGACCCAAGAAGAATTAAATGGTCGATTGATTGGGTTAAAGGGTAGTTCTCAAAAAGATTTCATCGATGAACAAAGACTGCAATTGAACCGTCTGAACAATGAACTGACTACGGTAAAGACCAAGCAAGAGCAATATCAAACTTTCATCAACAGCAGCCAGAACAGAAAACAGGATATAGAGACCAAAGTTGCCAATATTATTGCTCAGTTAGAGAAATCTGAGCCTGAATTGCACTCTTTCAAAGAAACTGCGCTAGAAAACCAAACGGTATTAAGCAAACTTGAAGACAGCTATCATGAACTGACAGAGATCCTGAACGAGAAATCATCCGTTTACAACCAGGAGAACATCAAGTTCCACCAACAACAGAACAAGGTAAATACCCTGCAAAGGGATGTAGAATACAGGGAAACACAACGGGAGAACCTGGAAGAAAGAATTGAAAAGTTCACGATAGAGTTCGATACGGTCAAAAACGACCTAAAAGATGCCTTGAGTTTTGTAGACAATAACGATACAGACCTAGGTTCCATGTACGAACAGAAGGAATTGCTTGAGAAAGGATTGCAGGAAGTTGAAGAAGACTTCTTTAAATCGAGAAAAGTAATCAATGATTTGGAAGATGAAATCAATCAGCTCCGTAAATCCAAAGATATCTCAGACTCCTTGATATCAGAGTTAAAGGACAAGAAAACAGCTTTACAGATCGATTTAAATGCCTTAAAGGAAAGGTTATCCGTGGAATTCAATATTGAACTTCAAGATTTGTTGGAAGCAGAAATCCCGGAGGAAAGATTGGCAATGGCTGATCTAGAAACTTCTTGCAGGAAGCTTAAGAAACAATTGGATGATTATGGCAGCATCAATCCCATGGCAAAAGAGGCTTACGATGAAATGGATGAACGCCATGGCTTTATCCAAAAGGAAAAAACAGACCTTATGGAAGCCAAAGCTTCTTTGTTGAGCACAATTCAAGAGATTGACCAGTCTGCAAATGACAAATTCATGTACGCCTTTACCACGGTTCGTGAAAACTTCATCAAAGTATTCCGTTCTCTGTTCAATGAGGAAGACTCTTGTGATATCGTATTAAGTGATCCGAACAATCCTTTGGAATCCGATATAGATATTGTCGCTCGTCCGAAAGGAAAACGTCCTTTATCGATCAACCAGCTTTCCGGTGGTGAGAAAACATTGACGTCCACTGCCCTATTGTTCTCTTTATACTTATTGAAACCAGCCCCGTTCTGTATTTTCGATGAGGTGGATGCTCCTTTGGATGACACCAATATTGATAAGTTCAATAACATCATCCGCGAATTCTCCAACCAATCTCAATTTATTGTGGTATCCCATAATAAACGTACGATTGCCAGCACCGATATTATCTATGGTGTAACCATGGTAGAACAAGGAGTATCAAGAGTTGTAGCGGTAGATTTAAGAGACGTCGCTTAAATCATTGCCAGCAAAATTAATATGGAATCCCCCTAAGAACAGAATCTTAGGGGGATTTTTATATCCTTAATTTTTTCTATAAAGTTATAGCAAGGCAACAGGCTTCTTCGACTTTCCTTTTACCCATATTCGAGGCATCTTCGGGAATGCTTCGGGCATAGCTTTCTTAAGATTTTGAACATTTGGCCAAAATTCCGAATATGTCTCGAATAAGATAGGGATTACCTGGGTTTCCGATTGATCCAATCCTTGGAAAACAAGAAGTAGATGGTATTAGTTCCGATCAGGATTAAAAGAGCGAAGTAACCCAGTGATTTATTGTCCTTGTTCGGTCCAAATAAGAAGAAGAACATGGTCGCCGCTGCCGTTAATGATATAATCAGCAACAGAAGTCGATTATAATTCATAACAAATTGGTTAATTGGTTAGTAAACCTTGAAGATAAGAAGAAAAACTGAAAAAATGGTAAACAGATGAATAAACCCTAGGGGGTGGAATCTTTGTAGAAATTAGATATATGCAATGCCCGACCCCAGTGGATGTGGAATTTTTTTCTGCAAATTCTTTCTTATGGGCAAATAGCAATAAAAAAATAGTTTTCTAATCTTGCGATTTCGAAAGGACAAACACCTCAAAAAAAACAATAGATTCTTCGCTAAGCTCTGAATCCCTCTCGAAGATCAGCGGAGCCGAGATGCCGCTCACCTACTGGATATTTGAACCAGGATGTGGCTCGACTCCGCTCGCCAACCGAGGATGGGAGGATAGACCAAGAACTGGGAATGAACCAGGATAGGGTTAGACAGGCTAACCCACAGAGGATGGGAGGATGGACCAAGAACTGGGGTTGCATTCTAGACTATATTTGACCCCAATTCCGTAGGGGCTTATTGCATAAGCCCGCATCATTTTTTGAACATATAATAGGTTTGTTTTGCGGTCAGTTCCTCAAACTGCGTTCCCAATTATGCCTTCCATCCTGACCTAAGAAGGGTCTCGGAACTATACACTCTTCATTTGAAATAGTTCTCTCATCTTGCGATTTCGTCTGAACGATTAGTGAAGAATCTGTACAGTCCTTCTCCCATAGGAGCATTAATTCTGCATCTTCGATGCAAAAACCGAACGCCAATGCAAACAAAATATTGAGGCGGGCGTATTCAATACGCCCCTACAATAATGGGGGTAAATATCGTTGAATAATGCACGATTATACCATGATCTTGGTCCATCCGATGGGTGAGCCTGTCGACTCCCAAATCCCGTACCCAGAGCTGCATCTCGACTTCGCTCGATGAACTGTCGAAGCCCATCCTGGTTCAAGCTACAATAATCTGGCAAAATATTCTGGAAGAAGACTCTGCTTTTTATTTCTTCAAGGTATTTTCAAACAACTTAAATATCCTTTTGTATTCGTCAGTCCAACTGCTTGGTTGTACGAATCCATGGTCTTCGACTGGATAAACGGCTAAATCCCAATTTTCTTTACCTAACTCAATCAATCGCTGGTTTAAACGCACTATATCCTGGAACTGCACATTCACATCCACCATACCATGCAACATCAAAAGGTTACCCTTCAATTTATCTGCAAAATAGATTGGCGAACTTCTTTTGAATGCTATAGGATCTTCAACCGGGGTATTCAAGATATTGGCGGTATAACCATGGTTATAATGCGCCCAATCGGTAACTGACCTTAGCGCCGCTCCAGACTTAAACACCTCTGGTTCGGTAAATAACCCCATCAAGGTAATGAAACCTCCGTAGGAGCCTCCATATAGGCCTACATTGGCAGGATTAACTCCATAATGGTCTACCAAATACTTAACCCCATCCACTTGGTCGGTAAGGTCTTTCCCGCCCATATGTCTGTAAATGCCTGTACGGTGATTACGACCGTAACCCGAGCTGGCTGTATAATCTATGTCAATTACGGTATAACCATTGTCGGCCAACATATTATTGAACATATATTCCCTGAAATACTGGCTCCACCAATAATGCACATTCTGCAAATACCCTGCTCCATGTACAAAAACCACCGCCGGTTTATTTGGATGAGGATTCTTGGCTGGATAAACGCGAGCATAGACATCATCCCCATAACGGTTTTGGAATTTAACCATATCCGGTTCACGCCAAGCATAGCTATCAAATTCTGCTGTGGTCGACTTGGTAATCTTACTGGCATCAGCTTGAGGCTTGTTATTCTGCAAATACAGTTCCCAAGGTTTGTTCATGGTCGAATGGCTGATCGCCAAATATTTTTCATCCGGTGAAAGCGTGACTTCATTACCACCCTTCATTGAAGTGATCTGGACTAAATTCCCGCCTTGAACAGGTAAACTATAAAAATGCGTAATGCCGGGATGTTCTTTGTTGGCAGAGATATAGAAATTCTTTCCATCCTTTGACAACTGTACTGATTGCACCTCCCAATTTCCTTCGGTCAATTGCTTTTTATTATTGCTGTTAAGGTCATAGCTATACAAATGCGAATAACCGGAGGCTTCACTATTGAAATAAAAAGTATGCTCATTCAACCATTTTACATCCCTCCCAATTCCAGGACCAGATATCCAAGCATCATCATGCTGCCTATCCAACTGGACCAAACTGGCATCTTCTGGATTAACTTTCAGGATCCAAAAATCCTTATTGTCCTGTGCCTTAGCCGTGATTACAGCATATTTTGCATTTGGAGACCAAGAACTTACTCCCCAACTTACCTGACGGTCTTTATTTGCCTTTTGAAGTTCGGCTAAGCGTTCTGGATAGTCACTTAAATAAGCAGGTAAATCTTTGATCCCCGGGATATTGGATGCTTTAACCTCTAGAGCAGTATCTTGTTTCACTTTATAGACAAAGCTCTTAAACTGTGTAAGTTCATTACCCACCTTTGTACGCATATTGAGGTCCTCTACATATCCTGAACGGGTGATGAAATCGGGAACAATGGTATTTCTATTTCCTTTGGCAGGGTAGATCAATCGGTAGGTGATAAATTGGCCGTCGGGACTCACGGACAATCCGCCTAAATAAGCGTCGCCTAGATATAAGGTCTTCTTATTCTCTTTCTTTTTGGTCTTATCCTTCAAGCGATCTTCTTCCTTAAAGACTTCAAACAGCTGTTCTTGGTCCTTTTTCAACCATTCATCCTGATCGGAAAGCTTTTGTCCAGCTTTTGGAGCAACACCTCTTTGAAAGTTGGTTAATTGACGGACCGTGTTATTGTTCAGGTCTAGGGTATATACATTTTCATTCCTTTGGAAAACGAGTTCATCGTTCAACAAAAAGGATAATGGGTTTTCTCTTTCGATAGTTTCGGTAAGGCGTTTGACCTTCTCCTTGTTCTTGACATAGAGGTCTCCTTCCCTTTCGAATACAGCCAAGGTTTTGTCCTGATTGAAAATATATTGTGGAGCTTCATCCAGCTTAGCTAGGCTATCGGAGCTCAGTTCATATTTCTTGGAGGCAACATCTAAGCGATAGACTTGGGATTTATCCTTTCCTTCTGGGTTCCAATTGAAATACAGAAATCTACTGTTGTCAGACCATCGATAATTTGAGGGTGAAGTGCCCATCCATTTCGGATCTCGCATGATCTTTTCTACGGTTAAGGGTGATAGTTGGGCAAAACTGCTACCAACAGAACCAAGGACCAAACAAGAAATGATTAGGTTAATCTTATGCATGAATAATTGATTGTTGTTATTACTAAAGCAAGTATACGAGATTACTCAGGAATATGGGAAACTGTCAGCTTTATTTTACGATAAAAAGCTCCTATTAAAGCATTATTGGGAATAAAACAGGAACATCTAAAAATCCAGCGAAAAAAACAGGGGGCTGTCCAAAATATTTGGACAGCCCCCTGTTTGGTAATATTTAAAAAATCTATTTACATTTTTTTCACTCGGATGTTACGAAGGAAAACCTCTGTACCATGGCCAAGGAAACCGATATGGCCTGAGCTATTGCTTAATCCAGGGTGACTTTTCCCATCAGCAGGACCATTCTTGGTTGCTTGTTTCAAGTCGCCATCAACAATAACTTTTCCATTGACAGTGATTTTGATCTTATCCCCTTGGATACGGATTTCTTCAGTATTCCATTCTCCAACTGGATTTAAGGCACCACGTTTCGCAGCGATGATTCCGTAAACAGAACCATGATATTGATAAGGTTTAAGATCTTTGTAAACATCAGCCCCATCATCCAAGATCTGGATTTCCATTCCTTGGTATGCTGCATCACCTTCTAATGGTGTACGGATACCCACACCATTGTTCGCTCCTGGAGTCAATTTAAATTCAAATCTATAAACGAAATCGCCATATTGATCTTTCGTATATAAGTTCTTTCCAAATTTAGCATCAGGATTCGAACGGATATAACCCTCCGGAGTGATCTCATAAGCTGGAGTACTGGTCCATTTATCTAAGTTCGTACCGTCAAAAAGCATTTCAAAACCTTCTTGTTTCTCTTGATTGCTCAAGGAGTAAACTTCTTTACGTGGAATTTCCTTGATAAAGATATCACGGTACCATACTCTTGAACCATGGGCTTGTAGCTCGATCTGTTCTGTTGGGAAGATAGATTGATTGCGGTCCCAATAGTTTTCCAATGGAACATTATCAACGACCAATTCACCATTTAACCAAACGGAAACATCTTCACCTACCATTTTGATCTTAAAGGTATTCCACTCTCCTAAAGCATTATCTGCAACCTTAATAGGGTCTTTGGCATTTTTAGCATTGTTGTATAGACCACCAGAACCTACTTGGGCACCTACCTCGGTACGGGAGATATCCCAGATCTGAACTTGTGGAGTTCCTCTTAGGTAAATACCAGCATCTGGTTCTTTACCATTAGGATCTAATTTCCAATCCACCAACATTTCAAAATCGCCGTATTTCTTAATGGTTGCGATATTGTCGCCATGACCGCTGAAAACTAAGTCTCCATTTTCTGCAGTCCAGCTTTCGCGCATCTTTTTGTCAGCTTCAACTTGTTTCTTTGCCAATTCAGCTTTTGACATATTAGCACGTTTGATCGGATTTTCAACCAAGCCTTGCCATCCTGTCAAATCTTTACCATTGAACATGGAAATGTAACCTTCACCACTTGGCATTTCAGCTAAATGACGTACAATAGCTTCTTTCAGGTAAGAGCTTTCGCTTCCTGATAGTCTAGTTGCAGCATCATTTAAGATCTTGCGAACATCAGCACCAATATAGTCCTTGTGGTCCATAGCAATATTCATGGCTACGTTTGTTGCTGACCCACCTAAATCTTTGTCATTCATGTACTGCGCAGCAAACATCAATGCTTGGTAAGTACCAGTAGATTGAAGATTGGATAAAGCCGCTCTCTTTTGTTTGACATCTTGAGCAAGCTCAAAAGCATCTTTTAACAATAAGGTTTTCTGATCAGGATTTACTTTGCTCGCATTCAATTGTTTGATCAGGCCATTGAAAATGGTATTGAAAAGTGCTGGATCTTTTTCTGTTTTGGAGAGACGGATCAAGACTGGAAGAGATTCCGAATTTGACCAGTTTGCCAAAGCTTGGATAGATTCAGCTTTCAATGGACCATTGCTACCTAAATAGTTTTCAACTGCTTTTAGTGCGTCTGTACCCCCCACTCCTGCGAAGATTGGGAAATATTTAGCAGCTGAAGGAGCAGCAGAACGTGAAATATTTGCAGCTAAACGTTGGATTTTTGCATCCTTATCTGGGCTGGCATTAATAGCATCAATTGCTGCTTGCTGTGCGTATTTTAATTCTTCACCTGAAGCATTATCCATTAATTGGATGACAGCCTCTAGATTATCTGGGTTTACGGTATTGGATAAGGCTTTGAAAGCCGCCAATTTCACTGCAGCATCCGATGAAGCCGTTAAGGGCAATACCGCAGCTGAAGAGGATGGATTTGTTCTGTGGGAAAGGACATCCAATAAAGCAACTTGTGTTTTAGCATCCGCGTTGGCTAAAGCTCCGTTTACCACATCCATTGTTCCTTTATCCTTTGAAGATAAAAGCAAGGTTTTGATCACAGCCAATTCCTTTTCAGAAGCATTTGGAATCTGTTTGATCAAGAAGTCTGAATTTGCACCTTTGGTCAAAACAGAAAGCGCATTTAAAGCAGCGATTTTAGCTTCCTCATCTTTCAATGCAGGAAAGCTCTTCTCAATAGCCTTTACTGAGCCCGTTGCGTCTTCAGTTGCCAAGAAGTTCAGTAAGCTTTCTTGCGCATCTCCATCGAATTTTCTCAAGGAGCCCGCTAATTTCACTAGGTCACTAGCCTTTGCCTCATCAGCCAATAAGCCTAGGGCTACATTGCGAAGAAGCTTGTCTTCATTCGAAGCCAATTTGATCAATTGTTTCTTCTGCTTTGCAGGGTTGATGGCCGTCAATACAGAAATAGCTCCGGCTTGGATTGTTGGAGCTTTGAATGCTGTAGCATTTTTGTATAAGGTGGTAGCAAATCTGGTTGCTTCCGCATCTTTATCTTTCTTAGCTAATCCTTCTGCATAGTCAACTGCTAAACTTGCAGCATTGGTTCTATCATATTGGTAGCTCTTCTCTTCTGCTTTCGTTAAAAAAAGTTCGGCTGAATTAGGGCCTGCAATTTTACTCAATGCAGTAAGACCCGCCAATTGGAAATTATCGGATGTATACTTCGCAATCAGCTCAATGATTTTCGCCTCTGCTTCTGTAGATTCCAACTCACCAAGTGCCGTAACGATCGCGGTAGCTGTTTTTTCAGTCGCTGAGCTGTTTAAAGCAGCATTCAAAGCACTCGCAGCTTCTGGCGTATGGATTGCATTCAGAACTCGGGCAGCCTTTTCAGCTAGGTCCTCGTCTGCCAAATAGGGTGCTACCTTTTCAATAGCATCGTTTTTAGCACAGAACTTAAGCAATTCAAAGACGTATCCTTTGTTGTTTTTGTCGGTCAATTTATCCAATGCCTCCAATAAGCCCTTCACATAGGTTGCACGCTGGCTTTCCATGTTCGGCTGCATCACAAAAAAGGCATACGAATTCGTTGCATATTCGATTGGCGCATTATTTCCTCCTTGAGGTTTCAATCCTAGCAACAGCGCTGAAACATCCTCGGAAGTAAAACCTTCCAATTCCTTCATCGCCGATAAGAACTTTGCTTGTTCTTCAGCAGGCTGTTGGGCTAATACATCGGCAATCTTGGTCGCCGTGGTGCGTCCTGAAGGTTGCTGTGCATAAGCGGCAACTTGTAAAAATAATAATGCGGCTATGGTGTTAAATACTTTTTTCATGTTTCGTAGGTTTAGAAAGACCAAGGTCCTCTCATCGGCTGGTGAATTAATCTGTTAGCTGCTTCATCATTGACAAACTCCTGTTTAGCGGAATCATAATGCAAAGTTCTGTTCAACCTAAGTGCTGCTAGCCCTAAGTTGATCAAGGTACAGGAGTAATAACCATTTTCTTCGTTCAGTGCGAATTTCTGGCGCGTACGAACTGCCTCTACGAAGTCGGTAACCTGAGGAGCTGGTTCTGGATATTGGGCCAACTTGCGTTCCAAGTCTGGGATATCCGAAACGAATCCTCTATATAGTTTTCCGTTAGGACCTTCAATGTATGCTTTTCCTTCTTCCGTTCCTTCACCGTCCAGGATAATCTGGCATCCATCTGCATAGGTATAGGTGATCTTTCTCCAAGTACCTACAGCATCGGAATGCTGTTGTGGAGCATCCACCTCAATCTTAACAGGTGATTCATTGTCTTTCCCTAAGAAATATTGAACAGGGTCCATATAGTGCTGTCCCATATCGCCCAAACCACCGCCATCGTAATCCCAATAACCACGGAAGGTCAAGTGCGTACGGTGTGCATTGTATGGTTTGTAAGGAGCTGGACCTAACCACATATCATAATCCAATTCTTTTGGAACCTGTTCCACCGGCAGGTTTGTTTTTCCTACCCAGTAGAATTTCCAGTCGAATCCTGTATGCTTGCTGATGGTCACCTTCAATGGCCAACCTAGCATACCTGTATCCACTAATTTCTTGATTTTCTTAACAGGCACATTCATGCCATAGAAATTGGCATCAAAACGGAACCATGTATTCAAACGGAAAATATTACCATGCTGTTTTACAGCCTCTTTCACTCTTTTACCTTCTCCGATAGTTCTGGTCATTGGTTTCTCACACCAGATATCTTTTCCGGAGCGAGCAGCCTCGACAGCCATCAATCCGTGCCAGTGAGGTGGCGTAGCGATGTGAACAATATCCACTTCAGGATTAGAGATCAAATCACGGAAGTCATGGTGTTCTTTAACCCCTCCACCCAATGCTTTTTGTGCTATTGCTAAGTGGCGGGTATCCACGTCACAGATAGCTACTGTCTTGGTACCGGCGTACTCAAAGTGTCCACGTCCCATAGAGCCGACACCGATTACCCCTTTTGTCAAGTGATCGCTGGGAGCTAGATAGCCTTTTCCAAGTACAAAACGAGGCACAATAGTAAATGCTGCTGCCCCAATCAACGATTTCTTGATAAAATCGCGCCTAGAAGTATTATTGTTTTCTTTCATAAAATTTATGATTCAACTGGATATAACAAACTCTTTCCTTGCCACGAACATCTTCCTCTCTGGGAAATTGATTCAGCAAAAAATTAGATTATTGTATCATAAAAATTGTATAAATAGATTTAGTTTCACAAGTGTAGGAAAACTTTTCAGTTTTCGTTTATCACATTCGGTCATTACTTTATTAATTTAAGTCATATATCTTAATTTCTGTACAATGGGATTTAGTCAAACGTTTGCGTAAATGAATTATTACTTAGTGTCATAATGGTAGATATCGCCTTTACTTCAAAACAATATTAAAGATAATTAAATATAAATAAAGCTGGGTTTTTACATAATTCAAGTTTTATTTATATTGGCTTAACATCAAAAATAAGAATAAAATTCCTTTAAAAAAGAACGGTTTACGCCTTTTTTCGCACAATATACAAGACGTTAATTTTTTGTAAACTCCTCTGGATGGATTTAATTTCTTCTTAAAAATTCTTACATTTAGCATAAAACCCATTTACATGCTCGCTGGAATCAACAGATCAGATCAACTCAATAAATTAAAGGAATCAACAATTTGGGATATGGTAGTCATCGGAGGTGGTGCTACCGGCTTAGGAACGGCAGTGGATGCCGCCAGTAGAGGTTTCAAGGTCCTATTGATAGAAAAATATGACTTTGCCAAAGGAACCTCTAGCAAAAGCACCAAATTGGTCCATGGTGGAGTCCGTTACTTAGCCAATGGTGATATCAAATTAGTTATGGGTGCCTTGAGAGAACGAGGCCTGATCTTTAAAAATGCCCCACACGTTTCTTCCGTACAATCCTTTGTTATCCCTGTCTACTCGACATTTAGCAAACTGAAATATTTAATTGGCCTGAAGCTCTATGATTGGCTTGCAGGCAGTCTCCGAATCGGGAATTCGGAAGGCCTCTCTAAAGGGGAAGTCATCCAAAAATTGCCGCACATCAAGACCAAAAGCCTTAAAGGTGGCATCTTGTATTATGATGGCCAATTCGACGATGCTAGGTTGGCCGTAAACTTGGGCCAGACCGCTTTTGAACATGGTGCGACCGTATTGAACTATATGGAAGCGATAGAAATCCATAAGAATGAGCAGGGAAAAGTCAATGGTATCAGCATAAGAGATACTGAAACTAGCGAAACCTATCATATTAAAGCTAAGACGGTTATCAATGCGACGGGCGTTTTTGTGGATGATATCTTGAAGATGGACTCCCCTGCGCATAAGAACTTGGTTCGCCCAAGTCAAGGTTCGCATATTGTCATTGACCAGAAGTTCTTGGATGGTATCGACGCCTTGATGATTCCAGAAACCAGTGACGGCCGGGTTCTCTTTGGGGTGCCATGGCATGGGAAAGTGCTATTGGGGACCACAGATATCCCGATCAAGGATCATATGAACGAGCCTCGCCCGATGGAAGATGAAATCAACTTTATCTTGGAGACCGCAGACAGCTATTTAAACCCTGCACCGAAGCGTGAGGATATCTTGGCTATTTATGCGGGATTAAGGCCATTGGCTGCTCCAAAAGATGATGATGAAAGCACAAAGGAGATTTCTAGGGACCATAAGCTTATCCACTCTGAATCGGATTTGATCACGATCACTGGAGGTAAATGGACAACTTACCGTAAAATGGCTGAAGACACCGTCAATATGGCCATTCAGATCGGTAAACTGAAGGATGTACCATGCAGGACGAAAAGCTTGCCGATCCATGGTTCTACACCCGATGTATATCATGCACATTGGAATCTTTATGGTAAGGACTATCAAGCCATACAGCAACTGATCCAAGAGGATGAGTCATTGCGCGAATTGCTCGTGGATGGCTATGAGTACAACGCTGCTGAAGTCGTTTGGGCCTGCCGCTACGAAATGGTCAGGAAGGTTGAAGATTTCCTTGGCAGACGTTGTCGTCTATTGCTTCTAGACGCTGAAGCATCAATGAAGGCCGCTCCTAAAGTGGCTGAAATAATGGCCAAAGAATTAGGGAAACCTGAAGGATGGGCACAAGAAGAAGTTAACCAATACATTGAACTAGCTAAACGCTACACACTATAATTCAAGACTATATAAACCTTAGAGAATGAAAGAATATATTGTTGCATTAGATCAAGGAACGACAAGCTCAAGGGCAATTTTATTTAACAAGAAGGGTGATATCGTGAATATTGCCCAGAAGGAATTTCAACAGATCTACCCTAAATCTGGATGGGTAGAACATGATCCGCAAGAGATTTGGTCTAGCCAGATGGCGGTTTTCACTGAAGCTTTGGCGAAATCCAAGACCAAGTTGGAATCCATCAAAGGAATCGGGATCACCAACCAACGGGAAACCACCGTGGTTTGGAACCGTAGGACTGGAGAACCGATCTATAATGCAATCGTATGGCAAGATCGAAGAACTGCTGACTATTGTGCCAAGCTGATCCAGGATGGACACTTGGACATGGTTCAGGAGAAAACTGGTTTGCTGATCGATTCTTACTTCTCTGCTACCAAGATTAAATGGATCCTGGACAATGTGAAAGGGGCAAGAAAGCTTGCAGAACGCAAGGAGCTTGCTTTTGGAACCATTGATTCCTGGTTGATCTGGAACTTGACCAATGGCGAAAAACATGTTACAGATGTGACAAACGCATCGAGGACCATGCTATACAATATCAATGTGTTAAAGTGGGACAAGGAATTATTGGAATTATTTGATATTCCGGAGTCCTTATTACCGGAGGTTAAGAGTTCATCGGAGGTTTATGGTGAAACTTCTACGGAATTGGGCAGCCGTCCTATTCCGATTGCCGGTATCGCTGGGGATCAACAGGCAGCTTTATTTGGCCAGATGTGTATCAAAAAGGGAATGGCAAAGAACACCTATGGAACAGGCTGTTTCTTGTTAATGAACATTGGTAACAAGCCTGTAAAGTCTGAAAACAAACTGGTAACGACCATTGGTTGGAAAATCGGGAAAGAGGTGGTCTATGCACTTGAAGGCAGTATTTTTATCGGAGGAGCGGTTGTTCAATGGCTGAGAGATGAATTAAAGATTATCAAAAAATCAAGTGATGTGGAAGCTTTGGCCAGCAGTGTTGACACCACGGATGGCGTCTATCTCGTTCCAGCCTTTGCTGGATTGGGCGCTCCACATTGGAACCCGAATGCGAGAGGTACCATCTTTGGGATCTCAAGAGGAACTACTGATGCCCATATCGCTAGAGCGGCGATTGAAAGTATTGCCTACCAGACCCATGATATCCTGAAAGCGATGGAAGCTGATTCGAAAACCAAGATCAAGGAATTGCGCGTGGATGGTGGAGCGACACAGAATCAATTTCTTTTGCAATTCCAGGCGGATATATTAAAATCTACGGTGGTAAGACCTAAAATAACGGAAACAACCGCAATGGGGGCAGCATTTCTAGCAGGTCTTGCCGTTGGGTTCTGGAAAGATTTAGCTGAACTGCAAGAATTGTGGCAAGAAGACAAACGCATTGAAAACAACAAGTCTGCAAAGCTTGACAAGAACCTTGAAGAATGGAATCGCGCGGTAAATGCAGTCATTTACTGGTCGAATAACGCTTAATACCTATTTGATAACATATTACTATAACTAAACCTAGAAATGACACCATTTATAGCTGAACTTGTTGGCACCGCCGTAATGATACTCTTGGGGGGCGGAGTTGTTGCCAATGTTGTATTGAACAAAACGAAAGGAAATGATTCAGGATGGATCGTAATCACTACTGCATGGGCTTTGGCCGTATTTGTAGGAGTAAACATAGCTGCTCCTTATTCAGGTGCCCACTTAAACTGTGCAGTGACCATAGCGAATTTAGCATTGGGTAAAATGGACCTCGCTACTTCCCTATCCTATATTGGGGCTCAATTCTTGGGAGCAATGATTGGAGCAACGGTGGTATGGTTGGTCTACAAAAGTCATTTTGATGCCACAGAAGACCCTGGAGCAAAACAAGCGGTATTCTGTACAGAACCCGCTATCCGAAACCTGCCTATCAATTTGATTTCAGAGGTGGTTGGAACTTTTGTTTTGATCTTCACTATCCTTCATTTTACAGATGCCAAGCTTTCTGATGATACGGTTGTAGGCTTAGGTTCCATTGGAGCCATCCCTGTTGCCTTCTTAGTTTGGGTTATTGGGCTTTCCTTAGGGGGAACTACTGGTTATGCCATCAATCCGGCAAGGGACTTAGGTCCAAGGATCATCCATGCGATACTCCCGATAAGGAACAAAGCTGGATTTGATGCAGGTTATGCTTGGGTACCGGTTCTTGGTCCAATTATTGGGGCATTATTAGCTGTAGGTCTGAATTTATTGATTCACTAAAAAGATATGAAAAAAGGATTCTTTAGGATTTTGAACAAAATCAACCAGAAAGTACTTCCAAAGTATAGCAAGGAGGATCCTTCTAAACTAAGTAAGCTACAACAGGCTGTTGTAGCTTACCGGTATTATGTATTGATAAATTCGATGGATTAGGAAACGGCTTTGTCCTTTTCGTCATCCCCAGGAGTTTCATCAATGATCTTAACCACATTTGAAGGGAAGACCATATTCTTTCCATCCAGCACATTTTTGATATCCTCGCCTATCTGATTCTTGGTTGCCCAGAATACTTCACGATTAGCCCATGCCCTCACCACTAAACTGATACCGGTCTCTTTCAGGTCCCCTACGATTACCTCTTTCTTAGGCGCATCTAGAATTCTTTCATCTGAATTCAATACCGAAAGGATAGCCTCGCGAGCTACTTTGATGTTAGTATCATAGGAAAGAACAAAAGTGAACTGCATCCTACGGGCTGTGATTTTTGTATAGTTCTTGATAACCGAATTCGCCAAGGTGCCATTCGGGCTAAATACACGGATTCCATCGTCATCGATAATGGTGGTATACAAGAGGTCGATCCTTTCGACGGATCCCGAAGAACCATTGGCACTCGAAATATAATCGCCGACATCAAATGGTCTGAAAATAAGAATCAAAACCCCTCCAGCAAAGTTGGACAGACTACCTTGCAAGGCCATACCTACTGCCAATCCGAAAGCAGACAAGGCCGCAATAAACGATGTGGTTTCAATACCCATGGTATTTGCTACCGTGAGGATCAAAAGCGCATACATTGCAAACTTCATCAAGCTCTTGATAAAGGATCGGATCGAAATGTCAACATCCTTTTTCACAAATCGCTTGTCGATAAATCTCAGAACGAATTTAATGACGTAACGGCCAATAAATAGGATAAAAAAACCAACGGCTATACTCGGGATTTTAAGAAGGATTACGTCGAACAACTTCTCAAGGCTGGATTCTAAGTTTGCAAAGTTCATTTTCTTGCTGTGATAATTTAGCCCAAAAATAAAAAAATAGTCTTTTATTCAGTAGATGGCTTAATATTTTAAATAACTTTAACATATGGACTACTGCTATTTTGATAATAACGCCACCAGTAAGATAGATGATCAGGTCTTTAAAGCCATGCTAACCTATTTAAAGGATTCTTATGGAAATGCTTCCAGTATACAGCATAAATTAGGACGGCAGGCAAACCACGCTATCGAGAAGGCTCGCATACAGGTTGCTGACTTACTGAACGTAAACCCTAAAGAAATTTATTTCAGTTCGGGAGCAACAGAATCCATAAACACCGTAATCAAGGGAATCAGCAAGGCATACCAATCTAAAGGCAACCATATCATCACTTCCAGCGCGGAGCATAAAGCTGTATTAAGCAGCTGCCAAGCGGTTGAAAAAGAAGGCATGAAGGTTAGCTATCTTTCAGTTAACAAGTTTGGGGTAATCGACCTGGAAGAACTTAAAAACACCATTACGGATCAAACGGTCTTGGTTTGTATAATGGCTGCCAATAATGAAACAGGTGTACTGCAACCCATTGAGGAAATTGCAGAGATCTGTTCCAATAAGGACGTTCTTTTTTTCTGCGATGCCACCCAATGGATAGGAAAGCTTCCTTTGGATCTCTCAAATATCCCTATTGATATACTTTGTATGAGTGCCCATAAAATTCATGGTCCCAAGGGAATTGGCGGCCTGTATATCCGCAGAAAGTCTAAACCCATACAGATTCCCGCATTGATCGTTGGAGGCAAGCAGGAATCAGGATTTCGAGGTGGAACTTATCCAGTCCATCAAATTGTTGGCTTAGGAGAGGCCGCTAACCAAATCAATTTTGAACATAAGGACGTTGGAGAAATAAGAGATTATTTTGAAAAGAGACTTTTAGAAGAGATTGAGGAAAGTGAAATCAAAACACTAGGCAGCAATCGATTACCTAACACTAGCAATGTGCATATCAAACATGTAAAAGCAACTGAATTAATGACCAAACTCCCAACACTAGCTCTTTCCTCAGGTTCTGCTTGTGTCTCTGGTGATCGTGATCCATCCCATGTGTTAAAGGCTATGGGCTATACCGACGATGAGGCTTATTGCAGCCTTCGGTTCAGCTTTAGTAAATACAATAGCATGGAAGAAATTGACTATGCGATTCCACTCATAAAAGCAGCCTGTGAAAGCATTAGAAAGGATTCACCTATATGGGAGATGTACAAGGAGGGATTAATTTGACAGAAGAAAGATGATTGAAATCATATTTCATATTTGTTTTATGTATTTTTGTAGAATTATTCAAAGGAGAAAAACATGGTTACCGTAACTGATAAAGCAAAAGAACGTATAAGCGCAATTATTAAGGAGGAGAACTACGATAACACTTATTTCGTACGTGTTGCTGTTGAAAGCGGTGGTTGCTCTGGCCTGTCTTACAAACTGAACTTCGATAATGAAGAGAAAAAAGGAGATCAGTTTTTCGAGGACAACGGAGTAAAGATCTGTTTGGACATCAAATCATACCTTTATTTAGCAGGAACAGAATTGGATTACACCGATGGATTGACTGGAAAAGGTTTTGAATTCCATAATCCTAATGCATCAAGAACTTGTGCTTGCGGAGAGAGTTTCTCTGTATAAGAAAAAATAAAATCGATAAAAAGGCTAGCTGGATCAGTTAGCCTTTTTTATTTCCCAAGCTATGATCAATCTGCTGACCATGCCATACCTTGCCATTCCCTCAATCTGATTATTATGCTTCAGGTATTGGTTGTAAAACAAACCTGAAACATCAGAAATCCAACCTGTATAGCGCATCCAGTAATCTTGGTCTTGCTTAATATCTGCCTTCACCTTAGGAGAAAGCTTCTCTTTAAAGACCTCAAACTTCGATCGATCCACCAAATACAAGGTCCTTAGCAGGTAGGTCACACTTTCATAATAGGCAGCATATTGATACCAAGGATCAGAATGGTCCTTCAATTTAACAAAGGCTATAAAATTACATTCGTCCTCAAATCCTATCCCCATCTGATGGGAAAGCTCATGTGCCACGGTGAAAGGATAACTGGTCTTCGGCATTTCTGCATTGATATGGGCTTCGTTGCTAAATGGGTTGAAATACCCTGACACCCCAAAATATGAGGCCATAGGCCCAATCAATGGTGTTTTTATCTTAACCTGTGATTTTGTAAGCATAGGAAAAGTATGGTCCTGTTTCATCAATTCCTGAATCTGTTGGTCCGCCTTCTCCCTATCCTGATCAGTGATATCTATTTGCTCGCGAAGTGCATTAGCTTTGCTAATATGAGCCTCCAATACTGAAAGATGGCCTTCCAGAATGATGGTATCTACTTTGATATCGAGCTGTTTACTGATTGGAATTCGATAATAATTCAAAGCCCAGGCAGCGTAAAAGAAGATATAGAAACTGAGCAACAGGCCTATAAACCTGAGGAACTGCCGACCAGATTGGGAAAACTGCTTCTTGAAGAGCAAAAGAATAGTCTTCAATAGATTCCATCCAAGAAGGATAAAAACCAAGGCATAGATCAAGTCGCCAATACTAAAGGGCAGCCATCCAAAGAGAAACCTTGGGATATAAACATAAATTGGGTAGAAACCGCGGCTATAGGCGCTTTCTACCCAATTAGAATTAGATTGCAAGATCTGTAAGCCCAATATCAGCAAAATACAGATGCCAATCCATTTGTAATACTGCTTATTTGACTTAGGTCTTGCCATAACTAATCTTCGTTTTCGAAATATAGTTTATAATAATTCATTCCCTTATCCTCATCATAGCCCTTTTCTAGGAGCTCCCGCTTACCATGCACATAAATATGGAAGTTTTTATCCAGTTTAAGCACAGATTTATAGCTACTTGCCATTTTCTTCACGGCAGGAGCTGCAATATCAAAGTTTGATTGGAAAGGCGTTTCAAATTCATCTTCAAAATTGCTCTTATAATCCTTGAACAAGGAAATAGCATCTGGATTACCAATTACCTCTTCGTTGAATTCATCCTCCACAAAGGTCTCCTTGGTTTTGAAATAATTCATCGAACGATTCATCAGATCAATTTTATCAGCTTTGTCCATATCAAATACCTCATCAATCTTGTCATTGACAAAGTTTTTATAGACTTTCATCAGATTCCCGGTCTGTTGGTAATTATCATTTCTGGTCTTCAGCTTCAAGAAATCATCCTTCCAATAAACTGCTTCCGAACCATTGGTTGGATCTACACAGAGCACTTTATAGCCCTCCTCCTCTTCAACATTTACAATGACAACCCCTTTATCCAGTTTATTGATATTGATCGCCTTCTCCTCATAATTCACACCTAGGCCGGATGCCTCGGTATAAACTTTTAAATAAGCTTCCTTATTTTCAGACTTAAAGATTCCGATCGCTTTATGCTCCTCTCCTTCCAATTGCACATTATCTAGAGCTACGACATATAATTCCCCAGATTTGATCTTAGGATGCTCCGTCACCTCATAAAGAAACTTAGCGATGGATTTCGAGAACTCCACAAATCCTAGATCTCCCGAAAAATACTGTCTAGAGAAGTAAAAAACCTCATTCAATTCTAAGGTATCATTAGGATGGTAAAACCGATACACTTCATTGGCCTTTGCAAATGGCTTCATAAAATATTGCATCAACAAGTCTGCTAATATCTCATCAGATTTAACATCTACTTCTTCCTCAGATAGGGTAAAATACTCGTCTTGGCTCTTGTTTCCTACATGATGGATAATCAGGTTCAGGAAACTAGCATCTTGGTGAAAAAACATAATTCTTTATAAATCGTAAATATCTATGGCGGTCCTGTAGGTGTTAACATGCGCATTGACGATATCCTTGATATGGACAGAATACCCTCCACCCATACTCACCTCGACAGGGACCTTAAATTTCTTGCAATATTGAAACACAACGGCATCTCTCTTTCGGCAGCCCTCCATACTCAGCTGAAACTTCCCAAGCTTATCGGTCGCCAAAACATCAACCCCAGATTGAAAATAAACAAAATCAGGTTCAACTTCATCAAATAATTTGGGGAGCCTATCTTCTAATATGGAAAGATACTCTTCATCTTCGATACCATCATGCAAAGGGATATCATAATGAGATTTCTCCTTCTTGAATGGAAAGTTTTTCTCTCCATGAATAGAGAAAGTGATGATATCAGGATGGTCCTCAAAGATATGGGCAGTCCCATTTCCTTGATGCACATCCAAGTCTATGATCAAGATCTTCTTTGCTAGACCTTCATGGTACAGATAAGCTGCTGCAACAGCTTGATCATTCAGCAGGCAGAAGCCTTCGCCGAAATCTCTACCCGCGTGATGGGTTCCACCAGCGGTATTGAAGGAAACCCCAGTTTTCATGGCTTCTAGCGAAGCCTTAATGGTTCCATCAATCAAGTACCTTTCTCGGGCAACCAGCGATTCAGTCATCGGAAAACCAATCCTACGGACCATCTTGGGGTCCAAGGTCAGGTTTAATAGATCGTCGGTGTATTTCTTGTCATGTGCTAGGTAAATCACTTCTTTATCAACCAATTTAGGCTCAAAGAAAGACTCTTTCCCCACCAAACCTTCATAAATTAATTGTTCAGGAATGAGCTCATATTTCAACATAGGGAAGCGATGTCCTTCTGGCAAAGGTTGTATATAAGCAGTATGATGGGCGATTTTTAGCAATTCCAAGATTTTGAAACGAAGATATGCAATCCTTGAGCAAAATTAAATCCCTCCTTAAAAATCTTCTCAGCTATTGCTATTTTCAACTCATTAACTTAACTTTAATACAACACTAGCTAGCTGAATCTCATTTAGTTACTAGAAAGTTTGACCATTATAAACAATTTATCATCAGGAGGTAATATGTTCAACAAGAAAAACAACTCCTCAAAAAATGAGTCCCAGCCATCTGGGAAGCATCCATTTATCAAAAGTCTGAAAGCTAAACTGATAGCAGAAAGGAAAAAGGATATCATGAAATTGATTATGGAGGACCTTAGGCACAATAACTTTGTTTTTAGTAATAATTAACCCATTATTAAAACGAAATAACGCGATTTCTGTTATACAGTTAGATACCTAGACATGTAGCATTATGGTAATAGATATTAATTCGCTATTAGGAGCAGAAATCGTAAAAACTGAGGAAGACTCCAAGTCGCAGACACTTTTTGTATCCCTACTTCTGGATGACGATGCCGGACATCATGGTCATGAACGAAAAATGAAGTTCGACCAAGTCACCCATTACTCCCGGTCTGAAATTGCGCATGAAGGCTATCCCGTGATCCTGGAGATATCCGAAACTGTCCCTGAAATCGAAAAGAACTTCGACAACGACCACAACCGCAAACGTTTTAAAATAGATACCACCTCGGGAATCATCATCCTAGAATTTGAACGCGTAGAAATAATGGAGTAGTTTTTGCAAAAAATATCATTAGTTTAGAATCAAAATCTATATGTTGCTGATCGATATTCATACCCACAAACATTCAGAACCTGATCCTGGTGTCCTGACCTTACCCAATGTCATTGTATCCAAGGAGTCTATCTACAGAAAGCCTTGCAGTGCAGGTATCCATCCATGGTATATTGATGAGAATTTTGACCTGCAGTTTGAAACCTTAAAACGCTATCAAGCGCAGGAAGGTGTGATAGCCGTCGGGGAATGTGGTTTAGATAAAATGACCTCTACCCCTTGGGAAAAGCAGGTTATGGCATTTGAAAAGCAGATCGAATTAGCCAACGAAATCAACAAACCCATAATAATACATTGTGTTAGAGCCTATTCAGAGGTCTTCAGCTCACTGACTGCTAAACATAACAAAGTTCCCGTTATGATGCATGGCTATGCAAAAAACTGGGCATTAGCAGAAACCCTTCTTAAAAATGGCTATTATCTATCCTTAGGCCCACATATCCTACAGGGCGGAATGTTGGAGGTCATCCGCAATATCCCTCTCGATCGTGTTTTCTTAGAATGTGACGATAAGAATGCGAAAATCTCTGAAATTTATGCTTATTTTTGCCGCGCCAGAAAACTGTCTATGCAGGAACTGGAGCAGCAGATCTTGCTGAATTTCAAGAAGGTTTTTAATTATAGTATAAAAGAATGATGGATATATCATGGCTTTCTCGCACCGAAGCACTTGTCGGTAGAGAGGCTCTGGAGAAATTGGCAAACTCACATGTCATGGTACTTGGTCTAGGCGGTGTAGGTTCCTTTGCCGCTGAATTTATTGCAAGGTCTGGTGTAGGGAAAATGACCATTATCGATGGTGATACCGTAGATCCGAGCAATAGGAATAGGCAATTACCTGCTTTGGCAACTAATCATGGCGAATCAAAGGCCCAAATCATGAAAGAGAGACTTTTGGCAATCAATCCTGAACTGGAATTGAATGTCGTGCAAGAATTTATCTTGCCGCAGAGCATCCCCGGTCTATTGGAACTAAAACCTGATTACTGCGTAGAAGCAATTGATAGCATTACCCCAAAATTATTCTTTATCCGTTTAGCATTGGACTCACAGATTCCATTTGTCAGTTCCATGGGTGCAGGTGGTAAAGTCGATCCTACTAAAATCCGCGTAGCCGATATTGGCAGTACCTTCAACTGCAAGCTTGCACAGCATATCCGCAAAAAACTCAAAAAACACGGCATAAAAAAAGGAGTCAAAGTTGTTTTCTCAACCGAACTCCCAGATAAAGACTCTCTATTGTACACCGATGGCAGCAATTTCAAAAAATCTGCCTACGGAACTATGTCCTACCTCCCAGCAGCATTCGGTGGCACCTTAGCCTCCGTAGCTATCAGGGATTTAATGGCGTGAAAGTAGTATTTTGAAACTAGTATTTAGTATCAAGTATTTAGTATTTAGACCCTTTCAACCGTCTAAATACTAACTACTAACTACTAAATAATATCTAATGTTGCAAAAATGCCTGTTTTATTAAGACACTTGTCTAAATACTAACTACTAAATACTATATACTACCCAACAACCACCTTCACCATATCATCTACTCCCAAATATTTCTGGGCAATATCCTGAACTTGGTCGGCGTTGATATTACGGACGATATTGCTGTAATAAGTATAGTAATCCAAGTCTAGGCCTGAAAAATAGACGGACTTGAATTTATCGACATGCGAAAATATAGATTCCAGACTGCCTAGCATGGCGCCTAGCATATAGTTCCGCACCAATTCCAATTCTTCTTCGCTTACCTTTTCATCCTGTAATCTTCTGGACTCCAATTCGATCTGTTGCAAAGTATCCTCCGTGTAAGCCGAGCCTACATCGGTTACAATCGAAATAAATCCAGCATGGTTTAAGTTGGCCACAAGCGAGCCAATGCTGTAGGTATAGCCTTTGTCTTCACGGATATTACTCATCAATCTGGAACCAAAGAACCCACCAAACAAGGTGTTCACAAATTGCAATGCCGGATAATCCGCATGCGAACGCTTGATACCGATCTTTCCAAGACGGATTGAGGATTGCAATGCTCCAGGCTTATCCACTTTAAGAAGCTCTAAATTATGTCCTGCCTTTTGGATGAATGGAGTATGCTTGATCTGAACCTCCCCTTGCCATTGATCTTCAAAATAATTCCTGAAACTGAACAAGACCTCAGGGGTAATATTTCCAGAAAGAAATAATGTAGCGTTTTTAGGTTGGATCTGCTGCCTGTACAATCTGGCAATATCTTCCCTATCCAAGCTCTTTAACAATTCATCAGTAACAGACTGCCCGTATCGAGTCGACCCGAACAAGCTATCGTAAAAACGACGGCGAGCGATAAAATCTGTTTTTTCCAATGATATCTGCAGACTTTGGCTGTTGTTCCTCACATAGGTTTCCAATTCCTGCTCAGGAATGATGGAATTATTCAAGATATCATTCACTATCGGCAGAACCGCATCAATATGCTTACCCAATGAATAAAGCGTCAAGGCATTATAATCAAAACTGAATTCCGGAACCAAATAGGCACCATAGAAATCAATCTTCTCCGCAATTTGGGCACTATTCAAGGAACTTGTACCTTCCTTCAACATAGAACTCAATGCAGTATTCCTTACCGGATTTTCAAAACCTTCAAAAAGGTTATTGAAAACAAACTCAGCCTTCACCAGCTCCTGATCTGGAGCATGGAACACAAAAACCTTCAGGCCATTTGAAAAATTGATCTCCTCAGGGCGCTCCAGGTTGATATCGCCAATTCCATTAATCGATGGTGCATGTATTCTATTCAGCATGTTCAGCCTCCTTACTTCTTGCATTGTACATTAATGTGGATGAGTTATCTCGCTGAAAGGTCTCCTGAGATACTCGCATGATATCTTCGGCAGTTATGTTCAAATATTTTTCTACTTCTTGATTATATAGTTCGGCATCCCCAAGCAATTCATAATACGCTAGGTTCATCGCCTTATCTAAGATCGATAGTTCAGCAAAGACCATGGTAGATTCTATCTTGTTCTTTACTTTAGTCAGCTCCTCTATGGAAACCAATTCCGTTTTCAGTTTATCCAACTCTTCCCAGATTGCTTTTTCAGCATCCTCCAGAGTTACCGTTTCAACCGGTTTACCTTCTACGACGATCAGGTTGTTATCCAAGCTTCCAAGCACATAGGCATTGATCTCGCTGAATAATTTCCGTTCTTTTACCAATCTCCTGTATAATCTGGATGAACTTCCTCTAGCTAGCACATCCGTGATCAGATCAACAACTTGATAGTTAGGATCCAATCGATCCACAGAATGGAAGGCAATATAAATGCTGCTCACTGGCACATCGGCAGTCACTTCTTCTACCCTAGCAGCAGTTTGCTTAGGCTCTTGAGGAAGGTTTCTATCATTTGGTTCACCAACCGGAATATCAGCAAACCACTTCTCAGCTAAAGCTTTGATATCATTTAACTTTACGTTACCGGTAATAGCTACGATCGCATTATTAGGCGTATAGAATTTCTTAAAGAAAGCCTTTACATCCTCCATTTTGGCATCCTCGATATGCTTGACTTCCTTACCGATCGTCGCCCATTTATATGGGTGCACCTTATAGGCCAAATCCCTCAACTTTAGCCAAACATCACCATAAGGTTGGTTTAGATAGCGCTGCTTGAATTCCTCGATCACCACATTGCGCTGCACCTCCAAGCCTTGCTCGTTAAAAGCTAAGCCCATCATACGGTCCGATTCTAACCAAAATGCAGTTTCAATATTGTTTGCGGGTAAGGTGATATAGTAGTTGGTGATATCGTTGGAAGTAAACGCATTATTCTCACCGCCAACTCTCTGTAAAGGTTGATCGTAGTTCGGGATATTAACCGAACCACTGAACATAAGGTGCTCAAATAGATGGGCGAAGCCTGTTTTGTCTTCTTGCTCATCCCGTGCCCCTACATTATACAAAATGTTCATGCATGCCATCGGACTATGAGGGTCCTCATGGACAAGCACTTTCAATCCATTCTCAAGAATGAATCTTTCAAATTTTATCATTGAATCTGAATTTCAATAAATACTAAACCCAGTTAATCCCCTTTTTCAATAGGGACAAAGTTTTTTCTTCTTTAGAATCTTGTTCGGTTTGGAAATTATAGAACCAATTCGCTTGTTCTGGCAAGCTCATTAATATGGATTCAATCCTTCCATTGGTCTCTAAGCCAAATTTAGTACCAGCATCATATACCAAGTTAAACTCCACATAGCGGCCTCTTCTCAGCAATTGCCAGTTCTTTTCAGCTTCAGTAAATTGTTTATTTCGGCTTCTATTTACTAATTCACTATATACTTTCGGGAATAAGTGGCCAAGATCACACGAAAAGTCAAAGATCTCTTGGTCAGAGATACCAGCCTTTTCAGGTGTTAATTTATCGTAGAATATACCACCAATACCCCTAGTCTCTTCTCTATGTTTGATAAAGAAGTACTGATCTGCCCAATCCTTGAATTTCGGGTAGAATTCCGAAGAATACTGATCACATACCTTCTTCAGCTCCTGATGGAAATAGGTAGCATCCGTTTCATCCACATAATGCGGAGTCAGATCAATACCACCACCAAACCAACGGATATTTTCATTCAATTCAAAGTACCGGATATTCATATGGATAATCGGCACCCAAGGGTTGTTAGGGTGAATCACAATGGATACACCAGTGGCAAAGAATTCCTCCTCGTCAACGCCAAATGCTTTCTTGATCTGCTCAGGAAGCTTCCCATGCACAGCAGAGAAATTTACTCCACCTTTTTCCAATATATTCCCATGTTGGATGACACGGGTCCTTCCGCCTCCTCCACCTTCACGTTCCCACAGTTCTTCCTCAAAACGAGCCTTACCATCCAATGCCTCTAGTGCTTGGGTGATCTCGTCTTGGATCTCTTTATATTTTTCAGCGATTTGATCTTTATTAATCATTACGTCAGTTTATCCGATAATGCTTTCACAGCTAATGTAGCTGATTGATTTTTATATAAAATATTGTAAACGGTATTGCAGATTGGCATATCAAGCTGATGATCCAGGATAATATCTTGGATGCAATCAGAAGCAAAATAACCCTCTGCTACCATATTCATTTCCATCTGTGCAGATTTCACACTATAGCCTTTGCCGATCATGGTTCCAAAGGTCCTGTTTCGGCTGAATTGCGAATAGGCAGTCACCAAAAGATCCCCTAAATAGGCAGATTGGTTGATCTCCCTTTTCTGCGGATCGATGGCATTGACAAAGTATTCCATTTCGCGGATTGCATTGGATATCAATACCGCCTGAAAGTTATCTCCATAACCCAGACCATGGCAGATACCGCAGGCTAGAGCATATATATTTTTAAGGACTGCGCCGTACTCTACGCCCAACATATCATTGGACACGACGGTTTTTATATAATGGTTTTGGAAAAATTGAGCAACAACTGCTGCATTAGCAGTGTTCTTAGAAGCAAAGGTCAGATACGAAAGCTTTTCAAGCGAAACCTCCTCTGCGTGGCAAGGGCCTCCAACGACAACTGTATCCTCCAATGGCACCTCGAATTTCTTATTCAAGAACTCTCCTACAATCATTTTGATCGACGGCACAATGCCTTTAATAGCAGATACTAGAAGTTTATCCTTGAAATCTTCAGGTTGAAGATCCTTTAATGCTTCCTCAAGATAAGCAGCCGGAGTATTCAAAATGATGATATCAGAATTTTGGAAAACATCCTTTGGTTCTGAAAACAAACTGATATGATCCAATTTAACCTCAACCGCACTAAGATAAGATGGATTATGATGGTATTGCTCTATATAATCAATATCTTCCTGCTTGCGAACCCACCAATTGATATGTTTAGTCTGCTGGTTATCTGTCAACATTTTGATCATTGCAGTAGCCCAACTTCCACTACCTATAACTCCAATTTTAGCCAAAAGTTCCCTCCTTTATTTGTATGAAAAACAAAGATACCAATAAAAGCCCGTTGCTAATGTAAAATAAAGCTTGATTTTACCGCTTATAGCTAAAGTGCAGGAACATCAGCCTTGAAATAAAACAGCCCAGAAATCAAAAAAAGCCACCCACGGCAGCTTTCTTATTAAGAATTTCTTTAATTAATCTACAATTATCGCAAGGAAACAAAGATTTCAACGGATGGCACCTCCGCTTGGCAACTTTCAGCCGAGTAAACCTCAAAATCCGCTTTATAGGCCCGATCTAAATCAGATGCCCAAATTTTTTCCCAAGCCGCATAAATGGCCGGACCCGAAATATCCCCTTCTACAATGGTCTTCCCATAGTGCGAAGCGGGAATCTCCCTTCCAACCATTCCCTCAGGAATTTCATCCAAGGAACTCACCTTGCAACCTATCAAGGCTAAATAAGGATGTTGAAAATCGCTTTCATAATCGGTATAAATGCCATAAACTGCATCATCGATACGATTCGGAATGGTTGAATCCAACCGTTCACCCGCAAACTTAGCCCATAATGCAGGGATATCCTGTGCCGCCGAACCATCGGTATTGCAGGTCTTGACAGCAATACCAATGACGTAAAATCTTTCAATATGTTCTTTACTCATCTTTTTTATTATTTGTTAGTGCAAAGGAAACCTTTGTATTGACAACAGCCTGTCAACATCAAACTCATATCTTGATTAACAACCAATCCAAAATCTTCTGATAAACTTGCTTCTTAATATCCTCATTCAACAACTCATGCCTCAATTTTGGATAAAGGTAATACTTCACATCTCTGCTCCCATGTTCGACCAACTCCTCAGCAGATTTTTTAACCCCATTTCCAAAATCACCAATTGGATCATCCTCTCCACTTAAAAATAGAACAGATAATTCCTTTGGAATCCTCTTCACCCATCCATTGCCACTGCCCCACAAGGTCACCTGCGCTGCCCCATAGAAAGCATTGTCCGTAAAATCTATCCCACAGTATTCATCTGCCAAGTAATTGTCCCTGTTTTCCAAGTTTAAGCTCAACCAATTTAGATCCTCATGGTTGGGTTCATCCTTAAACTTCCTGTTATTGATCTGGGCAAACTTATCGTTCATAAAACTGGACCTAGAGTTTGGAGCAACTTTATTTAGAACACCCAAAAACTTCGTTCCCAGTGAACTTCCCTTCATCGCATGTCCTGTACCGATCAAAACCGCTCCCCTAAATTCATCCCCAATCTCTTGAATGACATTTCTGGAGATAAAGGACCCTAAGGAATGCCCAATGATGAAATGAGGCTGATCTTTGTAATGCGAATTCAAGAACTGCGACATGCCAATAGCTACTTGGATCAGAAACTCTCCAGGTTTGCTTTCGTGGAAGAATCCTAAGTCCTCTTTATCCTTGGCAGTTTGTCCATGACCAGGATGGTCATAGCTCAGTACCGCAAATCCATTTTTCGAAAGAAAAGTAGCAAAATCATCGTAACGACCGCTGTGTTCCTGCATACCGTGAAGGACAATGATACTGCCGTATACTTGGTCAGAGCTTGGAAGATATAAGTTGTAGAAGACGTCGAGGTTTGTGCCTTCAAAGGAAATGGAATGAGTTCCGGATTTTTTAATAGCCATGTATAAAGTTAAAGATTTGGAGAGAGGAAAGGAAATGAAGGGGATGTGTAGGTTGTTGTGAGACTTCTATTGAAAATACTAAGTAGAATATGGTTATATTTAGTGGTAACTCCTGTTTATTTATTAATACACTTTAGATATTAGTTATTATTCATGATTTAATTGTAGAAAAAAGAGAAGATGAATTATACTATTAACGATAGCAAAGGGAATATTTTAAAGGTTAAAGCGTTTCACCCAGGGATTTTTCTTCAAGAAGAAATCGAGGAAAGAGAATTGCTTAAGAAAACAATTGCCCAACAACTTGAAATCTTACCAACAAACTTAAGTGAGATTTTAAAAGGAAAAAGGAATATATCTCCTAGACTGGCCGTAAGGCTAGAAATGGTGCTTAATATCAGTGCCGAATATTGGTTAAACTTACAAATGGCATGGGATTTACAGAAAGCAAGGAAAGAGGAATAGAGGTTAAAGATGTAGACTGATTAATTTTAGGATATTATTTTCGGTAAACTCTATATGATTCTCTGATTTTGGATCCTTCCAGGGCTTTTTCTATCTTTTCAACACCATAAAAATGTATTATTTCGGCCTTTTCTTCTTCAGTGCCCCTTTCAAAAACCCTTTGAATAATGGCCATATACTGCTTTTCCCAATTAATTTTTTGAATATCCGTATCCCAAAACAAGGCTTTACTCAGAATGTCCAGATCTGGGGTATTTTGAATTTCTTTTTCTTTAATTTTTTGGATATCGTAATCAGCCTGCAATAAAACTAGGGTACCTTCTTCCAATCCAAGCTTTTTCTCAATCTTCAGCGCCAATGCCGTACTAATACCTCTTTTTCCTTTGGTAATCGCATTAAATGTTTGGGGATGTTCTTCTAATGATAAAGCAAAGGGGCGTTGTTTGATGGAACGCTTCTTTAATTCCCTATCAAGTACAATCCCCGGATGGATACCCTTATATTTTTCATATTCTTTATCCATAAATTAAATATAAACATATTTGTTTATAGAATAAATACAGCGCATGGTTCGATCCCTCACCTACGCAAAAAAGCCTTCATCTTTTCGATGAAGGCTTTTTGTGCGGGCTGACAGGGATTATTATCGAAACCCTTGATACCATTTTAAACGTTTTTTGATAGCTTAAAAAGCTAATTTTCATCATTCTCCCAAAAGATAATGAGAAATATCGTTATTAATATTCTCCTTATCATTAACAATCGCAACACTATATTTAGCCCTTGTAAGTGCAACATATAGTTTTGAACGGCTTGTCTCTGCCAGTTCACTACTATTGTCTTTTATCCAATCCAAAAAAGGTTTGGTTGGGTAAATTAGAACTCTATCGAATGATAACCCTTTTGATTCGCCAAAATTCATTACACTATAGTTTTCCTTTATTCGTTTTTCTCTGCTATCATTTCTAAGTTGTATAGCTTTGTACTTTTGTAAATAACTTTCAATATCTTTTTCTTTAATGAAAAACACACCGTCGTGTCCTGTTTCTTTATAATTACCCGATGTAGTTACAGAAAAATTTGCAAATAGCTTGTTTGATAAATCACAAATAGGTTTATTACATCTATAATTTGTCATTAAAGATGTTTGGTCTGTTTCTATATTGATGGTCTTATCTTGGAAAAAGTAATTAACGACATTTGCTTTTTTAAATTGCTTGTTCTTTGGAGCACTATTAGTAGAATATGTTCCTTGCCGAGGGTCTCCAACTAACAATATGTTAGAACTACAATTAAAGAGAAGTTTCAGCAAAGTTAAATCGTAACCAGCCAAATCTTGAATTTCATCAATAAAAATATGGGAATATATTCTCGATATTCGGTCTATAACTGAACCGTTTGATTTTTCATTACACCGAAACACAAATTTAGAGAGTTTATCTGAATATATTTTTAGTTCTTTTGAGAAGTAATGCTTTTCAAACTCTTTCTCCTCTCCAAAATAGATTGGTTGCTTAGTTTTCGTGTACCCTTTTAGCCCTGATAGGCTGTTTACCAAAATCAATCCTTTAATCTTCTTGTCAAATAAAATTCCCTGAAAAGGTCTTACACCGTGTTTTAGCAAGAATGAAAACCACGTTTGTACAGTAACATTGTCAGGAATACATTTATTCTTTTCTATGATTTTCTTTCTTATCTCTGCTTCGTTAGCTTGGGTATAAGTGGTAATAAGAACATTACCCTCTTTTTGTTTAAGAGCTTCATCTATGAGAAAAGTCGTTTTTCCCGATCCTGCAGCAGCTATAATGAGTTTATTGTTGTTAAAAGTTGATTGCATCTAAAATGTATTGAGGATATTCTAAAGCTTCTTCTGTTTCAAATACTTTCAATGCACACTCGGTCTTGTTGGATTTCATATATCTATGCATGTCATCATTACTTTGGTAAGTTGTTCCAAACACTGTATTCAGCTTTTCAAGATTATTAGCTTTTAAAAATTTCGGTTCAAGAGTATTAAAATTGAACTCCTGTAAAACACCATTATCAATTGTCACATCAAAACAGATTTTTATAGTTGGTTTAATTTTATTACCAATATAATTTTCATACTTCCGCTTCAATGCTTCAACATTCCCGTCATTATCAGTAACAACAGCAACTTTTGTCCCTATTCTTTCAGCTATTTCCAAAAACCTTAAAAAAGAAGTACCAACCGAGATTACATCAACACTTTTCTCAATGGGAAGTTTTCCATCATAATTATTCATAAATGCCTTTTGAACAATAAGTTCATCGGAATCTCCCTCTACTAAAATCACCTTCTTGCATAATATTAGCCTTAAAGTGTCGTACCCAGACAACTTTTCAAAGAAATTATGCGTATCGACAGATAACTGATTTAATCTTACGGTTTTTCTGTCGTTCAATAATATCAAATGGTCAAGCCCTAATTTATTAGCTACAAAACTACTGTGAGTCGAAACTAAAACCTGTCTTTCTTCACTATCGTTTTTTATATCGCTGATTAGCTGATTAAGCTTAGAATAAGACAAATGGTTTTCAGGTTCTTCCAACAGAAGAATGTTGGCTTCTTTTGCTTTTTTATGTCCCAAAGCCAATTTAGTTTTTACTAAACATTGTTCGCCTTTACCAATATAGTGAAATGGAACATCTTCTAAGTATGTCATCAAGCTACTTTCCCACGCATTTTTTGAAGATAATTCAACAGACAATTCTACTTTTTTATCTGAAATTTTTGAAGCTGTTTTTATTTTCTCATTTATCTTTTTTATTGCTTTCTCACTCATAAAAGATTCTTTCATTCTTCTATGGGCTTGTGATATTTCTACCACTTCATTTGAATCCAAGAACTCTTTTACAATTCGAGAAATATAAATGTCAGAACCATTTTGAAGTTTGTTGCTTGAAGAATCAATTAAAGCTGATTTAATAGGAATTTTTCTTGGGGTGATACTTTCATCACGTGCAAAACTTGTCCACGAAACATTATAGTATTCGATTGGGAGTGTTTTTATCCCTCCAAGTTGTACTAAGTCTTCATATTCTTTCTGATAACTTTCATCAAAAGCCACTTTTAAGGAAAAACCACTTGTTTTAGACTTTTCACTATTTCCGTCTCCCTCAAATTCAGCAATATCTTCGCCCTCCATAAAGACTTCGATAAGGATATGTGGTAGTGGTTGGACTATATTCCCTTGTTCTAATCCCAAAATATACTCTGCGACAACCTCATTGTTAAATATATACTGTGATAGTTCATTCTTTAAATATTTTCCATTATGCAAACCTGTTAAAACGAGATGAATGGCTTCAATAATTGTCGACTTACCTGCTTCATTATTTCCTACAAGGATATTTATACCCTTATTTAAATTAAGCATAAAGGAGCCTTTAAAAGATTTGAAATTATGTATATGTAGTTTAGAAATGTTCATTTGATTGGTTAATAAAAGGTCTATTTTTCACATTATTGGTCATTGATAAAAAGAATCTTTTCCGCATTTAGATAGCTATAAAATATTATCTAAGATCTTGTTGAGATATTTTTTGAGAAAACTTTCTCTTTTTAAATGGATATTTCGAAATACAAAAATCTTTTTTCATCTTATGATCTTACTAAATTCAAAAACTTTTGAACGAATAGATTAACTTCAAGCTAAATCCGTCACTTTATAAATTATCTTTAATAGAATTAATTGTTTCAGATAATATTGATGAAATTTCAAAATCTAAAATCATTTGATAGGTATACTCTTTTATGTTTAATACATCAATTACTAAACAAAATCTAGGATTAATTTGGTATTTGTCTGAAAAATTATTTTTTAAATAAACAAACATAGTCTCGGCAAAAATTCCAAACTCTACTTTACTATACCCTTTAAGTTTAGCAATAAAACATATAGCACCAATAAAATCAATCCCATTACTTTTGAAAGAAAATATCTGATTTAATGTAATTTGAATTGGAATGTGATTTATTTCTAGTACTGGATGTTTAGTTAATTTTTCTAATATCTGAATCGATTCATCTGGGTACCAAGTTGAAAATTCAAAATCTTTATAATTATTTAATACGTCCAAATTCCGTCGATACATATCACGCGTTTGGTCACGCTTCGAACTCTTAAAATCATTTTCTATATCATTAATTTTATCTATTACAAATTGATTATTATTACTTTTAAAAGCATTACTCAATGCACTAATACTTCTAACCCAATAATCACCACCACTAGTTGAGTCAATAAGTTTAATTTTATCTAATGATTTTAAAAAAGTTTTTTTTGATTTATCAGATTTCCCGCGAAATACAATCATTTCTTTAACAGATATCTTTTTCATTGGTATAATTGGTTTAATTGGTATCCTTTTACTCAATCAAGGATTCTACCCTGAATTTACGAATGTTAATTAGATAAAGTAGAATTTGAAATTAGATTTATTTGAATGGGATAATTTTTTCTATAGATAGCAATACTTCAAAAACCTACGCAAAAAAGCCTTCATCTTTTCGATGAAGGCTTTTTGTATTTCGTTTTCCAGGAACATTCTCCATCAGCACCCGTGAGGGATTGGTTCAGCCCCACAAACCCCAAACGCAAACCCTGAACCCCCTGCGGGTCGAACCCCGCCCGGCACAAGGTTCGATCCCTCACCTACGCAAAAAAGCCTTCATCTTGCGATGAAGGCTTTTTGTATTTCGTTTTCCAGGAACATTCTCCATCAGCACCCGTGAGGGATTGGTTCAGCCCCACAAACCCCAAACGCAACCCTGAACCCCCTGCGGGTCGAACCCCGCCCGGCACAAGGTTCGATCCCTCACCTACGCAAAAAAGCCTTCATCTTGCGATGAAGGCTTTTTGTGCGGAGAGTGAGGGATTCGAACCCCCGAACCTGTGACAGTTAACGGTTTTCAAGACCGCCGCATTCGACCACTCTGCCAACTCTCCGCGACAAAAGTACAAATTCTGACTTGATCTCCAAATAAAAAATGAAAATAATATGGTTTAAAATCCCCTTTATAGCCTAATTAAGCTGATTTTTAACCCATTAGAGCAGGAAATTATTTTATCCAATGCCGTATTTTATTAACAACTTTAATAGTATAGAGGAAACACCAGCAAAATATTAAAAATATGTACTTGGAAGGCAATTAGTTAATGATTATTCCAGTAAAAAAAGAGATTTTATTTTGCTTTTATCAAGCAAATACCTACTTTTGCTTCACAAAATCAGGCGCCAATAGCTCAGCTGGATAGAGCAACGGTTTTCTAAACCGTAGGTCTTAGGTTCGAACCCTAATTGGCGTACTTAAAAGCTCTCTTCTTAGAGAGCTTTTCTGTTTTCTAACAGTTTGGTATTTACTTACCTAAAATTAAAACCGCGAGATTTTACAAGTTTCTCGCGGTTTCAATAAGTGTATTAACCCACCACCTTATTCCATCAAAACGTACAGCAAGCAGGTTTGAACTTGTTCACCGCAGCTTAATCATCCCCTAGTGAGCTATTCTAAATCTAATAATCCGGTATATTTTCACCCAACAATAGATCTCTCTTTATGACCAGCATCCCCTCTTCCATCACTGGTGTAACAATTCCTGAACCACCACGGTTAGGCAATTTTCCTATAAACGATTGCTTCAACAGTGGATCATTTGCAAAGAAGTATTCATCGAGATAATATTCATTGGTAGTCGGCTCCTTGATGGTGATATGGATATGCTCAGGTTCGCTTCGGTCGGGATATGAACCAGGTCGGAATGAATAGAAGGTATATTTTCCGTCTTTCCCAGTCTTGACCCAGCCACGGATATAGCCATGCCGTTTCGCCCAGCCCTTTTCATCGCCTTTTGTCTGATAGACTCCATGTCGATTGGTATGGTAGATATAGACAATGACATTCTCCGCCGGGGTCCTTGTTCCTTTCTTGTAAACAATTCCGGTAACCTTCATCTTAGGCTCATTGTTCTCAAATTCTGGAAGGGTATCTACGGAAGTCAACCGCTTGTCCCCATACTCATAGATCGCTTCACAGCCTTCGCAAGGACCTCCCACTATCCGTAAATTTTGCCCTTTGCATGATGCCATAACAGTACACATCAGCGACATCAAAAAAATTGAAAGATTGTTCTTTAAGTTCATAACAGCGTATTTTTTGTGATTATTACGCCAAATTAGAACCTAATGGAAAGGTATAAAAATGGAATAGGCTAAGCCGTGGACTTTATTGCTCAACCTGATTAAGATATTGCAAGCGGAACTTAAAATTTGCAGCATAAGTCCTGCTCAACCGATGGCATTTCCCATTGGACATAAATAGATCATAATCGCCATTCAGCCTAGACTTAAAAGAATTCAGTTTCGAAATGTTGATCAGCGTACTTTTATGGATCTGCACAAATTGATTTTCATCCAAGGATTCACTCATGCTTTTGAGAGTAGCATTATGGAGATATTCTTTGTGTTCCAGCTGAAGGCATACATAAGGACTAGCAGAACTTATGGCATAGATATCCTCGATCTTTACCAAGATTTTCTCTTTCCCATTTTGGACAAGAATGGAAGCCACAGTCTTTTTTTCAGCCGGAACCTCCTCAATCAGCTTATCAGGTGATTTAGCAACAAATCTGTGCGCCAGTACAAAACCTGTGTAGACAATAAATAATTTATAGAGATCATGGCTAATGGAATAAGTCAGAAACTTATAAAAGCTATACTGACCATGGTAAAATAAGATTGAAATAATGGAAGCAATTAGGGGCAACAAGGTCAAATGTACCGCCATAGCTGCCGCAATAAACAATGCTGACAGCTTTAAATCCTGAACTGGATGTTTTTTCAGGTTTCTTTGAAGGACGAAAAGGATTGGAATGCACAGAACCCAAAAAATATTGAACAATAGGGATTCAGAAAATATGAAAACATACCCACTCCTCCTGGACTCCAAAAAATCCTGAAACACCGTCAAAAATAGGATAAAGATAATGCCGATGGATAGATATAATAACCACTTGCTAGGCCCTTGGAATCTAGTAAACAAGCTTCTGTCTTTAGAAATTGGAAACAACATAACCTATCAATTTAATCGTATTGGAATCTAGACAACAATCTTTGGAACCGATTGTAAAACACAGAGCTAATGTAAATAAATCTTATTGATTATTAATTACTTATAATTGTATTTCATTAAGAAATAAATGAGGAAATTATGATATTTCTTTTTGAGCAGGAACATTATCCATTTCCAATTCTGAACGATCAGTGAAGAATCTGTATGGTTCTTCCCCCACGGGTTCTGTCATCCTTTACCGAAGGTAAAGGGACTGTACGCCAATGCAAAATGGTTTGTATGGTTTAGAGAACCTTCGTGCCTACAAATGACACGTTTGTTAAATCTGTTCTTTTAGGTATTTAGACCTATATTTCCTCACCAGAAGAATATTTTTTATCCACCATACATCCCCAGCGGGGATGAATTATTTTAGCATGGATGGTAAACAATAAAGGGCTAATGCAAAAACGATGTTCGATTAATCGAACATCGTTTTTGCGCGACTTCCAGGCTAACGTGCCATGTCTGCTAAAATAATGGAACCCAAAATGGGGTTCTATATTAAAAAAACAAAAGAGCTAATAGATTTTCATTGCCAACATGCTGTCATCAACTTCCGATAAATTTTTTCCAAATTTTTCATTCTCAGGTTGACAGTAAAAAAGAACATTGCCCATTTTCAATTCTGAACGATCAGTGAAGAATCTGTACGGTTCTCTCCTTGTATATCTTGTCATTCTTAACCGAAGGTTAAGAACCTGTACGCTAATGCAAAATGGTTTGTATGGTTTAGAGATCCTTCCTGCGTCAGGATGACCCTATAGTTGTTAACTTGGTTTAAAGGATTGTAAGCCAATGCAAAATGGCTTGCATGGTTTAGAGATCCTTCCTGCGTCAGGATGACCCCATAGTTGTTAACTTGGTTTGAAGAACCTGTACGCCAATGCAAAATGGTTTGCATGGTTTAGAGATCCTTCCTGCGTACCAATGACACCAAAAACTTTAACTTAATGATATTGCCCGATGGGGGTTTGGCAATGCAAACATCCATTCTTCCGAAGGAAGACCTTTAGCCTCCGGCTCATTTCCAGTGGCGGAAAAATGGATAGAATGCCGATGCCTGTGCGATGGGATTGGCCTTGGAATGCTTTCAATAGATCATCCCTTTTGATGGGATGACCTATTGAAAGATATTCCCGACAACAAGGCATTCTATCCATGTGCGGGAGCCCGTGCGAAAAGCCACCTTAAATGGGCCGAAGCGTTACGGATTCGAGTTGTTTTTGGTATCCGTGAGCTCCTTCGTCGGTTTTGGTTACTTTTGGGCTTCAAAAGTAACGAAGAATCTAAATTTTGTTTTTTGCCTTCCACTTTGCTGTCATTACCTTCCGATAAATTTAGCTCAAATTTTTCCTTCCCAGGATGACCCTAAAGTTGTTAACTTGGTTTGAAGGATTGTACGCCAATACAATATTGGTTTGTATGGTTCCGAGAACCTTCGTAACAACCCCTGGAACCTTCTTACCTCAAATTGCCCCCCTCTCCGTTAAAAAATGTTAATCCATACTACCAAATATAAGATAGGCACAGGCTTTGCGTTTTTATAGTACAAACAGAGTAAAAGAGTAATGAGTAAATAATTTCATAATTTAGGTTAATAATTGGTTAGTAAAAAAAACCTAAGCTTCCCCGGCTTAGGTTTTTTATTTTGCAGATGTTCTGAACCTCATTCGAGGCATATTCGGATTTTTTGCAAAATGGCTAAAATAATATTCAAAGTATCCTCAGGAAATCCACAACGAATTTAAAAGGAATTCTCGAATATGGCTCGAATAAGACTCGAATGAAAGTAAGCTATGTTCAACAATTCACTGAATAGTATTTGGGGAAATATTGGCAGGAAAACTGACCAGATCAAATACAGCAGTCCCACTTATTTATTGAAGACAAGATTTGCACATTAACCCATTTGAATAGCTTTCAAACCGAATTTTCGTTAAAATTTGTTAATCCTTACTGCCGAATATAAGATAGGCATAGGCTTTGCGTTTTAATAGTACAAACAGAGTAAAAGAGTAATGAGTAAATAATTTCATAATTTAGGTTAATAATTGGTTAGTAATAAAAATCCTAAGCTTCCCCGGCTTAGGATTTTTTATGTGCGGTAATTTCTTTCAACCAAAACACTGCATTAACTGTTTAATTAGCATGTTAGAAGATAAGAACTTTAGAAATACATGGATTTGGATCATTGTCTTGATTATTTCATTGATCATTATCTATTTCATTTGGCAATTCCTATTCTCCTCTGTGGCAGAAGTTTCAGAAGAATTTCCCAAATAATAAGTAGAGAATTTGTAGAAAGCCTGTATTTCTTTAAACCATTCCCAATAAGGAATCGAAAACTGTAGGTTACCAGTAAACAAATTCATGGTACATTTATTTGCTTGGTCAAATTATCTTATTTACCTTGAATATAAAATTTGAACCTATGCAGATTCCAATAAAAAATCCTTCCCAATATCTTGGAATACTAATAGCTGCGCTGTATGGCTTAATCATTAGATTTTTTGTTGAGCAGGATTCTATTATTTTTTCGAATAATGTCTATAATATTTCCTTCATTTTCATTACACCAGTTATTATAGGTGTTATCCCAATTTTATTCCTCAAGAACCAAGTCTATGAAAATGGTTTAAAGTCCTTTTTTTATCCAATTATTTCAGTATTCCTATTTATCGTATTAGCAGTCGTTACTAAACTGGAGGACCTATTGTGCATTTTAATTATCGGCCTACCCTTTTTTTTGATCGCTGGTACGGTTGGATTTATTGCTGGGAGCCTGTTGAAAAAAAGGGAGCAAAAGAAGAAGCTACTCTCTTTAGTGTTTCTTCCTCTGATCTTTCTCCCAATCGAAAAGTCATTTCCTGACAGAACTCAAGATTACAAAGTTTCCTATAGTCTCATTATCAATAAGAGTCCTGAATATATTTTCCCCAATTTAGTAGAGGTTCCCCATTTGACGGACAAAGAGTATAAGGAAGGTTTTTTTCAATTTATCGGAATCCCTCGACCTATAGAATCTAAATTATTTCAGGAAAACGGAACCCAATATAGAATAGGACAGTTTACGGATGGCTTGGCACTCTATGAAACCATAGAAAAACAGGTTGAAAATCAGTTTGTCAGTTATAAAATTGATCTTAATAAATCTCAATTGCGAGATAGACCAACCGATAATCATGTACTAAAAGGGAATAATTTTGAGTTCGATAATATTTACTACAGCCTATCGCCTATTTCATCAAATCAAACCAAGGTTACCTTGTCTTGTGATTATAAGATTACTTCAAAAATGAATTTCTATGCGAACTTTTGGGCCAAAATGGTAATCAAAGATTTTGAAACAAGATTGCTTGATGCCATTAAGGTCAAATTGGAAATGCAATAAAATGATTAAATTAAGGGTATGAATCTACCTCCTGAAAAACAGAAAATATTTGATGCGATTTGCAGTGATCTGGAAAAAGTAGAACATGTATCAGCTGTAGTCTTGGGTGGTTCCTATGCTACTGGTAGAGCAAATGCAGGTTCCGATATAGATATTGGGATCTATTACCATGAAAACAACCCCTTTGATATCCAAGAAATACAGAAAATTGCAAAGAAATATGCCCTGGACAATGCTCCCACCGTAACCCAATTTTATCAATGGGGACCTTGGGTCAATGGCGGCGCTTGGATCCAGACGGAAGCTGGAAAGATTGATTTCCTTTACCGCAATATCAACCAGGTAAGGAGAACGATTCAGGACGCTATGGAGGGCATTTGGGAAAATCATTTTGATCAACAGCCTCCATACGGATTTTCGTCGATGTTTTATCTGGCCGAGGTGGAAGTCTGCAAACCTATATTCGATCCCCAAAATGTTCTTCAGTACTTAAAATCATTGGTCAAGATCTATCCGGAAAATCTAAAGAATAAAATTGTACAAGACTCTTTGTGGGCAGCTGAATTCACCATCATCAATGCCGAAGGATTTGCCAAGAACAATGATTATTATAATACTTTTGGCTGTTTGACACGAGGATTGAAGTCCATAGTTCAAGCACTTTTTGCTATCAATGAAATTTATCCCATATCGGATAAAAAAGCCATAGAAATTTTGGAAAAAGCGGATCATAAACCCAAGGATTTAGCAAAGAAGGTCAAATCCATTCTAAGTGCTAAACCGTCATTAACCAACAATTTGATACAACTGAACGATTTGTTTAAAGAAGTGGTTCAATTATCAGATAAACTGTATACTCCTTTATTTAATTTCAAGCATTGATCAGCATGCTTATTGGAGCATAATTATTAAGGATTATTTAATATAAATTAAAGTACTAATAACCTTATCTCATGACAACAATCGACAAATACCTAGAGACCCATTATATACACCGGAGCAATTGGTTAAGGGCTGCTGTTTTGGGTGCCAATGATGGAATAATTTCTGTTGCCAGTTTAGCGATTGGGGTTGCAACTGCAAGCAGCAGTAGAGATCCAATTTTGCTTGCCACTGTTGCCAGCATGGTAGCTGGGGCATTGTCCATGGCAGCAGGTGAATATGTATCGGTCAGTTCGCAGACCGATATTGAGAAGGCGGATATAAAAAGGGAGGCAAAAGAATTGGAAGAAATGCCTGAGCTGGAACTGCAAATGTTGGCCAAGATCTATGAAGAGCGTGGCTTGAAAAAGGAAACTGCCTTGCTAGTGGCCAAGGAAATGACCGAACATGATGCTCTTTCTGCACATATCAGGGATGAACTGGGAATAACCGATATAAACCAAGCTAATCCAATCCAAGCAGCATTGGCTTCTGGCGCTGCCTTTACCGCAGGCGGTCTACTACCCCTATTGGTGGTCTTGTTTGCCCCAATGGAGTATTTGGAGTATTCCCTGTATGGGTTCACCATTATTTCATTAATTATCCTTGGGGCAGTATCTGCCAAAACAGGTGGAGCTAAACCGCTGAAACCAATCATTAGGATTGTTATTTGGGGAACGATTGCGATGCTGCTATCGGCATTGGTCGGATATATTTTTGGTGTGAATGTATAAATTAAAGAAAATTACAACCATACTCTACTTTAACTAGTATAGTTAATACTTAATTGAAAATCGGCTATGTTGATTAAACATTAGCAAGGGCCCAAAAGTTATTTTATTATCAGGATAAAGAAATGACCTACTTGAATATAAAAATTATTATTCCCTAATATTCCGCCAACTCTTGTAGTCGAAATACTAATAATTTTTATTTTTTGGAAAAATTAGCCTTTTATGATTTCCCCATTATCTATATTTATTGTTTAAACATTAATATTGTTTAAATAATTGTATCACACAACTAAAGTTCAGATGAGTAATAAAAAGTTTGATTTTCTCTTGGAGCAGGGTTTAAGGGCAGAGTTTGACCAAGTAGGTATCAAGCTTGATTTTAATACTGGGGATATTATAATAGAACCGAACAAATACATAAAAGTCATCCCCATCCTACTGAAAGGTACCATTAAGGTAATTCGAGAAACTAATGAGGGCAATGAATTGATTCTATACTATATAAAAGCTGGTCAGAGTTGTGCTGTTTCCTTATCCACATCATTAATGAACAAGCTGAGCAATATCAAAGCCATTGCAGAGGAAAAGGTGGAACTCATTGCAATCCCATCCTCCACTTCCGTAAAATGGTATGATAGCTATGCGAGCTGGAGAATGTTTGTATTGAGGACAATGGACAATCGATATGATGAAATCATCAATGCTTTAGACAGTGTTGCCTTCAAGAAAATCGATGAGCGCCTAATGGATTATTTAAAGGCCAAGACCGAAGCTGTACAAAGCAACATCCTCAACATCACCCATCAAGAGATTGCCAATGAACTTTCTACATCGAGAGAAGTAATCTCCCGATCATTAAAACAATTGGAGCAAAAAGGGATTTTGAAACTTTTTAGAAATAAAGTAGAAATTTTCTCTCCAATGTGATAAAAGTCACTGACAAGTGATAAGATAAAGTGCATTTTTGTTTTAGTGTTCACCCTAAATCATTTACTTATGAAAACTAACATGGGCCCACAAGACAAAACGATCAGAATTATCATTGCAGTGATTATTGCAGTTTTGTTTTTCACAAAAGTTATTTCCGGAACATTAGCAATTGTTCTATTGGTTGTTGCAGGAGTATTCGTCCTGACCAGTTTAATTGGATTCTGTCCATTATATAGCATCTTGGGAATCTCTACCTGCAAAAGGAAAGCAACAAACCACTAAAAAAGAAAATCACAATAACTATTATCTTTATACCTTAACCCCACTTAAATCCCTTAGGTGGGGTTGCTTTTTCCCTATTACCCTTAAAAGTATTTCATTAAGAAAAGGTCAAGTTTTGTTTAAGAAATTTATTATTTTTATAAATTATTCCTCGAAATCCAATGATATTAACAAATCACACCCTTAACAATCACCAAATTGCAGAAATTCAAGCCGACGATTATATCTGGAAAACAGTAGAAGACGGAACAGATGTGATGGGAGATGTTTATTACCAAGGTTTTGACAGGCTGATCATCCATGAAAAGAATATACATCCAGATTTCTTTGACTTAAAGACGAAAATGGCCGGCGAGATCCTACAGAAATTCTCTACCTATCGGGTAAGATTGATGATCGTGGGTGACTTTTCGAAATACAATAGCCAGAGTTTACGCGATTTTATTTCCGAGAGCAACAAAGGCAGGCTGGTTAACTTTGTGGAATCCGTTGAACTAGCTAAAACTAAACTTTCGGAATAATTTAGCCGTCATTTTATTTTTCAATTTTCTCCTTTCTATTGCTTTTTGAATTACATTTGTTCAAATTATTAATCCAAATGAATCCGATACTTCGTAAGATCCTTGCTGTCGTTTTAGGCATTGTAGTTGGCTCCGTGGTCAACATGGCTTTAGTTTCTATTAGTGGTACAGTAATACCTCCGCCAGATGGAGTGGATGTTACGACTGCTGAAGGCCTGAAGGCTGGAATGCATCTATTTGAGCCAAAACATTTCATTTTTCCATTCCTAGCCCATGCATTAGGGACATTTGTTGGCGCTCTGGTAGCTGCATGGATTGCACCGAGCAGCAAATTGACATTTGCGATGGTTATTGCGGTATTCTTCTTCTTGGGAGGCTTGGCATCCATATTTATGTTGCCTTCCCCATTATGGTATACCTTTGTGGATTTGGTGTTCGCCTATTTCCCAATGGCTTATTTTGCAAAAAACATTATCTCAAAAGATTAAAATATAAACAAACCGACCGAAAATTATTGAATTACGCTAATTCTTTGTTAAAAGATGTTAATCTAAAACTAAAAAGACACGAAAGTTTAAATCATCTCGTTATAATATCAAAGAAAAGCAAAAGAGTAATAAAGAGTAATTTCATAATTTAGGTTAATAATTGGTTTGGTAAAATCCTGAGCTTCCCCAGCTCAGGATTTTTTCTTTTAACTCCATTCTTGACCTGTTAAAAAACCTTAAATCCCCTCCTTTGGCATGGTAAATGCAATAATCCTATTTGTAACATCGTTATTACAATAGATTAATTAAACATATAACAAAAGATCAATCATATGAATGAACTATTTTTTTCAGCATTGTTTATAGGAAGTTTACTTTTCGGAAACCCTGAAACCAAAGAAATTCCTTCGGAGTTAAATATGAATCAAACGGAATTTGCAGAGCCTGCAGCAAAAGGTAAAATCGAACTTATCGCAGACGATAAGGATAAATTTGAATACAAGGTGATCGGTGACCAAGTAAATGAACCCCTAACTATATATGTAAATGAAAAAGCGCAAGGAGAAGTGAAAGTGGGTGAAATATTTGAAATCAAAAAACCTGAAAACACAAAAGCTGGTGAAAATCTAGAGGTTTCCTTAATGAACAAGGATGCTGAGTATGCCAACCATGTAATAAGCTTCTAATCTCAATTAAATTATAACATAAACAACCTAAGGAATCCTTAGGTTGTTTTTTTTATGGATTCTCCATAATCAATTCATTTTATAAGGAGGTCACAATCTTGAAGGGGTTGGCTCAACAAACATCAATCCTTCCGAAGGAAGCACTTTAGCCCCCGGCTCATTTCCTTGGCGGAGAGATGGATAGAATGCCATCGACTTGTGCGATGGGATTGCTAAAATAATTGAACCCCTCTGGGGCAGTAGATCGATAAAAATGCCTTTCTTTTCCGGTTCACACTGAGGAACGAAGTGTCTTGGAAAGATGCGAACCTTCAAAAAGAAAAACATCCAATGCTGCATTGGCGTACAGGTCCTCAATCTCCGATTGAGAATGACAGGAAATTGTGGGGCATTATCGTACAGATTCTTCACTAATCGTTCAGAATTGGAAATGTCCCAGAGAGGGATTCAGAGCGCAGCGAAGAATCTATTTTTTTATTTTAATAGAATTGTTGTCATCGAGAGCACAGCGAACGAACTATTTCCTTTCCTAGGGTAGATTTATAGAAAAATATTTCACCCCTTCCAGGGGTTATCCGGTAAACGGTACATTTTTCTACAAAGATTTCACCCCCGCTGGGGGTTTTCTGCAAACATTTATCCTTCCGAAGGAAGCACTTTAGCCACCGGTTCATTTCCAGTGGCGGAGAGATGGATAGAATGCCGTCGACTTGTGCGATGGGATTGGCCTTGGAATGCTTTCAGAAGATCATCCCATCAAAAGGGATGATCTTCTGAAAGATATTCCCGACAACAAGGCATTCTATCCATGTGTATGAGGATGTGCGAAAAGCCTCCTTAAATGGGCCGAAGCGTTTACGGATTCGAGTTGTTTTTGGTATCCGTGAGCTCCTTCGTCGGTTTGGTTACTTTTGCGCTCCAAAAGTAACGAGACATCTTTATGTTTATGAGTGGTAGAACGATTCGAATAGCTGCTGAGGGGATTTTCGTCGAAGAGATGGGACCAAACCTTCAATAAACAGGGTAAATCCTTCGGTGAATCCTCCATCAAAATCCTCAGGAACATTCACCGAAATATCAGCAACATTCACCGAGAAAGCTTCAGAATTGACCTATTTTGCCTGTTACGGCCTGTATTTCTGCTATACCTTTGAAGTATCAAATAAGAAATAACAAGAAAAAAATAAAACAGGTATTAATCATTAAAAAAATAAGTCATGAAAAATTTAGTAAAAACATTCGCAATCGCAGGTCTATTATTCGCTTCATCATTCACAGCATTTGCAATCGATAAAGACAAAGACAAATTAAACAGTGCCGTAGTAGAGAACGTAATTGATGCATACATCAATACTTCAGTAAAAGGTGATGTTGAACATTTGGACAACCTATTAGGCAAAGATTTCACATTGAAATACAATACTGAATACAATCAAGCACCGCTTTCAAGGACCAACTATATCAAACAGATCAAAAGTCAAAAAGGATTTACTTTCAATTGTGATAGCGACTATCAAATCGTTGAGAAAGCTGGAAAATACAGCCTTGCTAAAGTAACCCTTAATTTCTCCAACTTCAAACGTGTTGACTACCTTACCATGGTACAAGACAGTGAAGGCTGGAAAATCACTGAAGTAAATTCAGTTTTTGAAGAAAAATAATTGGATGCGACATATATAAAAAAGGCTGCTCTGTAAAAAGAGCAGCCTTTCCTATTTCTATCTGTCATAGAACATTGGAGGTTCGATTCCTAAACTCCTGAGGTAAACATAGCCTTGGGCACGGTGATGGACCTCATTATCCACAAAATATAGCAGGTTATCATAGATCGGCGCATTAAATTGTCCAAATAGGTTGTAATCTTCTGCAAACCTTTCCACTGGAATTTTATTGTAATATTCAGTAATCAATGGCGTCTGTCTGTCCCACTCCGCCAATAAGGCTTCTTTGGTATTAAATGGAACATCATGGTTAAAGCCCTCAGTGGTATTATTGTTAATCCCCTCTAGACCTGGTAATCCAATAGTCAATATTTCCTTTACCAAATCACTGAAAGGACGCATCCCTCCTATGCTATATTCAAATAATTCCTTTTCTGGAAACTTCTCAATTGTTTTTCTCGTTAAGCCTCTATGTCCTTGCCAATGGTCCAAAAAGTTTTCTTTCGTAATAATTCCTGTAGTGCTCATAATATTTTCTTTTTAAATGATTGAATAATCAAATTTAAGACCGATGGATGACAACCTTTTGTCAACAGAAATCAAATCGCCATAAATAAAAAAGCTTCCAAAAATTAATTTTGGAAGCTCTTTATTTTTCATACTCATTACAGTATCCGACCTACCGGATACAGCATGTAATCATGCTCATAATGATGCGTACGTTTATAGATCCATTCCAATTGCTCCCTTCCAATTTCTGCTAATTTTGGATCTTGCTTTTTAGCTTCCTCAAAACTCTTTTTTAATTCGGCATCATTCTTCAACAGTTCGGCTGCTGTATCTTCAAAAATATAGGCCGAAAAATATTCTTTCTGCGAAAGAATCGCGTCAAAGAAATTCCAGTTAAAAAAGGAGTCCATCGCCTCTGGTTCCAGAGTTTCTACGATATAACGATTAATATCCTGATTGGTTTCAATGATCCAATCGCCTTTATAAAATGGCACTTGCATCATTTTTGAACTGACCTCTACAGAATGATGCGGATAATGTCCTTCATAAACAGAACCTTGGGTCTTATAGGATGTGATATAGTACATTTCCACTTCCTTGATTTCATCCTGTGCCAACTGCTTCATCTTTACACCGTTCGTTTGCATCAGTTCTATCAACCTATCATAAGCCTGAGGTACGATATAAGCCTTTGGCTTCTTGATGATGATAGATGGTTTGTAATTAGCGAAATAAGGAACTTGCTTGCTGAATGGTTTATCCCTATCATAATACAATCTTTCCTGTCCGGAGACCTCACTAGTTTTTTTTCCTGATTCAAATCCCCTGAATTCAATTTTTCCTACATTCTCCGTGTCCAAGGTCCAACTAACAGGGAAATCTATTTGTGAAGCAACTTTTTCTTTTATCTTCTTCCGTAAAGCAACCAAGTCTTTGGACTCTTGGACGGAAACCTCAAATAAATTCTTCATCAAGGCATAGGTAGACTCGACTCTTTGCTGATAAGATTTCCACATGTGGGTTTCAGGCATATAGCCTATGGTATTATGCAGCGCAGCATATCCTGTAGAATATCGCGGACTTTCTAGAAATGATACCAATCCAGACTCAGGGGTCTCCCCTTTTGAGTTCACATAAGGAACCATTGGAAAGCCCTCTTTATCCATTCTCCTGTAAAGTTCATCTGTGAATTTCGATTTCATATAAGGAGCGAGATCCTGATGCAATTTATCCTTATGGGTTTCAATCAGGGTCATGACATATTGGTAATCCGCTCCGTTACTGGTATGGGTATCGAAAAATACATCGGGATCCCAAGTACTGAAAATCTTTTGGAACAACCTGGAATTTCGGGTATCGCCTTTTATAAAATCTCGATTGAGATCATAATGCTGTCTCGTCCCTCTAAAACCATATTCATTGGGACCATTTTGATTTACCCTTGACTCACCTCGGTTAAGCATCCCGGCAATATTATAGACCGGAATTACGCAAAGCACCAAATTGTCAGGTAATTTATTTCCCTGAAGAAGATTCCTGATAAACATCATGGAAGCATCGATTCCTTCTGGCTCCCCTGGATGGATCCCATTGTTGATCAACATCACGGCCTTTCCCTTTGCTTTTATACTCTTTGGATCAAAATCACCATCCTTGGAAAGGACGATCAGCTGCAAAGGCTTACCGACATCCGTCAATCCATAATCAATCATTTTCACATCCTTTCTTCCCTTCAAAAGGGAAGAATAGTATTGTTGCAATTCTTGATAAGTTACAGTAGTATTCTTTTTGGCATCCAGTTCATAGGGTATTTTCTGTGCTTTTATTTCCATCATTCCAGTAGATAACAACATAGCGCCTAAGGCTATGCTTTTAAATAAACTTGTATTCATGTTTAGTTTGGCTTATTAGGTGAATAAAGATAGAGATTATTTTTGTTTGAACGATTGAGGAAAGGGTCCCCTACATAAAAAAGGTGCTGTTCCAATGGAACAGCACCTTCTGAGTTAGCAGCACTAGTCTAAATACTAAATACTAAGTACTAACTACTAAATACTATTTCTGATTTGCACGGATGATATTCAATGCACCACCAGCTTTGAACCAACCGATTTGTTGTTCGTTGTAAGTGTGGTTTGCAAGAATCTCTTCAGATGTACCGTCAGCATGGTGTAATACCAATGTAAGCGGTTTGTTTGGAGCAAATTCAGTTAATCCGATGATATCGATAGTATCGTCTTCGTTGATTTTATCATAATCATCTTTATTCGCGAAGGTAAGACCAAGCATACCTTGTTTTTTCAAGTTAGTTTCGTGGATACGAGCAAATGATTTTACCAATACCGCACGAACACCTAAGTGACGAGGTTCCATAGCAGCGTGCTCACGAGATGAACCTTCACCATAGTTTTCATCACCAACAACGATTGAACCAATACCTTGAGCTTTGTAAGCACGTTGGGTTGCAGGAACCGGACCGTATTCACCAGTCAATTGGTTCTTCACATTATCAGTCTTGTCGTTGAAGTAGTTAACCGCACCGATCAACATATTGTTAGAAATGTTGTCTAAGTGACCACGGTATTTCAACCAAGGACCAGCCATAGAGATGTGGTCAGTAGTACATTTACCTTTAGCTTTGATCAGTAATTTCAAACCTTTAAGGTCAGTACCTTCCCACGCTGCAAACGGCTCTAACAACTGTAGACGGTCTGAATCAGGACTTACATCAACAGTTACGCTAGATCCATCAGCTGCAGGAGCTTGGTATCCTGGATCATCCACTGCGAATCCTTTTTCTGGTAATTCATCCCCAGTAGGAGGATCAAGTTTTACTTGTTCGCCGTTTTTGTTGGTCAACGTATCTGTAAGAGGGTTGAATCCTAAATCGCCTGAGATAGCGATCGCAGCAACCATTTCTGGAGAAGTTACGAAAGCAAAGGTATTCGGGTTACCATCAGCACGTTTTGCAAAGTTACGATTGAAGGAGTGAACGATAGTGTTTTTCTCTTGTTTCTCTGATCCAGCGCGATCCCACATACCGATACATGGTCCACATGCATTGGTAAAGATAGTAGCGTTAAGATCTTCGAAAGTTTTCAATAATCCATCACGGTCAGCAGTGAAACGAACTTGCTCTGAACCTGGGTTGATACCGAATTCAGCTTTAGTAACAAGTCCTTTTTCAACAGCTTGGCGAGCGATAGATGCAGCACGAGATAAATCTTCGTATGAAGAGTTAGTACATGAACCGATCAATCCCCACTCTACTTTTGTAGGCCAGCCGTTTTTACCAGCTTCCTCACGCATACGTGAAATTGGAGTATATAAATCTGGAGTAAATGGACCATTCAATGATGGTTCCAACTCAGATAAGTTGATTTCGATCAATTGATCGAAGTATTGCTCAGGGTTTGCATAAACCTCAGGGTCAGCTGTCAAGTGTTCCTTGATTGCATTTGCAGCATCAGCAACTTCTGCACGGTCTGTAGCACGCAAGTAGCGCTCCATAGAAGCATCATATCCGAACGTTGATGTTGTAGCACCAATTTCAGCACCCATGTTACAGATTGTTCCTTTACCAGTACATGATAAAGATTCAGCACCTTCGCCGAAATATTCTACGATAGCACCAGTACCACCTTTTACAGTTAAGATACCAGCAACTTTCAAGATCACATCTTTTGGAGCTGCCCAACCAGAAAGTTTACCTGTTAATTTTACACCGATCAATTTAGGGAATTTTAGCTCCCAAGGTAATCCTGCCATCACATCACATGCATCTGCACCACCAACACCGATAGCTACCATACCTAAACCACCTGCATTTACAGTGTGGGAGTCAGTACCGATCATCATACCACCTGGGAAAGCATAGTTTTCCAATACTACTTGGTGGATAATACCAGCACCTGGTTTCCAGAAACCAATACCGTATTTGTTCGATACAGAACTCAAGAAGTTGAACACTTCTGAGCTTTCATTTTTAGCACGATTTAAATCCTCTGCTGCTCCATCACGCGCTTGAATCAAGTGGTCACAGTGAACAGTTGAAGGAACTGCTGCTTTCGGACGACCCGCTTGCATGAATTGCAATAAAGCCATCTGTGCAGTTGCGTCCTGCATAGCTACACGGTCCGGTGCAAAATCAACGTATGATTTGCCACGCTCGTATGCTTCTGAGGCATTACCATCCCAAAGATGCGTATATAAAATTTTCTCAGCTAGAGTCAATGGTTTATTTACAACTTGACGGGCCGCTTTTACACGCTCATCATATTGAGAATAAACCTTTTTGATCATGTCTATATCAAAAGCCATTATTTGTAGTTTAATATGATTTATTAAATTTTAACTGTTAAGCCCATACTAAGAGCTGTTTACGCAAAAATACAAAAAAAACTGCGTTTTATTCGCATTTCTGCCACTTCAAGCTAATTTGGAAGTATTCTAAACAATGCTGTTAAACCAATTGAACTGAAGGGTCTACAGCCTTCAATTCCTGTATCGTTTGAACTGGATTTTCAGAACTAAACACAAAGCTTCCAGCTACTAAAACGTCTGCTCCAGCGGCCAATAATTTACCTGCGTTTGAAGTCCCTACTCCCCCATCAATTTCGATCAATACATCCGTATTTTGCTCCACTGCCAAAGCGCGTAATTCTTTAATTTTACTATACGTTCGTTCAATGAATTTCTGCCCCCCAAAACCTGGGTTTACAGACATTAAACAAACTAGATCGATATCCTGAATTACGTCCTTCAACAATGAAACTGGAGTGTGCGGATTTAACGCAACGCCTGCTTTACATCCCAATTCCTTAATCGCTGCTAATGTGCGATGTAAATGGGTACAAGCTTCATAATGAACCGTGATAACCTCTGCCCCATTGTCCTTGCAAACTTTCAAGTAACGATCTGGATCTACAATCATCAAATGCACATCCAAAGGCTTCTTAGCATGCCTTGCAATGGCACTCATAACCGGAAACCCAAAGGAGATGTTGGGAACAAATACCCCATCCATTATGTCAATATGAAACCAATCAGCTTCGCTCGCATTGATCATCTCTACATCACGCTGTAGGTTTGCAAAATCTGCTGCCAATACTGATGGTGCTATTAAGTGTTGTTGTGTGGACATGTCTTAAATTTTCTGCAAAGATAACAAGTATTATCCTCTAATTGAAAAATAGACAGGTTTTCCAGTGAAATGCTACATTCAACTTACAAACTCTTTCCAATTCCTGTTCCATCCTACTCCTGATTGCTAATGTTTTCAGATTGTCTTGGCCTAAAACCAAACTGTTTGCCGTAAAATAATTACATTTGTTAGTTAGGATTACTAAAATTAGATTGTGGCGAAATTAAAGATAAATTACCCTAAGGATAAATTACAGCAAAACTCCAGTTTGTGGAAATATGGGATGGTCGTTTTGACCATTGTCCTGATCTGTATATTCCTACCCAAACAACCCAGATTTAGGTACGAATACCAAAAAGGAAAACCATGGAACCATGAGAACCTGACTTCCCCTTACAACTTCGCAGTCCTTAAAACTGCCGAAGAAATGGAGCGCGACAAGCAATATATCCTAAATACTGTCCAACCAATCTATAACCTTAACGATGTTGCCAGTAAGGAACAGATCGATCAGTTCAACACGGATCTTAATGAAAAGTGGCAATCCAGCCAGCTTGACTCCACAGAGACCGGTAATCTCAATGACTATAGAGAAGTAGGTACTGCCCTCCTGAATTACATCTATGAGCGAGGAGTACTATCCCTAAATAATCGATACCAAAACAAGGGCAATGACTCTTCCAGAAATGATCCAACCTCCCTGGAATACAATTTTGTCCTTATCCACGATAATATAGCGCAGCAGAAGAATACTGTTGATTGCTATACCATAGAATCTGCAAATCAGTATATCGTTGGTGCCCTAGAGAAGAATAAACTGATCGAACATAAGAAATGGTTGTCTGAAGTCCTGAAAAACTACATTACCATCAACTATGTCTTCAATGAATCCCAGACTAACAAAGTTGAACAAACGGCTTTGGCAAACATCTCTACTACCCGAGGGATGGTCCAAAAGGACGAACTGATTGCGGAACAAGGGAAGATCATCAACAACGATACTTACCAAAAATTAGAATCCCTGCGAAAGGTATTCGAAGACGAATCCAGGATCAGCGGGGAGCAGAATCTAGTCACATTTGGGCACTTTATCCTGATTTCGCTAGCTATGGCGCTTTTGATGGTATTCCTATATTTCTTCAGGAGGGATATCTTCAACAACAACCGCTTATTGTTCATTATCTTCGTCGTCATCTTGGTGATGTTAGGGGTATTGAGTTGGGCTATCAAGATCAAGATCCCAAGCCTTTATTATATCCCATACTGTAGTGTGCCGATTATCTTCAGGTTATTATTCGATACGCGGATAGCATTGAACATCCATATCCTGATGGTACTGATAGCTGGACTTTTCGTCCCTAACAGCTTTGATTTTGTGTTCTTGCAATTCACTGCCGGAATGGTGGCTATCTACAGCATCCGTACCCTCGTAAAGAGAGAGCAATTCTTAGTATCCAGCGTCCTGATCTTAGGGACATACATCTTGGCGTACATGGGACTGGTATTGACCCGTAACGGATCTTTTTCTTCCATTTATTGGCAAGACATCCTTCCATTTACAGTGAGTGTGGGATTGACCCTCCTCGCCTATCCATTGATCTATGCCTTCGAGAAATTATTCGGAATCGTTTCTGACTTGACCTTAATGGAGCTGACCAACAGTAACTCCAGGTTATTGCGAGAACTTTCCTTAAAGGCTCCAGGTACATTCCAGCACTCCCTACAGGTTGCCAACCTAGCAGAAGCAGCCATCTATAAGATTGGTGGCAATCCTCTATTGGTTCGTGCAGGTGCCTTGTACCATGATATTGGCAAAATGATCAATCCGCTGTACTTTATCGAGAACCAGAAAACCAATGACAATCCACATGAGGAACTGACACCAGAACAAAGTGCACAGATCATTATCTCACACGTCCTGAAAGGAATTGAAATGGCAAGGAAAAACCAGATGCCGGAGGTCGTAATTGACTTTATCCGTACGCATCACGGTACTACCAAGGTTGACTATTTTTACAATATGGCAGTAAAAGCCAATCCAGATAAAGTAATTGATGAGTCCATCTTCAAATACCCTGGTCCAGTACCATTCTCAAAAGAAACAGCAGTCTTGATGATGGCAGACTCCGTTGAAGCCGCTTCCAGAGCTTTAAAGGAGCCTACCGAAGAATCTATCAATAATTTAGTGGATAAGATCATTGACCATAAACTCTTGCAGAGACAGTTCCAGAACGCGGATATTACAATGCGTGAGATCACAGAATCAGCGAAGATTTTCAAGGCTATGCTGAAGAGCATTTACCATGTACGCATTGATTACGATCTAAGTAAGAAGAAAGATAATTAAAAAAACAAATTGATATTCAAAAGGTTGCTGTAGGCGCTTCATAAAATGCGTATTTTTCACTAAATCGACTTTGAAGAGTGAAAATTTTGCGTTATGTTTGCACTGTCGAAACCCGGAGAGGTGCCTGAGTGGCCGAAAGGAACAGTTTGCTAAACTGTCGTACTGGAAACGGTACCGCGGGTTCGAATCCCGCCCTCTCCGCAAAGATATCTCAAAACCCTTCAATTAACATTGAAGGGTTTTATTTTTTACATCAAATTGCCAAACTTGTTTGAAGCAATTTGATGTAAAAAATAAAACCAGCGAGTGAAACGAGCGAAGGTTTTGATACTATCTTTTAGCCTCCCCCTAAGGGATCGCCGAAGGCAATCCCGCACTCCCTCGAATAAATTGATGTAAACAGATGGAAATCCCTTGAATGCTAAAGAAAACCTCAATGTTCGCTGCAAGAATTTCTGTGTTTGTAGAAAGAATTTCTGTGTTTGTAGAAAGAATTTCCTGTGTTTGCTAAAGAAAACCTCAATGTCCACTGAAAGAATGTCAACCTACTCACCCTTCCCCATTTCTTGCCCTATGACAAGCCAATTCCTTCCTCCCATCCTTATCTTTGATTTATCATATCCCCCACAACCATGAGAAAAATAATCGCCGCCTTCAACATGACCATCGATGGTAATTGCGACCATACCATCCCTAATCCCGATGCAGATATCCACGATCATTACAGTCATCTCATTGAAAATGCAGAAGCCCTTCTCTATGGAAGGATTACCTTCGAACTGATGAAGTATTGGCAAACCTTACTGACCAACCCTTCTGATAATAAATCCCACAATGATTTTGCTATCGCAATCGACAAAACTCCAAAAATAGTTTTCTCAAGGACAATGAAATCAACTGGCTGGGATTCCGCACAATTGTCCGATAAATCATTACCCGATATGATCAAAGAATTAAAAAACGGTGAAGGGAAAGATATCTTAATCTGTAGCAGGAGCTTAATTATCCAATTACTGAATCAAAACCTTATCGACGAGTTTCAGCTATGCATTCACCCCATTATCGCGGGACCAGGACTAATTTTGTTTGATAAAATAGAGAAAAGAATTGATTTAACCCTCAGTCACACAAAAACCTTCAAGTCCGGTGCTGTTATCCATTATTACACCCCGATCCGGAATCACAATTAACCGCAAAACCTATTTAGGCTCATGTTGATGACAATATCCATTGGCATTTCTAGTCATATGCTTACAACGCGTACCTTTTTTAGTGGTCCCTTTGCACTGTACAGACCTAGAAACTGCTCCTTGAGCTTCTCCAGGTTTTATCCCCAATCCACTTTGAGTAGTCTGCCCCACAAAACCTCTAGCCTTCGTTTGCCCAGGATTACATTGAGAACAGGCGCTAAGACCCATTTTCTGAGCATCAGCGATACTCAACGCATTTGAAACATTCTTGACATAACGGCATGTTGCAGTATGATATTTACTACCGGATGGAGTCTTGTAAACTGTCTGCGCAGATAGGCAAAAAGTTGACAGCACAAATAATATACTGATTAGATATCTCAAGGCAACAATTAGTATATACAAAGGTAATATTTGCTTTCAATAAAACTCTATAAATGAGTTATAGCATTGAATGAATCCAAAAAGCTATTATCAGCTTTCCGTCTAGTCTCTTGTACATTAATGACACAAAAAGGTTTAGGAAAATATTTCACCCCTACTATGGGTTATCCTTTCAACGGTTGATATTCCAGTATAGATCACAACAATTGTTACCCCCACCCTTTAACTATGGCGCCTCCTCTACAATGATCTTTTCAACGTTAATTTCATTATTCCAACCACCATCAATAGGTAGCTCTTTTCCATCCATCCAATACGTATCATAATGATTGCCAGATTCTGGAGAATAGGCTCCTAAAAACACATGGCCATTCTTCACAAATAAATCATCGAGAATTTTATTCTTTTTGATTTCTTGATGGACCTTCCCATTTTTCCAAACAGTGATCTCTCCTTGATCATCCAAACTGAAACTTGCAGCAATATAGGTATTGTCTCCTTCGACAAAGAACTTGACACCACTGATGGTTCCTATCTCTCTATCTGATTTTAACTTGATGGACTGGAAGAGTTTATTGTTTTTATAAATTAAAAAGGCTGGTAAATCTGTCCCTTTGTTAGAGTTTATGGTAGTAAACAAATAGATATCCTGCTGATTAAAACCGATATCTGATATGAGTTCAGGAGATTTTCGTTCTGTAAATATTTTACCGTTTTTCCAAACAATGGAATTGCTGCTCCTTTGAATGACATAAACATCATCATTTATTCCGGTTAGCTTATCGATTATTGGTTTTTTCCCATCTTTCTTTTCCAGATCATATAGTTTCCCATTTTTCAGGATATCGATAGAAGTTACCATTCCGTTGCTATAATCAGTCCGTTTTACATATATATCCTTGCTATTCGTAACATAAATCAGGTTACCGGTCGCAAAAAGATTTTCTATGACATGCTTTTTCCCGTTTAACCAATAAACGGGCGTACGTGAGCTTACGTTTTCTCCAACTTTACCCTCAAATCCAACAGCATAATAATCTTTCCCTTTTAAATAGGCACTCAACACTTTCCCGCCATTCTCAGCACCCTCTAAATTGTTTACTTTTCCGTTATACCAATATACCGGCCTTGAACCCAATGCATCCCCTTCTTTATTGGTACTGCCAAACATATAAATCTTTAAGCCGTCGTATGCAGGATCATAAGTTTCCGGAGATTCACTTCCGTCATTCTTTTTGTCCTTTTTGCAAGAACTAAAAGTTAACAGAAAGGTACTGAACAAGATTAATAGGGAATAAAATGTGAAATTGTGTCTTTTCATAGTGTGAGCATCAATTATCGGAAAGAATTAACCTGAATTAAAAATCCTTCCATTAATTATTCTAATGAACACAAATATGCTGAGTATTAATTAAAATTAGCAAAACCTGTTTTGCGTAATTATATAAATTAACAAGTTAAGTGAACCTAAATCGAAATTTTACCTTCGGTTTAGGTTCATTTAACACTGAAAAAGCAGCTTGGGATGCGCTTATTTATCCATTCAATCTTTCCAGCATCTTCAACCTTACCTCGGTCTGATGGTGGATCAATTTATCATAATCTGATGCCTTATCAAACAATTTAATGGTAACCACAAAAAGCTCGATCGAAAGGAAAAACAAAAAGAATAATAGATATACTGTAAAACCAATCTTGGAGCTTGTGATCACATCATGCAGGATATTCAGCTCATCAATGAAACCTGAAGACTTCCGCAGATCCTCCTCTTTTTTAGCTTTGATAGAGGCCAAAGAACCAAGGGTTTTGAATTTCTGGCCGTTCAAGATATTGATTTGTTCGTTGATCTGTTCCAACTCCCTCTTTTTAGGGTTTTCATTCACCATTTTATTGGTCGAATTTGTACTGTTTATCCGGTTTCCTTGGTTGTCCCTGGTCACTGAAGTGTTGGTATAGGAGGTCACGATCACAGGATTTTTCTGCAGATCTTCTGAAACGACTTTTTGCCTTGCCTCCAACTGCTGTATACTGGCATCTATACTCTTCACCTGCTCATCGATTTCATTTTCAGAGTTTTTCACAGCAATTTTCACCCTATCTTCCATGATTTGGGTTTTCTTCAGTTCGATATCATCCTTAAAGATGATTTGATCCAAGATAAACGAACCTAGAATAGCCATGACAATGGCGAGAGCGATCCTAAAACTGACAGACCATTTATTGACCTTAGTCGAAAGGATAATGATGCGTTCTATCTGGATAACCACAAATGCAGCGATTAAAGAAGCCATTACTGCCCCAAAAACGCCAACATGCAAATAACGAACCGCAAAGGAATAGGCAATGAACATCCACACCAGCACAATCAATAATACCGCAGAAGTAAACTTCTTGACGGCCTTTGAGCTCTGTTCACTGGAATGTTGGACCAGGTAATAGTTATAACCAGTTAGGAAACATCCAAACTTTAGCCAGGGATTCTTTTTCATATTAAAACTCTTTAGCTAATAGGGTCCTTTGGGTTATAGAAGCCAATCCTTTGGTAAAACCTCTTTTATAGGCCAATATGGCTCTTTCAAAAAGTCCAGAATCAGTTTTCAATGACTCTTCAATATCGCTCACCTTTCTCATGTGATTTTCTAGGTCTTCCTTTTTGGAAAGAAGTTCCTCCACTAGGTCAACCAATCCTGATCGCTTACGGGAATTGATATGGAATTCCAATTCTTTCAGAAACGAATCATGGTAAGTTTTAACCTTTGAAATTATGATCTCAAGATCAAACTTGATAAGCCTTAAATTATCTTCCTTATACTTTTCGTCGGGACTGGTCAAGGCATCATTGAAACCTTTGGATTCAAAGTCTGACTGGAGATAAGCATAGATAGTATTGATTCCTGTGAATGAACTTACAGGCGATGTCCAATCCTGATTGATGTCTTTTTCCACGAAAATATCTTCCGGTATAGGCGGCAGATGTCCGTTTAACAAAGCATCCTCAGGAGAAGTTTCGGATTGTTTTTTCTTAAAAAAATTAAATAGACCCATTAGATTAAATGTATTTGGTTGGTATTTTATACTTGCGATGCCCACGTTTATGGCAGAGCGCACAGAGCGTGATCAACAAATTGCTGGGATAGTCCCAAGGTTCCTTGAACTGGTTGAGCCGATTGATAAAATGGTATTGTCGATGATGTACTTGCAATTGATGAACATCCTGACAGATGACACACTTATTATTGTCCCTGGCCAGAATAGCTTTCCGCTTCTGTTTCCACCTGATATCAAACAAAGAGGCGCCGTAAGTACCGTGCGTATCTGGAGTATTCATCGAGAAAAAATTAATAATTGACAGTTTTACGTGTTAGTTTGAACTAAAGTAAGAAGACTTATCTGATATTCTTTCTCCATGGATTAAAAATCAAGGTTTTAGAAAGAATAAATTAATATTTGTAGACAATCCATTATTTTTTCATAAAAACTGAATTCCAATAACATTTCTTTGTAACTTAATCTATTCTTTATAGGTATTACTTAAAATTGATAAGAAATATTGTCAATCTTTACTTGCATTTCAACACTAACTTTGCGTTTCACCCCATTTTAACGAAACCTCCCGCAGATTTTCAAGATCAGACAGGAACCGTAAATGCCAATTCAACTATTTCCTCGTGTTACAATTTGAATTTTTAGAGAAGAAAAATCACTTAATCTAATTACCTAAATTATATAGTCATGGAATTATTAGAAAAAATTCTAAGTCTTGATCCGAATTATTTGATCATCGGATTACTCGTCCTATTTTTTACCTTGGAACAGATCAGCTCTAATCCATTTGCTTTCAAAAAAAGAGGCGAACATCTCATCCAGAACATCCTATTCCAGATTTTATTGACCCTGATGAACATCTTTTTTGTGGTCATCCAGGTCTACTGTATAGAATGGCTGAATAACCATAAAGTAGGTCTCCTATATCTTGTAGAGCTACCTTTCTGGACAAAACTGATTATCTCTGTCATGCTTTATGATTTCTCTACTTACTGGATTCATCGAGCGGCACACAAAGTACCCTTGCTCTGGCGACTTCATCGGGTTCATCATAGCGACACCAGTATGGACTCCTCCAGTAGCTTCCGCTTTCATCCACTCGAAATGATTCTGGTTTACGAAACAGGAAACATCCTATCGGCGGCTGTTTTCGGCACTGACGTTCTTTCCCTAGGTCTTTATTATTTTATCCTTTACATCTTCCTGTTCCTGGAACATTCCAATCTTCACTTTCCGAACTGGCTCAATAGATCATTCGGATTAGTCTTTGTGATGCCTGACCATCATCGCGTACACCATGACCAAAACCAATTCTATACCGACAGCAATTTTGCTGATATATTTATTCTCTGGGACCGCATATTCGGCACATTCAAAACCCTTCCGGTCCACAAAATGAAATATGGGCTTATTGAATTTGATAGCGAAGAGAAACAAAGTTTTCTATATCTGATGAAGAGTCCTTTTATCAATATTAAGAGAGTCAAGGGCGAGCGGGATGGTTGAAGCCCAAGGTTAAACATCCAGAAAAAAATTAGCTAATGAAAACCCTCTTTTTTACATCCCAAAAAAGGGGGTTTTATTCGAGGCATATTCGAGAATCATTCGAGCCATATTCGGAAAACCTACGGGCTCTTTTCGAACATGCTTTCCTATAAATTTTACTTGCTTATGGATGGTTCCGAATGTGACCAAATTAAGACCAGCATTAACTTGAAATAATTGAGCATTTTAAATAAGTCTTTTACAAAACCTAATAATCGACCAATTGCAGTCAAATTGGCTTCTTTTATTATCTGTAACTAGAGTAACTAACTTTTACTTTTTATTTCAGCATTTTTGATTGTACAACAATTAAGGTAAATGGGAAATATTAAGTTAGGCTTAAAGGAAAATTGGCAGCAATTCAGCTTATTGATCCTGGTGAACATGATGGTTGGAGGAATGGTTGGTTTAGAACGAACTGTTGTTCCATTGGTTGGAACGGAGGTTTTTAAAATTCAATCAGATGTTGTTGTATTTTCTTTTATCATAGCTTTTGGAGTTGTCAAAGCATTTACCAATTTAATTTCTGGAGTATTAGCAGATAAATACACCCGTAAGAAGGTCCTGATCATGGGTTGGTTGATCGGCTTACCAGTTCCATTCTTGCTCGCCTTTGGACCATCTTGGAACTGGATCTTGTTTGCCAATATTTTACTGGGGATGAGCCAGGGATTAGCATGGTCTATGACCGTCAATATGAAAATCGACCTTGTGGGCAAGAAAAGTCGGGGATTGGCAATGGGCTTAAATGAAGCAGCGGGATATGGAGCTGTGGGATTGACAGCCCTGTTGACTGGATACCTGGCTTCAGAATATGGCCTTAGGCCCCAGCCTTTCTATATCGGAATTGCTTATACCTTTATCGGACTATTGCTTTCCCTATTTGTTATTCGCGATACAAGGAAGTTTGCCCAATTGGAAGCCCAAGCTATACCCCTTCGTTTCTCCAGCGAAAAGGCTCCCAAACCAACACTTGCATGGGTATTCAAGGAAACATCTTTTCGGAACAAAAATCTGTTTTCAGTTTCACAAGCAGGTTTGATCAATAATCTGAATGATGGGATGTCCTGGGGAGTGTTCCCTTTACTTTTCATATCCATGGGGGTTGGATTGGATGGTGTAGGTTGCATCAAAGCTATTTACCCCGTAGTATGGGGACTTGGGCAGGTCATCACCGGTCCCTTAGCCGATAAATGGGGTCGCAAACCATTAATTGTTTGGGGAATGTTTGTCCAAGTGCTTGGCCATGTCGTCATCGGTATGGAAGCCTTTGAACCCTTGACTTCAGGAATCATAGGATCTATATTTTTAGGACTCGGTACCGCCATGGTCTACCCTGCACTCCTTGCCGCTGTCAGTGATGCTGCCCATCCTACTTGGCGAGCATCTTCGCTAGGTGTGTACCGCTTTTGGCGAGATATGGGCTATGCCATAGGGGCTCTGATGGCCGGTATAGTAGGTAATTTTTTTGGTTTGATGTGGGCAGTCCATATCGCAGGATTCGTCACCCTGCTTTCTGGAATTTGGGTTTGGCTAAAAATGAAAGAAACAAAATAAATACAATTAAAAATGCCATTTTTATACTTTAAATTGATTCAAGCAATAAAGCAATCAGCAAAAATGAGTAAGACAAGTTCGTATTCTTTTATAGCTCCTCTTGATATCATCGGTATCAACCCATTTGTATTTGTCCCAGAAACAATCCTTCATGACCTTTTCAGAATCCTCCATAGAGAAAAAGGAAATATTGCCTTAAAGGTCTCTGTCAACCGATCAAAATATCATCCACAAACTTTATTGCGCTATAAGGGAGATTGGAGACTATACATCAATACCAGTATGCTGAAAGACTCGCCCAAAAGATTAGGAGAAGAATTGATGATCAAGATAAAGCTAGATTTTTCAGAACGCAAGGTCAATATGCACCCTAAGCTTCAATCCGCGTTAGATGAAAATAGAGAAGCTAAGGCAGTCTTTGATTCCATAAGCCCTACTTTAAGGAAAGAAATAGTACGCTATATTGCTAACCTAAAAACTGAAAACAGCATTGTCCGTAATACGGACAGAGCTATCGCCTTCTTGTTAGGACAAGGAAGTTTTATCGGAAGAAATAAGATATAATCCTATTCAAGGAAGACTTATCAATTAGAAACTTTCTCCTTGAACTTCCTCAACTCCTCATCGATTAACTCTGGCCAAGTTTGTAGCCCCTCTCTGATCAGCTGTTCGCCAAATGTAGCATCCTCCTCTTTTGTTGCTGCGATGGCTTGCTCTTGCAATTGCTGCAGATATTCCTTTGTAGGTGGTTCCACATTGGTAGGAACGTCAGCCTTGATCTTTTTATCTTGATTTTCCATAGGCAATTGGCTTCAAGAATTAAGCCATAAAGGAATAACTGTACATAGTTTAGGCTTTAAATCATTAAAAAATTAAATCGATGATTGGCTCAAAAAGAAAATTTTACCGGCCATCCAAAACTAGTTGACTGATATTTCATTAATTTAGGAGTATAACCTGAAATTTATGAAGATCATCGATAAGCTTGCATGGATTGAAATTAAGGACGGAAAAATTCTGTCTACCAAATCATTCGGAAAGGAAAAATATTACATTCCTGGAGGCAAAAGAGAGGCTGGTGAATCGGATATTGAAGCCCTGACGCGTGAAATTTCGGAAGAACTGCAAGTCCAATTAATTCCAAGCAGCATCCATTATATGGGAACTTTCGAGGCACAGGCCGATAGTCATCCTGAAGGAACCCTTGTCAAGATGACCTGCTATACAGCTGAATATACTGGAGAGCTGAAAGCGAGTTCTGAAATAGAATGGGTTGAATGGCTAAACTATGCTGATCTGGAACGTGTTTCTGCCGTCGACAAAATCATCTTTAAACAACTAAAAGAGCAAGGAGATTTGCATTAAATTATTTCCAAAAAAAAATAAATCCAGTTTTTTGTAACCTTTTCTGCTTTGCTTTCCACTAATGTATAAAATCAAATAATATGGAAGCATTAGAAGTATTAATTCCAATTTCATTTTTTGCTTGTATTGTACTCTGTACATATTTTATCAGCAAATATAGATCTGAAACGATTACCAAATTAGGCGGACCGATTCCGAGAACACCGGGCAAACCAAATTCTTGGAAGAAAATTGGGATTGTGGTGATCGGCTTTGCCACCGGCGCACTATTATCAGGTATATTGTTTGCCACGGGCATATTGAAAGATTCAGATTGGGATGGTTTTATCATTATTGGGCTTATTTCCTTAACGGTAGGGATTTCATTAATTATTGCAGATAAACAAGACAAAAAAGAAGAGAACAGCATTGATGGATAGTCTTTACATAGACAAAATTCTTTCTGGAGATCGCCATGCCTTTAGCTACTTTATCAGTACCTATAAAGACATGGCCTTTTCCATTGCTATCTCTATTGTAAAAAACGAGCTTCTTGCCGAGGAAGTCGCCCAAGAGTCCTTCGTCCAAACCTATCTTTCATTGAGGAACTTTAAGGGCAATTCAAAATTCAGCACTTGGTTTTATAAGATCGTGGTGCATTGCTCTTACAAGATGATCCAGAAGAAATCCATTCAATTTGTGGAATTAGACCTCGGTCAGCACGATCTTCAGTTTGATGATCATGCCTTGAAAAACTTGATGATCGAGGAACAAAAACAAATGATAAACGAAGTTTTGAGAAGGTTACCCAGCAATGAAGCTCTCGCCTTGAGGTTGTTTTATCTCGAGGAATTATCAGCCGTGGAACTATGTGAAATTACGGGTTGGACCATGGCAAACTGTAAAGTCATCCTACACCGAGCTCGGAAAAGAATGGCAATAGAACTAAACAAAGATTTAAGTACAATGCAATATGGAGGAGAATAAGGACAATTTCAAGGAGTTCATGAAAATGGCAAAATTGGAGATGCCTTTTGATGATTTTGACGCCAAGGTAATGGCGAAAATTGAGAAGATTGAAGCAGAGCAAGAATCGATCAGCAAGTCTAGGAAATATGCATTGATATTTTTTGCTGCTGGTACGTTTTTTGGAATCTGCTTAAATTATCTAGTAACAGAATTGATTTTTCCCAAAATAGCAGATCATCAGCTCAGGAATTATTTGGGACTTTTTTCCCAAATGGTCTATGTGGTCTTGATTGTATTGTTCAGTGATAAAATCCTGAAGCTAAAAAGACTCCTAAAAAACCCTGAACTATAAATTTGCGGTTACCATTGTCTTAAGTTTTTATAAATCCGTCAAAAGTAAAAGTGTTTTACATTAATAATTTTTACTTTTATTAAAATTTATTGTTTTATGATGGATTTAGATCATTATAAACTATTAAAGTTTGTAAACACCTCCATGGACTTCGACAACTATTTCAGGTTGGTAAACGACAGCAAGGTGATGGAAATGATAACGGAAAGACCTATTGAATATGCTGAGGCACGAGAGGATTTCAAGAAACTATTGAAATTAAACTCCATCTCCCCAAACTTTGGCACCTTTAAAATCATTGAAAAGAAAAAAGGTTCATTTATTGGTTTAGCAAAACTTGAAATCACTGAATCCAATGCAGACATTGCAGAGTTAGGCTACATCATCATTCCTGAATTCTGGGGAAAGGGAATCGCAGGCCAGGTGGCAGAACATTTAATCCTATACGCTAAATCCATAAAAAACCTGAAGGGCCTATTTGCCATAATTGATCCAAAAAATTATGCCTCGCGAAAGATCTTAACCAAAAATGGATTTCAATCTAGAGAATTCCGAGATTTTGATGGGCTCCCAGGAGAAATATTAGAATTGACATTTTAAAATTATTAATGAAGAATAGTACGAGGAACTTCTATGTGCTGACTGGAGGACCTGGAACCGGCAAGACAAGTTTGTTAAAACTTCTTGAAGAAAAAGGAATCCCCTGTATTCCAGAAGTGGCACGGGAAATCATAAAAGATCAAATTATTAAACGAGGGTCTGCCCTCCCTTGGGCCGATAAGGATGCGTATGCCCAGTTGATGTGGACTGAATCCCTTCGCTCCTATGAATTGACCAAACAGAGTTATGAAACCGAAATGGTCTTCTTTGACCGAGGCCTGCTTGATAGCATTGGTTATATGGAAATGGAGAATATTAAGATCAGTCAAGAAATACAGGATTACCTAAGTACGGCCCTGTATAAAAAAATATTTATCCTTCCGCCCTGGGAAGATATCTATGTAACTGATGCTGAACGGAAACAAACTTGGCAGGAAGCCTTGGAAACCTTTGAATCCATGAAAAATGTTTACGAAAAATATGGATATGAGGTCATTGAAGTCCCTAGATTAACCTTAGCGGAACGGGTGCAATTCATCGAAAAAAACATATAAAAAAGGCTACCTAAAATTTTAGGTAGCCTCTCCATTTTAAATTATTGCCTTAATTTTTAGATTGGTAATCTTTATTTTGGGTCAATTTAGGGTTACGCTGAAGTTCATCCAAGGAGATTGGCCATAAAAGGTCAGAATCTTTGAATGTAGCTCCAGAGGCATTTTTACCGCCTACTAAGTTTATGTAGGTAACTCTTCCTTTTTCAGTCTCTGAAATAACTGGGAATTTACCGGTACGCAAACAGTCGTCCCACATCTTGAACTCAAGTGGCAATTCACGAAGGCGTTCAGTCCATACCTCTTCAACAAAAGCTGTTGGAGAAAGCGCCTGAAGTTCTGTAGTGAACTGTGCAACAGTTTTATTGGTTGTACTTGCACGAGCCTTGATCCTTGCCAAGTAGCCAGCAGCTTCAGCTGTTACGGCATTGGCAGCCTTAGCTGTACTTTCTGCAGCGATCAATAATGCCTCCGCATAACGGTAGATATTGAAATCTTTGGTACCACGACCAGAAGTCAATACCGCAGCTTCATCAACATAGTACCAAACACCAGCGTCTTCCGATTTCCAGATCTTTCCTGTATTCGGGTTTTTATATTCCCAGTGGAAAAATTGGTTAGGCTGGATCCTTAGGTCATCAGCTTTGTAAACGTTCAAGAACCTTTTAGTCGGTCCATAAACGCGTTCGAAGATGGCATATTTATCAAATACCGCTGTTGCTGAAGAGTTGAAGCCATAAGTTGGCCACCAACCGCTTGAAGAAATCGTTCCATCAAACTCATAGGCATAGATAGACTCCGCTAGGTTATCTGTCGAACGTAACTTGTTGTAAGCACTCTTCATTTTCAAATCCTCATTTGCAGTCAGGTTATGCGGAGAGTTGACCACCATTTTGGAATAGGTAGCAGCCTCTGCGAATTTGCCCTGTTGCAAGTATACATTGGCAAGGGTCATTGCAGCAACGTATTTAGTGATACGGTTCTTGTTCTCTGTAAAGGTTACAGCTGGCAATCCATCGACAGCATCTTTTAAGTCTTGCTCAATAGCTTGGTAAACCGTAGCTACTGGAGAACGCTCTAGGTAAAGATTGTCAAGGTTTTCAGTAGGTTCCAAATGCAAAGGCACATCTCCGAATGTTTTCACCAAATAGAAGTAGTTAAAAGCTCTGAAGAACTTCGCCGTAGCGATCAAGGTCTTCTGTTGGTTGGCATCCGTAAAAGGAATCTCAGGGATGTGTTTCACAGCACCATTGGCGATATTGATGGAATTATAACTATCATTCCAGATCGTGTTCATGGTGTTCGATACGATACGGGTGTTTTCCTGCCTGTTCAATAATCTTGAATACTGACAGATTAACTCTTGGTTTTCATAAGAGTTTGTAAAGTATCCCGTTAAAAATGTAGGTATAGAAGCTGTTGGGCCTAGGTATGCACTTCCGGCATTTCCGTATCTTACGGTTGCTCCCCTACGATATAATGCATTGACATTACCTATGGCTTGGGCCTCGGTCTTATAGAAGAAATTCAAGGTCTCATTGGACTTCGGCTGTTCTTCTAAAAACTTCTCGCAGGAACTCAAACCTAGCACACCTGTCAATAGTATAGCGATTGCAAAATTTCTAGTTTTCATAATAATAATTCTAAAGATTATAAGGTCAGGTTAACTCCGAAAGTGAAAGTCTTCGCTCTTGGGTAGGAGAAGAAAGTCATGTTCTGACCGAACTTGTTCCCTTCACCCAATGAGGTACTTTCAGGATCGTATCCTTGGAAATCCTTGTTGGTAAACAACCATGGGTTGTTCGCACTTGCATAGATGCGCAATGCCGAGAATCCCATTCTGCTAGCAAGGTCAGACTTGAAGGTATAACCCAATTGCAGCACGTTAACACGTAAGTATGAACCATCAACCACCCATTGTGAATCCACATTGGTATCCTGTCCTGCGTGACCATTGTTTGTCAAATAAATGGCCTGTTGCATAGTACCTGGATTGGTTCCATTGTATGCATCGGTCAAGATAGTTTTCAGACCATTGGTGATACCGAAACGGTCATAGGTCGAGTGGAAGAACTGTTGCATGGTTTCTACACCGTACACGAACTGAAGGTCAACCGTAAGGTCGAAGTTCTTGTAGTTCACGGTGTTGATAAAACTTCCCATCCAATCAGGCACACCCTGTCCCAAGATCCGCTGGGTAGTGGAACGTTTTGGCCTACCGATCTTGTTCTCGTCGATCTCTCCGTTTTCGAAATCCTGTACGGTATAGATCTTTTCACGTTCGTACCCGTAGAAACTGTTCAGGTTCTCGCCTACGCGGATGATACTGTTAGGTCCACCAACCCATCCGTTCAATAGGATATCTTCGTTGTTTTCACCTAGTTTCAATACCTTGTTCTTGTTGTAGCTACCGTTCAGGCTGATGTTCCAGGATAGGTCATCCCTGCGGATCGGATTGGCAGTAACCAATACCTCTACCCCACTGTTCCTTACTGAACCGATGTTTTTCCAAACATCATTGAATCCTGTAGAATAAGGTACCGGTGCTCTCAATAACAGGTCGGTTGTAGTCCTGTTGTAATAGGAGATATCAAAGTTCAATTTGTTCTCAAATAATCCTAATTCAAAACCAGCATCGTAGGTCTTTGTCTTTTCCCATTGCAATCCTGGGTTACCTAGGTTTCCTACAACATAAGATGGTTCACGGTTTCCGTTGATCAAGGTCGTTCCGGCACCGATCATGAACAATGATGAGTAAGGGTCGATCTCTGAGTTACCGGTGATACCGTAAGAGGTGTGGAGTTTCAGGTTGCTAACCGTAGTTTGGTCTTTCATGAACTGTTCGTTAGACACATTCCATGCTAAACCTGCAGATGGGAAGAAACCATATTTCTTGTCCTGTCCAAATTTGGAAGAACCATCGGCACGGGCCGTCAATGTTACCGAGTAACGGTCGTCGTAGCTATAGTTACCACGGACGAAATACGAGTTCATCGCCCATTTGTTCGTTCCTGATCCTGGAGAACCTGGGATAGAACCTACGCCTAGGTTATTGTATTCATAGGCATCGGTAGTGAATCCTTCGGTACGGGTATTGAAACCAAAGTAAGTACGTTCCTGCCAAGAAAGACCCGCCATAGCATTGATCCTATGTTTATCGAAGGTCTTGTTATAGGTCAGGTACGTTTCTTCTTGCCAGTATAGGTCATTCCAGCTGCTTACTTCCGCCCAACCGTTAGGTCTTGAGATGTTATTTAATAAAATAGAAGAGTAACCTCTGTATTCTTTTCTGTGGTTGTCAATACCGAATTGGGTCTTAAGGTCCAGACCATCAGCTAAATGGAAGGTCAATGCCGCATTACCGAAGATCTGGGTATTGTAACGCATTCTCTTCTGCAGGTCCAAGATAGAGACAGGGTTTGCCATACCTTCAAACGCTAACACGTTAGAGACCGTTGAAGATGAAGAGTTTGTGTATTTACCATCTGGTTGGTAGATAGGTAACCAAGGAAGCATTTCGATCATGGTACGACGTGCGTCCTGGCCTCCACCATCTTCCGGTGTATGGCGACCCCAAGTATGGTTCGCCAATAGGTTGACACTGGTCGATAACCATTCCTTTACCTTGGAATCATAGGCCAATTTACCGTTGATACGCTTGCTGTAGGTGTTGTTCACCACACCTTGGTTTTCGGAGTAGTTCAGGAAGGCACCTACCGATGAATTCTCGTCACCTTGTTGGATATCGATCTGGTGGTTGTGGGACAGGGAATTCCTGGTCGCCTCTTTCTGCCAGTCCGTATTGTACAATGGGTTACCGCTTGCATCGAAGTAGTTCGGGTCATTGAACCAGGAAGTCTTGCTCAGGTTCCAGTTCTTACCCTGCCATTTGTTCTCGTTCTCGAGACCGATCATGAAGGCATCCACCCATTCCTGTCCGCTCAGCACGTCCATATAGCGCTGTACGGAGTTGCTGCTCACCGAACCTTGGTAACTGATCGTCCTTCTGCCATCCTTGTTACCCCTTTTGGTAGTAACCAAGATTACACCATTGGCACCACGGGCACCATAGATCGCTGCTGAAGATGCGTCCTTCAATACCTCGATGCTCTGGATGTCGTTCGGGTTCAATAGATGGAAATCCTGCATCACCACTCCGTCCACAACGTAAAGCGGGTTGGAGGAGGAATTGATGGTGTTCGTACCGCGGATGATCACCCTATTGGCATAGGCACCCGGCTGGCTCGAGTTGGAATAGATGTTGACACCTGGAGCCTTACCCCTTAAGTTTTCCAGGGGACTGAAGCTCTGCGCCTTGATCATGTCCTCTCCTTTTACGTTGGAGATGGATCCCGTCACGTCGGACTTTCTCATGGTACCATAACCTACGACCACCAATTCTTCGATCTGTTGATCCGAACTCTCCAGAGAGAAGTTCATGGTCGTAGAACTTACCGTTTTCTCTTGGGACTTGAACCCTAAGAAATTGGCAACGATGACCTGACCGGTATTCGCTGCAATCGAGAAATTACCGTTGTCGTCGGTCTGGGTAGCGGTACTGGTACCTTTGACCGAAATGGTCACCCCGCCCATAGGCTGGTTAGTACCTGCATCACGGACAACACCTGAAACGGTCTGTTGCTGCAAATTAGTGGTTAGGACTACGTTCGGTCCGAAGCCAACATTGGCATTGGCCGGACTGTAACTTGTTGCGAGGAGCACTAAGGGAATAATCCATAGCCTCTTTCCTCTACGAGTAAAATTGTCAGAATTCCACATAAAAATATAGTTAATAATAAATAATGCTAAAACGATTTATAATTTTGGCTCTAAAAATCTCTAATACAGGTTTCCTAATAAATAATTGCTTTAGGCTTTCTTTTCAATAGTTAAAGTTCATCACGAATTAACGCAATAAATTTGATTTCAGCTATACTTTTTAAAAAATTTATAAACGGCTTTGTGTTCTGTAGTATTGATTAATGGATACAAAAAATTATAGTTAATTATTAAAATACATTCCTTAAAAGGAACTGTTTAATCACGAAGGTTAATTTATTATAATAAATTTACTGGAAAATAATGGAAAACTTAAAATAAACTGTAGATAAATATCTATATTTTAGGAATTGTCTGGGAGAATTGCCCAAAAATAAACGTGCAACTATTTATCTATTGTCAATAAATATAATGATAATAGCAGCCTGTAGATTTTCTCTATTCTTAAGATTTGGAACCTAAAAAGGAAATATCTTGTACCTCCAGAATATGTTTATTGTAACCATGGATGGATACAACGATCATGGCTTTAGCAACCTCTTCTAGGGTGAGGAAATAGGTTTTACTAAAAGGTCTCAAGATTGGATAAAGAGAGGTTATCAGTTTGAAGATACCTTTTACATTTTTTGCGCCAGGTGTAGGTCGCATAAAGGCAGGTCGAAAATTATATACCGCTTTAAAAGGCAGTTTCATTAAGTCATTTTCTGTTTTTCCTTTGACCCGAGCCCACATGGTTTTACCTTTTTCAGAACTATCGGTTCCTGAACCCGAAACATAACAAAAAGTCATGTCTGGATTAATGGAAACTAACTTTTTCGCAAAGTTTAAGGTGAGGTCATAAGTTAACTTGCTGTATTGTTGTTCATCCATTCCAATGGATGAAACACCAGCACAGAAATAACAAGCATTGTATGCAGAAAGATCCTGGCCAAGGCTATCGATATCAAGGATATCAGGTAGAACTACTTGCGACAATTTAGGATGTTGGAGGGGGTATTCCTTTCTATTGATAATCAAAACCTGGTCCACCTCAGGATTGACCAAACATTCCTGAAGTACACCTTCCCCAACCATACCTGTAGCTCCCGTAATAATCACTTTGAGTTTTTGCATACGTAATCTCAATAATCCAAAATCCTAATAAACAAATCGGTACACAAACTATTCCAAAATTTGGAAATAAACAGACCCTGCACATTAAATGATCGATTGATAATAATAACTTTCTCGCTATTTTTTCAAAATAGTAATCATGATTTTATATTTTAGAAATATTTTTTACTTTCACGTTTGTTTGAGAAATATTTTAATAAACAAAACCCAATCTATTAATATTAAATTAAAAATATCTATATGCTACAAATTTACCTTCGCTCTTTATTTATCTTCGTTTTCTGTTTTTTATTAATGTCCAAATCCCATGCACAGGGTCAAAAGTTTGCTTTCTTGGAAGGAATGGGTTCAGGTGTTTTGGTCAATGCCAATTTTGACATGAGATTTAAATCCGAATCAAGAGAAGGATTGGGATTCAAGGCCGGAATTGGATATTCGGGATTGTATATGGATGAACAATTATTGACCATTCCAATTGGTGTCAATTATTTGCTGGGAAAGAATAGAAGCGGATTGTTATTAGGCGTCAATGCATTGATTTCAGCCAGCTCGGACCATTACAATGGAGAACTAAAGTCTTTTGTTCCTTCATTGGAATTAGGCTATCGATTTCGCCCCATTGAAAAAGGCTTCGCATTCCAAGTGACTTATAATCCTCTTTTTAATACAGTTGATGGCTTTAAACCTTTATGGTTTGGTGTTGGCTTGGGTTACGCTTGGTAGTGCAGGAAAAAAACAAGTTTTTTATTAACCTAGAATAAACTTTTAGTCATTTTCATTGTCTATCTTTAAACTATTAGCGCCTGAAGAAATTAAAATAAAGCGTATTTAATGCTAATTCACTAACTGATTATAGATTATGAAAAACTTTACTTGCTTATTCTTATTCCTGACCCTGTTTATTAGCAGCTGTGAAAAGACTGAAGACATCAATGATTCCAACGTACAGTCCTTTCAGCTGATTGAAAACCACAAGGAGATTAAAGGAAAAGTTGTTTCAGTTACCGCGAATGAAAATTGCGGGAAAATCTATGTTTCAGCCAGAATTGACGGAGTAGATAGACAGTATGCTAACGTTTTCTTTACCTTATTGTCCAATGGAGTACTGGAATCCGTAAAATATAATGCTGACCTCCCAGCAGGACAAAACCTATTCTACACCCAGGCAATAGAGCCAAAAAAATCCTTTTCCATCGAAGACTTTAAATATGACCGTCAGAGTCAAACAGCCTCTTTTAAATTTAAGGGAAAAGTTTTTGGACATACTAATGCAAAAGCGGAAATGCAAATTGAGGGATCAGTCCATGCAAAGGATATTGAAAGTTTGAAGTGTGATGCAATCATTTTTGAAATTAGAACCACCGATCCAAAATTTAATTTCTTTTCGATAACAAGTTCCACCTCCAAAACCCATTTTGTTGATAAGGATGGATTCTATGATTACAATTATAAAAGTTTGTCCAATTCAGGGCAACATTTGAGACTAAGGTTAGAAAAAGGTATAGCTAACTATTAGGATCAAGAAATCGAGCTGGATGAGGAAAACCAGAAAAACTGGGTAGAATACATGGAATATACTGGTCCTTTCGTTGTAGGTTTAAACGTCAATATCATTCCATCAGAATGGAAGAAGTTTAAGGTCAAGGGCAAAATCCAATCCTTAAAAAAGCATTCAAATCCTCCAGATATTTTTGGTAAATATTTCGAGGGATACATGGTCTTGGATATCTATGATAAGGAAAAAATAATAGTAGAAAATGCTGTTTTACCTTTTGAGGTAAAAGATATATAAGGTTCATCAAATGAATGATGAAAGACATCCAATTAAACATAAATTGGATGTCTTTTTATTAAAAGGGCAGAATAAATTGCCAAAATCATTAAAAATGCGTTTATTTAAAACTTAAGATATCTTCCTATCGGAACCATTTTCAGGATGAACTAATTATGACAGAACGTAAGACTTTAAAGGACATTGCCAAAGACTTAAAACTATCTATTTCCACAGTTTCCAAGTCCCTATCAGATAGTTATGAAATCAGTGAATCCACTAAGAAAATGGTTAAGGACTATGCTGAAAAACATAACTATGTTCCGAATAAGGTTGCAAGGACATTGAAGACCGGCAAGACTAACACCATTGGCGTCATTGTTTTTAATATCAGCAATACATTCATCTCCCAAGTTCTTGATGGGATCCACAAGGGCTCCCAAATTGAAAAATATGATATCATCATCATGCAGAGCCGGGATGATGTCAACCTGGAAAGACATGCCATAGAGGTATTGAGAATGCGCGGAATTGATGGATTGCTGATCTCTCCTGTTACCTATAATTCCAATTACGAACAGCTCAAAAGCTTACAAGAATCTGGAATACCGGTGGTCTTGTTTGATCGAGTAGACCATGACTTGCAGACCCATAAGGTTGGAATCGACAACCAGATCAGTGCTTATGATGCAACCGAACATCTTATCAATTCAGGAAGAAAAAAGATATTACATATTACCGGTAAGAACATTGGAGTTTCAGAAGCTAGGTTGGAAGGATTCAAGAAATGCCTGAAGGACCATAAAATAGAATTCGACAATAATTTCTACCTGGAATGTGATTATAGCAAACATGATGAAATCGAAGATTCCATCATCAAAAAGCTGAATTATCTGAAAGCTACAGGTAATATGGTCAATGCAATCTTTGGTGCTACCGACGATATCACCACCCTGACCCTGGGTATCTTAGCTGAAATGGACATCAAGGTTCCCGAAGAAGTTTCAGTAATTGGATTCTCCAATATTAGGATTCCAAAATCATTGAACCCTTCCCTATCCACTGTTGTACAACCTACAGAAGAAATCGGATTGGTCGCTTTTCATAAATTGGTGGAACTCATCAATGCCAAGTATCCTATCGAGGATTATGAAACCATTGAATTAAAGACGAAATTAATCCCTAGGAGATCGTCGGTCCTATAAAAACAAAAACACCTGCAATCGTTTACAGGTGTTCAAAATTTGAAGTTATAATCTATAGCGTAAGCCTATAAAAATTGTGGATGGATCGATTCCTTCTGCTTCAAAATAAAACTTGGGTTTGTATCCAACGAAAGGAGAAAACTTCTTGATGTCGAACTGAAATCCAGCCTGGGCATTCAAGATTATATCATTTGCATCAGTACCTCGAATACCTTCAAAACCTAATCCTGCTCCTACAAAAACACTTGGCATCTTTTTCAAGAGCAACACGGTATATAAATAATCAGCTCCAAAATAATAAATCTTATAGTCTCCTAATCCCACCTGTGCTTGAATAGCCTGTCTTTCTGAGAAATCATATTTTCCATTTATTGAATAGAGCTTGGCATAAGATGGCGACTCCGTATTCCATTCTAAATGAGCTCCGATAGAGAATTGATTAGACTGGGCATTTAAATTGAAATGGATTACTTGAAGTAAAAAGATTAAAAAAAGAAGTTTTGTAATTTTAAGCATAATGATTTGTTAGTGGATTAATAAATAATCGCCAAATATATAAAAACATCTCATGGATAAAATCTAATTTATTAGCTTAAAAATAAAAAGGGAGCAGTACAACCGCTCCCTTGAAAACTAACCCTAATAAAATTAGAAAGAAGTTTATTTCCAACCCCCTCCTAATGCTTTATATACATTAACAACTGCATTGAGTTGTTGTTTTTTAGTTTCGATTAATTCGAGCTTGGCATCCAAGACATCCCTTTGGGTCATTAATACTTCCAAATAATCTGCCCTTGCGGATTTGAAGAGTTCATTGGACACATCAATCGATTTATTCAAGGCATCTACCTCTTGGTTCTTATATACATATCCCTTTTCCAAATTGTCAATATTGGACAACTGCGTCGATACTTCGGTGAAAGCATTCAGCAGCGTACGTTCATAATTGTAGATTGCTTGGATCTGCCTAGCATTTGCCGAATTGAATTCTGCCTTGATGGCATTTTTATTCAATAGCGGAGCAGTAAGGTCACCAGCTAAATTATACAACAATGATTCTGGCAACCTGAAAAGATAAGAAGGCTTAAATGCTTGGAGTCCGAAAGCTGCAGAGATATCTAGGGAAGGATAAAATTCTTTCCTAGCCACCTGCACATCTAGTTTGGCTGCAGCCAACTCATGTTCAGCTTGGAGAATATCAGGACGGTTGTTCAATAATTGGCTTGGAATCCCAGTTTTCACCGATGCTGGAACCAGATCAATAAAATTAGATTGATTCCTTGCAATTTCCTGTGGATACCTACCTAGGAGAAAATTGATTCTATTTTCAGTTTCCTTGATCTGTTGCAAGGTTGAAAATTCCATTCCCTTAGTTTTAGCAACCTCTGCTTCAAACTTCTTAACTGCCAATTCCGTTACCCGCGTTGCTTCCTTCTGGATCTTCACGACCTCTAAAGCTTTCTCTTGCAATTGGATATTCTGACGAATGATTGCCAATTGATTATCCAAAGCCAATAACTCGTAATAGGAATTCGCAACCTCCGCAATCAAACTGCTCAACACAAAATTCTTACCTTCTACGGTCGCCAAATATCGGTTAACCGCTGCCTGTTCGGAATCCTTCAATTTCTTCCAGATATCTACTTCCCAATGGGCAAATACCGAAACATTTAGATCACCTAGAGGATCTGGCATTTCATGTCCGGGTGTTATTTCAGTGGAAGCATCACCGGCACCCTGTGAGGTATAACGCCCAACTTTCTCCACGCCTCCGCCAGCACCAATGCCCACGATGGGTTTCAATGCTCCTTTTCGGAGCATGATATCGTTCTTGGCAATCTCCAGTTCTTGAAGGGTGATATTCAGTTCCTGATTATTCTTGAGAGCGGTATCGATCAATGATATCAGATTGGGATCGGTAAAGAATTCCCGCCATTTCACGTTTCCAGAGTTTGTGGTGTCCTGACTGGCCAATGAATCCACAAAGGCAGTCGGCATCACCTTATTTTCTTTCTTCTGCGTTGCCTGTGGCACTTTACAACTTGCTACTGAAAGGGCCAAGATTCCGACAGCAACCCAATTGAAGTAGTTATATTTTTTATTTTCCATCGATTTCTTCAGATAAAGGGTTTTCGTCTTCTTGTTTTATCAACTTCCGTTTGGAAGCGATCGTACCGAATATAAAGTACAAGCCTGGGATCACGAGGACCCCGAAGATGGTACCGAACAGCATCCCTCCTGCCGCCGCGGTACCAATCGTTCGGTTCCCGATAGCACCTGGACCCGTAGCCAGGACTAAAGGAATTAATCCTGCAATAAATGCAAATGAGGTCATCAAGATCGGCCTGAAACGCACTTTGGCACCTTCCATGGCGGCTTCAAAAATGTTCAATCCGTCCTCGTGTTTCTGGACGGCAAACTCCACGATCAACACCGCGTTTTTACCCAGTAAACCAATCAGCATGACCAATGCAACCTGTGCATAAATGTTATTTTCAAGCTGCAGCAATTTCAATAAGAAAAACGCTCCAAAGATTCCGACAGGAAGGGAAAGTATAACAGCAAATGGAAGAATAAAACTCTCATATTGCGCAGCCAAAATCAAATAGACAAAGCCTAAGCAGATCATAAAAATATAAATGGCTTGGTTACCGCGGGCAACCTCGTCCATAGAGATACCCGCCCAATCAATCGCATAGCCTCTAGGCAAGGTTTTCAAAGCGACTTCCTTGACAACATTGATCGCCTCACCCGAACTGTAACCTTGTTTGGCTGACCCTGAGATCTCAGATGCCAAGTACATATTGTGACGAGTAATTTCTGATAGACCATACACCTTCTCCATATGCATAAACTCTGAAAAAGGAACCATTTCACCTTTATCATTTTTAGCATATAGTTTCAAGATATCCTCTGGCAAGGCTCTATATTGTGGCAAGGCCTGAACCATCACCTTATATTGCCTATCAAATTTGATGAAGTTGGTTTCATAGTTCGAACCAACCAAGGTTGATAAGGTCGTCATGGCATTATCTATGGAAATCCCCTTCTGTTGAGCTACCTCATTATCGATCTTCAACAGATATTGCGGAAAACTCGCACTAAAGAATGTAAATACAGAAGCCAATTCAGGTCTATTGTTCAATTCTTTTACAAAATCCTTACTCACCTGTTCCATCTTCTGGAAATCATTGTTTCCAGTTTTATCCAATAGCCTCAATTCAAAACCTCCGGCAGCTCCATAACCCGGTACTGCTGGCGGTTGGAAGAACTCAATGGAAGCACCAGGGATGTTTTCGGCACTTTTCTCCAATTGCTCAATGATTTCCAAAGCAGATTCTTTCCTTTCTTCCCAACCTTTCAAATTGATCAAAAGGGTACCAGTATTCGCTGCTGTACCCTCATTTAGGATTTCATAACCAGCAAGGGAAGAAACTGAAGCCACTCCATCGATATCCTCTGCTTCTTTCTGTAGGTCCAAAGCGGCCTTATTGGTTCTTTCCAAGGTAGATCCCGGTGGAGTCTGGATTATGGCATAGATCATCCCTTGATCCTCATTTGGGATAAATCCAGAAGGCACGCTATTGTTTAGGAAATATGCCCCAATACAGAAAGCGATCAAGACTAGGAAGGTCAATGCACGCTTATTTACTATCTTGCTCAAGACCTTAACATAGCGATTTTGCATCTTGTCGAACCCCCTGTTAAAGGAATCCAAGAACTTATCTACGATGGATTTCTTACGTGGTTTTCCATGGTTGTTCTTTAAGAGAATGGCACATAAAGCCGGAGTCAAGGTCAGCGCCACGATACCCGAAAGGATAATGGAAGTCGCCATGGTAATCGAGAATTGTCTATAGAAGATCCCCACTGGACCCGACATAAATGCTACTGGGATAAATACCGCAGCCATTAAAAAGGTTATCGCGATAATTGCGCCTGCAATCTCATGCATGGCCTTTTTGGTCGCTTTATAAGCGGAAACATGATGTTCCTCCATCTTCTTATGGACGGCCTCGATGACGACGATCGCATCATCAACGACCACCCCAATAGCCAGCACCAAGGCAAAAAGGGTGATCAAGTTGATGCTGATCCCGAAAAATTGCATAAACAAGAATGCTCCGATCAATGACACAGGAACGGCAATCGTCGGGATCAAGGTCGACCGTAAATCCCCTAAAAAGAGGAATACGACTAAAGCCACCAAAATAAAGGCTTCAACCAAGGTATGCACTACCTTTTCCATCGAGGCATCCAAGAACTTGGATACATCGTAACTTATCTCATAGTGCAGCCCCTTAGGGAAAGATTGCTGCAGCTCTTCCATTTTCGCTTTTACATCCTTGATAACCTGCGAAGCATTACTACCATAGGACTGTTTCAGCACTATCGCCGCCGACGGTCTTCCGTTCAAGGTTGAATAGATATCGTACATAGCTGATCCAAAATGGATATCAGCCACATCTTTCAATCTCAAGATCTCCCCATTCGGATTTACCTTCAGGATGATATTTCCATACTCTTCCTCCGTTGTAAAACGACCGGAATATTTTAAGATATACTCAAATGATTGGGATTTAATACCCGAAGATTCACCGGCACGACCTGGAGAGGCTTCCAAACTCTGTTCTTCCAGCGCCTTCATCACTTCTTCCGAAGAAACCTTATAGGCGGTCATACGGTCAGGTTTCAACCAAATACGCATGGCGTATTCCCTATTTCCCAAGATATCTGCAACCCCCACTCCTGGTACACGTCTCAATTCTGACACCACATTGATATCAGCAAAGTTGAACATAAAGTTGCCGTCCAAATCCTTTTCGTCGCTATACATATTGATGTACATCAGCATATTGGACTCTTCACGGGTTATTTTCACCCCTTCACGAACCACAATAGGCGGAAGCTTGTTAACTACCGAAGCCACACGGTTCTGCACATTCACCGAAGCTTGGTTAGGATCGGTTCCCAAATCGAATACAATCTGAATACTGGCTTCCCCATCATTTCCGGCATCAGAAGCCATGTATTTCATGCCGGGCACCCCATTGATTGCCCTTTCTAATGGGATGATTACGGCCTTGATCATCAATTCTCCATTGGCACCGGGGTACTCTGCTTTCACATTCACCTTCGGAGGAGATATTGACGGAAATTGTGTTACTGGCAATTGTGTCATGGCCAATACCCCTAAGAATACGATAATAAGGGATATTACAATAGAAAGTACTGGCCTATTTATAAATCTGTTAAACATGTTATTCTATTTTTTCCTTACAACTTATTCTGTTCTGATCTTCAAATTCGAGATGGCATCCTTAGGCTCCACATACTCATACTTGATCTTCTCGCCATCCTTTACCTTTTGCAATCCTTCCAAAAGGATCTTATCGTTTGGAGCAATACCTCCTGCTACGACATATAGATCTGGAAGCGAAGCACTGATCTTGATCGGCTGTGATACCACTTTACCATCCTTACCGATCATAAATACATACTTCTTGTCTTGAACTTCATAAGTTGCCTTTTGCGGAATCAATAAGGCACGTTTCATCGGAACTTTCATTAAAACCTTACCTGTTTCACCATTCCTAAGTAACTTATTAGGATTTGGGAACCTAGCCCGGAAAGCGATATTACCAGTCTCCATATCAAACTCTCCTTCAATGGTTTCAACCATTCCTTTATGTTCTAATTCTTCATTATTGGCCAACAATAGGGACACGTGATTATCAGCACGGTTGGCTACGTTACGTTGATAATCTAAATATTCGGGTTCAGATACATTGAAATAAGCAAACATCTGGGAGTTATCCGATAAGCTGGTCAAAAGCTCCCCTTCATCTACCAAACTTCCCAGTTTCAATGGTATCCTATCAATAGTTCCATCAAATGGAGCTCTAACTTCTGTAAAGTTCAGATGTATTTTTGCGATTGCCGCTTCAGCCTTTGCTCGCTCCAGCTTAGCCTTAGCCATCGCCAATTCATTAGGCGACACGATGTTCTTGTCAGAAAGGTTTTGGGTATTCTGGACTTCAATCTGGGCCACCTCTACTTCTGCCATCTGCTTGTTCAGTTCAGCTTGGTACATAGTCGGTTTGATACGGAACAGCAATTGCCCTTTCCTGACCGTTTGGCCTTCATCGACATAAATTTGCTCTAGATAACCTTTCTCTAAGGCTCGCAATTCAATATTTCTTACGGATTTAATCTGTGACACATATTCTTTGTTAAAGCTGGTGTCAATTTCAGCTGGAGAGGTTGCAGTGTATTTGAAAGCCTCTTCCTTTTCTTCTTTTTTTGCATTGCAGGACACTAGGCATAATGCAGCCAGTGAACTCATGAGCATGACAACTCTCTTCATTTCGTTTTAAAGATTTTTTTAAAGTTTTTGAATGTAAAATGGGCTTGAACCCAAATGAGGGATAAGGACATTCAATAGTCAAAGAAGATTGTTAGTGCTTAAGAAAATAATAATTAAGATACCATCAAATCAACAGCATAAAATGCCAATGACCATTGAAGTATCAAGGGTATTAAATTCTCAATGAGCGTAAAGAAATGAAAATAGGATTGGGATTATTATCGAGGATAAGATCCCTAGTATTCTGATGTGTGTTTTTAGGAAAAAACACAAAGAAGCAAAATGCAATCAAACAAGAATAGAAAGCCATCTGAAGATGATAGTCTTTCCATAGCTGGAAGTCTTCAGACTCTTGCTCTAAAAGGATATGCTCGGCATGTCCCCCTAATCCATTTGAATTTGTTTGGGTGTATTTTAATTTTTGAAACTCATGTTGCTGTGCTTGGTCAGCACTGCCCGTAAAATGCTCCATGAAACTGATAGATGGCCTATCAGAATAATTGATTACCTCATGACTATTTCCACTCCTTATTAACAGGAAGAAGAAAAAAAGTACAAATGTGACAATCGTTTTCATTTGAAGGCAAATATACTATGTGGAATAATAATTCAAATAGCTTTAACAGATTTTAACCGTCATAATTCCGTCAGTAATTCATTATCAATTATTTAATTTTTATTATTAATATTTCCATATATAATAATTATGCCTTTTGTCGTAAATTTAACCTAGAGTAAAGACCTTGTTCAAAACCCATGGAAAGAGGAAATTTGAATAGCAGAGGAAATAGCGAATATATTCTTGCCCACTATTCTAAATATTTTAATTAACATTCCATTTCTTAACATACATCAATGTGCAAGAATAAATTTCCCCTCATCTTTGTTGAACAAAAACAAATAGAGAATAATAAAGAGAATAATATTATGGCAAATTGGAACTTAGATACCGCACACAGCGAAATCGAATTTAAAGTAAAACACATGATGATCTCCACTGTAAAAGGTCATTTTGAAAACTTCAATGTAAATGTTGAAAACAGCGAAGATGTACTAGATGCTGCAAAACATGTATCGGTAGAAATCAAAGCTGATTCCATCAACACTAAAAACAGCCAACGTGATCAACACTTAAAAAGTGAAGATTTCTTCGCTGTATCTCAATTCCCTGATATCAAATTCGTATCAACTGGAATCGAAAAAGTAGATGACGATGAATTCAAATTAACTGGTGACTTAACAATCAAAGATGTTACCAAACCTGTAACATTCGAAGTGGAATTCGGTGGTATTGGTAAAGACCCTTGGGGTAACCAAAAAGCTGGTTATACCGTAACTGGAAAAATCAACCGTAATGACTTCGGATTAACTTGGAATGCTGCCCTTGAAACTGGTGGTGTAATGGTAAGTGAAGACGTTAAATTCCAAGCTGATTTACAATTCGTATTAGCATAAGCTAATAATAAAAAAACAAGAAAGGCCAGAGTGATCTGGCCTTTCTTGTTTTTTAGACATAAGACATTAGAGCCTTTCTAGGTGCTTGTAATGATTGTTAACATTGTTTGTTCTAGCACGGCTGAAAAAACTTATGTCTGTTGTCTAATATCTCTATTTAACTTGAAGGCTTTTCATTGCCTTGCTCACCAACATCATATCCTTAGCTGTCAAATTAAACTTACCAGCACGTTTTGCCTTTAATTTTATGGTTAGGATCAAGCCATCTTTTGAGTTGATGACTTCCTTATCACCTAAGTTCACAAATGTAGGGTATAGAGCTTTCTGACCATTGCTATGCAACCTATCATTTGTCATATTGTTCATTTGTTTCGCTAAGTGATTATCGATTCCCACAAATTCAAAATCTTGAGGGTTATAAGGCAAAGCAAAAGAGAATGCATTGACATCTTTCAGATCGTCGGCTTTCACATAAACCTCCACGATATCGTCCTTGCTATAATCAGATTTAGAAGCTGAAATCTTCAATGATCCTGAAAGGTCTTCCTTAGGATCTACTTCTACTCCTCCTTCTAGCTTGGTAGCAACCGCTGAAATATCATAAGCGTCAATCAAGCCATTTTTATTGATGTCTCCATTGCTCACATAACCTTCAAAGTCGGCGTCTCCCATTCTCAAGCCTGTATAGTTTGTATAAGAAGTCAAATCATTGATGTCGATCAAACGGTCATTATTGATATCTCCAGGGCGGTAACTATCCGTTCCAGGAACCTTGAACACGTACAATTCCCTTCCCGAGCCAAAATCACCAACCGCTTTTGAAACCTTCAACTTCACAAACCTCGCTTTAGGTTGCTCTTTGAAGCTGAATTCCTTCATACTATCATTGTTTTCCCATTTGAAGTCTCCGGCTTCAGTCCATTGCTCTTTATCGTTGCTGAACTCCACTTTACCTTCCAACAAAATACCATTTCCTCTACCCGATCTTGGTAAATATTGGAACTTATCCAATTGGTTAAAGCTGTTCAAGTCCACGATCAAATCAAATGGAACAGCCTTTTGCCCCCATTTGGTATGCCACATATTGCCCTCATCAAAGTCAACTAAATTGTCAACTCCCTCTGATCCTTGATTAGGCACCGAAGTCTCGGCAGTCAAACCAGTAATTGCAAATTGCAGTGGATTAGACTTGGTGGTTTGTTCAAATTCCTTCCATTCCGAAGCACCATCCTTATTCACCGAACGGATCTTGAAAGTATATTGGGTCTCCGGTTTCAAGCCTTCAAACAACAAATGGTTGTCTTGGATATAACTATATTTTTGACCATCAAATTCGATCTCATAATAATCAGCATGGTCTACCCTATCCCAAGTAGGCTCTAAAGTATAGGCCTTAGTTTTTTCCTCAGAAATACTAACTGAACTTGGAGCACTCAGCACTCCTGAAGATTTCTTGAAACGATCCGCTGGAGCATATTCAAAGCCTTTGATAGTTAAACTGATTGGATTTAGGCTCACATCAGTTTCTTCTACTTTAACCAATAACTGTGGATTTTTAATGATCTGCGTCTGTTCGAATACTGAACCTTTCGTAGAAAAAGCATTTAAGTTCGGCTTCTCCTCATAATAGAACACATTATCAGAACCCTGCAATTCAGCCTTGCTCTGTACCTCTCTCAGCTTTATATTTTTCTTGCCTACTTTTACTGAAATCTTCTTAGGTCTTTTGGTCATATTGACCCGAAACTCTGTACTTTTCTGCTTCTCGAACCCTGGAAAATCACCTTCTGCATTATGAACCACGATATTCACCTCACCCTTCTTTTCCGCATCTGATTCAATGCAGGTATATACACCCTCTTTGTTTAAATAGGCTTGTGTATAACCATCATCATCATATTCATAGAAATTCGTTTTCCCCTCCGGATAGATTTCATAGATCCTATGTTTATTATTGATCTCCTGAACATTATTATTCGGATTTACCCTCGGGATAATCGCCCCTGCCTTAATAAAGACCGGTGTTTTCCAGATTGGAGCATCAAAATTATTGACGATGGTATTTCCAGCATAAAGATCACCCGAGAAATAATCAATCCAATTCCCCTCCGGTAGATAAATGCCATTTCGGATATCATTTCCAAGCGTATCCACTTTAGTCTCTTGATAGATTGGAGCAACCAACACAAAAGGACCATATAAGAACTGGTATTGCGTGGCAGAACCCAAGGTATAAGGATTAGGATAATCCAACATCATGGCGCGGATCATTGGTTTTCCATCAACCGCCTCCTTTGCTATACTGTATGCATAAGGCAAGAGCTCAGATTTCAACTTCAGATAATTTCTATTGATCGAGGTAAATGGTTCGCCAAGCGCCTGCGGATACTTCTCATTCGAACCCCATCCATCCATATTCAATTCCATCGGTGTAAAGGTCTTCCATTGAAAGTCGCGGGTATTGACCTTCGTATTCTTTCCTCCGAAAATACCATCCATATCCGAAGTGATATTAGGCTGTCCAGACAGACCCGAACCAATATAGGTCGGAATATGGAATCGTATATATTCCCATTGTCCACCGGTCTGATCTCCCGACCAGATACCAGCATAGCGTTGTGTGCCAGCCCAGCCATCCAAAGAAATAATAAATGGTCTGGCATTATTGCCGTAATAAGGCATGATATGACCTACATCGGCTACCCCATTCAACCCGAAGGAATAACCCGCTCCGACCCAAGCAACATCTGTTTTCAATACCCGAACACCGGCATCCCGAACCTCTTTCACAATATCCCTTTGCAATAAAGCATCGATGCTATCCTTAGGATGAAGGTCTGATTGCGTCCAAAGACCGATCTCCACCCCTTTCGAACGAGCATAATCACCTAATGACTTTAGGTTCTGAATATTTCCATCCAACGTTTTTTCCTGTCCATATCCAGCGCCATAGCCATCATTGGGCAATATCCAACCCAATGGCATATCATGTTGCTGATAGCGGTCGATTACCGCACGAGCTGAAAATTGATAATTGTTCTTTTCTCCGTTTAGAGACTCTTTCACTCCACCCTCATTTTTCTGGCTTTCCTTGTATCGCTTTCCGTCCTCAAACAAGATCCCTTTCTCATCTTCCTTCCAAAAATCACGGTTGTAAGCATTCAGATGGCCCTCATAAAAACCAAACTTCGGCATCAACACCGGATTTCCAGTCAACTGATAGAAATCATTCAATACACCAACTGGATTATCACTGACCATAAAAAACAGATCCAGATAATCAGAATCATGGCTCAGCTTTACCTTTCCTTTTTCGGTATTACCAAAATCATACTTCCCTTTCTTAAAAGTGTACCACATCATCCCATAACCTTTGGTAGACCAATAAAAAGGAGTTGGTGAAGCTACACCGCCATCTGTCCAATTATTGGTGTTCTCAATGGCGATGGACTTCCCTTTATGCGAAAAACGACCATTTTGAACGCCTCCACCATAAAAATATTCCGTTGGATCTTCCGATAACTGAAGGCTTACTTTTTTCTTGTTGAATGATATTGGGGCAATAGATTGGGTAACCAGCTGCTTATTCTTGATGTTGTATATTTTGAAAAGGCCATTTTCTTTGTTGATTTCCATTGCAGCATCCTTGGTTGAAATAAACCAAGAGCCATCTTTTTCAAGCAGCTCAAAATTATGCAACTTTTTACGGGGATTATTGACCAAGATCTGTGCAGCAGGTTCTGCCTGCGGATCTCTAACAACCGCCGATTTATTGTCTTGGAATAACCTAAAGATATTGTCAGCATAAAAGTCAACCAATAATAATTGATTATTGCTGAATTTGACTTGAACAGTCGTAGGGTTAATCTTCTGTACCGATTCTACTCGTACAGAATCTTCTTGAGTTTGTTGTTTTAAAGTTTCTGCGGCAACAAAAGTGCTCGCAGGAGAGGCTGTGCTAAATAATAGCGATAATCCCAAAGCCCAAAAGAGCTTTTGTTTGTTTCTATACATGCTATACGATCAAATAAAAATACTGCTATCTGTTTATAATCGTATGTTTTAAAAAAGGTTTTTAAAGGTATAAAAGTTTAACAGTACTCCATGATTATTCCACAAATATTTTACAGTAATCATCAGCCTTTCCGCTGTTCATTAAAATCTACAACTAAGGCTTAATAATTAGCAAAAGGGTAAAAAAATTAGATAGTTCAATAATTAAATTAAGTCCTAAGGCAGTTTTTATTCAAAATTTTTAAAAACTCTTGAAAAGGGATTGGTTTTTGTCATCTGAAAATCAAGATACTACCAAATAGCTATTAAATGGAAAATCAAGAGAAGGACCTAAGCAAGAAATATAAAGCTTTTATAAGTTATAGTCATAGTGATAATCAAGGTGAAGGTAGGAAATGGGCAGATTGGCTACACCATGCTTTAGAAACCTATGAAATCCCTGAAGACCTGATTGGCAAAAAGAATGCTGCAGGTCAGGAAATACCCAGACAGATTTACCCCGTCTTTCAAGATGAAAAGGAACTTTCAGCCAGTTCTAGCTTAAGCAGTTCGCTTACATCAGCGCTCGACCGTTCTGAATTCCTGATCTATTTAAGTTCGCCTCGGTCCGCTAGATCAACCTATGTGCGCGATGAAATCAAATATTTCAAACAGACAGGCAAATCCAAGCAGATCATGGCATTGATTCTTAAGGGAGAACCAGAATACGGCGATACCCATACCGATGCCCAATGTTTTCCAGATGAACTACGCTATAACATCGATCAAAATGGACAGGTAATCAAAAATCAACCAGAGGAAGTGCTGGCTGCTGATGTCCGTATCCCACATACGCAAGATGAGGGTTTCACTACAGCAGAAGGCTATCGTCGGTATTTGCACGAACAGGGAGTCGCGAACCATCTTATCAAAAATCAAGTCGAGGAATACAAGAAAAGGTTGGACCTCGCTTTACTGAAAATAATATCAGGAATCTTAGGTGTTCCACTGGGCGAATTGACCAAAAGGGATCAAGCCTATCAATTGGAAAAAATCAAACAGAAGAACAAAAACATCAAGCGCATTGCTACAGCAATCGGGGCATTAGGCGTCATAGCTATCATTGCCGGTATCTTTGCTTGGAACCAAAGAAACTCTGCCCTACGCAATCTTGCAAAATCCCTATATGCTTCTGGAATCAATAAATTGACAGAAAGCGAATATGGTGATGGTGCCGCTTATATTGCCGAAGCAACCCGCAGAGGTGATGAGAGTGCGGAACTTTTTGCCCATTCCATGTTGTCGGTCCAGGATGATCTTACCAGGATGCCCAATGTCAATTATGGCGTAACGCGCTTCTCCCCCGATGGTAAATGGTTGGTCGGATTCGCCAGTGCCGGAAACAACATGAATGTGCTTCAAGTTTGGGATGCAGTGGATAGAAAACTCATTAAACAAAGGGATGATATTGCCGCAATACAGACCCGATACCCATTGTTCGATGGAAAGAACAGGGCTTATGTCACCACGACGAACAGTAATATCGTCAGGTATGATATTGAAATTGACCAAAAAGAGGATCTTCGTTTAAACCCGGATAGCTCCTTTATTGCCATCATTGCAGTTTCTCCAGACGCTAGATATATTGTATTCAATAAAAGATCACGAGAGGTAGTTCTCTTCAATACTGAAACAAAACAAGAACAGGTCATCTCCGCAACAGAGCAAATTGCACCCTCTTCGGCCTACATTGACCCTAGCTCCAAAACTTTGTTCGTAGAGCGTCTTTTCCCTGAGGATTCAGAGGTAAGCATCTATGATCTAGCTGCTATTGATCCGAAACCCGTCTTTAAAAAACATTTCAAATCTGGAATTAAAACCCCAACCTTCAGTAAAGATGGTAACCAAATCGCCTTCCATAATGCTGATGGAACGAATTACTTCAACAAATCCAATGGCGTCCAATGGTCCGCCCCTTCAGCCATGTTAGTGAGGTTTACAGGCTTTACAGATAATGGCAATCTATACCAAGGAAATGATTCGCAGATCAACCAGATCAATACGTCGAACGGATCCATTGTCAATAGCAACAAATTACCAGAAAACATCTTCTTTTTCAGCAATATGATGAAGATCATGGAACAAGATGCTTCAAACGCTGAAACTAACTCCCCAGATTGGACCCAGTCTTTGGTAAGCGGTAATTCCCAAACATTCATCGAAAACAAAAAAGGAGATCCACTAAGGGTAGCTCAGTTCTACGAAACCAAGGACCTTGCCCATATAGAGCCAGGTATTACCGATGATTCTGCCTTTTTAAGGTATAGAGCAGGAAAGACAGTCGAAAGAATGGATCTTAAAACCGGCGAGAAAACTAAGAACTTTATCCAGATTCCGGAGGAAGTTACGGTCCATCTAGTTCTCCATAAAACCAAAAGGATCCTTGTTAAAGGCAAAAGTGGTAAAACCTACTTCTTTGATGCAACAACTGGAAAACCAGTTGGTCAGCCTTTTGATTCCCAAGCAAAACTGTATATTTTCAACAAAGATGAAACCCAAGTCCTTGCAAGGACAGGCAAGAACAGCTTTGCCTCATGGGATATTGAAACCGGAAAACAAAACATCAATTATTCTCAAGATCAAGATATCGCTGGATTTACTGTTAGTCCAGATTACAAATCCGTGATCCTTGTAAATCCTGATGGCTGGAAATTAGTAGATATTGCTTCCAAAAAAGTCCATATAGAAGGCAAGGAATCTTTAAGCAGTGGCGCATTCAGTCCCAATTCAGCTTACTTTATCAAGGTTAGCTCTACGGGAGATGCACAGGTTTTGGAAACCAAAACCTATAAACCCATATTGGAAATGAAAACCATCGCAACTCCGTTTATGGTCTTCAACAACCAAGGAAATACATTGGCACTTTCTGAAGATGCTACCCACATGCGTTTATGGGATTTGGAAGACAAAAAATCATTTGGTCAAACCATTCGCATCAGCAAAAACACCCAATATTTCCACTTCTCCGATGATGACAAACAGATCTTTGTACAGGACGATGGTGAAGGTATGCGCTATGCTGCTAAGGTGGTTGATGCAAAGACCGGCAATATCCTGACCATGCCTTTTATCAATGAGCGATTTGATCAGATCAATGTGATCCCCGGTGATAAAAGATTGATGACCATTGAATCCCTTATGAATGGGGTAGCGATCAATATCTGGGAAGTACCAGGTCAGGTCAGCATGTCTAAAGACCAATTGGCTAGAGATTTGGAAAAATTTTACGGCAAAAAATATGATAATGAAACCGGGGCAATCTTGAACTATATTGATACGACCGGCACTTATGATACTTGGTATTTCGAAGATCCATTTATTCGATCGGTCTCCCCTAGCTCCAACGTCAAGATTACCGATATCTTGAAGAAAAATTACCCTATCCAAAATGAAGCAAACCTTCAACTGTTGGCAGTGACCTATGACTACCATCCATTGGCAAGGGCAATGGTTGCCAATTATTTCAGCAGCAAACCTGAAACGCAATTAATTGGTCAACGCATGGTAGATATTACTCAAAAACAATTGATCAAGATCAAAAACAAAGAACTGAAATCCGAGGTTGAAAAGCTCTTGAATGAAGCAAAACAAAACTTAAGCAAATAAGGAATGAATTTAACAAGAAGACAAAAAGGTCTGTTGGGAATAGCATTTGTATGCTTTTTAATTATCTTATCATGGATAGGCTTATCCAAGTTCTTTCCTGAAAGCAACTCCTTACGCTACCTTCCAGATCGGATTTACCGCATCATCAAAATCGTCTTTGGTGGTGATCCTTCTGGCTCTGGCTTGGAAGCTGAAAATGTGCCCTGGGAATTGATCCTAGCTAAGATATGTGCCATCGGCATCCTTCTCTTCGGAGCTTATAAAATCATTCAAAAGGTATTCTCTGAACAGTTCAATCTTCTAAAAGCGTCTTTCAAACAGAACCATGTTATCTCGATAGGTATCTCTAAAAAAGGTAGACAACTTTTCCAAAGCTTAAAGGATGATTATCAGCAAAAAGGAATTGCCATTGAAAAGGAGACGGAACATGCCGACATCAATTCTGTTAAAAAACAAGGCCATCTCGTTATTATCGGGAATGCTGAAGAAGAAAGCACCTTATTGGAAGCCGGTATCATACGTGCCTCTAGCTTGATCGTGTTCCTGGAAAACGAACAGACCGTAATTGAAATCATTGAGTCCGTCCAAGATATCTACGACAAATCAAAATGTCAGAACAATTTACTCTGTTTCCTACATATCAGTAGTCCCCGGTTAATTGACTTAGTCAAAAACACTGGAATCCACTTAGATAACAACCAAATCCAACTTCGGTTCTTCAATATCCACAAGATGTTGGCTAGACAGTTTTTCTCGCAATTCCCAATAGATCTGCAGCGATCTGGAAAGAAACTTTCCGACATCAATAAAATAGTATTTTTAGGTTATGGGGATTTTGCAAAAGCAATGTTAATCCAAGCCATGCGGATTTTCCATATTTCTGTTGAAAACGATCTTAAAATAGCTGTTTATTCCGAGCAAGCTGAAAAAGACAGGAATTACTTCAAGGAGCAATATCCTAAAGCCAATAAGATATTCCCTATTGAATTCCACAATTTTCAAGGCACCTACAATGAATTGGTAGCAAGGGAAGACCTGTTGGAAAAAGGCGATGAAACCTTGTTTATTACTGCATTTGATCAAGATCAGACCAACCTCAACACAGCGCTTGAGCTATTGGACAAAACCCAGAACAGTAATTTTCCAATTTACGTGCTCAATGCTGAAGGCAAAGGACTGCGGAAATTAATCCGATATTCGGAAGAAAGCGATAGGATTAAATTCTTTGGACAGATGGAAGACATCTGTAACCTAGAATTCATTACCGGGAATAAGCAGGATAAACTGGCACAAGCCATCCATGATGATTACCGAAAACTGCTTTCAGGGGCTAGTTCCGAAAGTGCTAAATATACCTCTGATTGGCTTACTTTGAGTGAAGATGCAAAAGATGCCAGTCGCGCACAAGCTGACCATATCCCCTATAAGTTTTTATTGACCCATAAGGATTGGCCAGCAAGCAATCCAGATCAACTAAATTTTAGTGATGATGAAGTGGAAACCTTAGCCATTATCGAGCATAACCGCTGGATGGCGCACCGTTATATTAATGGTTGGGATTATGGGGAAGTCCGAAATGATGGGCAGAAACTCCACCCTTCCCTTATCCCTTGGGAGGTACTCAGTGAGAGTGAAAAACAGAAAGATCGCGATACCATCTTAAGAATAAAGATACTTTTGAACGAATAAAAAAGCTATAGCCCAAGAATTTGTCTTTGCAGATTGTTTGGGCTATATTTGATTGGCTTTAGGGGTATTCTGATAAGAATTGAGATAGACCCTTTGAACCTGATACGGTTAAAACCGTCGTAGGGAAAAGCATAATTGCTTGGCAAACCTAATTGCCTTTTCCCTTCCCTTTAGCCGTTATTGTTTTTAATTTTTCAAATAATGGAAAACGACATTTATCATTTATTGACTCAAGTCCGAGAAAAATCTCCACTAGTTCAAAACATTACAAATTTTGTGGTCATGAACAATACCGCAAACGCGCTATTGGCACTTGGTGCATCCCCTATCATGGTCCATGCAGAAGAGGAACTGGAGGAAGTCCTGAGTTTCTGCAATTCCTTGGTCATCAACATCGGTACGCTCAGCAAGCCTTGGGCAGACAATATGATCTTGGCAGCTCAACTAGCCAATAAGCTAGGCAAACCTTGGGTACTGGATCCCGTAGGCGCAGGTATCTCTTCACTACGAAATGAAACCCTACAGGCCCTTATGTTATTAAAACCAACTGTCATTCGTGGCAATGCCTCTGAAATCATCGCGCTCCAAAACTTCAACCGTAAAAGTGTTAAAGGTGTGGACAGCACCCATTCAAGCAGCTATGCCCTAGAAGCAGGGAAATTACTGCAAAAGGAAACTGGCTCCATCATTTGCATCTCTGGTGCTACAGATTATGTTATTTCCGAGAATGAGATCACTGAAATCAAAAACGGAACCTCTGTAATGACCAAAGTGACTGGAATGGGCTGTACAGCTTCTGCCATTACTGGGGCATTTATTGGCTTAGCGAAGCACCCCTACCAAGAAGCTGTAGCCGGGGTGGCTATCACAAGTCTTGCCGGCGAATTGGCCGCCAAAATCTCGAAAGGGCCAGGAAGTCTACAACTTAATTTTTATGATATCCTATTCAATCTCGCTAAAGAACAGATCTTGGGTAATCTAAAAATAAAAAGATATGCCAATCCATCCTGATTTCCCCTACCCCCTCTATTTGGTGATTTCAGAAAAAGATTGTGTTAACATGGATTGGCTACAAGTAGCTGAAGAAGCCATATTAGGCGGTGTGGATATCATTCAATTACGTGAAAAGAACCTCTCCCATGCAGCTTACCTAAAAAAGGCCAGGGCATTGAAGAAAATTACAGATCACTATCAAGTTCCATTGATCATCAATGATGCTCAAGACATTGCAGTTGAAATCCAAGCATGGGGAGTCCATGTCGGGCTCTCTGACACACAACCTTTAGCCATTGTCGAAAAATATGGGAATCAACTGAAAATCGGTTGGTCTTTGGAATACAAGAACCAACTGGAAAGCCCTCAAATGAATGCAACCCATCATTTAGGTCTGAGCCCTATTTTCAAAACAGCTACGAAGACCAATACGGTAACCACTTGGGGATTTGAAGGAATCAAGGAAATAAAAGGCTTGACCGACAAACCACTGATCGCCATTGGTGGAATGAACCCAAGCAATGCCAGACAGGCATTTGAAGCCGGAGCAGATTCTGTTGCAGTCGTGTCTGCAATTTGTAGCAGTACAGACCCTAGAAAAGCAGCAGAAGATTTGAAAGGATTATTAAAATGAAAGAAAACAAGAAATATAAAGTACCCACCGTTCTCAGTATTGCCGGATTTGATGGAAGTGGCGGAGCAGGCATCCAAGCCGATACCAAAACGATATCATCCCTAGGTTGCTATGCCATGAATGTCTTGACGGCTTTGCCGGTGCAAAACACCCAAGGCGTCAAAAACATCTTCGATATCCCTGTGGAGGCTGTAAAAGAGCAATTGGATTGCCTCTTTGAAGATATCTATCCGGATAGTATCAAAATCGGAATGGTACATAACAGCAAATTAGTGGAAACGATTTCCGATTTCCTAAAGTATTATAAAGGCAGTATCGTCTTTGATCCTGTCATGGTTTCCACCAGCGGGCATCGCCTGATCCAAGAAGAAACTATTGCGGCCATTAAGGAACTTTTGTTTCCCCTAGCCCAAATTATCACCCCCAATTTAGATGAAGTATCCGTATTGGTCGGTCGAGAAATCAGCACTGTTCATGCTATGGAGGAAGTCGCCGATGAGATCCTAAGTCTTGGCTGTAATGCGGCCTTATTAAAAGGTGGTCATCTTCAAAGCGATATACTCACCAGCATATTGATCCAGAAAAATCAAGCAGCGCAATACTTCGAATCAAGACGCGTCCAAACCAAAAACACACATGGTTCTGGTTGCTCCCTTTCTTCGGCAATCGCCTCTTTCCTCGCCCGTGGCTATCATTTGGAACAATCCACGGAAAATGCACTGATGTACATCAACAGTGCCATTAAAGGCAGCAAAGACTTAGTGATTGGAAAAGGGAATGGACCATTGAATCACTTTTTTAACCCGCAAAGACTTATTAAATATGAACTGGACTGATCAAGCTTGGGAAGCTATCCAACCCATCTATCAAGAAATATTGAAAATGCCTTTTATTGAAGAATTGAAAAACGGAACCCTTCCTTTAGAAAAGTTCCAATTCTACATGCTTCAAGATGCCAAATACCTCGAGCATTATGGTCGGGCCTTAGCCGCACTCGGTTCCAAGGCAGCAGATAATGAAATGGCCTTGGACTTCTTTGAATTTGGCAAGAATGCCCTGATCGTGGAAAGAGCTTTACATGAAGCCTATTTCAAGCAATTCAACCTTGAACCTAATCAAGAAATCACGATTGAACCGGTATGCCACCATTATATACATTTCTTAAAGAGTACCGTGGCCTATGATCCGATTGAAGTAGCCACAGCCGCAATCCTGCCGTGCTTTTGGATCTACAAAGAAGTTGGTGACCATATCTATCAAAATCAAAACACGGAAAATAATCCTTATAAGAATTGGATAGAAACCTATAGTGGCGAAGAGTTTGCCGAAGGGGTGAAAAAAGCCCTTCAATATAGTAATGATATGGCTGAGAACAGCACCGAAAAGGGTCGTAAAGCAATGTTAGAGGCATTTATTGCAGCAAGTAGGTTGGAATTTAATTTCTGGGATGCTGCCTACAGAAACATTACATGGTAGTCATTTCCCTGAAAAAAGAGCCAACTATTAAGATACGAAAAAAAGTACAGAATTAGCGCGCTCATGATCATTTATTAAGGTAATTAATCTCCTGTTTTAAATGCGATACGAAACTGATATTTGGGTATAACATTAAGGAAAACCATTAAAATCAAATATCATGAAACAAAGAGTTCCAGTATCGCAGATTATGACAAGCGAGTTGATTACCTTAACTCCAAAGGATAGCTTATATGAGGCTGAGAAATTATTCAAGAAACATAATATCCGCCACTTACCTATTGTAGAAGGCAAGAAATTAGTAGGTGTAGTCAGTTATTCTGATTTATTGAAAATAAGCTATGCCGATGTAAACGAAGAGGACGATATCGAAACGATCGTGTATGATATGTATAGCATTCCTCAGTTAATGGCTAAATCACCTTTGACGGTAGATCCAGAAGCCACCATAAAGGAAGTGACTGAAACCCTTTCTCAAGTTTCTTTCCATTCTATTCCAGTCGTGGACGGCGAAGATCTAGTTGGGATAGTAACTACCACTGATTTATTAAAATATTTTATCGATCAATATTAGTATTTTGTTAATAATTAATTTTCAGCTATAGACTCTAAGGGTTTATAGCTGAAGTTTTTTATAAAGAAATTTTTTATTACAAAAATCCGCAAAAGGATAGCTTTTGGCGCAGTTTTTGGGTATTTTTGAATATAAAATTTATACTATATGAAACAACTATGCATACTTGCTGGAACCGCAGCAATATTGACCTTCGGTGCTTGTACCTCCAATGCAAACAAACAATTGGAATCTAAAGATTCAAGCGAGACGGTAATCTCAGATACCAATGCCGTTGATACCACCCACACCTCCCAAAATTCACTTGACTGGGCAGGAACCTATTCCGGTGTATTCCCATGTGCTGATTGTCCTGGAATCAAAACAACAGTTACCTTAAACTCTGATGAAACCTTTACATACGAAGGTGAATACCAAGAAAGAGATACCAAAATCGAAGATACCGGTAAATTTATGTGGCATGATAACGGTAGTTCCGTTCATTTGGTAGGTAAAGAAGTGAACATGAAACTAAAAGTTGGCGAGAACCAATTGTTCTCCCTAGATCAAGATGGTAAACCTATCGATGGCCCATTGAAAGACCATTATATCTTGAAAAAAGTAACTCAATAATATTGAGGTTGTAAATATTGTATAGAGCCGGTTTGAAAAAACCGGCTCTATTTATTTCTACCCTTCTAGGGTAGTATTTCTCAAAAAATTCCTTTTCCAGTGTCAACCTAAGAAGGAAAAATTTGAGCTAAATTTATTGGTAGGTGATGACAGCAAAGTGGAAGGCACAAAAACAAAATTTAGATTCATTGTTACTTTTGAAGCCCAAAAGTACCAAACCGACGAAGGAGCTCACGGATACCAAAAACAACTCGAATCCGTAACGGCTTCGGCCCATTTAAGGTGGCTTTTCGCACAATCCCTCGCACATGAATAGAATGCCTTGTTGTCGGGAATATCTTTCAGAAGATCATCCCTTTTATTGGGATGATCTTCTGAAAGCATTCCAAGGCCAATCCCATCGCACAAGTCGACGGCATTCTATCCATTTTTCCGCCACTGGAAATGAGCCGGGGGCTAAAGTGCTTCCTTCGGAAGGATGGATGTTTGTGTTTTTAGCAAACCCCCAGTGGGGTGACACCTTGTAGAAAATCAGATTGTAAACCGAATAACCCCTTTTGGGGTTCCATTATTTTAGCTAGCATGGCACGTTAGCCTGGAGGTCGCGCAAAAACGATGTTCGATTAATCGAACATCGTTTTTGCATTAACCCTTTATAGTTCAATACCAATTCTAAAATAATTCTGCCCTTCTAGGGCAGTATATCTAAATAAAAACTCCTTTTCTAGTGTCAACCTGAGGGTTTCCCGAAGGTTCTCGGAGCCTTACAAACCATAATTGAATTGGCGTAAAGTTCCTAAATCTTCGATTTAGGATGACAGGGTATTTTAAAAGCGACCCGTACAGATTCTTCACTTTTCGTTCAGAATTTAATTGGGATAACAAGGATTTCTTCGTTGTACTCAGAGCCCCCTATAGCAAGTTTTGAATTCTGAATGGAATGAAGAATCTGTACAGTTTATTATTTTGAGCATTGTCATCCACAATCTTCGATTGTGGACCTGTAAGTAATATGAAATTTTAGGGAAATCAAAAAATGAATCCTGCATAAAGCGGGCGAATGCGATTCGCCCCTACAGTATCGGGGCCTTTCCAGCGACAAATTGACCATAATATTGGACTATCCGGTACCCTGAGCCGTACCCCGAGCGGAACCCTGAGCGGAGCCGAAGGGGAGTCGAAGGGGAGTCGAGGGGAAGCCTATCTCCATTAAGAATTCTTACTTCTCTCTTTCAAGATCCCTTTACAGATATCCGCCACCAAAGAAGGTCCTTCATAGATAAAACCGGTATATACCTGAACCAAACTCGCTCCGGCATTCAATTTCTCAATAGCATCCTCTGCAGAATGGATTCCTCCTACCCCAATAATCGGGAAAGCTTTATTGGATTTATCAGCTAGATATTTGATCACCTCGGTAGAACGACGGGTCAATGGTTTTCCACTGACGCCTCCTGGTTCTTGCACCAACATGCGGTGACTCTGCAACCCTTCTCTCGCGATGGTGGTATTTGTTGCGATCACTCCAGCGATCTTGGTTTCCATTACGATCTCTACGATATCATCCAATTGGGTGAAAGTCAAATCAGGCGCAATCTTTAAAAGGATAGGCTTTGGGTTGGCCTTTTCCAAGTTCAATTGCTGCAATGTATTCAGGATATGCATAAGCGGCCCTTTTTCCTGAAGATCACGTAAGCCCGGTGTGTTCGGTGAACTTACGTTCACTACAAAATAATCAACATAGTCAAACAAAGATTTGAAGCAATAGATATAGTCATTTACAGCTTCTTCGTTTGGTGTAACCTTATTTTTACCAATATTTCCGCCGATCAAAACGCCATTTCTTTCCTTCAGGAATTTCAATTTTCCAGCCGCTACATCAGCGCCTTTATTATTGAATCCCATACGGTTGATCAAGGCATGATCATCCACCAACCTGAACATCCTAGGTTTATCATTTCCCGGCTGCGGCTTTGGAGTAACGGTACCGATTTCAATAAAGCCAAATCCTAGTCTAGCCATATCCTCGATGTATTCTGCATTCTTATCGAAACCTGCAGCCAATCCTACAGGATTCTTAAAGGTTAAGCCAAAGACCTTGGTTTCTAACCTCGGATCTTCTACACAATACAAGGATTTCAACAATGCTTTTGAACCCCATACTTTATTAAAAAATTTCAAGCCTGAAGTCACATTATGATGCGCTTGTTCAGGGTTCATCGAGAAGAAAAATGGTTTAACTAGCTTATACATGAGTGCAAAGGTAGCCAAAGATGCAGAAATATTCATTACTTTTGCACCCGAAATGATATCTATAAATAACTTAACATTTGAAATTGGCTCTAGGGCATTGTACGATGAGGCAAACTGGCATATTAAACCAGGCGATAAAGCTGGTCTGATCGGTGCTAACGGTACCGGAAAGTCCACTTTATTGAAACTTATCGTAGGGGAATACGCACCTACCAGCGGGACCATATCCATGGCCAAAGACCTAAAATTAGGTTATTTAAACCAGGACCTCCTATCCTATCACTCGGAAAAAAGCATCCTCCATGTTGCAATGGAAGCTTTTGAGAGACAAAATCAGCTGCATACCGAAATAGAAAACCTGCTCAAGAAATTAGAAACGGATTATTCGGATGAAATCCTGAATAAACTGAGCGATAAACAGACTGAATTTGAGGCATTGGATGGTTACAGTATCGAATTTCGTGCTCATGAAATCCTAGCAGGTTTAGGTTTCTCGGAAGAGGAACAAAAAAGACCTTTGGCGACCTTCTCTGGAGGTTGGCGGATGCGTGTGATGCTGGCCAGGATCCTCCTGCAAGCTCCTGACATCTTATTGCTGGATGAGCCTACCAACCACTTGGACTTACCCTCCATCAAATGGTTGGAAACCTACCTACAAAGTTTTGAAGGCGCCATTGTGATTGTTTCCCATGACCGCTATTTCTTGGATAGGATCATCAATAAAACTGTGGAATCCAGAAAGGGAAAATTGACCCTTTATGCTGGAAACTACAGCTTCTATCTGGAAGAAAAATCATTGCGTGAAGAAATCCAAGGCAACCAATATAAAAACCAACAGGCCAAGATCAAACAAGAGGAAAGGTTGATCGAAAGGTTCCGTTCGAAAGCAAGTAAGGCTAAAATGGTACAATCTCGTATCAAAGCCCTTGACCGAATGGAAAAGGTAGATGAGGTGGATGATGACAACCCTGAAGTGAACTTCAGCTTTAAGTTCTCCAAACCATCGGGTAGACATGTGGTAACCATGGAAAACATTTCCAAATCATACCCCAACGTCGAAATCTTGGAAAATACGAATGGCCTGATTGAAAAAGGTGATAAAATTGCCCTGATCGGTGCCAATGGTAAGGGTAAATCTACCCTACTGCGGATCGTCGCAGATGCGGACTCTGAATTTGAAGGCAAAAGTACTAAGGGACATAATGTTTCCCAGACCTTCTTTGCCCAGCATCAATTAGAGGCTTTGCACTTAGAAAACTCCATTTTACAGGAATTGGTAGCTTTTGCGCCAAAACATACAGAAACCGAACTGCGTTCCATTTTAGGTAGTTTCCTTTTCACTGGGGATGATGTGTTCAAAAAGATCAAAGTCCTTTCCGGAGGTGAAAAATCAAGGGTGGCCTTAGCAAAAGCCTTGACTGCAGATGCTAACTTCCTTGTACTCGATGAGCCCACCAACCACTTGGACATGGCTTCAGTGAACATCTTGATCCAAGCCATGCAACAATATGAGGGTACCTTGATCGTGGTTTCCCACGACCGTTATTTCCTAGAGCATGTGGCTAACAAGATTTGGTTTATCGAAGACAAAGAAATCAAGGAATACCCAGGCACCTATCAGGAATATGAAGAGTGGAACTCCAAACGTGTAATCAAACCTGAAGCAAAACAGGAAAAGAAACCAAAGGAAGAACCGAAAAAAGAAAAAGCTGCTCCTTCTGAAGATACCAAAAGGATCATCCAGAAGAAAAATAAGGAATTATCAACTTTAGAAGAAAAGATTGAAAGCCAAGAATCTTTGGTTAAGCAATTGGAAACCGAACTCGCTAAAGAGGAAATCTATTCTGATGCTGTAAAATTACAGGAGCATACCAGAAATTACAACTCTGAAAAAGCCAAATTAGAAGGCCTACAACAAGATTGGGAAGCCTTGGCTGAAGAGATCATGAACCTAGAAGATTAAGGTCATTTTCTTATCCTAATTCGAGTCTTATTCGAGACTCATTCGAGGCATATTCGAGAAATATTCTATCCAGTTTGGGAATTTTCGGAATATGCCTCGAATGAGGTTATAGGCAGACCCAAGAAATCGCCTAGATCCCCATCCGAACTTAAATCCTTAATAACAAAGTCAGTAAGTATAGTTTTTTGTGTCTATGGGGCAATGTCTCAATAAGAGGTTTCGTTTTTCAGTGTCACCATGAGGAACGAATGGTCTCGGAAGTATTCAAACAATGATTGAATTGGCGAACAGGTCATCCATCTTCGATGGACGATGACAGCAAGTTGTGGGACATTTACGTACAGATTCTTCACTATTCGTTCAGAATTGGAAGTGTCTCAGAGAGGGATTCAGAGCACAGCGAAGAATCTATTTTTTATATTTTTTTAAGAAATCGTTGTCATCGAAATCGTAAGATGAGCAAACTATTTTTTATTGGTTTATGCAACTTAAAGGATATTTGCAGAAAAATATTTCACCCCTTCTGGGGGTTATACGTTGGGCGATTCGGTTTTCTACAAAGATTTCACCCACGCTGTGGGTTTTCTACAGACATCAAAGCTTCCTGCGGAAGCCCTTTAGCCTCTGGCTCATTTCCATTGGAGAAAAAATGGAAAGAATGTCGATATCCTGTGCGATGGGATTGGTTTGTATAAATTGTTCGACCAGGAATTTGAAAATCTATGAATCTCTTTAATCAGAGGAAGATAATAATTTAGGTTTGTATGCTGCGGGCGTATGCGATACGCCCCTACAGTATTGGGGTCTTTCCAGCGACAAATTGACCATAATCTTGGTCCATCCTCCCATCCTTGTTGGGTGAGCTGTACCCTGAGCAAAGCCGAAGGGGGGTCGAACCCTATCCTGGATCTTTTCCATAAACTTGGTCAATCCTCCCATCCTCGGTGGGTGAGCTGTACCCTGAGCGAAG